>NZ_FNRL01000033.1 GCF_900107795.1 Chitinophaga terrae (ex Kim and Jung 2007)
CAGAAATGTCCCGAAGGCTCATGCCATGGCCGTACATACCGATAATCTTATTCTCAAGGCTCTCAGCAAGGATGGTTTCGCGCTTTTTGATAATCTGTGGCTCAAAACTGCTTGCCCTGTCGCGGGGTGTCTCCAGGTCGATTGTACCATCCGCTGTTTTAAGCCGTTTGCGGTTTTTACCGTTCTTCCGGTTACCATTTGCACGCTGCTCATCGTCTAAATAGGCTTCCATTTCTCCCTCCAGCGCGGCTTCCAGAATATCCTTTAGCAGGGGGGCAAAAGCACCATCTTTACCAAACAAGGACTTGCCAGAGCGCAGTTGCTCCAAAGTCTTGCGTTTGAGTTCTTCGTAGTCAAATTTTTCTTGTTGTTCCATAAAAAAAAACTGTGTTAAAGGTCTTGTTTTTTTAGCCTTTGACACAGTTTATTTTACAGTCTCGGAGCGAAGATTGTGTAGTGTTGTACAACATAATTTTTCGTTTCCTTTGCTTCTTAATCAACTTCTTCTCCCTTTGCTTTCTTATTTCCCTTAAAAAAATTCCTTACGCCTCTTTGCCCCCCTTTGCCTCTTTGCGTGAAACTACCTGCGCGCGAATAGCGTGGAAGCCAACTTCGCATCGTGGCCGTATACGTCGTCACGGAAATTGAGTCGTCCCTTTTCATCCACAAAGGCGGTGAAGTAAACGATGTATACAGGTATCTTATCCTTGATCGTTACATACTTTTCTTTGTTGCCATTCATCGCTTCATCGATCTTCTGTTCTGTCCAGGAAGAGTCGTCGCGCAATAACCACATGGCTAAACGTTTCGGCTCCTGAACCCGGATACATCCATGGCTGAACGAACGTTTGTCTTCGCCAAACAGGTACCTGGCCGGCGTATCATGCAGGTAGATATTATATTCGTTAGGGAACAGGAATTTCACTTTACCCAGCGAGTTTTTGCCTCCTGGTTTTTGTCTTACTATGTATGGAAAATTCCTTCCTGAATACTTGCTGAAATTGATAGACCCCGGCGATACTACTTTCCCGCTGCCGTTTACGATCTCCATATTTTGCCTTGCCAGGTAGCTGCCGGCGCCTCTTTTAAGGCCCGGTAATACTTCGTTCGACAAGATGCCCGGAGGAACGTTCCAGTAAGGACTGAATACAATATACCGGAGGTCTTTGGTGAACACCACAGTGCTGGTACCGGGCCGGCCAACCACTACATTGCAGGACCAGTCGAGCCTTCCGCTGTCGTATACCATCATTTTGAACTGCGGGATATTGACAACTATATGGTCGGAAGTTGGATCGATAGGCACCCAGCGGAGACGCTCCATGTTCAGCAACACTTTCTGTATCCTTTGCTGCATAGGAACATTCAGGGCGTCCAGTACATTTTGTTTCAGGATACCGTCCACTTTCAGTCCCATCCTGTCCTGGAAACTGCGCAAGGCGGTATCCAGGGCTGCGTCAAACGTGTTGGTGCTGTCGTTGACCGGCAGGTCGCCCAGGGCATTCAGTTTTGCTTTTACTTCAGCTATAACAACTGCTGAATCGCCGCGTTTCAGGGCTTTCTGGGTCATTTTTATAGAGTCCCATTTCTGGTTGCTGACAGCGACCAGTTTTTTCAGTTTTTGTTTCAGCAGTACGTACTGGCGGTTTACCGGTTCTTCTTCCTCAAAGGTATTGTTAGGCTTGCGGGTCATAGAATCCAGCAGGCTAGCCATATCAATTTTCTTGCGGGGAATGAACCATTCCAGGTCTTTGGCGGTATCGGTAGTAAGTCCGCCCCAAACTTTGTTGCCATAGGCAAAGAACTGGGAGGTAAGCAGCAGTTCGATCCGGGGCGCGGAGCTGTCGCCCTGCTTCAGCGGTACTTCGCGGGTGAGCAGGGTATCCAGCACGGCCGGGATCAGGCTACTATCGCCGATGCCGTAGGCGGCGTCGTTCTTCATCATGTTAATGAAGTTGCCTGCCTGTTCTGTTAGTCCGTCCTTATTGATCCAGGCGTAATGGAAATCCCTATTCCTGTAGAAATTCAGGATATAGTCGTTGTACGCGTTGTAGGAGGGATTTGATTCCAGGAATTTGTGAGCGTAGTTGCTGTCGACGGTGAGATCGATGTAGGCTTGTTTTGTGTAGTGAGAAGTATCTCTGGCCTTAGATCTTTTTCTGGAACCGCTTTGTTGTACGCATGCGGTAGTAGCAACCAGGAACAGTAGTGTTAGTACGGTATAGATACGTATAGTCATAATGTAATGGATGTGATTAAAACATGACAACCAATTAACAGGGGTAAAGGGTCATTTGTTGGTAAATGTATGAAATATATGGAGTTATAAGCCAGTGTCGATAAAAAAACAACGCTACCGGGGGATGGTAGCGTTGTTTTGAATTTCTTTGGAATTTATAGTTTGATTTCCTCGTCGTTCGCATCGAAGAACCTGTATTCGGTAAGGTGATAGTTGGAGTCGGCTTTCAATCGTATCCATTTTTTGTAGTGGAAGTACCATTTCCACTGTTTAGATACCAGGAATCCTTTGGTCAGGTAAGCGTATAAGATCGGGTGTATTCTGATGGTTAATCCTTTATGTTGATGATTGAGGAGGTATTGGAGATTTTTCTCAATATCCTCGAGGATTAGCATGGAAGCACCTATTTTTCCGGTACCTCTGCAGGTAGGGCAATCTTCTGCTACGGAGATGGTGATTTCTGGTTTCACCCTTTGGCGGGTGATCTGCATCAATCCGAATTTGGAGATTGGCAGAATGGTATGTTTAGCCCTGTCTTGGGCCATGAATTTCTCCATGGCTTCGAAAATGGCTTTTTTGTTTTCGGGGAGTTTCATATCGATGAAATCGATGATGATGATCCCTCCCAGGTCGCGTAGTCGTAGTTGCCGGGCTATTTCGGCGGCGGCTTCCAGATTGGATGCCAGCGCGTTTTGTTCCTGGTTGTTGCTGGAGCTTTTGTAGCCGCTGTTCACGTCGATAACGTGCAGGGCTTCAGTAGCTTCTATAATGAGATAAACACCGCTATCGAGATTGACTGTTTTACCGAAAGAGGCTTTAACCTGGCGGGTGATGCCGAAGTTATCGAAGATGGGGGAACCGTTGTTGTAATAGTTAACGATATCAGATTTTTCGGGCGCAATTTTCTGGATGTACGTCTTGGTATCTGTATAGATGTTTTTATCGTTGACAACGATCCTGTTGAAGCTTTCGTTGAGCAGGTCCCGGAGGATGCTGGTTGTTTTAGTTTGTTCGCTCAGGATCTTTTGAGGGGCCTGGGCGCCGTTCAGGTTTGACTGGATATTTTTCCAGGTTTGAACGAGGGTAGTCAGATCTTCGTGTAATTCTGCCGTTTTCTTTCCTTCAGCCGCTGTTCGTACGATGACGCCAAAATTCGGAGGTTTGATAGCTTCTACGATTTTTTGCAGTCTTTTTCTTTCTTCGGAAGAGTGGATCTTTTTAGATACGGCAACAATATCGTTGAAGGGCGTTAACACGATAAACCTTCCTGGTAAAGAAATTTCGCAGCTAAGGCGGGGGCCTTTAGAAGAGATGGGTTCTTTCAGAATTTGTACGAGGATATTAGGTTTACCCCCTAAAACATCGGTGATCTTTCCAGTCTTAACAATTTCCGGTTCATTTTTAAATTTAGTGAAATCGAAACCATCGGGTGTTTTATCACTGATGGCCATTGCAGTAAATTTAAGGATGGAACGGATATATGGACTGAGATCCGTGTAGTGTAAGAAGGCGTCTTTCTCGAAGCCTACGTCGACAAATGCGGCATTTAAGCCGGGTATAAGTTTCTTTACTTTACCCAGGTATAAATCACCTACTGCGAAGTTAGGATTGCCACTTTCGTGATGTAGTTCGACAAGCTTCTTATCTTCCAGTAACGCAATTTCTACCCCTGTGGGAGCCGCATTTATAATAAGTTCCTTATTCAAGCGTCCAAAATTTTAACCTTTAAAACTTCACCTTTATGCTATGCACACGGCTATTGAGAACAGCTTACTGCATACCAAAACAATAGCTCACCATAAAAAGTCAGCGTATTTCTTTCACGTTCGTGATGATGGATTGCTTAAGGGTTCAGCGATCACTGCAGGTAATGTCCGGAGAAAACAATTGCGGAGTCTATGGAAACAACCTGCATGACTATAGCAATTTAAGAAGTAAATGCTAAAATCATGCAGGATATATGAAAATTTTTATCCGACTACCGCGCCGGGAGAATACCATGTTAGTATAAATGGCGGGAAACTGGAGTAATTATTTCTTCTTACTTTTATGCCGGTTCTTTCTCAGTCTTTTTTTACGCTTGTGAGTAGCAATTTTATGTCTTTTTCTTTTCTTACCGCAAGGCATACGCTGATACGTTTTTAAATGATTGAAAAATAAATATTATTTAATGCTTTTGATATAAGTATCTACTTCCTTTTTGAGCTCCGGATCGCTCATGAATTCTTTGCTTTTTTCAAACAATTCAATGGCTTTTGCTTTATCGCCATTGCTTTTGTAAGCTTCTGCCAGAACGAATAACACTTTTGCATTATCCGGATGTTTTGCCCTTACCCCTTCCAGTCTTTCTATCGCTTTATCATATTGTCCTGATGTGATAGCCAGATTTGCCAAAGTTACCTGAGCATCAATGTTATCCGGATGTGCGGCAACTACTTCTCTTAATTTGGCAACACCTTGCATAGGCTCTCCGGTACTCATATATACCATAGCCTGAGATATTTTTAAGGTATCGTTGTCAGGATTCAATTTAATTGCCTGGTCGTACAGGGAGATAGCCTGCTCGGCTTCCCATTTTGCTACACGTGGATCTTCAGCGTGTTGCAGGTGGGCAGAAAATAAATTGGCTGCAAAGGTGAGGCTTTTTTCGGAATTTTCCAACTTAGCGGCTTCGCTAAGATAATATGCTGCTACCGGGAGCTGGTTCAGACTGTCCCAAATATTGTACAGTTGACGGAATGCGGCGATCTGCTGGGATTTTACATCCCCGCGGACAACATTGGTTTCAATAGTATTAACCTGTAATAATTTTTCTGAAGGGATCTTACTCTTAGCTACAGAGAGCAGTTCAGAAAAGGCAATAGGTTCCACATCCTGTCCGCCCTGCGCTGGGGCAGCAGATGACATAGGTTGCTTGCCTGACCGGGGCACGGTCTTGCCAAAGGCGAATAATATCACCAATAGTGCTACCGCGGCACCTACCAGAAGAACTTGTGATTTTTGCATCGCCTAAAATATTAGGCTGCAAAATTAAGAACTTTTAAGCTTCTTTACCTCAGCAACAAATTCTTTCGACGGTTTGAACGCCGGAATAAAATGCTCAGGTATCTCCACAGCCACGTTCTTCTTGATGTTACGCCCAATTTTAGCGGCTCTTTTTTTAGTGATGAAACTTCCAAAGCCACGGATATAAATATGTTCTCCATTAGCCAAGGCTTCTTTCACCTCTTTAAACATAGCCTCCAGTGTGACTAATACATCAACTTTGGGGATGCCGGTTTTTTCAGCAATGTTGTTTATTAAATCAGCTTTTCTCATATGAAAGCGAGAGGATTACTTTACTCTCAAAGTTAACTTAAAATTTCTAATTGCTGAATTTTAAGCAAATAAATTTTATCATTTTTTCTTATAACTCGTATTGGCGATAAATACATTTATTTGCGTTTCAGAAATCTCTATCTGTTGAACCTAAATAGGGTTTTTTCTACAGCATTTGCCATATCAATATACTAAATAATTTTATTAAAATAATATATAAATGGGCTCAGGCGAAATTTTTTTTACGGAAAAATTACTGGAATGGAATAAAGAGCAGAATAATCGCAACATGCCCTGGAAAGGCGAAAAAGATCCTTACAGGATCTGGCTCTCCGAAATCATCCTCCAGCAAACCCGCGTAGAACAGGGCTGGCCCTATTACGAACGGTTTATCAGCCACTACCCTACCGTGCAACAACTGGCCGCAGCGCCCGAAGAAGAAGTCTTCCGCCTCTGGCAGGGACTCGGATATTACGCCCGGTGTAAAAATATGCTGGCAGCTGCCAGGGATATCACTGAAAATCACGGGGGTAAATTTCCCTCAACCTACGAGCAGATCAAATCCCTGAAAGGGATCGGCCCTTATACAGCCGCAGCAATCGCGTCTTTTGCCTTCAATCTTCCCCATGCTGTGCTGGATGGCAACGTGTACAGGGTACTCGCCCGCTTCTTTGGCATCGACACGCCTATCGACAGCCATGCAGGAAAAAAACAATTCGCCGGACTGGCGCAATCCCTCCTGCCAACCGATAACGCAGCCTCTTATAATCAAAGCATTATGGATTTCGGCGCCGTGGTATGCAAACCTCAGCAACCAGCCTGCGACGATTGCCCTCTTCAAAAAAAATGTGTTGCCTGCCATCAACAACTGATCAGCCTGCTGCCGGTGAAAACTAAAAAGATCCAGGTGAAAAAGCGCTACTTCAACTATATCATTCTTCAACACAACGATAATATTTATATCCGTAAAAGAACAGCCAACGACATCTGGCAGAATTTACACGAGTTTATTCTCGTGGAAACGGACTCTGCTACAGATATTACGGCGCTGCAATCTCACGCCATGTTTAAACAACTATTAGGAAACATTCCTTTCTCTATAGAAAAAGTTTCGGCTGTCTCGAAGCAACAACTTACACATCAAACCATCTTTAGCCAGTTTATCACCCTCCGGGTGGCGGATCTGCCAACATTGAACGGATATATTCCGGTACAGCAGCAGCAATTGAACAACTATGCGTTCCCAAAGACTATTACCACTTACTTAGAGCGTAACAGCTTACAATTGTTCTGACACACGCATAAAAATTAAAAATATACATTAAGCGCTAACCTACTTCAGCAGAGATTCGTAACGGCTAAATCCGTTACAATCGGCTGCCAGTAAAGAAATTTTTCCTGTCGATTAGAAAAAAATATTAACTTTAAGAAGGTTGTTTATTTATTTAAAAGAAGAACATTTTAACAACAGGCTAAAAAACCTACAACTATGAGAGGTGTTAATAAAGTAATCCTGATAGGCAATTTGGGCAGAGATCCGGACGTACAGTTTCTTGAAGGGAACATAGCAGTAGCTAAATTTTCGCTGGCCACTACTGAAACCTTTAAAGACAGGGCCGGCAAGCTCATCTCACAAACGGAGTGGCACACTGTGGTTTTATGGCGGGGACTGGCAGAACTTGCGCAGAAATACCTGCACAAAGGGAGTCTTGTTTACATTGAAGGGCGTTTACGTACCCGTAGCTGGGAGGACAAAGAAGGCAATAAAAAATTTGCCACCGAAGTTGTAGGAGACAACCTTGTTATGCTTGATAAACGCATGGACCTCAACAACCAAGATCACCCCATTGCTCACCACAGCGGCTCAGGTTCAGGTAGTGGAGACAATTATTCAGGACTGGATATTCCCCCTTCTCTGAATGAACCAGCAGATGATCTGCCGTTTTAAACGTTTCTGAAATATTAACTTGTGAACGCAAGTAATGCCGTATAAGGACATTACTTATATTTGCGTGCCGGGAAAGCAATTCCTTGAATTACTTTCCCATATTTCTGTTTTTTCACCAAAGTTGAACATCTTGGGTATCCTTTCGGCAAGCAACGTATCCTATTTATTACAAGCCAGTGCACCCATTGCAACTCCGAATGTAGTGGTGTTCCTGCTGGTAATTTTTGTCTTATTGCTACTTACCTTCATCGTTTCCGGTGCAGAAGTAGCTTTTTTTTCCTTGAATTACAAAGACTTAAATGTCCTTAAAACAAGGCAGAACTCTTCCGGCAAACTCATCACCAAACTGCTGGAAAAACCAAAATCATTACTGGCATCCCTGCAAATTGCCGGTATCCTCCTAACCATCGCGTTCATCCTCATCACCAATTACCTGGTAACCCAGATGGAAGACCTGCAAACATTGCCGGTTGTTTCGTTTGTGGTACGGATAGCCGCCATCTGCGTTATTCTACTGTTCTTCGGACAAATACTCCCAAGGGTCTGGGCCGCCCAGAACAACATACGTTTTGCCACCTATTTTGCCTGGTTCGTTAGCCTGATCCATGCAACCCTGGAACCGGTAAGCGATTTCTTTGTAAGCCTCAGCGGCAACATAGAAGCTAAACTGTTCCACCGGACAACCGGACCGGTCAACTACCACGAAATCGATGAAGCCATCGAAATGAGCGTGGACCCAACCGCTTCCCAGGAAGAAAAAAATATCCTCAAAGGCATTCTTAAATTCGGCAATATCACCGTAAAACAGATCATGAGAGGCCGGCTCGATGTTAATGGCGTGGAGTACGACAGCTCTTTTGACGAAGTGGTGAAACGGGTAGCCGATCTTCATTACTCCCGTTTACCCGTCTACAAAGAAAACCTCGACAATATAGTTGGCGTCATCCATACCAAAGACCTGCTTCCTCATTTGGATAAAGGTTCATCTTTCGACTGGCATGAAATCATGCGCCAGCCATTCTTCGTACACGGCCATAAACTGATAGAAGACCTGTTGTCTGAATTCCAAAGCCGCCGTATGCACTTTGCCGTAGTAGTAGACGAATTCGGAGGCACCTCCGGTATCGTAACCCTGGAAGATATTATGGAAGAAGTAATAGGGGATATTAAAGATGAGTTTGACGAAGAAGAATTCAATTACAGCAAGTTAGATAACTTCACCTATGTTTTTGAAGGTAAAACCATGCTGAATGATGTTTGCCGGATCATGGACCTCCCTCCCGATACTTTTGAAACAGTGAAAGGAGAAAGTGATTCATTAGGCGGACTGATTTTGGAACTCGCCGGAAAATTCCCTGAAGAAAATAGCGTTATTAACTACAATAATTACGATTTTACTGTACTTGAGGTCAATAAAATGCGTATCCAGAAAGTGCAGGTAACTGTTCGTCCTGATGCTTCTGAGAAAGTATAATTAAGTAGTTAAATAGAAAGACAATGCCGAATTTAAATGGAAAGACGCTGGTAGTAAGCGTCTTGTTGTTGCTTGCATTGGTTGCCTGTGATAACGTGCCAACTCCTAAGCCCAGGGGATATTTTAAGATCAGGTTCCCTGAAAGGAAATACAAGAAGTTCGATATGCCGGACTACCCTTATACTTTCGAATACCCGGAATATGCCAATATCGTTAAAGATACTTCCTTCTTCGGCGAAGCTCCCGAGAATCCTTACTGGATCAACGTTGATTTCCCTTCCCTGAACGGGAAGATCTATATGAGCTATAAGATCATAGGCGGCAAAAATACCTTCTCCAAACTGGTAGACGACGCCTTTAAAATGACCTATAAACATACTTACAAGGCTTCCTACATTGATGAAAATGCCATTCACACCAACAATAACGTGATGGGCACTTTTTATGAAGTAGGAGGCAATGCTGCCTCATCCAAGCAATTTTTTGCTACAGATTCTACCAGGCATTTCCTTAGAGGGGCTTTATACTTCGATGCCACGCCCAACGCAGACTCCCTGGCCCCGGTTTCCAAGTTCCTGGAAGAAGATATGTGGCATCTTGTAGAAACCCTGCAGTGGAGATAATTATCTAATGATGTAACTTTGTGAGCAGACGTAGCCTGCAATCGGGCTACCGACCCTTTTCAGATGATAATTATCGACGATAAATACATAAGTGACGAAGTAATTGAAGAGCAGTTCGTATGCAATCTGTCGGCCTGCAAGGGCGCATGCTGCGTGGCAGGTGACTGTGGCGCCCCCCTGGATAAAAACGAAACGAAGATTCTCAAAAAGATTTATCCTCAACTCAAACCTTACCTGCGCGAGGAAGGCATAGCAGAGATCGAGCAAACAGGCACCCACACTACCGATAAAGAATACGGCTATGTTACGCCCATCGTCAATAAAGGCATCTGCGCTTATGCCTCTATAGATGAACATGGCGTTGTTGGATGCGCCATTGAGAAAGCATACAAAGACGGAGCAGTAGATTTTAAAAAGCCTATCTCCTGTCACCTCTACCCCATCAGGGTAACGAAGTACGAATCGTTTGAAGCGGTGAATTATGATCACTGGGATATCTGCAAACCTGCTTGTAAAAACGGTAAAGCATTACAGGTTCCTGTCTATCGTTTCCTTAAAGAAGCGATCATCAGAAAATACGGCACGGAATTTTATGAAGTGTTGGACAAAATAGCAAGAAAACAGTACAAGTAAGGATTACTGGTTAACCGATATTCAATTATCGTTTCTAAAAATCCCAAATCCTGAATTATCTTTAATGAGGAATATCGCAGGCTTATGCATCAAATAGCAGCTACCTTTCTTGAGAAAAGTGAAATTAAAGCGAGTGACTTAAGTCATAGGGCTACCATCAACTTCAATATCGGCAAATACAACAATGCAGTAAAGAATGGCAAATTGCAATTCGCCGATCTGGCTGTAGCGCGGGAAAGAGCCAAGAATATCAAGTGGCGGGCTATTGAGCACCTGGATAATCACCTCGAAGAATTTGAACAGAACTTTACCCGCCGCGGAGGCAAAGTGATCTGGGCAGAAACAGCCGAACAGGTACAACAGGAAATACTGGCAATATGCAGGGCCAAGAACTGCAAAAGCATCGTGAAAAGTAAATCCATGGCTACCGAAGAGGTACACTTGAATTCCTTTATGGAATCCAATGGCATTGAATGCGTGGAAACCGACCTTGGCGAATATATCCAGCAACTCGATGGCGAACCTCCCTATCACATTGTTACTCCTGCCATGCATAAAAGCAAGGAAGACGTTGCCCGCCTCTTCGCAGAGAAGCTCGGTACCGACCCTTCTTTAACACCTGAACAACTTACGCTGGTTGCAAGGGAAAAACTCAGGAATAAATACCTCGAAGCCGAAATAGGTATCACCGGCGCCAACTTCATCATTGCAGATACCGGCTCTGTTGCCGTTACTGAAAATGAAGGAAATGCCAGGCTTACCACCGCCTTTCCAAAAACCCATATCGTATTGGTGGGTATTGAGAAGGTGCTTCCTTCTATCACCGACCTTGGCCTCTTCTGGCCATTGCTGGCCACCTACGGCACCGGGCAGCATGTAACGGCGTATAACAGCATCTTCAGCGGCCCAAGACAGGAAGGAGAAGTAGACGGCCCTGAAGAAATGTATGTGATCCTGATGGATAACGGCCGTACCAATATCCTGCAGGATACCGTAGCCAGGGAAAGTCTTTATTGCATTCGCTGCGGCTCCTGCCTGAACGCCTGCCCTGTGTACAAGAACATTGGCGGCCATACTTACGATACTACTTACAGCGGACCTATAGGATCTGTTATCACCCCGCATTTGCAGGGAATGGATTCGTATATGCACCTTAGTTTTGCGTCTTCCCTGTGCGGCAACTGTACAGAAGTTTGCCCTGTGCGCATCAACCTGCATGAATTATTGCTCCATAACAGGCAGAAAGCCGTGGAAGAGAACTTTACTTCCGGGGGAGAAAAGTTTGCCTGGTTTGTATGGAAGCAGGGATGTACCAGCAGAAAAATGATGAATATGGCCAGCGGCAAATGGAAGAATTTCTTTTTCCGCAGGTTCTTTTCCAAAGGATGGGGAGATAACAGGGAATTGCCTGTTTTTGCTGCAAAGTCGTTCAACCAGCTCTGGAAAGAACGTCATTCCTGATTTTTACCGGCTACAAATCTTATTTTTTGTGTAACCCTGGTTGGTTTACCGTCTGAAGACGGTTTCCAGGCCGGACCTTCTTTGATCAGCCGGATCGCTTCCTCATCGCATTCTTTACTCAGGTGATTCTTAATCCTGAAGTCCTGGAGCGAGCCATCAGGCATTACCACAAAAGATACTTTTACTGTTCCTTTAACATTATTCGGGTTCCTGGTATTGGATTTCAGGTAACGCTCATAAGCCGTTTCTCCATTCACGGGAACAGGCGATACATAGTCGGTAGTTGATGCTTCTTCATCCGCCGGGCGTTTGCCAGCCTTTACTCCTCTGACAACCACTGTTTCATTCAGAGAACTATTGCCCCGGATCACAATTTTGTTGTTGTTCCGGCCTGCCAGATCTCCGTTTGCAGAGTCATACTTCGGTTGGGGTGTGTAGCCGATAACTACCTCATTCAAATGCTTATTAGAATCCTGCACCTCAACTCCTGCTATCTTTCCTGATAAAAGACCTGCCGATGTTGAATCGGCTACTTCGGCCTGCTGTTCTGCAGCCACTGTTTTAGCGGCTTTCGCAACTTCTGCCATTGGGGCAGGAACCGGGGCCGGTGGTTTTGGCTCAGCCTTGGTTATTTGCCTGGCAGGTTTATTCGCCTGTTCCGGCGAATCTGCTTTTTCTTTATATGAATCGGCTGCTGCCAGGGAAGGGGCCGGGGTTGGCGCAGTATCGGCAGGTACTGCCTTCTCCTGCTGCACTGAAGCTACATTTGGCGTTACTTTCCTGGTTTGGTCAACCAGGTACCAGCCTAATCCCATTAACAATATAATAGCGGCTGCCGCTGCCATCCTGTACAGCGTCCTTATTTTGCCGCCGGCTCCGGCCTGCGGCTTTTCGGCCACTCTTTTGTTTAAGGCTTCATTTAAGGCTTGCTGATGAATACGCTGATCTGGGTTATGTTGTTCATACCCTTCCAATGCCTCGGCTAAAAACGGATCGTCCAACGCCTGCCGTTCGAGTTGGTGCATAGCCCGGTCGTCCAGCTCTCCAGCCAGGTACTGACGTATTAATTTAGCCAGCTCCTCCGAGTTCATATGTGGTTGACGATCAGGCATTTTGTTGCTCAATACATATTTTTAGATTACGCTTCCCGTTTTGAATATAACTTTTCACTTTATTCATCTCGTAACCCGTAATACTGCTTACTTCCCGGTAACTTTTCTCCTGAAGGTAAAACAGGTCAACGCTCCGTTTTTGTTCTTCCGGCAGCGTTTCCATGCACTTTTCCATCTGTTGAAGATGATCTTCCAGCGTTATTCCACCTTCATGATGATTTATTTCTTCATTTTCCACAACAGTAGTGTCGTCAATTGAGACTTGTAAAGATTCTTTATGTTTCATTGACCGGATCTTCATCAGGCAATGGTTCCTGGTCAGCACATGCAGCCAGCTTTTAAAGTTCTGAACTTCATACTGTTGCAGCTTGGTGATCAACTCTTCGAAGATCTGCATCACTGCGTCCTTACTTCCTTCTTCATCAAAATATTTCAGGCAAACACCGTACACCAACGACATATATCGCTGGTAAAGTGCGGCCAGGATGTCGAGATTGCCAGTTTTTTTATATTCCTGGATCAATTCGGCATCCGAAGCCTCCTGCATCATATTTTGGCGAATAAAGGACAAAGGGTCTTAAGTAATTAAAACAATACTATTAAATTTTTCCGAATATCTGATTGCCTAAAAAAGAAAGCACTAGCCAATGCCAGTGCTTTCAAATATTTGGTATACAACAAATTAGTGTCTGAAGTGACGCATACCGGTAGTAACCATCACCATTCCGTTCTGTTTGCAGTATTCGATAGAGTCGTTATCTCTAACTGATCCGCCAGGCTGAATAACCGCGTTGATACCATGCTCGTGGGCAATAGTAACGCAGTCATTGAATGGGAAGAAGGCGTCGGATGCCATTACCGCTCCTTTCAGATCGAAATTGAACTGGCCTGCTTTTTCGATGGCGTGACGGAGCGCATCGATGCGGGAAGTCTGCCCGCAACCTTTACCAATCAGCTGCTGGTTTTTAACCAGGGCAATGGCGTTAGATTTCAGGTGTTTAGCGATCAGGTTAGCGAATTCCAGGTCTGCTTTTTCTTCAGCAGTAGAAGGACGTGCCCCTACTTCATTCCATTCAATATAGTTTCCTTTATCGCTGTCTTGCAACAATACGCCGTTCAATACATTCTTGAACATGTATTTGCTTTGAACCGGTTGTTTTTGTTCCAGCAGGATGCGGTTCTTTTTAACCTGCAATACAGCTAATGCATCCGCATCGAAGCCAGGAGCAATGAGGATTTCGAAGAAGATCTCGTTGATAGATTCGGCTGTTGCTTTGTCAATAACCTTGTTAGTTACCAATACGCCGCCAAATGCACTTTCCTTATCTCCTGCCAGCGCCGCTTCCCAGGCTTCTTTCAGGGTATTGCGGGTAGCAACGCCGCATACGTTGGTGTGTTTGATCACCGCAAAAGTGGTTTTGCCTTCAAACTCCTGGATCAGCTGGCAGGCTGCATCTACGTCTACCAGGTTGTTGAACGACAGTTCTTTACCGTGCAGTTTATTGAAGACTTCATCCAGTTTGCCATAGAACACGCCTCTCTGGTGAGGATTTTCGCCATAGCGGTTCACCTGGCCCTGGGGAACAGAAACCTGGAAATAATCTCCCGGTTCGTTGTTCAGGAAGTATTGAGAGATCGCTACGTCGTAGTTCGCACAAACCTCAAATGCTTTGGAAGCAAAGTTCCTGCGATCCTGGATCGAAGTAGCGCCATTATTTTCTGTAAGTACTTTTTCCAGGTCAGCATACTGATCTTTAGAAGCAACGATTACAACATCTTTATAGTTCTTAGCAGCAGCGCGGATAAGGCTTACGCCGCCAATGTCGATCTTTTCAATGATGGCCTGTTCTTCTGAAGTGCTTTTTACTGTTTCTTCGAACGGATACAGGTCTACAATCACCAGGTCGATTTCCGGGATCTCGTATTGTTTCAGTTGCTCCAGGTCCTGTGGATTATCGCGGCGTGCGAGGATACCACCGAATACTTTAGGGTGAAGTGTCTTAACACGACCGCCCAAAATAGAAGGATATGCAGTCAGGTCTTCCACCGCTACACATTTCACTCCCTGTTCTTCGATAAATTTCTGAGTACCACCGGTAGAGTAGATTGTTACTCCCTGTTCGCCTAACTTTTTAACGATATTCTCCAGGTTATCTTTATAGAAAACGGAGATCAAAGCTGTTTTAATTTGCTTTTGCATGAATGGAAAACATTAGAATTTAATAACTAGAGGCCGTTGATCTTGGACCGAAAAGAGTCGCAAAGTTAATACGTAACAATCATTTTTCCATTTTCGTTCAGCCAGTTAGCCAGTGATATTTAGAGATTTAGATAATAGCTATTAAAAATCAGCTGATTTATAAAGTATCAATATTTCATATTTATCATTAAAGCTTTTTGCTCATCCACATCATAGTATGCTTGTTGTGCCTGCCGGCAGTCTGCCCGCCATTGTTCACGCTTATGCTTCCTTATACCGGCAGGCAATACCAGGAGTTTAAAATCGTATAGGCGCCGCAGTTGGGACAGGCGACTGCTGGTCTGGTCTGTTACCACCAGGTAATCCAATTTCAGGGGTTGCCTGGTATAACAACGTGGCAGGGCGCCGGCCAGCATGATCCTTTTTCCTCCAAAAGCAATATAGTTGCCGTAATGCGATAGTTTTAAAGTGGCAGTTACTCCCAATGCCGATCTTGCCAGGCGCACCAATTCCGGCAGCGTATCTGTTGTTGCCAGGTGCATGGCTTTATTTCCCTGTATGCAGTCTATAATCGTTTGCCTGGGCGAATGATAGACCATCAGCCATTTTTGCTCCCGTATCCTGAGCTGCCAAAGCGCTTCATCTGCCGCCATTCCCCAACAGCAAAGCAATGCGAACAGGCAACCCTGTTTCCAGCCACGCATCCACCAACCGGCCAAGCTACAGATAAGCCCATAACACAACCACATTTGCAGGGCGCTAAAATGAATTCCTTCAATAACAGCTCCGGGCAAATGGCCCAGCCAACTGATGACCCGGTTCATAAAATGGATCAGCCAATACACTGCCTTTCCCATCCAGGCCGCCAGCAACGGGAAAGGAACAAGCATCAGTAAAAATGCTTCCAGGTAAATAACAACTGTAGACAAAGGAACCGCAACCAGGTTAGCCAAAAGGAAATAACTCGGAAACTGGTGAAAGTAGAACAAAGTAACCGGAGTGGTTAATAATTGCGCCGCCAGTGAAATGGCGACGGATTGCCAGATCAGTTTAATAAATTTAGACCTGGTGCTTACCAGTTCATAAATACGGTTATAGAACAGCATAATACTGCCTACTGCCAGGTACGATAGCTGGAATCCCAGGTCGAAGAGCAGGTAAGGATCATAACTTAATACCAGGAAAGCGGAGGCTATAAACGTGTTGTAGCTATGCCCCTGCTGTTGAATCACGAATTTCCCTGTTACCATAACACTGCACATTACCACCGCTCTTAATACAGAAGCGGAAGCGCCGGTGATCAGTGCAAACGTCCATAATACAAAAAGGATAATAACTGCCTGGAGCAGACCTGTATATTTTCGTATAGGCAAGAACTTTAGTAACACCAGCAGCGAACTGTATAGCAATGCCAGGTGCATTCCTGATATCGCAATTACATGCACAATACCGGCGTTGGAGTAAGCGCGGGCCACTTCTTTATCCATATCCTGCCGGTAGCCAATCAATAAGGCTTCCGCCATCCCGGCTTCGGGACCGTTTCCTATGTATTTTTTCAGTTGTTGCAGGCACCAGCCGGCCAGGTTTTCAATCCAGTCGGTGTGCCGACGGGTTTGCAGCGGAAAATAAGCAGCCTGGGTGATGTATGCCTGGCAGAATAGTTGCTGCCGGGCGCAGAACTGTTCGTAATCGAAGCTTCCGGGGTTCCCGGAATTAGCGATCCTTTGTGGAACCGCCCTTGTTAAAAAGCGGCTGCCTTTACGCAATTGAAGTTGTTTTGGCCAGTAGAGGATCAGCTGACCGCTTGTTGAAACCAACCCGCAAGGGCCAATAACGGCACTCACCATACCCAGCGCTTTGTATGAATTAGCCTTTTCTTCCGGTAAGGAATTTACTTCTATCAGCAGGAATGCTCCCCCTGCATACCTGTTGCCGAAATAACGGCGATCCTGTTTAATATCTACCTTCCAGGTTATCCAGGCGCCGGCAGCAAACAATAACGCCAATACAATAAAACCGGATATTGCGTTGTAATATCCTTTGGTTGCAATTGGCAGGTTTTGCAGCAATACCAGGCAAACGATGCAACCAATAAAAACACATTTTATGGCCGGAACGGGCAGCGGATAATATACCTGCCCCAATATGCCTCCTGTGAAAGGAAGGATAAGCCGAATAAAAGGATGGCGATTCCAGGGACTAACAACGCTCTCAGGTTCCATAGAAAAAGGTTAACTAACGGCTGTAAAAATAGGGAATGAAGCACCTCGAAATGTTTTACGAATGTTAAGACCCGCCTGTCTTCCAGCCATAATATTTATATATGAACACTTGAAAACTTGCTGAAAATAGCCTGCAAACTCATTAGATTAAAAATTGATACTATATTTTTAATATATTTAAAATCAATTATTAAAATATTATAGTTTCACTCATCTGTTATTAATTAGTTAACATCTCTTTTAAATATAATATTATTTGTAAAATGCATTACCGGTCACGCTATATGGATTGTATCAAGATTCAATAGTCGTGTCTTTAATGGTTATTTTGAGGGAAAAGAAGGAGCCTGATTTTCATCAGGCTCTGTTTTTTTAAAGGACTATATCAACAATTTTATTGTGTGAGCATAAAAACAAAGGGCTGTCTCTACCTGGTAGAAACAGCCCTTTGCCCGTTATGTGAATACCCTTACTTGCTCAGGTACATGCTCTTTTCTTTGAACAGTTGTCTGAAGTACGGATCGCGCAGATCTTTAATAAAGCGGATAGCTTCACCGGTAGATTTCATTTCAGGTCCGAGTTCTTTGTTTACACCCGGGAATTTATTGAATGAGAACACTGGTTCTTTGATCGCAAACCCTGTAAGTTTCTTTTCGATCTTGAAGTCTTTCAGTTTTTTCGCACCGATCATCACTTTGGTAGCAATGTTCAGGTATGGTACCTGGTACGCTTTGGCGATGAAAGGAGTGGTCCTGGAAGCACGTGGGTTAGCTTCGATCACATACACGTTGCCATCTTTGATCGCGAACTGGATGTTGATCAACCCGCGGATGTTCAGCGCTCTTGCGATCTTCTCTGCATAATACTCCATAGTAGTTACTTCGATCGGCGAGAGGTTGAACGCTGGCAGCAATGCATGGCTATCGCCACTGTGGATACCTGCCGGCTCTATGTGTTCCATTACACCCATCACATGGAAGTCGGTGCCATCGAAGATACCATCGATCTCTGCTTCCTGGCAACGATCAAGGAAGTGGTCGATCAGGATCTTGTTACCCGGCAAGTGTCTTAACAGGCTAAGTACTGATTCTTCCAGTTCATCTTCATTGATCACTATACGCATTCTTTGTCCGCCCAATACATAAGAAGGACGCACCAGTACCGGGTAACCTACTTCCTTGGCTACTTCGATAGCTTCGTCGGTATTGTAAGCGGTACCGTATTTAGGATAAGGAATACCTAAATCTTTCAGCATGTCGGAGAAACGGCCCCTGTCTTCAGCAATGTCCATATTGTCGAAAGATGTACCGATGATCTTAATGCCATTTGCTTCCAGGCGTTTCGCCAGTTTCAAGGCTGTCTGTCCACCTAACTGAACGATCACACCTTCTGGTTTTTCCAGGTCGATGATCTCCCTGAGGTTTTCCCAGAATACCGGCTCGAAGTACAGCTTATCTGCCATATCGAAGTCGGTGGATACGGTTTCAGGGTTGCAGTTCACCATGATCGCTTCGTAACCGCAATCCTGGATGGCTTGCAAACCGTGCGTACAGCAGTAGTCGAACTCGATACCCTGACCGATCCTGTTAGGACCTGATCCCAGTACGATGATCTTTTTCCTGTCGGTAACCTTGCTTTCGTTCTCTGTATCGAAGGTTGAGTAGAAGTATGGCGTTTTAGCTTCGAATTCGGCACTGCAGGTATCTACCATTTTGAAGGTACGGTTGATGCCTAATTCTTTACGTTTCGCATATACTTCGTCCTCGTCGCAGTTGCCCAGGATCACTGCCAGCTGCGCGTCGGAGAAGCCCAGTTTCTTGGCATCTCTCAACAGTTCTGGCGTAATGGTTTCGAGGTCCAGTTCTCCCAGTTGCTTTTCCATGTTCACGATATCCTGGATCTGGTTCAGGAACCAACGATCGATATACGTGAGCTGGTGAATATGTTTTACAGAAACACCTGCCATCAGCGCATCTTTAATACGGAAGATGCGATCCCAGGTCGGGCGTTTCAGTTTTTCCATCAGTTGTTCAGACTTCATCAGCGACTTGCCATAGTAGCCAAGACCCAGTGCATCGTTTTCGAGGCTCTGACAGGCTTTTTGAAGCGCTTCAGGGAAGGTGCGGCCGATAGCCATTACCTCGCCTACAGATTTCATCTGAAGACCTAAAGTATCGTCTGCTCCTTTGAATTTGTCGAAGTTCCAGCGAGGCATTTTTACGATCACGTAGTCTAATGCCGGTTCAAAGAAAGCTGAAGTAGTTTTTGTGATTTGGTTTTCCAGTTCATCCAGGGTGTAGCCAATTGCCAGCTTAGCGGCAATTTTAGCGATAGGATAACCGGTTGCTTTGGAAGCCAGCGCAGAGGAGCGGCTTACGCGGGGATTGATCTCGATGGCGATCAGTTCTTCGGTTTCAGGATTGAGAGAGAACTGTACGTTACAACCGCCGGCGAAGTTACCGAGGTCGCGCATCATCATCATTGCCTTGTTACGCATATCCTGGAATGCGGTATCACTGAGCGTCATTGCAGGAGCAACAGTGATGGAGTCGCCCGTGTGAATACCCATCGGATCAAGGTTTTCAACGGTACAGATAATAACTACGTTGTTGTTTTTATCTCTCAGGAGTTCCAGCTCAAATTCTTTCCAACCCAGTACTGCTTTTTCTACGAGCACTTCGTGGATAGGAGAAGCTTTCAAACCACGGTCGAGCGCTTCATCCAGTTCATCTTTACTGTGAACGAAACCGCCGCCGGTTCCACCCAGGGTGAAAGAAGGACGGATCACTAACGGGAAACCTATCTCCTGTGCAAATTCTTTTCCTTCCAGGAAAGAGTTGGCAGTTCTGGCAGGAGCTACAGGTACGCCGAGCTGGATCATCCACTGGCGGAACTGTTCGCGGTCTTCCGCTTTATCGATCGCTTTAATGTCGACCCCAATCAGCCTGACATTGTTTTTCTCCCAGATGCCCAATTCATCAACTTCTTTACAGAGGTTGAGTGCGGTTTGGCCGCCCATGGTCGGTAATACGGCATCGATCTGGTTTTCTGCCAGTATCTGTTCAATGCTTTCCACGGTTAATGGCAGCAAATAAACCTTGTCGGCCATCATTGGATCCGTCATAATAGTAGCCGGATTGGAATTAATCAAAATCACTTTAATTCCTTCTTCCCTTAACGAACGTGCCGCCTGGGATCCAGAATAATCAAATTCGCAAGCCTGCCCAATAATGATGGGTCCGGAACCAATAATTAATACTGACTTGATAGATGAGTCTTTTGGCATTTGTGTAATCTATTGAAAATGAAAAACCAAATTGATCTTTCTGCCGTATGAGGGACCAAAAAAATCGTGCAAAGTTACGGAGAATGAAACTTTTTACACAATCTTTTTTATCAAAAAGTATAGTTTTTTCTAAGGCGGAGTTTGTTTCTCTACAGATTTAGAGAAAATAATATGTTTAATTATTAATTTGTGAGAGAAAGCATCCCCGGCTCATGTCTATCAATTCTTCCATCCATCATCATAAAATACGGCCTGCGATAGTGGTATAAACTCAATCCACTTTTATCCGCGCCGACATTACAGAAATAGACGCACCCATTACCGCGATCAATGCAAAGGCGATCCGCAGGTTGGTAGCCTGTGAAACAAATCCAATCAGTGGCGGTCCGAAAAGAAAGCCGAGGTAGCCGATGGTAGAAACGGTTGCCAGGGCCATACCGGGAGTCATGATCTTAGAACGCCCTGCGGCGCTGTATACCAGCGGAACTACGGCAGAAACGCCCGCGCCCACGAACATAAATCCTATCAGGGAAGGGAGGAAATAAGGCGCTAATACTGCGATCATCAATCCGGTTGCGGTGAATAAACCGCTGCCCAGCAACATCTTCTTTACTCCAAACCTCGTGGTCAGGTAATCGGCTATAAACCTGCCGGAGGCCATGGTACTCATGAACGCAGCATAGCCTGCTCCCGACAACCCGGGTCTTACTTCCACTACCCTTCTGAAATACACGCCGCTCCAGTCGAACATCGTTCCTTCGCAGATCATGCTGCACATGGCAATTATACCCAGGGTAAGGAGGAAAAGATCAGGTTTACCGAATAAAGATGGCGCATTGTTCTCGCTGCGGATGTTGGACAGCAGGTGATTCATTGCTATCCCAACTATAGTCCATGAAATCAGGGTAATGATAAGAAAGTGATATAAAGGGGCAAGATGTAATCCTGTCATCAATGTTCCGATGGCAGCGCCGGTGAAACCTGCTACGCTCCACAAACCATGAAACGAAGCCATAATGGAACGGCCGTATAATGCTTCCACTCCTACTGCCTGCGTATTCACGGCAATATTTGCGAGGTTGCCGCAAAACCCGAAGAATACAAGGAAAATGCTAAGCTGCCAGCTGCTGTGCGCCAGTCCAAGTACCGGCAACACTATAGAATACGCGATAGCCGCCAGCAGCAACACCTGCCGGCTTCCATACTTGGAAACAAGGATACCTGCAATAGGTAACGATATAATAGAGCCTACCGGTAAAGCCAGCAAAACTCCTCCCAGCCCGGCATCGTTCAGTTTCAGCATCTGCTGAATATCCGGGATGCGGGACGCCCAACTGGCAAAACATAGCCCAGTCAGGAAGAATAAAGAACTTACAGCAATCCGGGCTGCTCTCTTATTGTCCACTATCATTGTGACATCTGATAACATCTTCGACAGAATAAGGAATTAAAGATTTTAAATAACCTGAATTCCAAGGTTTATATATGGCTTAACGGATGGAAGATCCGGATTATCTGTTACGATCGTATCCAGATCTGTAATATTACATACTTTGAATGGTTCTGCAGTACCCATTTTATCGGTTGTGGATAAAGCGATGGTTTTATAGGCCGATGCTACCATCACACTTTTAACATCCGCTTCCCCGAGTTCCAGCCCTGTTACGCCGGCTGTAGGATGCAGGCTGCAGATGCCTAAAAAACAGATATCCGCTCTTACTTTTTCAAGCATCCTGATAGTGTCGAGCCCTCCTGCTGTTTGCGAGTCTTTTCCTATCAAGCCCCCTGTAAAAACAACTTCGATCACCGGGTGCTCAATCAGTTGAGATACGATAGGGACGCTGTTCGTGATAACCTTGATATGCAGATTGGGGGGAAATAATTTGACGAGGGTAAGTGTGGATGTACCACCATCGAGGATGATCGTTTGCCCGTTGTGCAGGAATTGCAGGGCTTTTTCCGCCATGTTGCGCTTATCATCCTGGTGATGTTTGATCCTGTCTTTAAAGGAATAAGGATTGGGAGAATGGGGAATAGCGCCTCCCCTAACCTTGATCAGCTGGCCGGTTTGAGCTAAAGATTCCAGATCGCGGCGTACAGTATCTTCCGATACCTGCAAATCGTTGCTTAGTTCGGTTTGCAACACTTTATGATCTGTTTGTAGTTTACGGAGGATATAATCCAGCCTTTCTTCCTTCAGCATAAAACTGCCATTTTTTGCAATATTATGAAATATTCTGCAATATTTCGCAAAATATCGCATAACTTTGCACAAAACCGCAAATTATGGCAAGAATAGCAATTGACATGGACAACGTAATGGCCGATCTGACTCAGCATTTATTAGACGTATATGAGCAACAGTATGGCGTGTCCATTGATCCGGCTGCTTTGGACAACGTTCCGGAAGGCAGCGCCTTTCCTGAAGGGGTAGCTTACAAAATATTGCAAACACCCGGCTTTTTCAGGGGCATCCCGGTAATGAAAGACAGCCAGGAAGTGATCAAAGCATTGAGCGAGCAGCACGAGATATTTGTTGTTTCGGCAGCAATGGAATTCCCGCATTCCCTGACTGAGAAACTGGCATGGCTGAACGAACATTTCCCGTTCATCAGTTGGAGAAACATTGTGTTTTGTGGAGCTAAAACAATTGTGGAAGCAGATTACATGATAGACGACCACGATAAGAACTTAAGTACATTCAAAGGAAAGCCGTTGTTATTTACAGCTCCGCATAACCTGTTGCTTACTGATTACCGCAGGGTAAATAACTGGAAAGAAGTAGCAGAATATTTTGCATTAGATACAGCTCCGGTTGTTTGATATAGGCAGGGGGGAGCTTATTTCGAGACGATAGATTCCAGATCCATTATTTTTTGCTCCAGTGTCGCGATCTTACGGATATGCTGATGATTGGCCTCGCAAACATCGAGATAAGCCTCCCTCCAGTTAATTTCCTGGCTGAAAAGCTGAGGTGTTTCAAGGAACGAGAGATCGGGGAATAAGCCGGAGAGCTTCTCCAGTTGCAACGCACTGAATACAGGCGCATCTACCCATTCGAAAAGTTGCGAAGGCGATAACTGTAACGATTCTGCGAACCGCTCGATCTTCATCCCCAGCTTTGCCAAATGCAGCAGCAGCAATTCGCCCTGGTGACATGGCGCGCCTTCAATCGAACTCCAATGGTAGAATTCTTCCTGGGAAACGGGAACAGCTGCAAGCAATGCAGCGAGCTTACTTTTTTTGATGTTTGCCTGCCAGAAATAACGATACAGCCCCTGGGGACTCATACTCACTTTTTTAGCATACTGCAGGATAACCACTTCTTTACGCCGCAGAATTCTTCTTAACCTGGCTCCTTCATGGATAGTGTATGGAACGGACATGGTTTAATGGATTATTTGGGTATTACTAGGTTATTTGAGTACTTACAAATGTAACATATTCACGATCTAAATAAAAAATAAAAAATCAAAGTAACGTCCACATTATCAGGGTATAAACACATTTATTTACGGTGTCCGGCGAGCTCTTTTTTAAGCTGTAAGATCTCTTCCCGTTGCTGCAGGTTCTCTTTCAGCAACAGGTTATTTTCTTCCAGTAATTTGTAATACTTCTCTCTTAATATCATCAGTTCCTCATTCTCGGCAAACCTTGTTCCCTCCTGTATCATACCGGGATTAAGGAAGGCTTCAACCGTCATATCAAGTCCTTTCGCCACGCGATCCAGTTCATCGGGTGAGAAGGAGTCCTTTTCAAAAAAATTGTACATCGTCCGCCGGCTGATCTTCAATCGGCCAGCGAGTTTGCTCTTGTTCAATCCCTTCTCGGCAATGATCTGTTGCATGCGGTTGCCATGATGCAACTGGGAACCATTCATCTGCAGCCCGCTATTCCACCTGAGAAATTCTTCGGGGGTAATTCCTATGAGCGAGCAAAAACGTTCCATTGTACTGCGCTTCATATCGCTTTTCCTAAGATGGTAGTGCGCAATCTGGTTTGTGAAACCTGCCATCTCTGCAAAATCAACGATCTTAATCTTCTTATGTTTCAGGATTTGTTTTAGCCTTTGACCCATGTGTATCAAACTCGACTGCATGCTATGTACAAAGTTTTAAAAGATGTTTATCGTATAAATTAAGAATTATTATTTCACAATGTGATTAAAATTATCAATTTAACGAAAAAAATATAATACTGATAAGTATTACAACGGTTAACGGACCTTCCGGGCAGCAAGTTTTTGGAAAGAAAAAATGAGAAAGATTGAGGCAAAATGATCATTTATCTTACCTAATGTGTAAATTCTACACGCAATTGTACAGGGGTATTAAAATCTTTTAACGCCGGAGTTTCAGGATAAACACCTATTTTTATTGGAGCAAAAGAGGCATTAAATTTTTTTAACAAAATAAAATTTAATGGTTATAATTGCACTTTTGTAAACATTTATATTGACAAATTCAACAATTTTAAAATGAAATCCAATTTTCGTCATCATTTCTTTTGTTAACCATATCTAGTAAACCACCATGACAACAGAACAGAAAAATATGCTGCTCGACATCCACACCATGCTCTCAGACTTTCCTGTAATGTTCAGAGAAAAGGTTTGTGAAGAATGCAACTGGAGTACTCCTACCTTTTACAGAAAAATGAGGGGGAAAGACAAGCCAAGTCCTAACGAGAATGGCAAGATCATTCCGGCTTTAAGTAACGCCGAAAAACAGAAGATCGCAGAGATCATGGAAGAAGTTTTCAGTCACACGGCAGAACTTCTTGCTAAATACAAGAAGCCGTCAAAATAACCTGTTTACCTACATCCTGCGTCTGTGAATCAACCATTTCGTTTGTTGTAAAGCCTCCCCCAATGGAGGCTTTATTCATGCTGTCCCTGTATAACTAATTTTTTAGTTTTAAAACTAATTATTTAGTTTTAGGAAAAAGAATGCTATGAAATATTCGCCGATACTACTCTGCCTGTTGCTCGCGCTTCCCACCTTCGCTCAGCAAAAGATCGATAAAACCGCAGTGATGGAGCTGCTCCAGAACCAACAATACCAGGAAGCGCTTAACTACATCAAACCCAGGATAGACACAGGCAAAATACAGGACATCTCGCTATATGCTTATACCTCGTTCCTCGCAGGCCACCTCAAAGAAGCCATAGAAGGATACGAGAAAATTTTAAGCATAGACAGCAACCATATCACCGCACATCAATACCTGGCCAGCATATACCAGGACAAACCGGTCTACGCCCTCCCGCATTACCAGCGACTTGCACAGCTCCAACCCAATAATGCCAATGCTTTGCGGCAACTGGCCTTTTGCCTGTTCGCCAACAAACAACCCGATACCGCCTTCTCCTTCCTGGAAAAAGCCTACCTGCTCAATTCCGCCGACCCCAAAACCGCAGCCAGGCTGGCAGAAGAACTGGCAGATAAAAAGAACTACCAGCGCGCTGATAGTATCCTGTGCGCTTTTATGGAGAAAGATACCACCCAGACCATTGTAACAATGACGGCTATACGTGTGGCTTACTGGCTGAAAGACTACAACAGGTGCGCCACGCTGGGCGATCAGCTGATCAGGGAAGGATACTGTTCTCCCAATACTTTCAGTTATGTGATCTCCGCCTGGTATAACCTGAAACAATATGACGACTGCCTCAGGATCTACGACTATCTCAACTCCAACAATTCCGCATCCGAAGGTATCATTTACTACGCTGCATTGGCTAATACTGAATTAAAAAATTATGCGGAAAGCAATACACTACTGCAAACGTGTATAGACCTGGCTATGTCCAAAAGCCTCGACGATTATTATGCGGGAAAATCTGTTAACTATGAAGGCCTGAAACAATATAAAGCCGCTATTGCAGCTCTCGACACAGCCTGGTACCTGTTCCGGCAACCATTGCGGCAATACGGCATCGGCCGTATTTACGATGTACAATTGAAAAACAAACCGGCTGCCATCCGCTACTACAAACGCTATTTGCAAACTCCGTCCACCGGCCCACAGGAAAAAATGATCCGCAAATACCTGGAATCTTATATCGGGAAATAACTTTTTAAATTTTTAAAATATCTATAGTAAACCATTCAGGTTTTCGTAAATTGTAAGCCCGTTAGGAAAAACACGAATGTATAATCAATAAATCACGGTGCTATGTCGTACCCATACCAGATCAAGAGTTTCGAAGAATATCAGCAAACTTACCAACAAAGCGTTATGGACCCGGAAGGTTTCTGGGCAAATGTTGCAGACCATTTTTACTGGCGTCGGAAGTGGGACAAGGTATTAGAATGGAATTTCAAAGACCCCGAAATAAAATGGTTTTCCGGTGGAAAACTGAATATTACAGAAAACTGTCTGGATCGTCACCTGGGCACTTTAGCGAATTCTCCTGCTATCATCTGGGAGCCCAACGACCCTGAAGAACGTCATCGCGTTCTTACTTACCGCGAGTTGTACAACAAGGTTTGCCAGTTTGCCAATGTATTAAAGAACAATGGCGTTAAACGCGGCGACCGGGTTTGTATCTATATGGGTATGATACCTGAATTGGCTATCGCAATGCTGGCCTGCGCCAGGATCGGGGCTATTCACTCCATCGTTTTCGGTGGCTTCAGCGCACAATCCATTGCCGACCGTATACAGGATGCGCAATGCAGCCTCGTTATCACCTGCGATGGCGCGTACAGGGGCGCTAAAGATATCCCGCTGAAATCCGTGATCGACGACGCTTTGATGAGCTGCCCGTCCGTTAAAAAAGTGATCGTTTGCACCCGTACCCGCACTCCTGTCAGCATGCTGAAAGGCAGGGACGTTTGGTGGGAAGACGAGATCAAACAAGTAGAAACAATGGGAAATCCTGCCTGTCCGGCTGAAGAAATGGACGCAGAAGATTTACTCTTCATCTTATATACTTCAGGTTCTACAGGTAAACCTAAAGGAGTGGTGCATACCTGCGGCGGATATATGGTATACGCCAATTACACTTTCGTAAATACTTTCCAGTATCAACCGGGAGAAGTTTACTTCTGTACCGCCGACATTGGCTGGATCACAGGACACAGCTATATTGCCTATGGCCCGTTGAGTGCCGGCGCTACTACCCTGATGTTTGAAGGAGTACCTACCTACCCTGACGCCGGCCGCCTTTGGGAGATCGTAGATAAGTTCCGTGTGAACACCCTTTATACAGCGCCAACGGCTATACGCAGTCTAATGAGTTTTGGCCTGGGACCGGTGAACCATAAGGATCTCAGCTCCTTAAAGAAACTGGGAAGCGTTGGTGAGCCAATCAACGAAGAAGCATGGCATTGGTTCAAAGATCATATCGGAAAAGGAAGATGCCCGATCGTGGATACCTGGTGGCAAACAGAAACAGGGGGTATTATGATCACTCCTATTGCCGGTATCACCAAAGAGAAACCAGGATATGCCACCCTGCCTTTGCCTGGGGTACAACCGGTGTTGGTAGATGAAAATGGTAAAGAGCTGAAAGGAAATGGCGTAAGCGGGAACCTCTGTATCAAATTCCCATGGCCTGGTATGCTTCGCAGCACCTATGGCGATCATGAACGTTTCCGCAAAACTTATTTCTCTACATACGAAAATATGTACTTCACCGGCGATGGTTGCCTTCGCGACGAAGATGGCTACTACCGTATCACCGGCCGTGTAGATGATGTACTGAACGTAAGCGGTCACCGTATCGGCACCGCTGAAGTGGAAAACGCCATCAACATGCACGCCGGCGTAGTAGAAAGCGCCGTGGTAGGTTATCCGCACGATATAAAAGGACAAGGCATCTATGCATATGTGATCATGGAACGGTTAACACATGATCCGGACCTGACAAAGAGAGATATCGCGCAAACCGTGTCCAGGATCATCGGGCCTATTGCCAAACCAGACAAAATCCAGATAGTAAGCGGATTGCCTAAAACCCGCTCTGGTAAGATCATGCGCCGCATTCTTCGCAAGATCGCAGAAAATGAGCTGGACAACCTCGGAGATACTTCTACCCTGCTGGATCCTGCAGTCGTAGACGAAATAAAGAGAGGAAGACTATAAAATAATCACTTTAAAAACAGCCGGTAAGCATTAACTTACCGGCTGTTTAATTTTGATCCCTTGAAGCGCGTATTTAAAATAGGATTCCGGACACTGTTGGTACTGGTTGTTCTGCTGAATATCATTGCTGCATTTCATGCATGGCAGTTCACCCATTTTTACGATGAAAAAGGCCGTGTTAACAAGCTGCCGGAAGCCATGAGTGTCAGCGAGAAAGTAAGGATGATCCTCTTCGGCGTTCACATAGCAAAATCCGCCACTACCCGCTATCCTACCGTTGCTTACGAAACAGTTACCCTCCAGACTACCGATAACCTGAAACTGGAAGGCTGGTGGATACCCGCTGCCAATCCTGTTGGAACAGTGGTAATGTTCCACGGCTACAATGGCAATAAAGGAAATATGCTGCCGGAGGCCGACTATTTCCGCAGCCAGGGCTATAATACCTTCCTGATAGATTTCAGGGCGCATGGCAACAGCGAGGGCCTTACCTGCAGCGTGGGGTATAAGGAAGCGGCAGATGTAGCTGCTGCTTACCGGTATGCGGATAAAAGATCAGGCAAGCCAATCATTCTCTGGGGTGTAAGTATGGGCGCCGCCGCTATTTTAAAGGCCGTTCCTGAATACCATCTTTCTCCTGAAAAGCTGATACTGGAATCGCCCTTTGCCACGCTTACAGACGCTGTAAAAAGCAGGATGAGAGCAGTTCACATTCCTCCTACTCCCCTTTCACAGATCCTCACATTCTGGGGAGGGCTCGAACAAGGCTTCTGGGGGCCAGGTTTCAAACCTGCAGCATACGCACGGGATATTCATGTTCCCGTGTTATATTTTTATGGCGCGAAAGATATAAGAGTAGAAGCCCACGAAACCCAGGCCGTCTTTTCAGGACTGGGCACTCACGATAAAAAGCTGTATATCTTTCCGGAGGCTGGCCACCAGTCGTTTTGCCGGTATGATGCCGTTACCTGGAAACAACTGGTAGGCGAATTCCTTAAATGAAAAAAGCACACACCATACGAGTGGAGTGTGCTCTTCACAGGATTCTGACCCGCCATGTATATTTGAGTCATGGTGCCAATGAGCAGCACCACTAGATGCCGTCATAAACCTGCTGAATAAAATTACAATATGTGGCTGCCATAAGGAATCACCGCTGAAATATTTACTTCAACGGCGGATCACCACCGGCGTTCCTACTTTAATAACCTCGTACAATTCATTCACATCTGCATTTTTCATGCTGATGCATCCCAGTGTCCAGTTGATTTGCCCTTCAACGTAATTATCCCTGATCCCTGAACTGTATTCAACTCCATGAATCCCTATCCCTCCGCCGATAGAGGCATTGGGAGAGATCTTCCCCGCCGCCTGCAGCTGGTGGAAACGGTCCCAGGACGATTCGTTCGGGTAATCCAGTAACATAAAACGGCTCCAGCTCTTATCAAATCGTTTGCTGAGTATGTGGAAGGTGCCTTCCGGCGTTCTTCTGTCTCCCTCCATCATTTTATTACTCTGGTCTTTATTTCCAAAAACAACTTTATAGATCTTGCGCAACGTTACATCTTCATACAAATACAAACGATAATCGCTTTTATCGATCAGCAGGAAGATCTTATCCGGATCGATATTCCCCGAATTAATATTTACGTGATACAGATCTGGTTCTTTTATAAATCCGCCAAGCGGAAGCAGCAACATGACTGCCAGCCAGTTAAAGCACAGTCTCTTCATAGGATAAAAAAATACCGGGAATTTAACGCAATGGAAGCTTTAATTATTGTTTTCTTGTGGCATAAAAAAGGGGCAAAGAATTTTCATCTTTGCCCCTGTAAAGAAAATAGCGGGTATTAATATCCAAAAATTTCTTCTAAAGAAAGTTTTTTAACCTCTCCGTATTTCTTCAGATCATCCTGGTTGATCTTCGCTTCAGAAGCCAGTATACAGTAAGTATAAGGCTTGTTCGCCAGGTATTGATTATGGAATTGTTTAACGTTATCGAAGGTCATACCATCGATAGACTCGTACACCTGTTTACGGATATCATAATCCAGGCCCAACTTTTTAGCGGCAAGGTAACTGAAGATGATACCATCGTTGGTGATCCTTTCTGTTTCAATATCCTGCTTCATGCCTTCTTTAGCTGTAGCCAGTAATTTATCTGAACGTGGCAGATCGTTCATGAGGCCATTCATGGCTTCAATAGCATCGTTCATTTTATCGGCCTGGCTGCCTACGTAGGCAAGGGTAGAATAACGTTCTCCTTTCTTATCAGGGCTGTAGTAAACTGCGTAGGTAGAATAGGCTAACGCTTTGGATTCACGGATGGTCTGGAATACCAGTGATCCCATACCGCCGCCGAAATAGGAGTTGAACAGGGAGATCAGGCCTGTTTTGGCCGGATCGTAAGCATCGTTGTTCCTCAGCCAGTTCACTTCAGTTTGCACCATGTCGTAGTTGGTGAACAATACCTGGTTCTTATCCTGGTTTGTTTTGGTGAATACGACGGCTGGCGGAGCCGGGGTGAAGCTCGCAGGCAGGGTATGCAATTTCTTGATATCTGCAGTTGCTTCGTCAAGAGATTTCGGTCCCCAGTAAATGATAGTATGTTTATAATTAGTCAGGGAATGAAGAATATTTACCAATTCAGTTGCAGTAATTGCTTCTAATTCAGCCTGGCTCAATGAATAGTTAAATGGATTCTTAGGTCCGTACATCGCGTAGCTGTTCAATCCTTTCAGGATAGCGCCTTTGTTCAGTTTGCTGTCGGCGCGCGCCTTTTGAATGCGGCCTTTCAACGCAGCCAATGCAGCTTCGTTTGGCTGACAGTTAGCGATGATATGTTCGAAGAGGCTAACTGCCTTATCGAAATTCTCCTGCAATCCTGTGATGCTGATAGTTGTGTTTTCGTTGGTTGCGCTTACGTTGAAATTACAGGCGATGTTGTAGAACTCTTTACTGATCTGTTCTGCAGAGTACTTGTCTGTGCCGAGGAACTGCAGGTACTGGGCGGCCAGTGCGAGTTTTTTATCGTTCCAGTTTCCTACATCAAAACGATAGTATAACCTGAACAGGCCATTGTCTTTGTTCTGTACATACAGTACATCTGCATTGCCGATAGAAGATTTCTGGATATCCTTCTGGTAGTCCAGCCACTGTGGTTTTACCGGGGTAGCAGGCATTTCAGCTATTTTCACCAGGAATGGGGATTGCGCTTCCCTGTTCACTTCCACTGGTGTGATAGCTGGTTTTTCAACCTTCTGGATGTTCTTGTCTTCTCCTTTGCGTTTGTAAACGATCACGTAGTTGTTGCCGAAATATTTGTTGGCAAAATCCACGATCTGTTTTTTGGTAACATTGCCCATTTCATCAACAAAGGCAACATCGGAAGTCCAGTTCTTTGCACGGCTTTTAATGAAAGCGTCCATCAGGCTGGTTGCGCGGTCGTTGTTGCTTTCCAGGCTTTGGATCTCGCTCAGCTTATAGTTGTTTACAATGGCTTTTACAAGGCTTTCATCAAAATCGCCTTTTTTCAGGATGTCCAGTTGGCTAAGGAGCAGGCTTTTAACTTCGTCGAGGGTCTGGCCTTGTTTGGCTTTACCGCTCAAACCGAATACAGAATAATCCTTCAGGGTAAGGTTGCTGACGCCGGCGTTCAGTACTTTCTGTTGTTTGTTGATGTTCAGGTCTAACAGTCCGGCTTTGCCGTTCTGAAGGATAGCTGAAATAACGCCCTGTATCAGTGTTGATTTAGTGTCCAGCGCTCCTGGTGTGCGGAAAGCAATTTCAATGCTTTCGGCATCGGGGCCATAAACTTCTTTTACGACAGGCGAAGTGATAGGCGCTTCGGGAGCCGGTTTGTATTCCTTAACCGGTTTAGCTTTCATGTAACCAAATTGCTGATCAATTGTCTTGATCACGTAATCAGGATCAAAATCTCCCGCCATTACAATGGCCATATTATTAGGCACATAGTAAGTGTTGTAGAAGTCGCGGATCACTTTCAGGTTTGGATTCTTCAGGTGTTCTACAGTACCGATGGTAGATTGCTGGCCATAGTTGTGGGTAGGGAATAATGCTGCCAGCATTGTTTCATAGACTTTCCGGCCGTCGTTATCCAGTCCCCTGTTCTTTTCTTCGTAAACAGCTTCCAGTTCTGTGTGAAACAGGCGGAATACGGGGTCGCGGAATCTTTCTGCCTGAACGGCGAGATATTTGTCGATGGCGTTCGACGGAATATCTTCTTCATAAATAGTTTCTTCAACCCAGGTGTGGGCGTTTGTGCCCTGGGCGCCCATACCGGCCATCATTTTATCGTATTCGTTGGCGATAGCATATTTCGCGGCTATGCCTGAAACGCTGTCGATGGCATGGTATACTGCTTTGCGGGCAGCGGGGTCGGTTGTTTTGTTGTACTTGTCGTAGAGATCAGAGATCTCGTTGATGAGGGGTTTTTCTTTTGCCCAGTCGAGAGATCCGTACTTTTCAGTTCCTTTGAATAACAGGTGCTCCAGGTAGTGGGCCAGGCCGGTGTGGTCTTTGGGATCGTTGTTACTTCCTGCCCGGGTACCGATAAGGGTTTGAATCCTTGGCTCTTTTTTGTTAACGCTAAGAATTACAGTCAGCCCGTTTTTCAATGTGTAGAAGCGGGCTTTCATCGGGTCGTTTGTTACGTACTTGTAGGTGTACCCTCCGGAAGTAGCCTCTTTCCATTGGTATTTTTCCTGGGCGGTGGCCCCCAGGATCGAGCATGCAAATAGCAATACTAATACGACTCTTTTGAGACTCATACAATTAGTTGGTTTTTGTAAAATAATTCCATCAAATATACCGGAAGTGTAAAATATTAATTGTTAAAAAGCAGAATAATATATGAGCGGTAGGCATAGGGGTTCGCCCGGAAATCTCCCGGCGCCTGTAAAAAGGGGTTAATAATCAGTACCGTTATGGTATATTATTATCTAGCAATTCACCAGATTCTATTTCCTGCAAGAGGGTAGTTTGCCTGATCTGGGCGAAATTATTGGTTAGTGAATCTTTTTTGCTCCTGTACACTTTTTTCCTGGCCGTAATACTGGCCCTGTTTGCGTAAACAACAGGCGTCACCAGCGGTTTTCCTGATCTCCTGTGATTTTTAGCTGGCACTGCAACCGGAAAAACAAGGGCTACAGGTAATTGTTCGGTCATCTGACTGGGGGCTTCCTTTTCGACTTTCACACCTAAGATCCGTTTATCGGAGGAGTGAATCAAGGCAATACAACCAATGCATGTCATCAAAGCAACAAATGATCGCATAAAGACAATTTAGGACTGGTCCGATTAAAAAAACGATTAAAATCCATTCAAGCGCAACCCGATTGAAAATGGATACTGTTGTAACCCGTAATCGTGTAAAGGAGTTAAAGCAAAATTCCCGTATAACTTAACCGGCCCATAACCCAACTCACTTGTCAAACCAAATCGCCATTTGTTAAGATTAAAGTCATCGGTTTTTCTCACCTTTCCTCTCTCTTCACTGATTTGCTTGGTTCTTGATTTGAGAAGATAACCACCGGAGACGCCAAAGCTTGCCTGGAATGCGCGACCAGGACGAGCGGGGTTAGAATTAAAGTTCAGCATTAGCGGAATAGAAATGTATTCGGCAAACAGCTTATTCTTTGAAAATTCTACGGTATCTCGGATTATTTGTGTCGGGTAACCCGGTAAGTACGTAATACTCCGGGCGTACCGATAGTTATTCATCTCCAATCCCAGAGCATATAACAAGTTAAGTTTGTGTTTTGTTATGTTCAACCGCTGTTGAAATAACCAAATATTAAAATTGATCGATTTTCCGGTTATAAGTTTAAATTCTGAGGGGGTTAATGGATTACTTGCTTCGCGGGGTGCAAAGTTAGCTAACGCAGCAGGGGAATAATCGTAAGCCCTGTTGACAACAGAACCCTGGGCTCCATTGTAATACATGTAGTTATTGGGGTAATAATTGATAAAGCTTGCCCCGCCGTAATCGCTTTTATCTATGTAATTATTAAAGCCTATATCAAATACAAACCATTTGGTATGTAAGTTCCTTTTCAGCTTATTACGAGCATAAGCCGTATCCCTATAAAATTTATAGCTGTTACGGCCTTTTTCATTCCTGCTTTTTAAAATGATCAATCCTTTTATCTGGATTGTATCGGTGCTGGGGGTATCCTTCGTTTCCGTCTTCTGCGCACTGACCCATTCGCCACATAAAACAAGTAACAAAATGAGTAAAATTCTATGCTTCATATGCTATTTTCCAACATTTATAGTTCATTTCCGTTTCCGGGAGAAAAGCTTCGCCACATTGGTAACTTTGTCTAAGATCTTACTATCGCTGCCACTTACAGAAATGATCAGTTCACCGGGAGGCGACTGAGGCGTTTCGATAGCGGCAGATTTATTATCATCGATATTATTATTCTTTGCACTGATAGGGGTGTTAACGGCCAGTACGGCTTCTTTCTTTACCTCGGTAACCCCGGGATCAGCAGCGGCGCTTGCTACATCCTGCAGGTGTTGGGTAACTACTTCATCCACGGCATTACGTTGAGGGGGCATTTGCGATATTACCGCAGCAGTTGCCTGGTTGGAAACCGGCGTTGTTGCCTGTTTTGCAACCTTTTCCTTTACAGTTTTGACAGCAGTTGCAACCGGCGCTTTTTGTTTCGGTACTGATGCGTCGGCCAATGCAGGCGCCGGGGAAGCGGCCTTTTCTTCAGCAGGCTGGGCAGTTGCAGGTTCAGGCGAATCCACCACCGCAATAGTTTTTGGTCCTTCAGGTACGGTGGCCGGTTGTTGAGCAGGCAGCAACCAGAATATCAAACCTGCCACTACTGCGGCAGCGGCAGCGCTCCAGCCAATCCGGCGATAAATAACACCCGGTTTACGCGTATGACGGTAAAGGGATGCTTTGTCAGGAAATACTACAGAAGTATCCGGAACCAGTTTGGTCCTGGAAAATATTTCGAATTCCTCAGCCGCTGCAGGATTGTTACCCAGGTATTGTTTTACTGAATCCAGTTCAGCCCCGGCAAGCTCTCCATCCAGGTAACTGAGCATCAAGGCCCGTTCTTCCTCTGAAATATCGGCTGCAGCTGTATTTTTATACAGAACTGATTTATTATCAAATGTTACAGAAGTGTCCGGAACTATTTTAACTCCTTCCAACAAATCCAATTCCTGTTGTAAATGGGGGTATTTCAGCAGGAATTGCTGCAATACTTCCACTTCAGCTTCTGTCAGCTCCCCATCTATGTAGCTGAGAAACCAGGATTCGTAATTTGATATGTTAAGGTCGTGTGACAAATCGATAAATTATAAAATTTCTATATAACATTTTCCATTTTTACCAGGTAATTTTTGAGGTGGATCCTTGCCCTGTGTAAATAAACCTTTACCTGGGAAGGGTTCAGGTCCATCATTTGTCCGATCTCCTCGTATGAGTACCCCTCATAATCTTTCAACAGGATCAGGGACCTTTGCACCTCGCTCAACCTGGCTAATGCCTTGTCTATCACTTCTTTGGCATTGCTTATTTTATGCTCTGCCACTTTCTCTTCCTCTTTGAACTGGTCTACCAACGTTATCCTCTTCACCTTGCGCACATGATCGATCATATTGTGGTAGCCTACTGTAAACAGGTATGACTTTGCCTTTTCAAAAGGCACATCCTGGCAGTGCTTCCACAATATCTCGAATGAATTCTGTACTACGTCTCTTGCATCTTCCGCATGGTCAAGATTTTTTATGATAAAGCGGAATAAATTATCCGAATACAGATCCACGCATTTATTGTATTCCTTTTCCGTCATTCCGTTGGTGCGGGATTTTTAGTGCGAAGTTCCGACAAATACGTTAATACCAAACATAAACACATCCTTTTCAGTTACCCACACCAACACCCTAAAGCCAGTAAATTCTCTCTCAGTTGCAGTAACTTGAACATTTGATGCTGAAAAACAATGAGTTATTCTATAAATTATGTTTTAACTTAGGAAAATTACTCATTTCTTTAATTTCCGCATTCATGGCGTATATAGTCATGATAGTACTATGACGGAATGTATATCTTAAATGTTACACCTCAGTCAAACTTTTTACCAATATCTCCGTTAGGTATTTACGCCTTGCAGAATCGTAATACTTTTAACGACATATATCGGAAGATCCATTAAATATTGCATTTATTATGAATGAGAAGTTTATAACCCGGCTGCGGGAAGAACTCGGCGATATCGAAAAAGCCGGCCTGTATAAAAGAGAGCGTATCATTACATCTGAGCAGGGAGCTGAGATACAGGTAGGCGGTAAAACTGTATTAAATTTTTGTGCGAATAACTACCTGGGGCTGTCTTCTCACCCCACCGTGATCAAAGCGGCGAAAGACGCCATCGATACCCACGGTTATGGCATGAGCAGCGTCCGTTTTATCTGCGGAACACAGGATATCCACAGGGAACTGGAGCAGAAGATCGCAAAATTCCTCGGCATGGAGGATACTATCCTTTACGTGGCCGCTTTCGACGCCAACGGCGGCGTATTTGAGCCCCTGTTCAATGAACAGGATGCCATCATTTCCGATGCCCTGAACCACGCTTCCATTATCGATGGCGTTCGTCTTTGCAAGGCGCAGCGCTACCGTTACGAACATAACAACATGGCCGACCTGGAAGCCAAACTCCAGGAAGCCAAAGACTGCAGGAGCCGCATCATCGTTACCGACGGCTCTTTCAGCATGGACGGCACCATCGCCCAGCTGGACAAGATCTGCGACCTGGCAGATAAATACGACGCTATCGTAATGTCGGACGAGAGCCACTCATCCGGCTTCCTCGGTAAAACAGGTCGCGGTACCCACGAATACCGCGGTGTTATGGGCCGGGTAGACATCATCACCGGCACCCTGGGTAAAGCCCTGGGCGGCGCTTCCGGCGGTTTCACCAGCGGCCGTAAAGAAGTGATAGATATCCTCCGCCAACGCAGCCGTCCTTACCTGTTCTCCAATTCCGTTGCGCCTTCTATCGTTGGCGCTTCCATCGCGGTACTGGACATGCTGAGCGAAACTACCACGCTCCGCGACAAACTGGAATACAATACCCAATACTTCCGCAATAAAATGACCGAAGCCGGTTTTGATATTAAACCCGGCGACCACCCGATTGTACCGGTAATGCTGTACGATGCAGTACTGGCAGCAAAATTTGCCGACAAATTGCTGGAAGAAGGCATCTATGTAATAGGTTTCTTCTACCCTGTGGTACCAAAAGGCCAGGCCAGGATCCGGGTGCAACTAAGCGCCGGTCATGAGCAGGAACACCTCGACAAGGCCATTACCGCTTTCACCAAAGTGGGTAAGGAATTGGGAGTTATCAAATAAGTTGTTAGTATGAAAAATCGCAAGGGGCCATCTTTACTGAGTAGGGATGGCCTTCCTTTTTCCCCGTTTTGTAAATAATCAGGGTACGGCAGGTAAAAAGGCGGTTTTGCTTTACTTTTGCGTTCTAATTTCTTTAAATATGCTGACGAAACGACTTGGCTGGGTATTATTAGCTATTGGACTATCGCTGACTGCCTGTGCGCCCAATAATGTAAAAACTGTTAAAGAATGGGAAAAATATTTCGCTCAACATAAAGTGGAAGGCACTTTTATGTTGTTTAACAACAGCCAGGGCGTGTTCAAAGTATATAATATCGACAGGGCGTCTCAACGTACCAGGCCTGCTTCGACCTTCGACATTTTCAGCTCTTTGATCGGTTTTCATACCGGCGCTATTAAAGACAGCAACATGGTTGTACCTGTTGAAGCTGTGAAAGACCTGACAATGGCGCAGGCGTTCAAAACCAACGCAGATCCCTATTTCCAGGAAGTAGCCCGCCGCATTGGCCAGCCTGTTATGAAATCGTGGCTGGATTCTGTTAAGTACGGGAATATGAAGATCAGCCGCATAGACACTTTCTGGCTGGATAATTCCCTGGAAATCTCGCCGGACGAGGAATTAGGCTTTGTAAAACAATTGTATTTCGACAAGCTCCCATTTGCAAAAACTACCATGAAAGCCGTAAGGGATGTAATGCTGATGGAAAAAACACCAAAATATGAGCTGTCGTACAAAACCGGGTTTGCAACAAAAGACACGAAAAAACAGGGCTGGATCGTTGGCTGGGTAGAAGAGAACCGCCATCCTTCCTTTTTTGTGCTGAACATTGAAACGGAAGATCCGGCTGTTGATATCCCCAAAGCCACAATGACTATAGCAAAGGATATCCTTACGGATGCCGGTTATTTTAAGGGCGAAATGTAATTTTGCTTATCATACATACCGAAGGCCGGGAGCAGGGAACGCTGACTTCCGGCTTTTTTTATGCCGGAACCGTTAAAAAAACGATAAATCCCCCGCTGGTGGTCTTGCAATCCGTGACAAAAAAATTATTTTTGATAACTTACTTGGTTTACTACCGGTAACGGATATCTTAAAATCGAATATGTTACGATTTCAGCATAGTGAATATTTATGGGCTTTAGTGCTCTTATTGGTTCTGCAGGCGGCCTTCCTGGGCGTATCCTGGTGGAAACGCCGCTCTATCCGTCGTATGGGCGACCCTGCGCTGGTGGAGAAATTATTTACAGGCTATTCGCGTAAACTATTTGTAGTCAAATTCCTCCTGATCTTCCTGGCCTTCTTTTTCGGGGTGATTGGCCTGGCCAATTTGCAGAAAGGCAGCAGGATGGAGAAGATCACCCGTAAAGGCGTGGATGTGATGATCGCCCTGGATGTCAGCAAAAGTATGCTGGCCACAGATGTGCAGCCAGACCGGCTGACCCGCGCCAAACAACTGATCAGTAAGCTGATGGATAAGCTGGATAATGACCGCATAGGCCTCGTCGTGTTTGCCGGCAATGCCTACCTGCAAATGCCCTTAACGGTCGATTATTCTGCGGCTAAAATGTACCTCAGTACCGTTAACCCGGAAATGATCCCCACGCAGGGTACCGCCATCGGGCAGGCGATCAGCACAGCTAACGATGCTTTCAATAAAAAAGAAAGAAAACATAAGGCGCTCATCATCATTTCCGATGGAGAAGACCATGACGAAACCGCCATACAGAAAACCAAAGCGGCCTTCGAAAGCGGGGCGGTGACCAACACCATAGGTATCGGTTCTGTTACAGGGTCGCCACTCCCCGATCCGGAAACCGGTGGGTACAAAAAAGACAGGCAAGGCAATACCGTTATTTCCAAACTGAATGAAGACGAACTGAAGTCGATCGCTGCAGCGGGAAAAGGGATCTATCAGCATCTCGACAATAACACAGACGATGTGGTGAATACCCTGGCCAATAAGATAGATAGCATGGAACAGAAAGAATTCGGGGAAAACATCTTTACAGATTATAACAGCTATTTCCAGTATTTCCTGGGGATCTGCCTGGCACTTCTCCTGATAGAATTCTTTATTCCTGAAGTGAGGTTTTCGAAAACTGCCGCTAAACCGGCAGCTTAACTGATAAAGACATGAAGAGCAAGTACCTGAAATATAGTTTTTTGATTATTTCCTTGCTGGGCGCTATGATAGCCAACGCCCAGAGCGGAACAAACGCCCTTATTCGTAAAGGAAACGATCTGTATAAAAAACAACAATATACAGATGCGGAAGCTGCCTATAAAAAGGCCCTTGAAAAAGATGCGAAATCGGCCGTTGGCAGCTATAACCTTGGCAACTCGCTATACCAGCAAAAAAGATACGACGATGCCCGCGCACAGTACGCCAACAGCCTGAAACTGGGCGAACAACCTGCCATGAAATCCAGCGCCGATTACAATATCGGCAACACTTTCATGGAAGCAAAGAAATGGGAAGAAAGTATTAAATCGTACAAGCAGGCCCTCAAATTGAACCCTGCCGATGAAGACGCCCGTTACAACCTGGCCTATGCACAGGCCATGCTGAAAAAACAACAACAAGGCGGCGGCGGAAATAACGACAAGGATAATAAGAAAGATAAAAAAGACCAGAACAAGGATCAGCAAAATAAAGATCAGCAGAACAAGGATAAAGACAATAAGGACAAAGACAATAAAGACCAGAAAGATAAAGACAAACAGAACCAGGATAAAGACCAGCAAAACAAGGATCAACAGGATAAAGACAAAGAAGACCAGCAGAAACCTGCGCCGCAACCAAGTAAACTGAGTAGACAGGAAGCTGAAAGGTTATTGCAGGCGCTCTCACAGGAAGAGAAAAAACTACAGGATAAAGCCAAGAAGCTGAAAGGCCAGCAAGTTCCGGTAGAAAAAGATTGGTAACAGAGGTTGTAAATCAAACGTTGACACAGTGTATTTTACACTCAATATAAGGATCGCCGGACCTCCGGTCCGGCGATCCTGTTTTAATTAATTAACACCAAGGTCTTTAGTTTTTTAGGGACGAAGGAATTGTTCCGGTAAATTTCCTGTAGGCCCTGATAAAATGGGGCTGATCGTAATATCCTGCTTCCATAGCCACTCCCGTCAATTTCTCCTCCTTCCCCATTATCGTATAGGCGTAGAGTATTTTTATGTTGTTGATATACCACTTAGGAGTAACGGAAAGATAAGACCTGAAATTCCTTTCCAGCCATTTATAATTTACATTCAAAAGCGCTCCCAATTCTTCAACCGTTATATCTCCCTTGCGGGATTTGATAAGGCTTACAGCCCGTTTAAGGAGATGGTTCCCGGTAGCTGCCGGTTTCCGGCGCCGGGACAGGAAATCGTCTAGCAGCGCTACCCTCCTGTTCATCCGCCGTTCTTCCATCAATTGCACTCTCAATTGCCGCCATGCGCCGGGCAAGGGCTTAATTCCGGTGTCCAGGTCTTCGAAGAAATCAACAGCATCAGCTTCAAACTTTATCACCAAAAAAGTAGCCGTGGTTTTTAATAATTCCAGGTAGGTATTCTCCCATATTCCCCTACAGATAAACCCATACTGAATATCTGCATACTGGCTGCCGGATAGCCTCACAGGCTCGTCCGACAGCAGGAATACAGCGCAAGGGGCGCCGTCGAGCGCCGCCAGCAGCTTATTCACTCCTTTTGCCGTATACCAGCAATAACATTCCACAGCTGCCTGCAATGCTGCAAGCGGCAAACAACGTTTTACAGTTGCTGCAGAATGGTTGTAAATTAGATGTGTCAGGATATCTACGGGCATAGATTAAAGGTAAAACAGAGTTGTCTAAAATTTACAATTTCCTCCCCTTTTCAACTGTTTACTTTGGGTAAAAAAATGATACTACCAATTGTCGGATATGGCGCCGACGTGCTTCGCAAAGTGGGCGCCCCGGTCGAACGAACAACAGCAGGATTGCAGCAGTTGATCGAGGATATGCGTGCAACATTGATCAATGCAAGAGGGGCCGGGCTGGCTGCGCCCCAGGTAAACCGCTCTTTGCAATTATTCCTGATTGAGACGCCCGACCATACAGGCGTTTTCATCAATCCACGCATCCTTCATTACAGCGCCGACCTGGTTACAGACAGTGAAGGATGTTTAAGCATTCCTGGTATTACCCAACAGGTGAGCAGGTCGAATACAGTACAGGTAACCTGGCAGGACGAGGCCTTTCATGAACATAGTGGAACGTTTCACGGAGAAACTGCAAGAGCCATCCAGCACGAATACGATCACCTGCAGGGAAAATTGTACCTGGACAGGATCTCCGCACTTCAACGACAGCTATTGAAAAACAAATTGCAGTCAGTTTTGAAAAGAAAAGTCAAAGCCCCATATCCCATGGTTTGGGCATAAGAAAGCCGGAATAGGAGTATTCCGGCTATTTTACCTAAACCTACAAACTGTTACTGGTGTAACAATTCTCTTTACCGTTTTAAATATATAGGAAGCAAGCTTCCTTACTAATCCCTGGTCTGGTCGCTATTCGGCTTGCTTCCCGGTTTAAACACACAGTTATTTTTCGTACAGAATTATAGCATTTCATTATGTCTTTTGAAGGAGGAAACGGGTTAGCGCCTTGCAAAAACAATCTGCAAAGATACCGGTAGCCGTTGGCCGCCGTTAGGACAATAAGCCTATTCACTTGTACTATTTGAACATGATGTCCCTGAATTCCTGTGGGGAGATCCCTGTATTATTCCTGAAAAAACGGCTGAAATAGGCAGGGTCTTCAAATCCAAGCTCATAACAGATCTCCTTAATGCTTCGGTGACTGAAAGAAAGTTGCCGCTTCGCTTCCAGTATGATCCTGTCGTGAAGCAGTTCTGTTACAGTTCTTCCGGTAAATTCCTTGGTGATCTCGTTGAGCCTTTTAGGAGTTAATGAAAAAGCCGCCGCGTAATAGGCAACCTGGTGTTCGGTGCGGAACTGCTGCTCAAGCAGCCGGCGGAGCTGCACCACTCTTGCATCGTAAGTTCCCGGAAGCAAATGACCTTCCGAATTGCGTAATTTCTCGCGCTCGGTCAGCAGCAGGAAAGCGCTCAGGTAATGCTTCTTGATGCCGTAACTATGGTCATCCAGGTTGTTCTGTTCCCGCAGGATGAGTTCTACAAGCCCTTTCAGGGATTCGCTGGCTGTGGTGTTCAGGCATATAGGGCTATACCCCTGCCAGGAATCGAACAGGGTAGTAAAATCGAAAAGGGTTTCCCTATCCTGCCGGTTGGTGAAATAGAACTGTTCAGTAAAATAAAGGCTATAGCCCTGGCTTCCCGAATCATCGATCTGGTGTACCTGGCCTGGCCGCAGCAGGAAGATCATATCATCCTGTACTTCGTACCAGACAAAATCTACCATATGCCGGCCTTTACCCCTTATGAACCAAATGATCTGGAAATAATCGTGGCGATGAGGGAGATTGCTGTATTCTCCCTTAAAAGCCTCAAAGGGCGCTACTCCAAATTGACCTTGTTGGGGCAGGTGCTGATAAGGAATATCTATATGTTTGTTAATTAACATAAGAATGTTCAAAAATACAGTATTTATACTGCCTGGCGGGTGCCGTTCGTGGAATTTATTATGATTTAAGACCAGATAGGTTTATTAACTTTGCTTCCGCAGGAAAACAGAAAAAAATCTATGCAACATTATTGCAACTCTCTTACAGAATACAAACGACTGGAAACGCTCGAAGTAAAGGTCGGTGATCTGCTCATTGGAAATAACCATCCTATCAGGATACAAACAATGACCACTACCGACACGATGGATACAGCGGCCACTGTTGCCCAGGCTATCCGTTGCATCGAAGCGGGTGCTGAACTGGTACGTATTACGGCTCCCAGCAAAAAGGAAGCTGAAAACCTGCTAGCAATCAAACAAGCTTTACGCCAGCAGGGGTATCATACCCCGTTGGTAGCAGATATACATTTTACGCCGAATGCCGCAGAAATTGCCGCACGTATAGTAGAAAAGGTGAGGATCAACCCGGGCAATTATGTAGATAAAAAGAAATTTGAGCAGCTGGAATATACAGATAGCGAATACCAGGAAGAAATAGACAGGATACGTGAACGTTTCACCCCACTGGTAAAGATCTGCCAGGAACATGGAACAGCAATGCGTATAGGAACCAACCACGGTTCGTTGAGCGACCGCATTATGAGCCGGTATGGCGATACCCCGATGGGCATGGTAGAAAGCGCAATGGAATTCCTCCGTATTGCAGAAGACCTCCGTTACCGCAATATCGTTCTGAGTATGAAAGCCAGCAACCCACAGGTAATGGTGCAGGCTTACCGCCTGCTGGTACATACCATGCAACAGGAGCTGGGCCACTGCTATCCTTTGCACCTTGGCGTTACGGAAGCCGGCGATGGAGAAGACGGCCGTATTAAATCCGCTATCGGAATAGGTACATTGCTGGAAGACGGGATCGGCGACACCATCCGGGTTTCCCTGACAGAAGATCCTGAATTTGAGCTGCCGGTATGTAAAGACATCGTAAAACGGTATACTAACCGCAACGACCAAACGAAGTTGCAGCCGGTAGAAAACATTTCTTATTCTCCTTTCGAGTATAAACGCCGGGCAACCATTGCGACCGAAAACCTGGGCGACAAACAGGTTCCTGTAGTAGTGGCTGACTACAGCCGGTTTGCCGCGCTGCAACCGGCAGACCTGGCGGCTATTGGTTATAACTACGACGAACCTACGGATAAATGGAATATCGGGGATGCGGCTGCCGATTATATCTTTACAGATACTTTGCCGGCTTTTGCATTACCTGGTACATTAAGAGTGATCACGAAGGCAGATAACTGGAAGACGCTGGCAGATAAGAGCGCCGCCCTTCCACTGTTTGACGCAGCATCTTATAACGCAGCCGGCGAAACAGCAGCTGTCAACTTCGTAAAAGTTGATTGCCTGGCATTGCAGGCGCCGGAAAATGAAGCCTTATTCACCAAACTGGCGGATGCAAAAACAGCGGCCCAAACTGTTCTGGTAGCCGAGGCTACAGGCAGCATGGCTATGGCCGCCATCAGGCGCCTGTTCATTCTCCTGGAAGAAAAACATATTGCTTCGCCTGTTATTGTTCACGGCATCAGCCAACAGGCAACTGCAGACGAACACCTGATACATCATGCCGTAGAAACAGGCGCATTGCTGCTCGACGGCTTCGGCGATGGGCTGTGGCTCACCAACAACCCTGCAACCAAGGAAGATGCAGCCGTGCTTAATAACATCGCATTCGGAATACTACAGGCTACCAGGACGAGGATATCAAAAACTGAATATATCAGTTGTCCTTCCTGCGGCCGTACCCTGTTCGACCTGCAGGAAACCACTGCACGTATCAGGGCCGTAACCCATCACCTGAAAGGCGTGAAGATCGCCATTATGGGCTGTATCGTAAACGGGCCCGGCGAGATGGCGGATGCCGACTTCGGCTATGTAGGCAGCGGAGTAGGAAAAATCACCCTCTACAAAGGAAAAGAGATAGTAAAGAGAGGATTGAACAGCGATGTAGCCGTAGCAGAACTCATCAACCTGATCAGGGAGAATGGCATGTGGGTAGAGAAGAATTAAATATAGCTTAAAAAGCGGGCTGGCAGGTTTAACAAATGAAAAAAATGCTTAATTTTTCATAAAACATATTCATTATGAAAAAGCTACTCACTGGTTTGTTGGCGTTGATCATGGGCGTTAGCGTTACCATGGCTCAAACACCCGACAACTCCAAGAAAGAAACCAAAGCTGCAGCTAAAACTGAAAAGAAAGCCGAAAAAGCTGAAAAGAAAGCAGAGAAGAAAGAAGCCGCTGCTACTGCATCTGCTTCCAAACTGAAGAAAGACGGAACGCCTGACAGAAGGTTCAAAGAAAATAAACAGGCAGCTGCCCCTGCTGGTCCTACCAAGAAAGACGGCACTCCTGATATGCGTTATAAGGCGAACAATAAAAACGCTGGCAAGAAAAAAGCCTGACACCACAATTACCTTATTCTTTCAAAGCACCCGCAACAACGCGGGTGCTTTTTTTTGCCGCTCCTCCATCCTATTCCCCGCTTAATCTAAAAATCGACCACTTTTTTTACTATTCTATTAATTTCAAAATTCGTTCACAACGCTATAGTTATAACCATTTGTTATAGGTGATAGTTATAAGTAATTTGCCTCAAAGGCAATACCCATCTACTTTTGCAACATATCACCAACCTGTAATTCACGATGGAAACCACGAAAATTCAACGTTACAAACGGATCATTTCCGGTGTACTCTGTTGCCTGGTACTTTTGGGATTAGTAACCGGGATTGAAACATTCTTATTGATGATCCCGGATCACCCGCCCAACCAGGGAACCACTGTTGCCGCGGCGGCGCCAGGCGACCCGCTGTGGCAACCGCCGCCAGCCAAAAGCATTCCCGCCGGCCCCAAAGGAGAAAGTATCCTTTACGGCCAGTCGCTGATCCGACAAACCGCTCAATACCTGGGACCTAAAGGAAGCGTTTTAAAGATCAGCAATGGAATGAACTGCCAGAATTGCCACCTCGAAGCCGGCACCAAACCATTTGGCAACAACTACAGCCTGGCTGCTGTTACCTATCCAAAATTCAGGGCCCGCTCCAACAGCGTTGAAACGCTTTACAAAAGGATCAGCGATTGTTTTGAACGAAGCCTGAACGGTAAAGCGCCCGATACGGCCAGCCGCGAAATGATGGCCATCAGGGATTATATAGAATGGGTAGGCAGCGGAGTAACAAAAGGCGAAAAGCCTAAGGGAAGCGGCATCAAATCGCTACCTTTCATGTCTAGGCCCGCCAACCCTGAAAACGGCGCTAAAGTATATCGCCAACAGTGCCAGAGCTGCCATGGGGCACATGGCGAGGGAGTAAAGGATGCAGAAGGCATTGCATTCGTATACCCGCCACTGTGGGGACCTGAAAGTTACAACGATGGAGCAGGACTTTACAGGCTGTCGAAGTTTGCAGGTTATGTAAAATATAACATGCCTTACGGTACCGACTATACGGCCCCGGTGCTGAAAGACGAGGAAGCCTGGGATGTTGCCGCCTTCGTAAACTCACAGCCCCGGCCGCATAAAGACCAGACGGCCGACTGGAAAGATATCAAACAAAAACCTGTCGATTTCCCATTCGGGCCTTATGCCGATAACCTGACAGAAGAACAACATAAATACGGACCTTTTAAAAAGAACTGACCATGAACTTAAAAAAATTTGCACTGCTGTGTATCTGCTGTTTTGTATTTGCCCTGCCACAGGCGATGAGCCAACGTACCTCCAAATACAAAGCTGTATACCAGCTAAACAGTGACGATGACAAGACTATCAGGAATACGCTGCGAAATATCAAGAATGCCCTGGAAGACCCGCGTTTAAAAGGGAAAGTAACTATTGAACTGGTAGCCCATGGCGGCGGTGTTACCGCTTACAAAAAAGACCATCCCTATGAATCGCTGTTGCAGGAGTTGAAAGATAAAGGAGTAATACTGGTAGAATGCGAGAATACCCTCAGGGAAAGGAATATCTCCAAAGAAGAGTTGTTTCCTTTCATCCAGTTCACACCCAGTGGCAACGGAGAACTGATCATCAAACAGGCCGAAGGCTGGGCCTACGTACACCCTTAAACGAAAATCATGAAAAAGATCACAGGAATATTCATCTTCATACTTGCCGCCCTGGCGGTTAACGCGCAGGATCACCGGTTTGATCCGCCCTGGAACGAGCCGCCGGCTGCAGGAGTGCACTTTACAGTTCCGGGAGTAGACAATGCACCCGACCTCTATGGCGATATTATTGATCCGCAGCTGGTTGTTTTCTTTGCCGGCAATCAATTTATGGTCATCGATTCGCTGATCCACGATTTCAAGAAAGCATATCCCCAATACCAGCGTGTATTTGCAGAAACATTGCCTCCCGGCATTCTTGCACAACAGATATTAACCGGCAGCCTGGTAATGGGAAATATGAGGATAGACATCAAACCAGATATCTATACCGCCGGCAAAGGCAGGATAGACCAGTTGAAAGACAGTTTCTCACTAGTAAAGAACTATGCAGGCAACAAACTGGCCATCATGGTACAGAAAGGCAATCCTAAAAAGATCAAAGGATTGACCGACCTGGGCGCTGCCAACGTGCAGGTGAGCATGCCCAACCCCGCCTGGGAAGGCATAGGGAAACGGATAGAAGAAGCTTACATTAAAGCCGGCGGCAACTCCCTGAAACAGGCAATCATGGATACCAAAGTAAAGCAGGGATCTACCTGGCTCACAAAGATCCATCACCGGGAAACGCCTATGCGCATAATGTACAGGCAATCTGATGCCGGCCCCGTATGGTATACAGAAGCGCATTACCAGCTGCTATTGAAGCACCCCGTTGACATTGTGCCGGTGCCGGAGCAGCATAATATTCACGCCTCCTACTGGGCGGGTATCCTGAAAAGCGCTCCGCATCCACAGGCGGCAAAAGACTTCCTGGATTTTATGCTGAGTGAAAGAGGACAGTCTATTTACCGTTACTTTGGTTTTACGGGCCCAGACATCTAGGGATTTTGTATTTTTATTGCATGTTCGATTTCAGACTAAAGGTATTTTATACCGTTGCCAAACGATTAAGCTTCACAAAAGCTGCAGAAGAATTATATATTTCCCAACCCGCTGTAACCAAGCATATACACGAGCTGGAACAGCAACTGGGCATGGCGCTGTTTGAACGGATAGGCAATAAGATAAAACTTACAAGAGCTGGTTTGCTCGTATTGCATCATGCCGAGATCATCTTCACTGATTACCGGAACCTGGAATACGATGTAAACCAGCTAAAACATATGCAGGGCGGTATTTTGCCCATCGGCGCCAGCTCTACGATCGCCCAATACCTGTTACCTCCTGTACTGGCAAAGTTCAACCAACGGTACCCTGATGTAAAAACCTCTCTCATCAACGGCAATACCGAACAGATAGAACAGGCGCTTTTTGAAAAGTCGATACAGCTAGGCATTATTGAAGGCAGTTCCAGGAATCCGCTGCTGAAATATGTTGAGTTTGCGAAAGATGAGATTGTGCTGGTAGGCAATTCAGGGCATACCTATGGCAACGGAGAACCCTTGTCGGCAGCCGATCTGAAGTCTATCCCGCTTTTGATGCGTGAACATGGATCGGGTACCCTGGAGGTAATTACCGAAGAACTGAAAAGACTTAAACTAAAGATAACTGATCTGAATGTTGCCATGTATATGGGAAGTTCCGAGAGCATCAAATCATACCTCCATCACTCGCCCTGTGCGGCCTTTATATCGTTGCAGGCAGTACAACGGGAACTGGAAGCAGGTGAATTCAAGATCATCCCTATAAAGAATTTCAAGCTGGTAAGAAAGCTGCACTTTATTTACCTGCAGGGGTTGCAGGACAAGCTTTGCCAACTGTTCATCAAGTTTGCGCGACAGAACCTGGCAGATTAGTACGCCGGTTTATAAGCTCCCAGTATTGCATTTCTCCATCAATGCCGGTAGCTTTCATTCCCAATGCCGTTAATACCTTAATGGAACCGATGTTGGATAAATGACTTTCGGCAACCAGTTTTTTTACTTCAGGTTGCCCGAAGGCCCATTGCACCAATGCGGTAGCCGCTTCTTTCATGTAACCGTTCCGCTGGTACTGCGGAAGCAGGGAATAACCAATCTCTATCACGCCGTTTTCGTCCGGCCTTCCTTTAAAGCCTACTTCCCCTATTACCATCTTCATCTCTTTATTGACAATGATCCACATCAGCCAGGGAAAAGATCTTGGATCGTGCTGCAGCAGTTCGATGAAATGCGGCAGCATCTCCCGCAGCTCCTGTTGGGGCCAGTTGTCTGGCAACGTTGCAGACAATTTATCTGCCGCATGCGGGTGCCGCAGATAGATCTCTGTCAGCAGTGGCAATCTGCACGGATAAATCAGTAGACGGTTGGTTTGAACAGGTAACATGTAAACACTACCAATTATTTGGCTGAATATGGCTGGTGTCCAGTGTTTCGCCAGGCTTTAGCACATGGATCTCCAATCGTTGAATATCTTCCGTAAGCGCTTTCAGTTTCTCGGGAGTTCCGGTCAGGGATGGCATACTACCATAATGGCAGGGAATTACGTGTTTTACCTTGAGCAATCTTGTAGCAAAAGCCGCTTCCAGTGGCCCCATGGTAAACCTGTCGCCTATCGGCAAAATAGCAATATCAGGTTCGTAAATCTCGCCGATAAGTCCCATATCTCCGAATACGGAAGTATCGCCTGAATAGTAGACAGATACATCGTCGCTCATCCAGATTATAAACCCGTTTGTAGCGTGCGGATACCCGGTTTTGCCACCTGGGAGGTTAATATGGGCGTGATGGCAGGCGTTGGTCATGGTAACCTTTACATCCAGCAATGACACGGTGCCTCCTATATTCATTCGTTCAAACACATGATCAGGTACGCCGGCCATTTCTTCCAGGTATAGCCGGACCATTGGGTTCGCAATAACCTTTGGTGATTTGTTCAGAATAATATCAGCAAGCTTTACGTCCAGGTGATCTCCGTGTCCGTGCGTGATAAGGATAAGGTCTACTCTTTCGGGAACCTTCAACCCCTCAGGCAGCGCGGGATTATTGGTATACCATGGATCTACAAGTATGACGTGGCCCTCGGGAGTGGTGATCTGGAAGCTTGCATGCCCCAGGAACTGAATTTTTGAATGCCGGGTACTCATATTTCTGATGCTAAACGTTTATTCTAAATATACCATTATTCAGGTAAAGGATGCTTTTAAAAATAACAGCCTGACGAACAGAGATCCGTCAGGCTGTTATGAATAATTTGTCCGTGTTCAACTATCTGCGTTGTAATGTGTAGATAATTGCAGCGTTGGTATTTTCGAAATTCACGTTTGCTCTCCAGGTCATGATGCTTCCTGCGCCGGTAACCTGAACTCTGTAACCTTCGGTAACGTTCTTGGCTTTATCGCCGCTGTACAGCTTTTTAAACCCGAACATAGTTACACCGCCTTGTTTGGTTAAAGACCATGCAATTTTTTGAGTTACAGGATTGCAACCGTTTTCAGTTGATGACAATGTATAAGAACCCATTGCATAGTTGTCTGGTAAAACCCATTGACTACCAATAAAGCATTTCGCATCCGCTTCGTCGAATACGGTAACTTTAGCTTTGTCGGGGATTCCTTCATATTTAATATCAGTAAGCACCCAGTTACCTTTTACTGCAGCTTTATTGATATCTTGAGTAACACCTTGTTTAGGAGAGCAGGAAGATGCAATAATGGCTACCAGTGCCAGAAATAGTGCTGCAAAGGAAAGTCTTTTCATTTGAATTGTATTTGTTTGTTTAATTGCCACGTATTCAACATATAGTTAACCTAAAAGGTTCTGTACTACTGCAAAATACCTCGGCAAGTTCAGCATTTACAAGAAACGTACCAAATGAAAATTTCGTTATGGAGCCTGCGAGCCGGCCGACTGGACTTTTATTTTAATTAGTGCATCTTCAAAGCGGGTCGATTGGCGATAGAAATGCCAGGTACTGGCAGCCAATGCCATGATAATGATTACCATTGCTATTAACACACATCTCCACCAGATACTGACAGTCATACGTCTTTTCCAGAATGGTTCAAGTATATAGGTATCTTTAGGGGGCGGAGTATGATAACGTTGGTATCTGCCGGTATTTCCATCCGGTCCGTTATTGTTGGCATCATCGGTTTTAAAACGATTGAGAATGATACTTCCGAGCGCGACGGGCGGCATTTCACCTTCTTCCACCAGCTTATTTTCAATCCTGATCTCAGCAGCGGCAAATTCAACATCGAGTATCGGGTAAACCCGCCTCAACGCAAAAAGCTCTGCATCTTCCTGCGCAGAGGTAAGGCCGAGCAGATAGCGCTCAATGATCCCACTTTCAATATATTCATGAATATTCACTTCACAACTTGCAAAAAGCTGAAAAAGATATAGATATATATTTATATACGTTTAACTGGAGTGCTCCGGATTCTCAACAAGTGAAAATAAGAAAAATAAAATCATCACGAAGCGGTTACCTGCTCCTGTTGGAAAACAGGATGCAGGCTGCTATGGTTTTCCTGTGTTTGTCTGTATTTCAGGTAATAGAAAATGGCGAGGAACAGGAAAACCTTAGACATGATAAAAAAAATAATGAAAAAGATCTTCCACCATTTATGAACAAGAATATGATTCTTGTCCTGGGGGTGAATATTGATAAAAGTATAATTGGAGCCTGGGTCCGGTTCAGTATAGGCATTCCCGTTTTCCCAGCGAACTCGTTGTAACACCCTGTCTTTTAGCTCCATAGGAGGCAAAGGCGACTCATCGAACGCGGCTCTTTCCAGGCGGCGTTCAACAATATCAATTTCTGTATCCAGCTCCGGATACAAACGCCTCATATGCTGCAATTCATACACCTCTTCCTCCGTTGCCAGACCCAGCACATAAGACTCAATGATACCGCTTTCGATGTAAAATTTTAGTTCCAATTGCTTTTCAGATATTGTCTGAAAGATCGCATTGCTTCCTTCAGGGTTTCATTTATTTGCTCGTCCGGCTGCGCCATAATACGAGCTATCGTTGCTACTGATAATCCTTTGAAAAAACTTAGTCGAAAAACCTGTTGCTGATCGGTTGGTAAAAGAAGATAAAACTTCTGCAGGATACCTTCCTCTTGTTTAATCAATTCGGCCCCTGTTAAAGCCGAGTCAGGTATCATTTCCTGTATCGCATATTCGCGGGTTTTCCGCATTAACCAGGTAAATAAAGAATGATGCCCGGAAGTATGGAAAGAACCAATGTGATGAAAGGCCCAATTATATACCCTTACTATTACATCCGCCGCTTTAGTCTCTGTCACAACCAGCTGTAATGCTATGCTGTACAGTGCTCCGGCATACTTGTCATACAACCACTCCTTTGCTGCGGGATCTCCAAGAGCCAACCTTTCAATGAGCAATTGCTCATTAATATGTGCCAAATCTCGCCTCAAAGGATATGATACCGGTTTTGATTGCTAATATAGAAAAATGTGTGGTAACAGCCAATTAAGGGGCCATTTTAAGCAGAAATGGACAAATGGGCTTTATAAGTGCATGCAATAAAGCCAATATTGCTGACCATAAACCGGCTCCAGTTCCCGGGCGGGTATATATGGTTGGGTTCCCTGATGGCACTAAGAAAACCACTCCTGTCATTCTTCCATCTATCCTCGCCACAAATGTATCCGTGCCCGTTAATAACGCAGTTATCCGGTCGCGGTCTTTCAGGTTACCTTCCAGCGTTGCCCAGTTTTCCGGAGTTAAAACCTGCCGGAACTGGCTGTAACTCTCCGATAACAGGGAAATGATATCGGTAATGTTACCGGGGGTAGCCTCATGTAATTGAAGTATATCCATTGACGTTATCTGTTTAACAATTTTATTTTTCACTTGTTGTTGTATACTTATCCCCCCATCACAGGGAGCAGCTTGAAAAAGATGCGTTCAAGATATTTAGATCATCCTGAACATTGGTATATGAAGCGATTACTATCCTGTTTACTTCTTTGCCTTCCGGCGCTTTTCGCTACCGCACAGGTAACACAGGATGCAACGCGCCAACTGCAGATCTTTGAAGACGACGATTATTTCAATATCTGGGGACGGGGAACCGACAGGGCATATAGTAATGGCAGCAGTATCGCTTACCTGTATATGAAAAACAAGCAATCCACTTTTCTCGATAAATGGCTGCTTCACCAGGCGGGGGCCGATGGCATCAATGTATTTGAATGGGACCTGATGCAGATCATGATCACCCCCAATCAAATTGCTGATACTTCTTACCAGCCCAAGGATTTCTATTATGCAGGCGCCTTATTCGCCACCCATGCCCTCAGCTCTTATAATCCTATAAAAAAATATGGTTTCCGGACAGAGATCGTTTTCGGAGTGATGGGCCCCTGGGCGCTTGCCAGGGAAACCCAGACCTTCTTTCATAACCTCATCAACTACCAGCCACCCCGCGGATGGGAAAACCAGGTGCCTAACGCTCCCCTGCTGAACTATAACTTCAGCTTTGAGGTCATGCTCTGGAACCCTGTTAAGGCATTGGAAGTGATCGGAGGGCTTGACGCCAAAGCAGGCACCATGACCACCAGTGCAACCCTGTACTCTTACCTGCGTTATGGCCTGATCAACCCCTACTTCGGAGATATTGATCTTAAAACCGCTACCAGTCGCAGGTTCCAGCTTTATGTAATGGCCAGGCCCCAGGTTTCTGTTATCGCATATAATGCTTTGCTACAGGGAGGTATATTCAGGTCGACCAGCGGAAACTTTGAAGAACTGGCCGGTCAGCAACGTACGCACATGCGGAATTTTACCATAGGGATGGATTACGGGATCGGCATCGTGATCAAAAGAACCACTATCAGCTATACCCAGAAAACCCGGACTGAGTGGATGAGCGGAACAGGAAAACATTCTGTTGGCAACATCACGCTAACTATTCCCATAAGCCGTAAAACCATTCCGGGGAAATAATGTTATTCTAAAAAACAAACCATGATGCATTACCGCTTTTCAGCCATCGTTTTATTGTTCCTCCTGGCATCCTGCGGGGGAAATAACCAGAAGATCAACCAGACCGATACCACTCTTGATGTTTCCGCTACAACCAGCGGACAATTGGATGTAAACCCTTTATCCGGCTACTTTGTGAAGAACACTATCCAGGTGACAGATAGCCTGACGTTCTGGATCGTAGACAACCAGCAGGCTTTCGACAGCCTGTTTGGCGTAGCCAAAACCATGAATAACACCATTACCCAACCTGATTTTGGTACCCAGGTAGTTGTAGCCGCCACCATGCCTCCTTCCTGGTATAATACCCGGATAGAACTGGCGGCAGCAACGCTCGACGACGCCACCAATAACGCCACCATGCGCTTTGCCACCGCATCAGATGCAAACAAGAGCAGTTCCTCCATTACCCCCCTCTGGCTGGGTACTGTACCTAAAAACGGGAAACAGACTTTTAACTTCTATAACGGGGATAAACTGGCGACCAGTATTACAACAATTCAGTAACGAATTTTCACATTTGCCTTTCTGCTTTCTCCTTATCTTCGCTCCATGAATCAATTTTTCAGGAGCTGGACATTCTGGCTGATGTTTATTTTCGTTTCGGTTTTATTTACAAGATGCGCCAATATAGTTCCGCCAAGCGGCGGCCCTAAAGATACCCTGGCGCCGGTATTGCTGAAATCCACCCCTCCGGATTCATCGCTGCATTTCGACAGTAAAAAAGTGAATTTCATTTTTGATGAATATATAGAGTTGGATAATGTAAACGATAAACTGATCGTATCTCCCACCCTGGCCAGGCAACCCATCGTAACTGCCAAGTTGCATACCCTGACCATAGAGATCAAGGATACGCTGAAACCTAATACCACTTATACTTTTAACCTCGCAGATGCGGTAAGGGATATCAATGAACGGAATGCAATTCCTGATTTCCAATACGTGGTTTCGACAGGCGACTACCTTGACAGCCTGCAGGTGACAGGCACCATTATCAATGCCGAGTTGGGAACTCTCGACAGCAACGTGGCCGTAATGTTATACCGTGGCCTTGAAGATTCTATCGTTACTAAGGAAAAACCTGTATACTACGCCAAATCGAAAGGCGATGGCTCGTTCAGGTTTAAGAACCTGGCGCCGGGCACATACAAGATATTTGCTTTGAAAGAAGAAGACAGGGATCTTCAATACAGCCAGCCTTCTGAACAGATTGCCTTCATCGAAGCTCCTATTGTACTGGAAGATAAAAACATTTCAGGCGTTAACATGCTGTTGTTCATGGAAAACGACAGTACAATAAAGCCTGCGCCGGAGTTTGTGGATTCTACGGAGGTACAGCAGGAAGAAGACACAGAGAAGAAGAAAAAGAAATTGCCAAAGCTCGCTGCCACCGCTCAGCTTAATAATGGCCTGCAGGAATTGCCGGCGCCGTTGAAGCTCACCTTCAGCCTGCCGCTCCGCAACCTGGATAGCAACAGGATTATACTGGGAGAAGACAGCGCCTATACGCCTGTTACTTTTACCAGCACCATGGACTCTACAAAAACCTCTTTATCTATTGGTTATCAATGGAAAGAGGGCAATCCATACAGGTTGATCATTCCGAAAGACGCCGCCACCGATACTGCCGGTCAGCAGATGGCAAAAGCGGATACTATTGCCTTCAGGACCAAGAAGAGCAGCGACTATGCCATCTTCACGGTTACGGAGCTGAACATCAGCGACAGCGCCAGACAGGCCATCAACGATACTTCTATGCATTACGTGGTGCAGCTGGTACAGGATAAGACTATCAAATATTCAGGTACTATTGTGAACGGAAAATGGAGTCAGCGCTTTATTACACCGGGCGAGTATGAGATCAGGCTGCTGTTGGATAAGAATGGCAACGGGAAATGGGATCGGGGCAGTTACTTCAAAGATCCTAAACGACAACCCGAAAGGGTGATCGTTATTGAGAAAGTGAATCTCAAAGCGTATTGGACAGTACCTAAGAAAATCAGCATCTGAGGCCAGGGTACACTGCATTATTAGTAACTTTGTAATATGGTTTTTTCGTCTGCATTAATAGAAAACGCGGTAAATGAGTTTGCCAAATTACCGGGTATCGGTAAAAAAACGGCCCTTAGGTTGATCTTACATTTATTAAAGCAGGATACCGCACAGGTGCAACAGTTCAGTGATGCTATTGCACGTATGCGCCAGCAGATCAAATTTTGCAAAGTATGCCATAATGTATCAGACGCAGATACCTGCGGCATCTGCAGCAATCATTCCCGGCAACGGCAGGTGGTTTGCGTGGTCGAAAGCATCCGGGATGTAATGGCCATCGAAAATACCCAGCAATTCAATGGTTTATACCACGTGCTGGGAGGCATTATTTCGCCGGTTGACGGGATAGGACCCGATCAGCTCAATATTCACTCGCTGGTTGAACGCGTTCAGCATCAAGGTGTTGAAGAGGTTATTATGGCGGTTAGCCCTACCATTGAAGGAGATACCACCATCTACTATCTTTCCAAAAAGTTGAAAGACTGGCCTGTTAAGATCACTACTATTGCCAGGGGAATTGCCTTTGGCGGCGAGCTGGAATATGCCGATGAAATGACGCTGGCAAGGTCTATCAGTAACCGGCTCCCTCTTGAAAGCTACGTCCAGAACAAATAATCTTTATTATATACAAAAAAATACGGGTGCTCAACAGCACCCGTCTTCGTTTAACCTGTAATTCCACGTTATGAAAAAGGTTGATCAGCGCTTCTCCTTCTCAGCAGAAGGCTGAAATAATGTATGGTTGGTTTCTGATTGTTGTTGCAGTTCTTTCCACCGCTGCATTTCATACTTGTTGATAAAGCATACCTTGAATACTTCCGGCTGGCCGCTGTTGGTTGGTACCGGTTGAAGACCCAGGCTGGCCAGGTGTTTATGCAGGGTATGGATGTGTTCTGATATTGTCATATCTGAATCAGTTTTGTTGTAATAAATGTTAAGCAGAACTTAATGACAATAAATTCTCAATTGCAGCAGCAATTCGATGAGGTGCAGGCGGAGGGCTGGTGGGTGGCCATGGCCATATATATCATTATATTTCTATCACTTTGTTGCATGTCTTACTATTACCCTACAAATATAATAGACTTTATAGACTACCGCCAAATTAATTTTATATTAATAACTAAAATCTATATTAAAAGATAAAGATATAGGTAGACAAAAGAAGTCCCGGGAACCCGCTCCAACTGGCATAAAACCTAAAAATAGCGGGGAAAGAGTTATATTTGTAAACTCTTCGGGGTGGATTTGTTTATTGTTCGGCCCCGGTGTTTAAACGTAACTAATAAACATCAAAGCTAATTATGAAATCTTTACAAGACTGCGCCAATGAGCGCATACTGATCATTGACGGTGCTATGGGCACCATGATCCAAAGATATAAACTCCAGGAAGCAGATTACAGAGGGACCAGATTTGCCAACTATCACAGCGATCTTAAAGGAAACAACGACTTGCTCAACCTCACCCAGCCGCAGATCATTGAAGCTATTCATAAAGAATACCTGGAAGCGGGAGCGGATATTATTGAAACCAATACTTTCAGTAGTACCTCTATTGCCATGGCCGACTATAACATGCAGGAACTGGCCTACGAGCTGAATGTTGAAGCCGCGAAGATCGCCAAACGCGCGGCTGCCGAGTATACTGCAAAAAATCCTGACAAACCAAGATTTGTAGCCGGCGCTATCGGCCCGATGAATAAAACGCTGTCGCTCTCCCCGGATGTGAATAACCCGGGATTCCGCTCCGTATACTTCGACGAGGTAGCCGCTTCCTACCAAGAGCAGATCAGGGGGCTTTCTGACGGCGGGGTTGATATCCTGCTTATAGAAACCATCTTTGATACGCTCAACTGTAAAGCCGCCATCTATGCCATCAGGAAATATTTCAGGGAATCGGGCAAGCCAATGCTGCCTATTATGATCTCGGGAACTATCACAGATGCTTCGGGCCGTACCCTCAGTGGCCAGACCCTTGAAGCATTCTACATCTCCGTGATGCATGCCAACCCATTCTCTATTGGCCTGAACTGCGCATTGGGCGGTCAGCAGATGAGACCTTATGTAGAAGAGCTGTCGAATATCGCCAGTTGCTATGTGAGCTGCTACCCTAACGCCGGTTTACCTAACGCCTTTGGCGAATATGATGAGGAGCCTGAAGACACCGCCTGCATTATCGAAGATTTTGCAAAATCAGGGTTCGTTAATATCGTTGGTGGCTGCTGCGGTACAACGCCAGACCACATCCGTCATATTGCTGAACATGTAAAAAACATCAAACCTCGTCGGAAACCGGAATTAGCGGCCACCATCTAACCAGCTTTACTGTCATCATGAACGATACTTTAACTAATACGACCATCGACAATAATAATGTGAACGAAACAACCGGGAATGAAAGAAAAGTGATCAAACCCTTTCTCCGCCTGAGTGGACTCGAACCCCTGGTTGTAAGGCCTGAAACCAATTTCCTGAACGTTGGGGAACGTACCAACGTAACAGGATCGAAGAAATTTGCACGGCTGATCAGGGAAGGGCATTATGAAGAAGCCCTGTCGGTAGCCCGGCAACAGGTAGAAAACGGCGCCCAGATACTGGACGTGAACATGGATGACGCCCTCCTCGATGGCGAAGTAGCCATGACCACCTTCCTGAACCTGCTGGCAGCTGAACCGGATATCTCCCGTATCCCTGTTATGATCGACTCCAGCAAATTTTCCGTGATCGAGGCAGGTTTGAAATGCGTGCAGGGAAAATGTATTGTCAACTCTATCAGTTTAAAGGAAGGTGAAGCCAAATTCATTGAACAGGCCAACATCTGCAAGGATTATGGCGCTGCGGTAGTGGTAATGGCCTTCGACGAACACGGGCAGGCTGATACAGAAGACAAAAGGGTTAACTTCAGCTACCGTGCCTACAAGATCCTTACTGAAAAAGTAGGTTTCGACCCACAGGACATCATCTTCGACCCTAACATTTTTGCTATTGCAACAGGGATAGAAGAACATAATAACTACGCTGTAGAGTTTATCAATGCCACCCGCCGGATCAAAGAACTGATGCCGCTGGCTAAGGTAAGCGGCGGCGTAAGTAACGTATCCTTCTCTTTCAGGGGTAATGAACCTGTGCGTGAAGCCATGCACTCTGTATTCCTCTACCACGCTATTAAGGCGGGTATGGACATGGGTATCGTTAACGCGGGTATGCTACAGATCTATGATGATATAGAACCGCAGCTCCGTGAGCTTTGTGAGGATGCCATACTGAACAGAAGAGAAGATGCAACTGAAAGATTGATCCAGTTTGCAGAAACAGTTAAATCCAAGGGCAAGGTTACTGAAAAGGATGAAACATGGCGACAGGGAACTGTAGAGGAAAGGTTAAGCCACGCGCTTGTAAACGGGATCACTGATTATATTGACCAGGATACAGAAGAAGCAAGGCAAAAATACCCACGCCCCCTCGATGTGATCGAAGGCCCCCTCATGGCTGGTATGAACATCGTGGGCGACCTGTTCGGCAGCGGAAAAATGTTCCTTCCACAGGTAGTAAAGAGCGCCCGTGTAATGAAAAAGTCGGTAGCGATCCTTACACCTTATATAGAAGAGGAAAAACTTCGTATACAGGCCGAACAAGGCGGCGAGATCAAAAACGCCGGTAAAATACTGCTGGCCACTGTAAAAGGCGATGTACACGACATCGGTAAGAACATCGTAGGGGTAGTATTAGCCTGTAACGGGTACGAGATCATTGACCTGGGTGTAATGGTGCCTGCAGAAAAGATCTTGCAGACTGCCCGGCAGGAGAAGGTTGATATAATAGGACTAAGTGGCCTGATCACTCCAAGCCTCGACGAAATGGTACACGTGGCGCGGGAACTGAAACGCCAGGATTTTGATATCCCGCTGATCATTGGCGGCGCCACTACCTCCAGGACGCATACGGCTGTTAAGATCGCACAGGAATACGAACATGGCGTGGTACACGTACTGGACGCCTCCCGAAGCGTAACCGTAACAGGAAGCCTCCTGAACAAGGCCCTGAAACCTGATTTCCTCGAAAGCATCCGTAAAGAATACCAACAGCTGAACGAGGCATTTAAGAATAAAAAACAAACCAAGCAATTCCTACCAATTGCCGAAGCACAGCAGAATAAATCGGCGATTGACTGGGATAATTTCAAACCGGTTAAACCAAAGTTCCTGGGAGTAAAGAAATTCGAATCTTATGACCTGGCGGAAATTGCGGCCTATATAGACTGGCAACCTTTCTTTATCGCCTGGGAATTGCATGGCAAATTCCCTCAGATCCTGTCGGACGAGGTAGTGGGAGAAGCCGCTACCCGCTTGTATAAAGATGCAAAGGGGCTGCTCGATAAAATCATTAAAGAGAAATGGCTGACGGCAAACGCTGTTATAGGGCTGTTTCCGGCAGTAAGAACAGCAGCTGATACCGTGCAGGTAAGTCCTGAAAAAGGCGGTATCGTGAACCTCGAATTCCTTCGCCAGCAGCTGAAGAAAGCTCCCGGGCAGCCTAACTTCTCACTGGCCGATTTCATTGCGCCGGCAGAGAAAGGCTATACTGATTATATAGGAGGCTTTGCGGTAACTACCGGTATAGGCATAGAGAAATGGCTGGAGAAATTTGAAGCAGAACACGACGATTATAACAGCATTATGCTGAAAGCACTGGCCGACAGGTTAGCAGAAGCCTTTGCAGAACTGATGCACGAGAGGGTTCGTAAAGAGTTCTGGGGTTATGCATCCGACGAACATTTCACCAATGAAGAGCTGATTAAAGAGGCTTATAGTGGAATACGCCCTGCTCCAGGATACCCGGCATGCCCTGATCATACCGAGAAGTATAAGCTTTTCGATATGCTGGATGCTACCGCCAATACAGGTATTGAGCTGACCGAATCGCTGGCCATGTACCCCGCTTCCAGCGTGAGCGGCTGGTACTTTGCCAACCCGGAAGCCAAGTACTTTGGTTTGGGTAAAATCGAGAAAGACCAGGTGACAGACTACGCCGCCCGGAAGGGGTGGACGGTAGAAGAAGCCGAACAGTGGCTTCGTCCGAACCTGGAATATGATATTTAAAATTTCGTTCTGATCACCGGTAAAAACCGGTGATCTTTCGTTAAAAGCAATAGCATGAGAATCATTTCCTACAACGTAAATGGCCTGAGGTCCGCTATGACCAAAGGATTTACAGAATGGTTACAAACCGATCCCGCCGATATTATCTGCCTGCAAGAGATCAAAGCGCATAAGGAGAACATTGACTTCCAGCAATTCGAAAAGCTGGGTTATGAGCATTACTGGTTCCCCGCCCAGAAGAAAGGGTACAGCGGAGTGGCTGTTCTGACCAGGATTCAGCCTGATTTCGTACAATATGGAAGCGGGCATGAACAAAGTGATCTGGAAGGCCGTTTTATCAGGTTGGATTTCGGTGATATTACACTGATCAATACCTATTTCCCTTCAGGAACAAGCGGAGACCTGCGCCAGACCTATAAATATCAATGGCTGGAGGAGTTCTTCACTTACCTGCAGGAAGTGAGAAAAACAAGGCCTAACCTGGTTGTATGCGGCGATTATAATATTTGTCATAAGCCTATCGACATTCATGACCCGGTGAGCAATAAGAATTCTACAGGCTTTTTGCCGGAAGAAAGGGCCTGGATGGACCGCTTCTTTGAAAACGGATTTGTTGATAGTTTCCGCCATTTCAATACATCCCCGCACCAGTACAGTTGGTGGAGTTTCCGGGCAAATGCCAGGAATAATAATAAGGGCTGGCGTATTGATTATATTAACGTGACCGAGCCCCTGAAAGAAAAGTTAAAACATGCCGCTATTTACCAGGACGTGAAGCATTCGGATCATTGCCCGGTATTCGTGGAACTAACCCGTTAATAATCTCATGATCATATACAATATAACAGTGAAAGTGGCCACAGAAGCCAATGAAGAGTGGTTAAAGTGGATGAGGGAAACGCATATTCCCGAGATGATGGCAACAGGTCTTTTTACAGAACACAGGATGAGCCGACTACTGGAGCAGGACGACAGCGAGGGACCAACCTATGCTATCCAGTTCTATACGGCTACGGCGGAAGACTACAATATCTTTCAAAGCAGGCACCAGCGTGCCCTGCGGAAGAAAGGATACGACAAGTTCGGCGATAGATTTATCGCTTTTACAACCGTTATGGAGGTCCTTTAAGTAAGGCATCTTTACTAAACTTATCCACAGGAAATCCACTATTTTCGGGGTGTCGGCCCTCCAACACAATACCTGCGCAAAAGCACCGTTTATAGCTAAATATCAAGCAAATGTGCCACTGTTCTATATTTCAGGCTTTTTTGCTAAAGCCCGAAGTATTAGCAATCAGGTGACCAATCTGCTGTAACCGTTACCAGTAGCGTTTTTCAGCCGATAAATTTTTCTATAAAAAACACGTGAAAAATTTGGTAATCTGATAAAACGCGCTATATTTGCTCACATCAAACATTTTTTCACTAGTTAAATCTTACTAACTATGAACAAAGCCGAATTAATCGACAAACTTGCTAAAGATGCAGGTATCACTAAAACCCAAGCTAACGAAGCTTTGGACTCTTTCACTAAAGCTGTTGCTGATACCCTGAAAAAAGGTGGTAAAGTAACTTTAGTTGGTTTTGGTACTTTCTCCGTATCTAAACGTGCTGCACGTAACGGTAGAAACCCACAAACCGGCCAGATCATCAAGATCAAAGCTAAGAAAGTTGCTAAATTCAAAGCTGGTAAAGCTTTATCCGATAAGCTCTAATCAGTTAGCACAACTTATTCAAGCAAGGAACAATTATGTTTCTTGCTTTTTTATTTGTGTAAAGTCGATAGGCTACGCTATTTGGAAGATTTACATTAATTTGCGGGACGATAACATCCTATATTAACAATCAACAAACTTCAATTTATTCGTTATGGGTAGAGGAGATATTAAAACCAAAAAAGGTAAGATCAGCAACAAATCTTTTGGTAAAGTTAGATCTTCCAAGACAAGAAAAAAGTCTGCGCCAAAAGCATAAATATTTTTTGGAATCAACAGCTGACGGATGTAGCACCATTATTAGTAATGATACTACATCCGTTAGTTTTTTATATCAAGGCGCCAACCGCGCTATAGTCCAGTTACCTTCAGGCGTGATGGTATACACAATACGATCATGCAGGCGGCTGCTCCTACCCTGCCAGAATTCGATCAACGTTGGCCTAACTATATAACCTCCCCAATACTCCGGTCTTACCGGCTCCCTGTCTTTAAATTCGTTTGTCACCCTTTCTACCTGTTGCTCAAGGAAAAGACGATCAGGGATCACTTTGCTCTGCGGCGAAGCAATAGCGCCAATACGGCTGCCGAGCGGGCGGCTGTTATAATACTGATCACTCTCGGCCGCTGAAGCTTTACTAACCGTACCCTCTATACGAACCTGGCGTTCCAGCTCCTTCCAGAAGAACAACAGGCACACATGCGGGTTCTCTGCCAGCTCCTGCCCCTTGCGGCTTTCATAGTTCGTAAAGAACATAAATCCTTCCTCATCATAACTCTTCAACAATACAATCCTTGCCGATGGCCGGCCATCAACAGTACTGGTAGTCAGTGTCATTGCATTCATTTCATCAATCTCACTCTTTTCCGCATCTTTCCACCATTTATCGAACTGCGAGAAAGGACTGGGCGCCACATCCTCTTCATTCAGGGAAGCCTGTATATAATCTTTCCTCAGCGCTGCAATTTGTTGGTTCAACATGGTCTTAATTATTTATAAACTCAAAGGTATGCAAGGATAATAGTAATTTTGAAGTACCTGATATAAATCATACTATGAAAAGAGTTTCACTACTGGCCCTTACCCTGTTGGTTGCATGCTTTGCCTGTCAGAATTCCCCGAAACATGAGGCAGCAACAACGAAAGATGTTGTTGTACCACTTGTATCTTCCCCCCTGTTTTATACTCAGTTGAAGGGCAAGATAGGAGAAAGAGCTATTACTATGCAGCTAATGAAAACAGCCCCACACCTGCTGCGCGGGTACTTTTGCTATGATAGTATCGGTAAGCCCATCGCCGTTTGGGGAACACTGGATTCAGCGCTTGTAAATGTTTATGAAGAAACTAACACCGATGAGGACAGGTTGTTCAGCGGTTACCTGTCGGACGATGGAAAATTTAAAGGCGTGTGGCATGGCGACGGTACCTCCTTCCATTTTGAGCTGCACACCGACCTGAAGAACGCAGTACCGTTAAAGGTCTTTTATGCCATCGATTCTGCCAGGCTATTGCCTGATTTCGAGAAGTCTCCAATGGGCACGGTATCCAACAGCCTTATCTGGCCGGATTCGACAGTAGACCCGGCGGTCGCTTCTTTTATTATTCAGCAGGTAACGGACGGGAAAGGAAATGATCCGGCAACTTTTCTGAAGAGAAGCATTGACTCTTTTGTGCTGGCATACCGGATCTCTGCAAAGGGAGTGGATACCAGTGAGCTGAAGGAAGAAAATGGGGGGGGCATGTCGTGGAATTGGACTGCCGACAGGGATATCAAGGTCGTATATAACACCTGGCCGTTGCTGGTAATTGAGAAATATGGTTATGATTTCACTGGCGGCGCGCATGGCAATTGGGGAGCGCGGTATCTTACACTGGACCTTTCCAAAAAGAAAGTGGTAAAGCCTGCGGACATTTTCAGGTCGGGCTACCAGGAAACTGTGAGTAATTTATTGGATAAGGCGTTCAGGCAGAAATTCCACCTGAACGATGATGAAGCGCTGGATCTGCACCTCCTGGTAAAAACCATTCCGCCTAATGATAATTTGATAGTTACAGATAAAGGCGTTTGCTTTAGTTATACGCCGTACGAAGTTGGTCCGTACGCTATGGGTCAGATCACCCTTTTTATTCCATTTACGGAGCTTAAAGCCGTATTAAAATAACTATTTCACGCAAAGGGGCAAAGTTTGCAAAGAGGCGTAAGATTTTTTAAAGGGAAATAAGGAAAATAAGAAGCGAAGATTACGTTGTATTATATAACATAATCTTCGCTTCTTATTTTCCTTATTTCCCTTTAAAAAATCTTACGCCTCTTTGCAAACTTTGCCCCTTTGCGTGAGACTACCCCTTTACGAGGGTGCCCACGTTTTTGCCCATGATCACGCTGAGGAGGTTGCCCTGGCGGTTCATATCAAAAACGATGATCGGCAGTTTGTTTTCCTGGCAAAGAGTGAATGCGGTCATATCCATTACGTTCAGTGATTTTTGGTAAACTTCAGTGAAGGTGATGGTTTCGAAGCGGGTTGCTGTTTTGTCTTTTTCCGGGTCGGCAGTGTAAATACCGTCTACCCTGGTGCCTTTGAGGATCACATCGGCCTGGATTTCGATGGCTCTCAGGGAGGCGGCGGTGTCTGTGGTAAAGTATGGGTTACCGGTACCTCCACCGAAGATCACTACCCTGCCTTTTTCGAGGTGACGGATAGCGCGGCGGCGGATATAAGGTTCGGCAATTTGCTCCATTTTGATTGCGGATTGCAGACGGGTGTAGAGGCCTACTTTTTCCAGTCCGCTTTGCATAGCCATTCCATTGATCACTGTGGCCAGCATTCCCATGTAATCTCCCTGTGCTCTTTCGATGCCGGTATCAACTTCATTCATACCGCGGTAGATGTTTCCACCTCCGATAACGATAGCTACCTGTACTCCAAGGTCTGTAACTGCTTTAATGTCGTACGCATACTGTGCTATCACTTTTGGATCAATACCATAATTTGCATCCCCCATCAGGGCCTCTCCGCTCAATTTGAGCAAAATACGCTTATACTTTGGCAACATGACGCTATAAAATATTGTAAGATGTAGTTCTTAAACTGGTTACGGCATTCTAATATACAACTAAAATGCAGAATGGCAGGTACCGCTAAAAAAAATGCGTATAACTCCCTATAAAAAATTAACCTGCGAGGGTTAGGAACAAAAAAAAGGAGAGAATTTTATTCTCTCCCTTTTTTCAATATGATGATATTAACCTAAAGCGATTCGCTTAAAGCCAGTAACCTTCAGGTCTGCATCTACAGACTTCAGGTAGTCGGCAACGGATTTGTTGCTGTCTTTAACGAAAGCCTGTTGTAACAGGGTGCTTTCTTTAAAGAATTTATTCACTTTACCGGCAGCGATCTTTTCAGCCATTTCAGCTGGTTTGCCTTCTGCTTTCACTTGTTCAACTGCGATTTCTCTTTCGCGGGCGATGATATCAGCAGGTACGCTTTCAGCATCTACAGCGATTGGGTTCATTGCGGCAATTTGCATTGCTACGTCTTTACCTACTTCAGCAGAAACTGGTTTGCTGAAAGCAACGAGTACGCCCATGCGGTAGTTACCGTGGATATAAGCGGTTACGCCGCCAGCTTCAACGAATTCGAATTTATTCAGGGTGATCTTTTCACCGATCTTAGCTACCTGATCATTTACTTTATCAGCAACTGTAGCGCCATCCAGGGAAGCGGCGTTTAATGCATCCAGGGTTTTGATACCGTTAGCCAGGGCCAGGTCAACGATTGACTGGGCAAATTTCACGAAATCTTCGTTTTTGGCTACGAAGTCGGTTTCGCAACCCAGACCAACGATAACGCCGGATTTACCATCAGCTGAAGTTTGAGCGATGATAACGCCTTCTTTGGTTTCGCGATCAGAACGTAAAGCAGCTACTTTCTGACCTTTTTTGCGCAGGTAATCAACTGCTTTTTCGAAATCACCATCGCTTTCTACGAGTGCCTTTCTGCAATCCATCATACCGGCACCAGTTTGCTGACGCAGTTTGTTTACATCAGCCGCTGTAATTGTTGCCATGAGCTATAATTAGTTTATGTAGTTTAAATTATTCAGAGTTCTTATATACGAGTTACGAATTACGAGTTTGCAGAGGAAATGATTCATCGGCAAACCTGTAATTCGTAACTCATAACGGTAATAAATTATCTAGGACCGCCGCCTGGTTTTCTTGGACCGCCGCCGCCAGCACCGGAAGGACGACGTTGACCGCCACCTTGACCGCCACGGTTGTTTCCACCACTACGGTTAGCACCGCCCTGGCCGCCCTGGCCACGGTTGCCACCGCCACGGTTGTTGTTGCCAGCGCCCTGGCCTGGACCACGACCGCCGCCGCTCTTACGACCTCTTTCGCGATCTTCACCGCCTTCGATGTCGAATTTGCGTGATTTATCGTCTGTTTCTTCTTCTTCTACTTCTTCTTCATTTTTCTCAGTAGCTCTTTCAGACAGACCTTCAGCGATTGCTGCGCAGATGTAGCTGGTAACGATAGCGATAGATTTAGTAGCGTCATCGTTCGCAGGGATAGCGAAATCTACTTTGGTAGGGTCAGAGTTTGTATCCACCATACCGAAGGTAGTGATACCCAGGCGTTTTGCTTCTGCCAGTGCAATGTGTTCGTGGCTGATATCTACCATAAATAAAGCAGCAGGAACGCGTGCCAGCTGGGCGATACCACCTAACACTTTTTCCATTTTTTCTTTATCACGGCTTAAAGTCAGACGTTCTTTCTTAGTAATGTTATCGAAAGTACCATCCTGCAGCATTTTTTCAATGCTCTGCATTTTCTTCACACTCTTACGGATGGTAGAGAAGTTAGTTAACATACCACCTAACCATCTTTCGGTTACGTAAGGCATGTTGATGTTACGTGCAGCATCGGCAACGATTTCTTTCGCTTGCTTTTTGGTTGCAACGAACATGATCTTTTTACCGCTTTTTGCGATAGATTTCAGGGCAGCTGCCGCTTCCTGTAAACCTTCAACGGTTTTATTCAGATCGATGATATGAATACCCTTCTTTTCTGCGAAAATATAAGGCAGCATTTTTGGATTCCACTTTTTCTTCAGGTGACCGAAGTGAACACCTGCCTCCAGTAACTGCTGCTGCAATGAGGTATTATTTTCCATGTTTATATTGCTCAATTATAAGGATCAAATAATGTTTAGCTTTCGGTATCCGGTGAATAAACCAGCACCAATCGCCAGTAACTCAAAAATATTAGCGTTTAGAGAACTGGAAGCTTCTTCTAGCTTTAGCTTTACCTGGTTTCTTACGTTCAACACCTCTAGGATCGCGTTTCAGCAGACCTGCAGCTTTCAGAGCAGGACGGAACTCGATATTCACTTCGCATAAACCACGAGCGATACCCAGTTTAATTGCTTCAGCCTGACCCTTGATACCACCGCCTTGTGCGTTCACTTTCACATCAAATTTGTCCAGCGCATCAATAGTTTTTAAAGGCAGTTCCACCTGGTTTTGCAGGTAGATCAGAGAAAAGTATGATTTATAATCTTTGTCGTTAACAGTAATGTTACCGGTACCTTTAGTGATATACACGCGGGCAACAGCTTCTTTACGACGACCAATTGTATTTTTTTGCTTTTCCATGTATCAGAGAAAAATTAGAAAGTTAATGGTTTAGGTTTCTGAGCAGCATGTGGATGTTCTGCACCTGCATATACAAATAATTTTTTGTACATCGCACGGCCCAAACGGTTTTTAGGCAGCATACCTTTCACAGCTTTCTCGATCAGCACCTCTGGACGGCGACGGATCAGGTCCTTAGCCAGCTCAATTCTCTGACCACCTGGATAGCCAGTATAGTGAATGTATTCTTTCTCCTCCATTTTATTGCCAGACAGCACAATCTTGTCTGCATTGATTACGATGATATAATCACCACAATCAGTATGAGGCGTATAGTAAGGCTTGTTTTTGCCTCTTAAGATAGCCGCCATCTTAGCAGCAGCTCTTCCGAGCGTCAGGTTAGTAGCGTCTACTATATGCCACTCGCGCTTTACGTAAGCGTTGTTAGCTGATTTAGTTTTGAAACTTAATGTATTCATTGTTGTATACGATAAAATGTTACGTCTTGTAAACAATCATCCCCTTAGAGGAACGCAAAGGTACATTGCACAATGTGAATAACCATACTTTTTGGGCACTTTTTTATAAGGTACCTTTGTAATTGATTGATTTACAATAAAAAATTTGTATGAAAGTTATTAACAACGGGGAAAAGAACTCATTTTACCCAAATCGAGTAGGAAGTGAGGGATTATTTCCCTCACTGTCCTCTCACACCACCGTACGTACCGGTCTGGTATACGGCGGTTTGTTAGAATAATTTAATCTGACTTTTTGTTTTCAGATAATAGCGTTCGTAAAATCCGACATAGCCTTCTTTCCTAAAGTATGCGTTGGTGAGGGTTCTGCATAGTATCGGACTACGAGCCGCACGGCTGTAACCTATACTCGTTTTGCTCCACATCCTTGCGTAATACTTTGATAAGCCAAGTTTTATAAGATTACGGTACCGGTTACGGATGGTTTTCCATTGCTTCCAGATACATATGCGCAGACGATTGTAGA
>NZ_FNRL01000055.1 GCF_900107795.1 Chitinophaga terrae (ex Kim and Jung 2007)
GTACTGCGGGCTGGCGCTTTATCCAAACCCAGGTGGGACAACTTGCCCTCACAGGCCAACAGCCCCTCGCATAGCTCCCGCAGCCCGTTACAGTAACTGAACACCCCATACAGAAGGCTTACCAAATGAACCCGCAAGGGTAAGCGCTTATAATAACGGTTTGATTGATGCTTTCTGTTTGCCGCATTGATTATAGCACTGGGTATTACATCTAATATTTGAGATAATACCGGCTGTCCGGAAAAACTTTTATTTTCGCCCATGGTAATTTTAAGTGTGGTAACTCAAACTTACCAAATTGGGCGGTTCTTCGGAACTGCCTTTTTTCATCCTAAAACATTATTTTAGTCGGACAATAGTGACTATTTATATAAACTCTTTGGACCAATATTTACATAATACGCCTAAGAATGATATTAAACACAGTTAAAAATATTAATTCCAAAGGCATATTGTTATGAAAATGGTACATAGTAAGATATTACTCTACTGCAACATTATTGCAGTACTAATCATTCAAACAGGAAAATGCTTGGGACAGAGCATTCCTGTTAGCTTGCGAATTAATCCTGAAGAAGCAATAGGGAGCACTTCTTCTAAGTTATTTTCTGACATCGATTATATTCCACTTGAAACCAATAAAACAAGTTTATTTGGAAGGATTGATCAGCTATACGTTACATCAGAGTACTTTATTATTCTTGATGTGGATACAAATTCAATATTACTTTTTCGACGAAATGGAGAGTTCCACTTAAAAATTAAGTGTGGGCGGACTACGGACGAATTGAAAGCCCGGTTTTTCACTGTAGATAACGAAAGGAAATTAATTAAAGTTGGTTATTATTTCAATAAAACCAAGACCTATAATTTTGAGGGTGTGCTACAAACCAGCGAAGAAGAAAAAAATGAATTTGATTATCTATATCTTCTTCCTGATAACATAACTGTTAGTTATGCGCTAAATTATAACAACAAAAAATACAGACACGACTCTATCAATTACGCAATAAAAGTCACAAAGGGAGACAGCATCCTGCAGCGTCAACTGCCCTACCTAAACTATAATAGGGTGATTCGAAATGAGGACAGAATATCAGGCCCGGGAAACCTTTTCCTGGAAAGTAGCAACGATAGTTCCGTCAATCTTCTTGGCTATTACGGGTATACTGTTTATTCAATAAGTAGAAATAATGTTAAACCTGCTTTTAATTATATTTTTCCGCAGGAGATCTCGTTGCCGGCCGACTTTTTAACCAACTCATCATATTATGGAAAACGAATTGAATACTTAAAAAATCATCCATCTGTAATATTTACGGTTGCAAATTTTTTCGCTTTAAATCAGTTTATATTTTTTAAGCTAATTTCTGTAAAGGGCGGCGCCTCTTATATATACGACAGAAACTCAAATTTATTAATAGCTACTGACCATATTGAAAGTGATTCAGCCAACTGTTATCTTCCAATTACCATGAATGGAAGCTATCCTTCTGACAACTTTATTAGCTACAGCTTTCTGACAACATATAATGGAAAAATTTATGCAAGTATTTCTTCCAGGGAAATGTTCAATGCCAGGAAAGCTTCAGCTGATAAGCAGGTACAGTATAGTCAGCATTTAAAAGATTATTTTGATAGTAGCACGGTAAATAGTAACCCGGTCATCATCGAATTAAAACCAAGAACTCATTTTTCATATTGAAGTATCTGATTCAAATATTGTTTATAGTATGTAGTATGCAGGTATATGGACAGCAAGTAGACAGTACTCGTAGAGGATCAATATCTGGTATTGTGCGCGATTCCATACATAATTATGTACTACAATTAGCCACACTTGCTGTTTATAGAGAAAGTGATTCTACATTAATTGCTTATCAGTTATCTAATAACTTTGGAGCATACAATTTTAATGAATTGCCTGTTGATATACCGCTTAAAATAGTCGCAAGTTATATCGGCTACCGATCAGTTGAACAGAGGTTTAAAATACCGACAAACACTAAAAAATTATTACTCCCTACTCTTAATTTGAACAAATCGGAAATAATATTAAATGATGTCATAATAAATGCCGCTCCTCCGCCTATAAGCATGAAAGGAGATACACTGGAATTTAATGCAGAGGCATTTAATCTTGATCGAAATGCTGTGGCAGAAGATCTTCTGAAAAAATTGCCAGGGGTCATTATTTGGGCTGATGGTGCAATTACTATAAATGGCAAATCTGTAAGTAGTATAATCGTTAACAAAAAACCATTTTTCGGTGGCGACACGAAAGTAGCGATACAGAACCTACCAAAAGCAGCTATTGATAAGATACAGGTTTACCAACAAAATGCAAATCCTGCGAACCCACTTGATTCCATAACCCAGATAAATATTGAGCTGAAAAAAAATAAAAGTATCGGTGCTTTTGGAAAACTTGGCGGAGGATATGGATCAGACAAACGTTATGATATGGATGTAAATCTTAATGTTTTTACGAGAAAAACTCAAGTTGCCATTATTGCCGCAAATAACAATATTAATAAAATGACTAACAACATAAATACGCTGTTGATGAACAGCACATATAAAGGCACTAACGATGGTGGGTTGGGATATCAGTCGGACTTTAATCAGAAAGGAATAAATAGTTCTAAAGCTGGCGGATTTACAATGCAGCATGACTTTATCGCTGTTCCCGATGCCTATAAGAAAAGTCGATTGCAGGCCGACTATTTTATTAATAATGTAGACAATCTGACTAAGCTTAATACTGCAACTATTAAAGCTATTGGGAATGATAATAGCCAATTACAACAATTATCACAAGACGCTACATTTAATAACAGTAATCAGCACCTGAATGTAAGATATGAAAAACTAAAAAATAATATTTCATTTTTTACCACCTCACAAGTAAATACCAATAGTAACCATGAACAAAATAGTCAGATAAGTGGAGTTTATAGAATTAAAGAATTGGAAAGCACTAATCAAATCGAAAATTTACAGGAAAAACACAATCGGCAATTTTTACTTGAAAGTGGATTAGAACATAGGGATACCAAATATGGTGGAGGACCACATGATTTTACAATCAAGAATGTGTTAAGTTATAATAACGATGATAATAGCCAATTCCGCCGATCAATATTTCGTTCCCTATTTGACTCATCTCAGAATATTAACTTTAATCGATATCATAATAATACAGATAAAAGACTGAATGAGCAATTGTATACATCGTTAGGGAATTTCTCGAAGTGGTTGTTTGGTTCAGGCGGATTTATGTCTGGGTTTTCTATTACTCTTCAGAATATGCTGCAAATTAATAAGGCGCTACATAATAACAATGTAAGTGATGTGGATAATACTGGTAAGAAAATCAACAATCCTTATCTTACCGCGAATAACGATTATTTAATTACAAATGAACAACCAGCCCTCGTTATTAATAAGAACTTCAGTAGGGGACTTAGCAGCCGTTATGTTAAAAATATTTCTATAAATTTAGTTGCCGAATATCAGTTCTATTATCAACATAACATATCCAGTCATTATTTTCAGAACTTTACTAGAAGATATCAGCATTTTGTGCCTGCTGCAAGTATTCGCTATGAAAACATTCAGTTAGGTAAATATCAGGATACTTATTTTCTGTCCTTCAGCAAAAGTATGAATTATCCTGACTTAAATCAATTAGCGTCATTAGTAGATAGTTCAGATCTTTACTATATCAGATATGGTAACCTTTCACTTAAAGAAGCGGATAAAAGAGAGCTTTCATTTTCTTTGAAGCACCATAGTTTCAATAATGATAAACCCTTAAACTATAATATTGAGGTTAAAGCAGGAATTATTAATAATAACTTTTCAGATAGTATTAGAATTGATAATTCAGGCCGTAGTTCGTATTACGAAGTTAATATAGATGGCTTTAAATATATCAATTTTAACGGTAAAATAGGCAGAGCATTTAAGTTCTCTAATCATCAGATACAAGTCTACTTCACCTCTGGCATCAATGTTTCCAGTCTACCTTCCTACATAAATAATGTTAAAAATTGGTCCGACAACATAAATAATACGAATACATTAGGCCTGTATTATTCTTTCAGTAATTATTTCGACATCCAACTACAACAAAAGGCATTTTTCTTTCGAACTGTTCAACATGGCGCAGGAAAAGATATCTTTAACAGTAATATACAATCTACCGAAGCTGGTGGCAGCTTAAATTTCAACAAATTGACCATTGGCAGTAATATTTCCTATAACTATACATCCGCCACCCTTTCTTCTTCCAGAAATTTTACTATTTGGAATATGAATGTGGCTTATAGACTATTAAGGTCGAACACGCTGGAGTTAAAGATAACTGCGATGGACATTTTACGTCAAAATATTGGCATCATCAATTTTGGGAGTAATAATACTCTTACTACAGGGACAGTTACTACTTTGAAGCAATATTTCCTGTTCGGAATAGCTTATTATCCAAGAAAATTTGGATGGAATAATACTAAATCCAATGATAAATCAATTGATCAATAGAAATATAGAACATATTTTAGCAGTATTTATTGGAATACTGCTATCGATATATGCATTTTCGCCTATAAGCAATCTTGGGTTTGATTATATAATTTACGGAATATTATTGTTCTTTACCCTTAGCTTCTTTGCCTTTCATGGCGTCGCCTTATTTCAAGTAATTTCAAATTATAAAGTGATTACCCATGTTTACTCATTTGAATACACATATTTGTGTCAATTCATTTTTTTGATTACTGGATTGATTATATGTTATTATTTCTTTTTGTTCCTTATTAAAGATTTAATGGAAAGGGAAAATTCCTTATTTGCCTTTTTTATTATTTCTTACTTAGGTATATTTACTTTGTATACTATTCGTTGCTCGTTTAGGTACTATTTGATCCTATATGCTTTAATGTTTATATACCTTGCTCTAAAATCGACTGGGCAAATCAGAACTTTTATTCCACTTTTTACAGCTTTAGGTATCTCTATTCTAATCACCAATTACTCGTTATTTTGTGTATTCAATAGGTCATCCAACTTTGTTAAACCTGTTCATATACGCATAGGAAGTAATAATCAGATAGAAAACTCAGCGCATTTTCTTCCCAATACGCCACTGATTGAGTTCTTACGGACTCATAAAATCAGTAAAATGTACTTTTTGTCAGATCGGTATTTTATTGAACAACCTATTCTTTTTTACAACCTAAATAGATCATGGGAACAGATTCCTGGAAGTTCTGCTACTATTGGGTATGATTATTCTGGAAATTTCAATGGAGGGTATATTTGCGAAGAGAATGATAGTTCTACGAACTCTTTAAAAAAAGATAGAGAGAGACCATAAGCTTTGGACTTGCCTCAGAAATCAGGACACCGAGTTAAGCTGAAATGGTTAAAGACAAATTTTCATTTTCGAAATCGTATCTGTCGATGATGTAAGCTATCCGGATTCCTCTATTCTCACACCACTCCTGAAGTTTATGGCTGATAAATTCGGGGCCATTATCTGTCCTGGGACAAGTAGGCTTTCCCCGTTGTTCTATAATTCTTTCCAGTACACGGATTAGTCGTAATGCAGGGAGTGATGTGTCTACTTCAATAGCCAATGACTCCCTGTTAAAATCATCTATGATGTTTAGCAGGCGAAATTTCCTCCCATCCACTAAGGCGTCACTCATAAAATCAATGCTCCATACTTCGTTAGGATGATCGGGGATCACTAAAGCTTCTTTTATCCTGGCTGGCAACCTGCGTTTAACCCTCCGGCAGATATTGAGCTTCATAGAAGTGTACGCTCGTAGATTTTTTTGTGATTCCAGGCAAACCCTTTATTTCTCAATCTGTAATAGGATTGCCAAAAACCAATACCAGCCTGTCTCTCCGTTAAAGATTCCAGGGCCTTCTGCAGCGCTGAGTCATCTTTTGGTACCACTTTATAATCATAGGTACTACGCGGGATAGATACGATCTTACACGCCTTGCGGATACTAAGCTGTTCTTCCTTTACAAGAAAATCAGCCGCTTCCCGTTTCTCCTGAGGCGTTACAGCTTTTTTTCAATCAGGTTTTTCATGGCCCGATTTTCAATACAAAGTTCTGCATACATCTTTTTGAGCTCTGCATGTTCTGATTCGAGATCTTTTAGACGCTTGACATCACTGGCTTCCATCCCACCATATTTTGCTTTCCAGTTGTAAAATATCAGCGAAGGCTACAAGACAGTTAATGAGTATTTTGAAAAGCTAGACAAACTAACCCATATTTTCGAGCTACTTGATATAAATTCTGATACTTTTCTGTATCCTGTAAATACAAAAGATCAAGATTCATTTGAGCATGAAAAACTATAAATGTTTTGGATGTAATAGAACTTTTGAAGGCAGTAGAGATATTATTAAACCATACGCTACTGTTTTCCAAAAATACACAGACTATGCACGTTTCTATCAAGAGCAAATGAGATGATAGAAACATTGGGTGTAACAAGTATATAGTTACCTAGATTTAATTACGAAAACAAAATATTAAGTTGGAAATTTTCTCGCTTCACATACATATTTGGCTTTCCATCACCTTCAACTAAATAAATGGATTAATCGATATCAAGTCGACTTCTCTTTGGGAAACGGTAATAGGTCCATAGGATATCAGTAAATACAAACAACTGGTTATAAGGCCACTAAATACAAACAAAAACATGGGTGAATGTGGCATTTCTTCTAAGTGGGCCTCGCGATACAGATTTCCCAACAAATTTGAAAGACCTAAAAAAATTGCTGAGTTGAACATTGATTCCAAGGATAAACAATAATAAGCTTTCATAACATATACGATTCGACAGGCTAATTTTCAAATAAAAAAATTAGTAAGTATGAATATGTCATTTTGTTGGTCAATTTTATCTTTTTTTAATTGACGGGTGTAAAGGCTCCACCTTTTTCCTGGACTGGAAAAACAAACTTACAAATCAAGACCTGTGCTCAATCCATATTATATAGATAACTCAAAAAATCTACAAACCCGGCGCCACAATAAATTGGATTATCATCCATTAACATACCAATAAATTCAAATTGAACAATCGACGAATCTTTTTTATTAAAAGCATAGGCTGTACCGCCTAAGTTTGTACCAAAAATAAAATACCCTTCTGCATAAAGATCAACTTCATAAGCTCTATTATACTCAATAAGTTCTTCAATAGCCCATATTTTTAGATATGAGCTTTTACCCACCTTACCTTCTGCTCCATTATATAACACCATAAAATCAATATAATCACTCGGTGGAACAAAATCGATACTCGATAAAAAGGTACTTAAGTCGGCGCTTTTAACCGGAAAATTTGTTTTCAAAAATTTTATGTATTCTTGAATATCTAACATTGTATATTTCTGCTGTTTTTTCCCACATTTTACTATTCCAAAATTTTAAATGCATTGAAAAAAGGCACATATTCATTTGTTATTACAGTCTTGGAATAAACGATATACCCATAAAAATAAAAACAGCAACCACACCTGTGATTGCTGTCAATTTTCTTTCCAGATAACAAAAAACTGGATATTTTGATGTGGGCCTGCCGGTACAGTTGTCCGAACAATTTTTGAGCGACCTTAAAAAATTGGCCGAATTAAACGTTGATTTATAAAGTATAAAGTATCAAAAATTTGGTCATATCCGGTTCGACAGGCAAATTTTCACATTATAATAAAGAACATATGTTTATGGCAAAACGGCAGCGCAACTCACTTTTTCCTCCGAAGCTATTAATAATAAAGATGCTGATCTCTGCTATTAACTAGCTATTTCTTGCTCTTTTGCGTTAGACATATTCTCACGATTCCACTACCAGCGAATGATTGGTCTTTGTGAGCCAATTGTTCGCTGGTAAAGTTAATCCTTTTTTCAAAAGTTTACATCACTCAGTTTTTGAAAGGAAGTAAAACGGATGCGTATAGAACCAGTTAATTTGGCATTCGATATCAGCAGAAACAACAAAAAAGGGTTCGACTCCCATCGCCTTCCTTCTATAGTATATTTAATTAACATACGATACGACATGAAATAGAAAACGTAATCGAGGCGGTTCGATTCCCATTGCCTTTTCCAGCTTGGGATATGTAAAAGAGCATTATCTCTCTTTCCGTATGACTATCATGTGACTATATCACCTTTCATATATATCTTGCATTTGCGATACCCAGTGCACAGATCGATAGCAGGTGGAAAACAGTTTCGCCTGGCGAAACTGTTTAGAAGACTAAATATAGTTTGTGAAAATCTACCAATTTCGGTATAACATACATCTATATAGCATTCATTAGTTCTGTGGAGAAAAGTTGCAAATAGGTTGGGACAAATCTTTTTCATGGTCTCTGGAACTGAAGCATTCCAGGTAAATTCAATATTAGGGTCTAACCTGAAAAGACTAAAAAACTCAGGATAATACTCATAAGTATATCGGTCTGTCAACTCTCTGAACAAGCTGGAAGAAACATATCTGTAAAATTCTATTGTGGAATGATATTACTTATACAGGGAATCTGGATTGGCCAATGGTGCATAATATACTTCTTTCACTTTTGACGTTATTTACGTCTTGAAATAAACAAATGTACCATCGGAAGCATCCCGCCTGTTCATTATGCAACAGGCACACTATAAATAGTTATTGTGGACTTGCAAATAAAATCGGCAGTGCTAGTTAAGCAGCTTTTTTAATTTTTTGCTCTTTGTTATTAAATTGCTCAATTGTAAGATTTCCCAATGTGGAGTGACGACGTTCTCGATTATACCAGATTTCTATGTATTCGAATAGTTCTGCTTTCATCTGACCCTTGGTAATCAACTTATTGCCGTAAATCTGCTCGGATTTTAGCGTTTTGAAGAAGCTTTCTGCTACTGCATTATCCCAGCAATTACCTTTTCTACTCATACTTCTTGTTATGATTTTATAGGAATCTAACGTGTTACTAAATTTTTCACATGCATATTGTACGCCTCGATCCGAATGAAAAATTAGAC
>NZ_FNRL01000038.1 GCF_900107795.1 Chitinophaga terrae (ex Kim and Jung 2007)
TTATTATTTGCCCATCCTCCAAAACTTCCCACCGACGGCGCTTTGCATGCAACATGACGCGCTGATTGCGTATGGGAAAATCCTGAATAACAACTTCTGAGAAGAATCCTTTAGAGTGAGCTTTCTTATGTTGATGTTCTACTGGAATGCTATTCTTTTCCTCCAGGTATATGTGAATACCTTCTTTGTCCTGATTTGAATCTATTAAGTCAAAATACTCTAATATTCCCGCTGGTAACAGCAATTCTACAAGTTTGCGAAAGTTCTGATCCACATGCTTTATTGGCTAATCCAATGCAAAAAAACTATTTTTATATTAATCCCCCAATTATTTAACTTGATCCCCTTTCTATGGTAAAAACAGAAAAGCCGCATAAATCCTACGATTCAAACGGCTTTAATTTCCTTTGATATTCTTGTGGTGATCCCGCTGGGACTCGAACCCAGGGCCCATACATTAAAAGTGTATTGCTCTACCAACTGAGCTACGGAATCATTTTTTCGTAATGGGAGTGCAAAGATATTAATTATTTAACACTAACCAAATATTTTTTAAATTATTTTGAAAACACAAGCTTGTAGCGGATTGCAGGGTCATCTGCCTCACTCGAATTAAATATATGCAACTGGTAATATTTGCCCGAAACCCAGTCATTCACACTGTTATCATAAAACGGACTCCCAGGATTACCGCTTTGCCCACCCGGGTATATTCCATACGCTACCGTCTTGTCTGCCATCTCCACCACCATACGCCACGACGGTCCATGCGTCTGCTTCGTCGCATTCACAATATGAGTGCCGCCGCCGGTATTCAGATGCAATGCACTGAAAGCAGGGATGCCGCGGGAAAGATGATTGATATCTGTACCCCTGGCTTTGCCTAACTCGAGCTTGTTCGACTGATTCAATTGCGAAAGCTCTTTCACCGTAGCTGCAAATGCTCCATGCACCAGCGAAGTAAGCGTTTCCCTCTGCGGAGTGTTGATATTGTCTATATATTTTAGCGAACTGTCTTTCAGCAAGAGCTGTAAAGTGACAACAGATTGCGGATATCCGAGGATGGTCGAATCTTTGGGGTGCATCTCATCATACCAGATGGTATCTTCCAGCTTAGCCCAGAACTTGTTGAAAATTGTAGCGCCTTTGCTATCAGGCGTAGCCATGCAATCCCAGGCTGATAATAACTGCCAGTAAGGTTGCTGGGCGGCGGTTAGGGAACTGCTGTCGATATGCCGGCGGATCAAAGGCATGGCGTTGGCGGCAAACAGGTTCATATCATCGTTCTGCAATTGCATCATGTCTTGCGGCGTAATAGCGCTCATGGCCGTTAAACGCTGGTTGATACGTACGCCGCGGTAAACATCATACGTGCCGTAGAGCGCATACGGATAGGTACTGTCTGTAGCCCGCTGGTTGGCTGAACTTACAAATCCTCTTTCTGGATTTTTAATATGCGGCAGCTCTTCATGCGGGATATAGCCCTGCCATGCAAAACTGCTGTCGGTTCCCGGCATGATCCATTTACCCTGGTCTTTCCATCTTAAGGGATATTGGCCATTATGCCAGATAGCAATATCGCCCTGCTTGTCGGCAAACACGAAGTTCTGCGCCGGGCAGGTATATCGTTTTAAAGCATCCTGGTAATCGTCGTAATTCTTTGCTTTATTCAGTAAATAAAATGTAGCGAGTTCGTTGGAAGAATCCAACGCTTTCCAACGCATAGCGAGAAACGACTGGCTGGTTACTTTATCTGGGAAGGTGTTATCGAACATCACAGGACCAAATACTGTGTAGGCAACTGAATCGTAGTATGATGCGCCTCCGCGGACCTTGATCTCTTCCACCCGGATATCCGCCTTCCTGTAACTGCCATTATACAGGTATTCTGATTTCCCGTTCCTGAATTCCATCCTGTAATAATCCTTTACATCCTCTTCTCCATTTGTTACTCCCCAGGCTATATGATCGTTGAAACCGATGATAACGCCGGGCGATCCGGGCAACGAAGCGCCGTAAACATTCATACCTGGCGTATGGATCTGTATTTCGTACCAGAGCGAAGGAAGCGATAAACCCAAGTGCGGATCACTGCACAGGATGGGCGCGCCGGAACGGGTTTTGCTTCCGCCAACAGCCCAGTTATTACTGCCATTATCAGGATCGGGTTGTTCTACTTTGAATTTGAAATAAGCGGCATTCGCAGCAATGATGCTATCTGCAGGACTCAACGCTTTCGCAGTCGGAGCAGCGTACGGAGTGCCCTTAGGAATAATGGGATCTGTAGCGTCTATGAAATCAGGATAGATCTGGTTAAATTCTTTCAACGGGAAAAACCTCCTCGCATTGGTAAATTCCAGGTCCCGGCAATAACCTGCCAGGTCGTTCGCCATATACTTCAACAGCAACGCCGTTTTGATTGGCGTCCATTGCTCCGGCTTATAATCGAGTATTTTATATTCAACAGGGTAAGACGCTGGCGTAAGTGTTGCAATATAGGCGTTGATGCCCGCGGTATAAGAATCTACTGCTGTTTTGATGGCCGGATCTGCATTGATCTCCTTCACTGTTTTTTCTGCGCCGTAGATCATTCCCAGCCGGCGCAACTGCCTGTCGTAAGCGATGAGCTTAGGCCCCAGGATCTCCGATAACCTGCCGGCAGCAGCAAAGGTCTGCAACTCCATCTGCCATAACCTGTCTTTTGCTGTAACATATCCCTGCACGAAATAAGCATCCGCCTCGTTATCAGCAAATATATGCGGCACCATCCTGTCGTCGTACCAGACTTCCGCCTTGCCCCGCAAAGCCGGCAGCTTCACTGATTGCTGGGGAAACTCGCCTACCGGTTCTGCATTCTGCCAAAACCCGGTCTGCGGACTCAGTAAATTTCCCATAGGCGGCACCTGCCCTAGCTTGTGGCTGAAAAGATAGGTAAGCGATAAGGTGATAGCACCGGTGATAACAGCAGGAATGATTCTCATAGTAACAAAACTGATATCTATGAAAATACATTAAATTTCAATTCGGACCTTAAGACGCCAGCACTTTTATAAGCCGGCTTACTTCATCGGCGGTGTTATAGCTGTGAAACACGATCCTTAAACGCTCCCCTCCTTCCGGCACCGTAGGATGCAGGATAGGCCTTACATCCAATCCATCCTGCTGCAGGGCAGCCGCAATGTGGCGGGCATTCTCATTGCCTGGCGTCAATACCGCCTGTATAGGCAACTCGCCCGGTAACAGTTCCTGCTTCGTTACCCCGGTTCGGAACAGGTGTACCAGCTCCCGCAATTGCTTCCGCTCTTCATCCATATATGGGAAATGAGCGTATCCCGCTTCAATAGCCGCCAGAGATGCCGGCGCCAAAGCGGTTGTATAAATAAAGGATCTCGAAAAATTTATGAGGTACTGCCGGAGCGTTTCTGATCCCAATACCACGGCGCCATGACACCCTACCGCTTTCCCGAATGTATGCACCCTGGCAAAACATTTATCTTCCAGGTTAAGCTCCTGCACCAATCCTGCCCCTGCCGGCCCTACCACTCCTGTTGCATGGGCTTCATCTACCACCAGGTTGGCTTTATAATGCCCGCATAGTTCCGCAATTTCCTCCAGGGGCGCCAAATCTCCATCCATCGAGTACACAGATTCCACCGCCACAAAAACGTTTCCAACAGCCTTTTGCAACCGTTTTTCAAGGTCCGCAACATCGTTATGCTTAAACGAAAATGCCTGGGCCGCCGATAGCCGCACGCCATCCCTGATGCTGGCATGTATCAACTGGTCGTAAATAATGGTATCCCCTCTCCTGCCCACACTGGAAAAAAGCCCCAGGTTGGCGTCGTAGCCGGAATTATACAGCAATCCTGCCCGGGCTTTATGAAATGCCGCCAGGTCCTGCTCCATCGACTCCGCCCATTCATAATTCCCGCTCAGCAAACGGGAACCTGTACTTCCATATGCCGGATGCCTTTCCTCCATCAGCGTATGGATATAAGCTCTCACCGCCTCGCTGCGGGCCAGTCCCAGGTAGTCGTTGGAACAAAAGTCTACTTTCCCCCCGGGCAGGCGAAGCTCCCTGTAAGCATCTGCTGATCTCCGCTCCTCCAGCCACTTTAACAGAAATGCATCTTTCTCCATGGTTTTAATTTTTGGCACACACAATTTAAACTTTGCCTTTATCTTCGCAAAAAAAGCGAAAGTGAGCAAAGTTTCCATATTAGGACTAAAATTACCTACTGATCCCCGTTGGGTAGATCTTGCAGCTATTTCCCTGCAGGATATCCTGACAGATCACGCCTACTGTGAGCAAAAGGCTGCCTCTTCAGCCATTTCGTTAATACAGAAGAACCCGGAAAAAACCAAGCTGGTAGAAGCGTTGGCGCCGATCGTAACTGAAGAATGGGGACATTTCCGCCAGGTACTGGCCGAACTCAAAAAACGCGGCCTGCCGCTGGGCAAGCAAAGAAAAGATGATTACGTAAATGCGTTGCTGGAAAACCGCAAGAAAGGCGGCCATCCGGACGATAGCTTCCTGGATGCACTGCTGATCTTCGCCCTCATAGAAGCGCGGAGCTGCGAACGTTTCAGGCTATTGAGCGAAGGATTGGAAGATGAATACCTGAAAGAGTTCTATCGCCGTTTCATGGTATCGGAAGCCGGGCATTACCGCCTCTTCATAGACCTGGCCAACGAATACTTCCCTGAAGAAAAAGTAACCCTGCGCTGGCAGGAATGGCTCAAACTGGAAGCTGAGATCCTGAAAAATATCAAGGTACGGGGCGACAGGATGCACTAAAAATTAAATCCAAGGTTTACATAGAACCTTATCTTCCTGATCTGGTCACTGTACATCATAGTGGCTTCAACAGGGCCCAGGCGACTGCTGTAAGCCGCGCCAAGGCCATAACCGCTCAGGTACATATAACGTTTGCCGCCAAGCGGGGTAGCGTCGTATACGGCCCCGCCCACCCGCGGAATAGCATAGAAATTTCTCACAAATTCATACTGCCAGGCCAGCTGCGCAGCCCCTATCTTCGGCGTGATCACCTCTCCTTCGTATAGCCCTACCAGTGGTACCTGGTTCCGTGTCACCGTATTCATACCTCCAACCACATACCCATTCACCTGCCACTCGTTATAATTCAGGTTGTAGCCGATATTGCCGTCCAATTCCAGCGTCGACTTACGTCCTAAAGGAATATAATATTTCATATTCATCAGCAACCGCTGGTAGTCGTTGAAATTGATGCCTGCACTATCCAGGTCGATAGGCTTATTTTCTGCGGTTACCTTAATGCCCGAATGCTGGTTATAAATGTATCCCGCCTCCAGGTTCAACAACAGCCCGCGGGTAGGAAACTGTTTATGATCCAGCGAATTGACGCCGAACGAAAAGTAGGTGTTCAACTGGTTGGTACTGCCTCTTACTTCCACGAACGGCGAAAACTGCGGCTTGTACTTGATGTACTCCCAGCGGGTACCTGCGCCTACCGACATGTTCCTGCCAACCGTATACTGCACATCCATGTTCACATTGGCGTATTTATTCCTGTAGGTCTGCATTTTATTGAAATCGGCATCGAAAAACGAAAGACCGTTATTCTCGTAATAAGTACTGATACCAAACCCGAATGTCCGGTTGCGACCCAGGTATTTGAAGTATTCGGCTTCCAGCCTCGGGTTTTCGCTGATCGCGGCGCTTACAAAAGAACGGGAGTTAGGTACGATAAAATTCCGCTGGGTAAGGTTAACGATCGCATTAGCGCCGGTGAAGGTATTATAGTTCAAGGCAAACTTTACGTAGGTGAGCGGGTTTTCTTCCGCCTGGATGATCATCTTGCTTTTTCCATACCCTTCCGGCACCAGGTCGTAAGTGATCAGTTTATAGAACCTTGTTCCGTATACATTCAGGATGGCATTGCGCAACTGGGTTGCTGTATAACATTCTCCCGGCTTCAGGTGCAGTCTTTGCAGGAAGAATTTCTTATCCGAATGCACCAGCCCCTGCACTTCAATACTGCTCAATTCTATATCTGTAACAAAAGGCATCCTGTCCTGCCGGAACTCCGTACCGGGATACAGGGCGTTGATAGAATCTGCCAGGTGCTTGAAAACCGGGTACATTTCCCGGCCTTTCCGCTCGCCGATGGCGATGATGGAATCCACGCTGCCAAAGCTGGCGGCCGAATATTCGTTCAGTTCTTTATTGTGCGAAATATAGATATCGCATTCTTTTCTTTCCTGCTTAAAATCGTCTGCATCTTTATAAAATCCAAGCTGGTAAACGATGTCGATAGGCGTAACCAGTTGGTCCGCTTTTCTCAGCCCTGCACTGACGTTGCTGCCTATAACTATATCCGCTCCCATTTCCTTGGCGGTGATAACCGGGAAGTTCCTTACCACGCCCCCGTCTACCAGCTTTTTATCGCCGATCTTTACGGCGGTGAAAATGGAGGGAATGGCCATGCTGGCGCGAAGACTGGTAACGATCTCGCCGCTGTCCAGCGTCACAATTTCGCCGGTCGCGATATCGGTAGCAATACACTTGAAAGGAATATTGAAATCGGAGAAGTTCTTTACATTTTTTGCCGGCCAGCAGAGTTTAGCCAGTTCCAGCCATAGGGCTTCCCCTGAAATTACGCCCGAAGCCAGTTTTGGCTTGCCGTATTCAAAAGGGATCTCGATAATGTATTTATTGAATTCTTTCTTTTCCTCGAATGAAATTTCTGCTAATTCGGGCTGGTTGGAAAATAAACTATTCCAGTGCAGTTTGCGGGCAATTTCGCCGATGGATTTACCCGAATACCCCATCGCATATAGGGCGCCTACTATGCTTCCCATACTGGTTCCGGTCAGGTAATCGATCTTCAGACCTGCACTGTCTATCGCTTCCAGGATGCCTATATGCGCCAGCCCCCTGGCTCCGCCCCCGCTGAGAGTCAACCCTATTTTGGGCCGGCCACCTGCCGTCTGCTGCGCCGTTGCAGTAAAAACCACTGCAACCAGGGCAAACATAGTAAGTATAGCTAATTTCCTGTTGGTAGATATTCGGCCCATCGGTGAGTTAAAAAAATGAATATCTTAAAGATAAGGGTTTATAGAGATTTACGGACACGGCGATTGACTGATTTTTCAGAGAGATGATATTTGTGTTGCTTCCAAATATTTATTATCTTGATCTGCTGCATTATCAACGCGCTATTATAATTAACACGTATGAAAAACTCTACTTCCTTGCAATTACCTCGCAAGCAAAGTACCCCTTCAACACAGAATATCTGGCAGGTGATCCTGGCTTCTTCTGCCGGTACGCTCATTGAATGGTACGACTTCTATATTTTCGGCAGCCTTGCCGCTATTATCGCTGAGAAATTCTTTCCTCCCAGCAACCCTACCCTGGCTTATATCGCCACACTGGCCACTTTTGCCGTAGGATTCATTGTACGGCCATTTGGCGCTATCGTATTTGGCCGGCTTGGGGATATGGTAGGACGAAAATATACCTTCCTCCTCACCCTGATCTTAATGGGAGGTTCCACTTTTGCCATAGGGCTTATCCCCAGCTATCATACCATCGGCGTGTTAGCACCTATACTTGTATTGGTACTGCGGCTCCTGCAGGGCCTTGCACTGGGAGGCGAGTACGGAGGCGCCGCCACTTATGTGGCTGAACATTCGCCCAACCATCGCAGGGGTTATTATACCAGTTTCATACAAACCACTGCTACCCTGGGGCTGTTTGTTTCGCTGGGGGTGATCCTGCTCACCCGCATGTCTATGACGCCCGAAGATTTTAACAACTACGGCTGGCGTATCCCATTCCTGCTTTCTGTTCTGCTGGTGCTGATGTCGTACTACATCCGCATCCGCCTGCACGAATCGCCTTTGTTCGCTCAGATGAAAAAGGAAGGAAAAACCAGTACAAATCCTATTAAAGAAAGTTTTGGAAATAAAGAGAACCTGAAACTGGTGCTTATCGCGTTATTTGGCGCCGCCATGGGACAGGGCGTTGTCTGGTACACCGGCCAGTTCTATGCGTTGTCGTTCCTCCAGAAAACAATGAACATCGAATTCGTACAATCCAATACCATCATTGCTATTGCGTTGTTGCTGGGTACGCCGTTCTTTATTTTCTTCGGTGGCCTTTCAGACAGGATAGGCAGGAAGAAGATCATGCTTACAGGCATGCTGGTAGCAGCGCTTGCCTACTACCCTATTTACGGGGCTATGGACAGGATAGGCAATACCAGCCAGAAAACCGAAGACCAGGCGCTTTACCGGATAGAAAGCAATTCGCATAAAAATGAGAGTGGCGAAATAGTGACCACTACAACCCGCATCCATACCTATACTGATGGCAGTGTATTGAAAGAAACAGGCGACAAAAAAGAGCTGACAGTGAGCCGTATGAACAGCGTATGGCTGGTGCTGCTGATATTTGTACAGGTGATATTCGTAACAATGGTATATGCGCCAATTGCGGCCTTCCTGGTAGAGCTGTTCCCAACCCGCATACGTTATACCTCCATGTCGCTGCCGTACCATATTGGGAACGGGGTGTTCGGAGGCCTGTTGCCTACCATTTCTACCATCCTGGTAGCGAAGAGCGGCAATCACCTGGCGGGACTGATCTATCCTATAGGTATTGCGTTGATTTGTTTTGTAGTAGGATTATTGTATTTGAAAGATAAGAGAGGAGAAGCGTTGTAGAGAGAAGAAAATATTACAGGAAAAGCCAGGTTATGCCTGGCTTTTTTATTGATGATCAATCTTGAAAATAATTGAGGAGTTTTTCCAGTTTTAGTTCGGGATGTTTTTCCATCAGTTGCTTTACCTTCTCTGCATTCCGCTGCCGGAACTGCTTGTGTTGCGTGGTATCCGGGTTGAAAGGCTTATGCTGCGCCGCTTTCAGCAGTTCGGCAATATTACCTAGCAGTTCCTGGCTTGCAGTTGAAATACAATATTTCACCACATGCTCCCATACATATTGAATGGCCTGATCGTTCGGATGTACCAGGTCTTCTTTATAAAACCTGTAATCGCGCAGGTCGTCTATCACCAGCTCATAAGCCGGGAAATAATGTAAACGATTGAATTTATTCACCAGGTGATGCACTGCCTGCAACAGAATAGCTTTACTGAGATTGTTTTCCACTACCCCATCCCTCACATAGCGTACCGGGCTAACGGTGAAGAGTATATTAACTTTCCTGTTCCGGAAGAATAAACGGTGCATGACGTTATCCAACGCTGTCACGATCTCTTCCACGGTCAGCAAACGTTTGCTGAAACCGGCGGCAGGCATTTTATGGCAGTTGCCTACAACCTGGTTATTTTCTTTCAGGGAATAAACATGCGCTGATCCGAAGGTAAGTACCAGCCAGTCGATTTTCTCAATAGCGTTGATGGCTGCGGTTTGCGAAGCATTGATCCGGTCCAGGGCGGCATTAATATCTGCATCGGCATACCTGCTATGGTGCTCCCAGCTTCTCCAGAGGCCCTGGTGTTGAAAGAGGTCGGCTTCTGTATATAGTTTGCCGTCGAGATACCCGGTAATAGCCCTGGTAATACTTAAAGGATTAAATAAAATGCCATTTGGGTTGATGAGGGTAGCGAATTGACTTGCATTCAACCTCTCGCCAATTTCTTCGGCAAAACAGGAGCCCATTAACAATAATTCCTGCCCGTATTCTATTGCGGGAGAAAGTGGTGTGATAGGAAAATTTAAATGGAACTGCATGTAATAAGATTAATTGCGGAACACCATATCTGCCATTTGCCGGGCTTGGAGCAGCGCGGCTTCATCGAGGTTCAATGGTTCGTTCTGCTCTTGGCAGAAAGCGATCATGTTTTCGGTAGCGAGGTTGCCAACCAGTTCGTCTTTAGCCATGGGGCAGCCTCCTATGCCTTTCATGGCGCTGTCGAAACGTTTGCAGCCATTGTTATAGGCGGCCATGATCTTCTCTTTCCAGTTATTGGGGGCCGCATGAAAATGTGCGCCTATTTCGATACCGGGATAGGCCGGCACCAGGTGTTTAAAAAGATTGGCAATGGTAACAGGATCGGCTACCCCAACCGTATCGGCCAGGGAAACGATGCCGATATCCATCTTCACCATCTCTTCTACATATTTCAACACAATTTCGGGGCTGTAAGGTTCGCCGTATGGATTGCCAAATCCCATGGAAATATAGATCACCAGTTCCTTGCGGTTCTTGATGCAGAGTTCCTGCATCGCGTCTACCTGTTCCAGCGATTCGGCTATTGTTTTATTGGTGTTCCTGAGCTGGAAGGTTTCAGATACAGAAAACGGGAATCCCAGGTAGCTGATCTCCTCGAAGGTCACTGCTTCTTCCGCCCCTCTTACATTCGCTACAATAGCCAGCAGTTTGCTGCTGCCGGCAGAAAGATCGAGTTGTCCAACCACTTCCCTGGTATCGGCCATCTGGGGAATGGCTTTGGGTGAAACAAAACTGCCGAAATCGATAGTATCAAATCCTACTTTCAACAATGCATTCAGATAAGCTATTTTCTCTGATGTAGGTATCAGATGGTGCCAACCTTGCATGGCGTCGCGCGGACATTCGATCAATTTAAGCATACCAGGGCTTTTTACACGTTAAAGACAATACTTTTGATATTCTCAGGTCGTACGTTGTTTCAAGGCCTCATATAAGATTATCCCTGCTGCCACGGAAACGTTGAACGATTCGAAATTACCTGCCATAGGGATATGGAACAGCTCATCCGATGCTTTGATGAGCGCCGGGTATACGCCCTTGTCTTCCGATCCCATAATAATAGCTACCGGTTCTTTTAGGTCGCAATCATACAATTTGGAAGAGGCTTCCATTTCGCTGGCCATTACTTTGATCCCGTTCAGGTGAAGGGTATCAATGGCTTTATTCAGGCTGTTGACACGGCATATAGAAATTTTTTCCAATGCGCCGGCGGAAGATTTCATCGCTTCTTCGTTCAGGGCGGCAATACCTTTGTCGGGGATAATGATAGCCTGGGCCCCGCAACACACGGCGCTCCTGGCAATAGCCCCGATGTTCCGTACATCGGTAATACCGTCCAGGATGAGGAATAACGGCGTTTGCCCCTGCTCGGTTACATGCGATATCACATCCTGCAGATCCAGGTAGGCAACATTGCTGATCAATGCGATGCAACCCTGGTGATTAGCCTGGGTAAGTGCATTCAGCTTTTCTACGGGTACGTAGTTGACAGGAATATTGTTTGCCTGGGTTAATTCCCTGATCTGCGGAATAATATCGCCTGTGGCAGTTCTCAGCATATAAATGCGCTCTATGGGCCTGCCGGTTTTCAGGGCTTCCAGGATAGGCTGCCGGCCAATGATCATGGCCGATTGTTTCGGCCGTTGCGTAGCATACTTATTAGGCCGATGCCCCCCTCCTGATTTTCTTTCTCCTTTGAAAGCGTGAGATTTTCTTTCCATGTACCGCAAAGGTAACGGGTTTATTTGTTTAATGCGCCTTCATAGCGCATTAACATCACTTTTTGTATGGCTGCAACGGTGAGGGAATCCGTGATCTCGAATCGGTTAACCATGTCATAAACTTCCAGTAACGGCACTTTTTTGATGGTCAACTGTTCCGTTTCTTCGGGTTCCGGCGCATGCTGCGTCAGGCCGGTAGCCAGGAAAATCACCCCTTCTTCATCGCAAACCGAATTGGAAATATCCATGCGCACAATTTCCTGCCAGTTTTCCGCCACCAGGCCTGCTTCCTCGAGCAATTCCCTTTTGGCAGTTTCCAGCGGCGGTTCGGCAAGCGGACCTCCGCCTTCGGGGATCTCCCAGCTATACCGGTTCAGGGGAAACCTGAACTGGCCAACCAGGTAGATCTGTTCTTCTTCATCCATCGCCACAATACCTATCGCTTTATTCTTAAAATGCACTACTCCATAAATGCCCGGCGTACCTGAAGGATTCAGGCCTTCATGATGCCAGACGCTTATCCAGTTGTTATCATACTTTAATTCCCTCGACTGTATGGTCCAGGGATTCTTGGTTGTATCCATATTCCGTTAAAATGCCTGCTAAATTTTCCTGTAATAGTAGTAAGAAGAAGCGTCTTTTACAAAGCCTTCTTTTTCGTAGAGCGACTGCGCCACTTTATTGGAAGTATAAGTCTGCAACATGAGCCAGGCCGCATCAGTATCTTTGCCCAGCTGATAAGCCGCATCCAGCAACGCTTTTCCCGCGCCTATGCCCCTGTGCTCTTCCAGTACATACAGGTCGTTGAGCAACCAGGCCTTTTTCATACCCAGAGAAGTGAATATAGGAAATAACTGAACGAAGCCTATAATTTCGTCTTTCAGCATCGCTACATAAATAACACTATCTTTTTTTGTGATCCTTTCTGTAACAAAAGCAAGAGCGCCTTTGAAGTCGGGGTCCCGGTCGTAATAACTGCGGTATGCATCAAACAATACTGCTACTTCATTCGTATGCAGCTCCGTTGCCTGGATAACTTCCATAAAAAAACATTTGAGATTCAATTCTATCTCAAGGTAAATTATTTATTTAAACTGGAAAAAAGATGCCCGGAGGTGAAAACCAATGAGCAGTTAATAAAATTCTACCTTAAAATATTTTTATGTTGATGCTTTCATTGCAGCTCTCTGCCTGCTGATCGCGTTGTTTACAAGATATACTCCCCCGATGGTCACCAGCGAGCAAAAGCCCATCAACCAGGTTAGACGCTCGTGCAGGATCATCCATCCCAAAAACACGGCAACAATCGGGTTGATATAAGCATAAATGGCGGCCTGGGCTTGCAATGCCTACCATGATCACGCCGCTGAACAGCATCTGGAAACCTGCGCCAAAGAGGTAATTGACATTCAGCGCCCATTTCGCGGTGAGTATAGAACCTAAAGACCAGAAGATGCAGGAGCCGAACGCGATTAGAATACCAAACTGGAATTGCGGGTTAAAGAGGCTTGACAGGTAGTTATAGAAGATGCCTGCAACGCCTGCAAAACCTATGATCATACCTGCGATCAACTGCCAGGAAAAACGTGTACGTTGTACCAGGAAATAACTTGCGATAGTGATCCAGATGGGAATAGTAGCGGCAATGATGGCGGCCAGGCCGCTGGGAATGTATTTCACCGCCCAGGTCAATAGCCCGTTGCCTCCGCATAACATGAGGGCGCCTATCACAAACAATTTCGATAACACCATTTTTTCAGGTAACCTGTACCCGCGGAGCAGGAAAAAGCCTATCAGTAAAACACCGGCCATTAATTGCCTGATGCCTGCCAGCGTAATGCCATGCATATGTCTTACACCTATGCGGCTGGCCAGGTACGTGGTTCCCCAGAAAATACTTACGATTGCCAATGCGATATACGCATTGTTGTTAGTTCTGCGCATAAAAGTTTCATTAAAGCCCTTCCTTCTGCCGGTAGAATTCAGACTTCAAAATTGAAACTTTTTATGTTCCTAAAACAGATGCAGTTTTGAAAATAACGACCATATCAGATTTACATCAGGCCGGTAAACAGGTCAGCTCTTTCGTGTTCGATCAACCAGCGTTTCCTCCATATCCCGCCGGCGTAGCCTGTAAGCGTACCGTTACTGCCGATCACCCTGTGGCAGGGTACAATAATGGCCAGCCTGTTTTTGCCGTTGGTATTTCCTACCGCTCTTACGCTTTTAGGGTTGTTCACCCGTTTTGCCAGTTGCTGGTAGGAGATGGTCTGGCCAAAAGGGATTTCCTGTAATTGCTTCCAGACCTGTTGCTGAAAATCCGTTCCTTCCTGGTAAAGCGGGAGTTCAAATGTTTTCCGGGTACCGCTGAAATACTCGTACAATTGCTGGGCGCAGTCCAGCAACAACACAGGAGGTTGGGGAAAATCCTCCGGCGCTTCGTCGGTAAATGACACGGCATTGATGAATGAACTGGTACCCGTGATCTTTAGGGCGCCTACCGGGCTGTCTATACGCAAATGATATATTTCCTCTTCCATTGACCTATTATTGGGGTAGTAATGATCTCCATAAATAAAACGTGGCATACGCTGTATGCTCCTTCCATAAACGACTGTACGATTTCAGTTCTGCCATCGAAGGTTTAGACGCCAAATTTAACCTATTTTTGATAGCATTCTGCAACCCCACATCTTCCAGCAAAACAGATTGAGGAAAACGGCGATACTTCATCAATGCATAATTGGCCGACCAGTTCCCGATCCCTTTCAACGCCACCAGGCTTATTCTTGCCGTTTCATAATCCATTTCATCCAGCTGTGGAAGAGATAACTCTCCGCTTACAATACTCCTGGCTGTATTGATCACATACTGCGCCTTGCTTTTCGAAAACTGCATAGGCAACAGTTCTTCCGGCTCCAACGCTGCAACAACCGCCGGTTGCGGGTACAGGTAGTAGTCGCGCCCTTCTACCACTGCATGAAAGCCGAACGCTTTCACAAAACGCTCTCTCAGCGTATACGCAAAACTAAGATTGATCTGTTGCCCGATAATAGCCCAGGTGATCGCCTCAAAAAAATCGGGCATTCCTATCAGCCGCAATCCCCGGTACTGTTGCGCCAATCCTTTCAGCAAAGGGTCTGTTTCCGTAAAATCATAGAACTCATTCAACGAAACATCCAGGTGCAGCCAGCGGGTAATATATCGCTGCAAAGGAAGGATATCTACAGGTTCGGCAGGCGCCAATATTTTTACTGCAAGATGATCTGCTGTTTCACCCATCCTTATTTCAACCACTACCGGCTCTGTACCGGCTACCAGCATGCGGGTGATCTTGTTGTCATGTATATAGTGCAAACACTCTTTCGGCGAACGGCTCAGGAAACACAAACACTCCTCAAACGAAAAGTTGGACGAATCCGTGATGGCTACTTTAAACTCCATATCCTAAAATTACGGGTTTCACGCAAAGGCGCAAAGGAGGCAAAGGGACGTAAGTTTTTTTTAAGGATAATAAGAAAGCAAAGGTTTTTAAGAGAAAATAAGAAAGCAAAGAAGTGACGATAATATGTTGTATACACAATCTCAACTCCTTCTTACCTTTCTTATTTTCTCTTAAAAAAATCTTACGTCCCTTATTTTCTCTTAAAAAAATCTTATGTCCCTTATTTTCTCTTAAAAAAATCTTATGTCCCTTATTTTCTCTCAAAAAATCTTACGTCCCTTATTTCTCTTAAAAAAACCTTACGTCCCTTTGCCTCCTTTGCGCCTTTGCGTGAAACTAATCGCGGGGGAGCGTGCGGGAAGTGACCGCAATACGGTTCCAGGAGTTGATCAGCACTACGGCCATCGTGATTTTCGCGATCTCCTCTTTTGTGAACACTTTCAGTGCGTCGTTGTACACATCGTCTGGTACGTGGGTAGAGCTAACCAGGGTGATGGCTTCTGCCAATGCCAGGGCTGCCCGTTCGCGGTCGGTATAGTATGGCGCCTCTCTCCAGGCTGGCAAGGCGTAGATGCGTTGTTCTGTTTCGCCGAAGTTACGGGCATCCCGTGCATGCATATTCAAACAAAATGCACAACCGTTGATCTGCGATGCGCGGATCTTTATCAGCTCACTTAAAGTGTGGTCTAATCCTAAACTTTTTACGAAGTCGCTCAACCCGCTCATGGCTTCATAGGAGCCAGGAAGCAGTTTGTAGATGTTCATTCTTTCTTCCATTGTGTTGTTTTTTTTATGCTACAAAATAACAACAAAGCAAATAACCAAAACAGATACAGATTTATTGATCTGTAACCATAACAGATTATTTTTGTGGTATGAAGAAGAACAGTGGTTTTAAATATCTTAAACTGGCCGAAAAATTACAGCAACTGATCATTAACGGTACGTATCCTACGGGAGGGAAGCTGCCTTCTGTCAGAACCCTGCACCAGGAACAACATATAAGCATCAGCACGGCGTTACAGGTATATGCTTACCTGGAAAAACAGGGATGGATAGAAGCCAGGGAAAAATCCGGGTACTTTGTAGCCTATTCCAGGTTGCAGAACAGGCGCGCGCTTCCTCCTGTCAGCAATCCCGCTCCTACGGCTGCAGAAGTACAGGTAAATGAGCAACTGGCCAGGTTGAAGTTCTATTCGGGCATGGATGTAGTATCGCTGGTTGGCCCCGCGCCGGACAGCGCTATCCTGCCCGCAGGCAAACTACGAAAGGCGTTATCGGCCGTTGCCAGGACTTACGACGACAGCTATATTCCCTATGGCGATATCCGGGGCTACGAGCCGCTGCGGCAGCAGATATCCAGGCTTTGCCTGAACTGGGGCCGCGCTATTTCGCCCGCCGAGATACTGGTCACCAACGGCGCACTGGAAGCCGCTACTCTTTGCCTCCGGGCCGTTGCAAAACCGGGAGATACCATCGCCATCGAATCGCCCACTTTTTTTGGATTGCTGCTTGCTATCGAAAACCTGGGCATGAAAGCCCTGGAAATCCCTACCGACCCGGTAACCGGCATCCAAGTAGATAAACTGGAAGAAGCTTTCCGGCAGAAAAAAGTACAGGCATGCCTGTTAGTCCCTAATTTCAGCAACCCGCTTGGCAGTTGCATGCCAGATCCGCAAAAGGAGAAACTGGCCAAACTGCTGGCCCGGTACCAGGTACCGCTGATAGAAGACGATGTATACGGCGACCTGCACTTCTCCCCCGACCGCCCCAAAACCATTAAATCGTACGACCTGGAAGGTTGGGTATTATACTGCTCTTCTTTCTCCAAGATCCTGGCCCCGGGCCTGAGACTGGGATGGGTAATAGGCGGCCGTTACCAGGAAAAGATCTCCCAGATCAAATTCATGAACTCCGCCGCTACCAATACCATCACCCAAATGATGGTGCACCGGTTCATGGAACAGCAACGCATAGATCTTCATCTTAAAAACCTGCGTCAAACCCTGAACCTGCAAAATATGCAGATGATCAAGGGGATACAGGAATACTTCCCGAAAGATACGCAACTGACGCAGCCCGGCGGCGGCATCAGCCTGTGGATAGCGCTTCCGCCAAAGGTCGACACCTGGAAGCTCTTTGAACAGGCAGCAGCAGAAAAGATCATTATCACACCCGGGCCTTTGTATTCCAGCCAGCCGCATTATGCCAACTGCCTGCGGCTCACGAATGCAAATCCCTGGACCGACGAGCACGAATGGGCCATCGCTACCCTGGGTAAACTGATCAACACGCAATTATAACAGTTATATTTTTTTGTACTTTTGGGCAGATCAGATTTCAGTGTTATGATAAAAACCGCCGATCATCTGTACCTCCAGGTGGCAGATAATATAGAACAGCTTATAGAGAAGGAAGTGATGAAGATAGGAGAAAAACTTCCTTCTGTGCGTATGTTGAGCAAACAACAAGGCATCAGCCTGAGCACGGCCTTCCAGGCGTACTATCACCTGGAGGCAAAGGGTTTGATTGAGTCGAGACCCAAATCGGGCTACTACATCCGGTTCAACTCTCACCGCATGCCGGCCATTCCCAGTATTTCCAGTCCTGTAAAGAAGTCGTGCGAAGTATCGGTCACCGAAATGGTGATGCAGGTGTTCAACCGTTACCGCGGTACTGCCAATAACCTGGTTGATTTCTCTATCGCCATGCCTCCTGCTACTATTTTACCGGCGGCAAAAATGGCGAAGGCGGTCACCCATGCGCTGAGAACCTTACCTAATTACGGGGTTGGATACGAGCCGCTGCAGGGCAACCTTACCCTGCGTACGCAGATAGGCCGGCTTTCGCTGAGCTGGGGCGCCGCTTATACAGGCGATGATGTGGTAACTGCCAACGGGTGTATGGATGCGCTCACCCTTTCTCTTTCTGCCGTTACAAAACCCGGCGATACCATTGCAATAGAAAGCCCCGCCTACCATGGATCTATGCAACTGGCCGAAGGCCTGGGGTTGAAAGTGCTGGAAATACCCACGCACCCCGTCACCGGCATCGACCTGGCCTACCTGGATAAAGCGATACCCAAACACAAGATCAGGGCCTGTCTTTTTGTAACCAACTTCAACAACCCTATGGGTTTCTGCATGTCAGAACAGAATAAGAAGGAGTTGGTAGATATTATTGTGAAGTATGATATCGCCCTGATAGAAGATGATATCTACGGCGATCTTTATTTCGGCAAACATCGCCCCGTTAACTGCAAAACATTCGATAAGCATGGGCATGTGCTGTTATGCAGCTCCATTTCAAAATCACTGGCGCCCGGCTACCGCGTGGGCTGGACCATTCCCGGCCGCTATAAAGATAAAGTGCTGGCCATCAAACATAATCATTCTATCTCCACTGCTTCCATAACACAAGCGGCAGTGGGGCATTTCCTGGAAATAGGGCGTTACGAGTTCCATCTGAAGAACCTGCGCAAAATGCTGCATACCCAGTGCCTGAGATATTCGCAGGCATTGCAGGAATATTTTCCCGAAGGCACTAAAATTTCCAGGCCAGAAGGAGGATGTGTGCTTTGGATAGAGCTGCCGGAGTCTGTCAATACCTTTGAACTGTTCCAGCAGGCATTAAAGCACCAGATCACTTTCTGCCCGGGACGCATCTTCTCTTTGCAGAATAAATACAACAACTGCCTGCGCATCAGTTTCGGAACACCTTATAACAAACAAGTGGATGATGCGTTAAGAACACTGGGAAAACTGGTCCGTAAAATGAGTTAAATCGAGTAGGAAGTGAGGGATTATTTCCCTCACTGTCCTCTCACACCACTGTACGTACCGTTCGGTATACAGCGGTTTGTCAGAATAACTTAGTTTGATGTGTTGTTTTCCAATAATAGTAATTGTGGAACCCTATGTAACCCCGGCGCAGGAAGTAATCTCTATTTAACGTTGTTAGCAGTACCTTACTATTAGCCATTCGACAATAACCCTTGTTACTGTTACTCCACATCCTTGCCTGTTTCTTTCCTACTCCCAGTTTAATAAGATTCTTTTGTCTGGCCCCCGGATGTTTCCATTGTTTCCATATACGCATTCGCAGTCGCGTCTGCACAAGGGCGTCCAGTCTGATCATTATTGACTTGGCCTGCCCCAGCCTAAAGTATTCAACCCAGCCTCTTATTACTGTTTGTAGCTTATTTATGATCTCGTTAAGCGGTTGTGTGGATTTACGCATAGTCAGCCCTCTTACTTTCGCTTTCATCCGCTTTACAGCGGTAGTGCTGATTCGGGTAATCCAGCCCCCCTTTCTTCGATAAAAACTAAACCCTAATAACTCACTGGCTGCTCCATAGCTCACTTTGGTCTTCTCCTTATTTACTTTCAGCTTTAGTTCCTGTTCTATATAGACAGTTACCTTAGACATTACCCGTTCTGCCGCTTTACGACTACTAACGTATATACTGCAATCGTCTGCATAGCGGATAAAGCTATGACCGCGCATTTCTAATACGGTGTCTAGCTCGTGTAGTAAAATATTAGAAAGCAAGGGACTTAATGGTGAACCCTGCGGCGTTCCTGACAGGCGTGGACTGACTACCCCTCCCTCCATAATCCCATTTCCCAGGTAGGTACGTAGTAAACCTAATACCCGTTTATCTGCTATCCGACGCGATAATAAACTTATCAGCTTATCATGGTTGACCCGGTCAAAGAATTTTTCCAGGTCCAGTTCTACTACCCATACTTTTCCCGCATTCAGATATTCTCTGGCTTGCACTACGGCCTGGTGAGCGCTGTGGGCCTTTCGGAACCCATAACTGTTTTTGGAGAAAGAGGAATCGTACTTAGGAGACAGCCATTGAGATATGGCCTGTTGAATAACCCGGTCGATTACGGTAGGGATTCCAAGCATTCGTTTACCCCCTCCTGCCTTCGGTATTTCTACCTTCAGTACCGGATGGGGTTTGTAATGCCCCTGTAAAATATCAGACTTCAGGCGGGGCCAGGCCGTATTGAGAAAGTCGCGAAGTTCATCGGTCTGCATTCCGTCAACCCCGGCTGCCCCCTTATTACTAACTACCTGTTTATGGGCCTTTGTGATATTTCTGAAGTCTAATATTTCTTCAAGCATATTACTCTAAAAAAAAAACTAATATCCGGTATTGTCTTCATCAAATCGAATAACGCTGCTCAACACCTGTTTGTATGACCTTCCGCTTCCGGCTTCCAGCCCAATACAGCAGTTCTCTTACGGGTTTCGGTTGTAAACGCTTTGTTATGTATATGATCATCCTTTACCATTCTGACATTCAGCCCTTCGATTTATCTGTGAGACCTCCATCTTACTCCTTGTACTTCGGGTAGATGGCTCGTTGCTGATCTACTATGGCGTCTGCTGACTTCCTGTAAAAAAAAACAGGATCTCCCAGGGTAAGTGTAACGCTTTCCATCCATCTAGCCGCTGCATTTACGTTGTTATAATCTGTGCAGTATAGGGCTTTTGTTTCTTTAGCAACATTACCCATATAACCCCGCCTTATATGCAGTTTCTGTTCGTCGGCCCGGATTTTTGCCGCCAGCTTCCTTCAGATTCCATCTTACGATGGACACCCTTGCTTTTGGCTAATGCTTCCTACTGCAAAGTGCATTCGGGACTTTCACCCTAGAGCTATTACTACATGCCTGGCACACTAAAAAAGCCGGGATAAGAATATCCCGGCGTGTTTAACCTACAACTGTAATATCAATTTCTTTTATTTAGCTGCCGCCAGGTAACATCTATGACAAGCAGTACCTGGCTGGCAACCAAAAAATGGGATTTACAAACTTTCTCTAAACAACCATAACTGTAAATCAACAAAGGAAAATCGTTTGGTATCCGTGTTGCCTGTGCAGCATGACTATGCTGCACAATACAACGACTGGAATATTTATCAGGCAATCAACGGGTGCACAAAAAGGCCTCCGTCTACATTATATTCCGCCCCGGTTATAAATGAAGCATCATCAGAAGCCAGGAACGTTACAAGATGAGCGATATCGGCGCTCTCTCCCAACCTGCCTGCCGGCGTTTGTGCAGCTATTACCTGCTTAGCCGCTTCTGACAACCCTGCTTTTTCCAGTAACGGCGTATCAATGATACCCGGGTTTACTACGTTGACCCTTATACGTTGTGCAGCCAGTTCCCTGGACAATGTCCTGGCCATAGCGGTCAAAGCCGCCTTGGAGGCCGACAGTACGGAGGTATTCGCCATCCCTGCATTGGCATTCAGTGCAGAGAGAATAGTGATAGAACCGCCGTCTTTGATATAAGGCAAAATATATTGAATAGTAAAAAATGCTCCTTTGAAATTGACGTTCATCAGGCGATCGTACTGCGCTTCATCCACTGTTGTTATATCGCCGGCTTCCGCCAGTCCTGCGTTGATGAACAGGGCGTCGATGGCGCCGAAGCGGCCTTTGATATAATCTGCCAGTTTGCGGACTTCATCCAGTTTGCCCTGGTCTGCCTTGAAACCTTCTGCAGGGTGCCCGAGTGCATATACAGCTTGCTGTATAGCACCCGGATTCCGACCTGTTATCAAAACCTTTGCTCCTTTCTCTAAAAATGATGCTGCTGAGGTATATCCTATCCCGCTGTTACCGCCTGTGATAACAACAATTTTATCCTTGAATGACATGTAACGCCCTTGTTAATTAGTTAGCCTAATAGCGGGTGAACACTGAGTCCCCCATCGATGTTGTACGCTGCTCCTGTTATGAATTGTGCATTGTCTGAAGCCAGGAAGGTGACAAGTTTGGCTATTTCAGCCGGGCTGCCGGCCCTTCCCATTGGTACTTTATCCATGCTCATACCGGCGGTGACTTCTGCCGGTACATTAGCCTTGCTGAGGAAAGGCGTTTCGACAGGGCCCGGGTTTACTATATTCACACGTATCCTCCTGCTGGCCAGCTCCCTCGACAATGTACGACCCAAAGCATTCAGCGCTGCTTTGCTTGCATTATATACCACCGCGCCCGGCATGCCGCTGTCGGCGCTGATGGAAGAGAGTAATATGATAGTACCCCCATCCCTCATGTGTGGTAATAATTTTTGGATCAGGAAGAAGGCTCCTTTGGTGTTGATGTTCATCACCTCATCAAAGTCTTCTTCTGTAACGGCCGAAAATGCGCCAAGGTTTCCCGGAATGCCTGCGTTTACAAATAGAATGTCGATCTTTCCGTACCTGTCGTTAATGAACCAAGCTAATTCTTCTGCGTCCTTTATTCTTCCCTGGTCTGCTGTTACTCCTTCTACTTCTCTTCCCAGTTCCCTGGCTGCATTCTCTATTGCTTCCCTGTTCCTGCCTGTAATAATTACTCTTGCGCCTTGTGCCACAAAATCTGCTGCTGTTGCATATCCTATTCCGCTGTTACCGCCCGTGATAACAGCTACTTTCTTCGAAAGCAATGCCATTTCATTGATTTATTTAAGTTTATCAATACTTTAAGTTTTTAAAAAAGAGAATCGCAATTCCCTTTCATCTATTAATTTAAAAGTATCAATGTATTTATCTATAAAAAAAGCTGTTGATGTATATGCCCGTAATAAACATCTCAGCTCAATTGCAAAAAGAACATGGACAATTGTTTCATCATCTCTTTATTGATCGTCAATTCCACAATGCGTCCGTTTTTGGTTGAATTCAACACGCCGCTATCCACCAGAATTTTCACGTGATGCGAAACAGTAGGCTGTTTCAAACATGTAAATTCACACACATCTCCACAAACCAGCGACCCTTTCCGAACCACCTCCATAATAATAGACAGGCGGTGTTTATCGGCAATGGCATTTGCTGCTTTTTCTATAACTGCTAAATCCATGATGCAAATATACAGACATTTTCCAAATATCGAAATACTTCAATGAATTTTTTTTGGGGTTCACGCAAAGGGGCTAAGAAGGTTAAGAGCGCAAAGGATTTTTTTAAGTGAAATAAGAAAACAAAGGAAAAGGAGATTATATATAAGGAAAAGGAGATTATATATTATACTCAATCTTCGCTCCCTTTGTTCTCTTATTTCACTTAAAAAAATCCTTTGCGCTCTTAACCTTCTTAGCCCCTTTGCGTGAAACATTCCTTTGATACGTTGCAAGAAATAGCTATTTTAACCGGCAAATTTGGAAAAAGTGAGTAAACCGATCTTAGTTATAAAATTTGGTACCGCGTCCATCACCCATCAGAACGGAGACCTTGATGAAACAGTGATTGCAGGTATTGCCAGGCAGGTAGCCGAGCTGCATACCGAATATCATATCGTGTTGGTGTCGTCGGGCGCTGTGGCAGCAGGAAAACAGTTCTTACGCCAATACAACGGAACAATTAGCGAACGAAAAGCAGCAGCCGCTATCGGCAACCCGCTGCTCCTTAATAAATACAGCCGGTATTTCGCTCCTTATAATATAGCTGTGGCGCAAAGCCTGTGCGAACGCCAGCACTTTTCAGACAGGAACCAGTTCCTCCAACTGAAACGGACCTACGAAGAATTATGGGCCAGCAATATTATTCCCATCGCCAACGAAAACGATGTGGTAAGTAGCACTGAGCTGAAGTTTTCGGATAACGACGAGCTGGCAACGCTTATCGCCGTTGGCTTCGGCGCCTCCCTCCTGCTCTTCAGTACTTCCGTTGCAGGGGTGCTCGACAGGGAAGGAAAAGTAGTACCGCAAATTGATGTGATAGATAAAGCCGCACTGGGACTGGCCGATAAAGAGAAATCGGCCCTGGGCCTCGGCGGTATGGTATCCAAGCTCACATTTGCCAGGCTGGCTACCCGTATGGGCATCCGCGTGGTGATATTCGGAATTCGGACAGAAGATGGCATCCTCAACGCCATCAAAGGAAAAACCGGCACGCTCTGCCTTCCGCAACCCTGCAGCATGCCTGCCCGCAAAAAATGGCTGGCAAGCGGCAGCCTGGTTACCGGCCGTATACAGGTTGATAAAGGCGCTGAACAAGCCCTGGAAAAACGTCATAGCCTGCTCGCCGTAGGCGTAAAGGCAATACTCGAAAAGTTTGAATGCGGCGAAGTAATAGAAATTGTGAATGAAGATGAAACCGTGATCGCAGTAGGAAGATCGAAAATTGCTTCTGAAACACTGGAAGCTAACCAACGGGCACAGAATATTGAAGTGGCGCATGCCGACGATATCGTGCTTCTTTAACAACGATTTATCATGGAAACAATACAACCGCTGTTAGCCAAAGCGCAGCAAGCCAGCGTAGCTGTAAGAACATTACCCGATGCACAGAAAAAAGCGTTGCTGTTGCAGCTTGCCGATGTGCTCGTGGAACATACCAGCAATATCATTGCCGCCAATAAAAAGGACCTGGACCGCATGGCAGACGAAGATCCGAAAAAAGATCGCCTGTTGCTAACGGAAACGCGCATACGCGACCTGGCCGGCAGCCTGAAAGACATCGCCGCATTGCCCAATCCGGCTGATGTATTATTGCTGGAAAGAACGCTCCCTAACGGCCTGCAGGTACAGAAAAAATCTGTTCCCCTCGGCGTAGTAGGCGTGATCTACGAATCAAGACCCAACGTAACGGTAGATGTAGCGGCCCTCTGCATCCGCTCCGGTAATGGGTGCGTACTCAGGGGCGGCAGCGATGCTTTCGATACCAATACCATCCTCGTTCAACTCATACAGCAAACTTTAAAGACTTTTGGAGTAGACGAGAACGCCGTGCAATTGCTTCCTACAGACCGCAACCTGGTAAACGAACTGCTGAACGCCGTTAAATACGTGGATATCATTATCCCCAGGGGTTCGGAACAACTGATCGAATTTGTGAGGGCCAATTCAAAGGTACCGGTGATCGAAACCGGCGCTGGCGTATGCCATACCTATATCGAGAAAACAGCCGACCTGGAAAAGGGCGCCGCTATCGTTACCAACGCAAAGGTTTCAAGACCGTCCGTTTGCAACTCGCTCGATACCGTATTGATAGACGAAGCCGTGGCAGCGCCTTTCCTGGCTTTACTGGCGCCGCAACTGAAGCAATATGAAGTAGAAATATTTGCAGATGAGATCTCTTACTCCCTCCTGCAGCAACTGCAATATCCTTACCTAACCGCCGCACAACCGGAAGACTTCGGCCGTGAATTCCTTTCCCTGAAATGTTCTGTAAAAGTTGTGCCCGGTCCTGACGCTGCACTGGCGCATATCCGGCAATATTCCAGCAAACATTCGGAAGCCATCATTTCAAACGATCCGGAGATCAGCGAACGCTTCCTGAACGAAGTAGATGCTGCTGCCGTATACCTGAACGCCTCTACGAGGTTCACTGATGGCGGGGTGTTCGGACTGGGTGCGGAAATAGGGATTTCCACGCAAAAGCTGCACGCCCGCGGTCCCTTCGCATTGGAAAAACTGGTAACCGAAAAATGGATCATCCACGGCTCCGGCCAGGTAAGATAACCTTATGCAATAGTGATCTGCTCATTCAGGTATACATCCTGGATGGCATTCAGCAAGGCTGCTCCCTCTGCCATTGGCCGCTGGAAGGCTTTTCTTCCTGAAATGAGGCCTATGCCGCCGGCCCGCTTGTTGATGACGGCTGTCCTTACCGCATCGGCGAGGTCGGCCTCGCCTGCTGAGGCGCCTCCTGAATTGATCAATCCCATTCTTCCCATGTAACAGTTGGCCACCTGGTACCTGCAAAGGTCGATGGGGTTGTCGGAAGTCAGGGTAGTATAGATCCTTTCATCCAGTTTGCCATAAGAGGAAGTACCGGTATTCAAGGCTTTGAAACCGCCGTTGTAAACAGGCAGTTTTTGTTTGATGATATCCGCCTGGATGGTTACGCCCAGGTGATTGGCCTGCCCTGTAAGATCTGCCGACAGGTCGTAATCCACATCTTTTTTGAAAGCATCGTTCCTCAGGTAGCACCAGAGAATGGTAGCCATTCCCAGTTCATGCGCCCTTTCAAAGGCCTGTGCTACTTCTACCAGTTGCCTGTCCGACTCCTCCGACCCGAAATAAATAGTGGCGCCAACGGCCGCTGCGCCCAGGTTCCAGGCCTCTTCCACGGTACCGTACATTACCTGGTCGAACCGGTTCGGATAAGTAAGCAACTCGTTGTGGTTGATCTTAACGATGAAGGGTATACGATGGGCATATTGACGGGAAACTGCCGCTAAAACGCCAAATGTTGAGGCTACAGCGTTACAACCACCTTCTATGGCCAGTTTCACTATATTTTCAGGATCAAAATAAGCAGGATTTTTAGCGAAAGACGCCCCTGCGCTGTGCTCTATGCCCTGGTCTACCGGCAGGATAGATAAATAACCGGTATTTGCCAATCTGCCATGCCCGAACAACTGCCCCAGGCTTCTCAGCACCTGCGGATTGCGGCTGCTTGGCTGATAGATCCTGTTAACGGTATCCGGTCCCGGCAGGTGCAACATTGATTTATCAATTGTTTTGCTCTGGTGCTGCAACAGCACTTCACTCTCCTTTCCTAACAATTCACTGATCTGGTCTAATGATAACATAAGCTTGTGGTTTTAAGGAGTCATTAAATTTTTTTTAATAAGGAAGCGGGCCTGGTTTGGATGGTTTATCATCCTCCTCTTCCGACACTCTTTCAGTACCTTCAAACGCACCTCCCGAACCATCATGTATAATGGGTTCTTCTTTTACATCTTCTTGTTTTTTTTCCGGGTTCTCTTCAACGGGTCTGTTATTTTTATCCATATCAACAAATATACGGAATACTGGGTAGTGAATTTTTGGTAGGATCAGCGCTTCTATTTTTCTATCTTTGCTCCCCGGAAGAACAAAAAAAATAATATGACTGAGATCGCAATTATTCGTCACGGTACTACGTCCTGGAACAAAGCAGGCCGCCTTCAGGGATATTCGGATATCCCGCTTGATGAAGAGGGTATCCAGCAGGCCTTGAAGTTAGGACAGCGGTTAAGCAGTGAAAATTGGGATCTGGTTTTCTCCAGCCATCTTATACGCGCCCGGCAAACGGCCGCCATTATTGCACAGGAACTGAATATCGACAGCGTGTTTGAAGACAAAAGGATAGGTGAAGCCGGCGGCGGTTTGATAGAAGGTACTACCGAAGAAGAACGCCAGGAAAAATGGGGCGTTAACTGGAAACAGCTTGACCTGGGGATGGAATCCCGGGAGTCAGTAGTGCAGCGGGGACTATCGTTCCTGGAAGAAGTAGTGACGGAAAATAAAGGCAAGAAAATAGTGCTCGTAACGCATGGCAGCTTTATCAGGCAGTTGCTCGACACCATTGTACCGGCCATGCACCCTACCCCTGCGATGAAAAACACCTCTTTCACCAGGCTGTTGTTCGCAAACGACAACTGGAACTGCGAATTATTCAATTGCGTTAAGCATCTCGACTAACTCTTATTCTTCATAATTGTTAAAAAAGCAACAAAGTTTAGTGTTAAAAAGAACTGAACTTTGTTGCTTTATTCATGAGAGTTATATTTGTTACCCATGAAATTATTGTTGATAGAAGACGAACCTGCTGTAGTATCTGTCATTACCCGTGGGCTGACGGAAGCCGGCTACGAGATAAGCGTGGCTCCCGACGGCAACAGCGGCCTTGAAATGGCCCTGAATAATCCCAGTTTCCGGCTGATTATACTGGATGTAATGCTACCCGGCATGAATGGTATCGAAGTATGTCGTTCCCTGCGCAAATCGCAGGTTGATACCCCTATTTTGATGCTCACCGCCCTGGGAACTACAGAGAACATCGTCATGGGGCTCGATTCCGGGGCCGACGATTACCTCCTGAAGCCTTTCAAGCTCCAGGAGCTGGAAGCCCGGATCAGGAGCCTGATGCGCCGGAAAACAGGCAATACGGAGCCTGTAGCTCCCGCTGCCGCCCCCTCTCCGGCAATACTGAGCCTGGCCGACCTGTCGCTCAACACCGACACGAAAACAGCTACCCGTATGGGTAAAAACATACAACTGACAGCAACAGAATACCGGTTGTTAGAATTCCTGCTTAAAAACCCGCGCAAAGTGTTATCCAGGTTAGAGATACTGGAACATGTCTGGGGTATAGAATTCAACATGAACACGAAAGTAGTGGATGTCTATATCAACTACCTTCGCAAGAAGATCAATAAGCCGGATGCAGCAGAACTGATACATACCGTTGTAGGATTGGGGTATATGCTGAAAGAAACCAAGCTGGATGAAGATTCGCACTAAGATATTACTTGTATTTGCAGGTCTGACCATTTCCACGATCCTCGTGATGACGGGCCTGGTGTACTATTTTGCCAACCAGCATTCGTTTGAAGACTTCTACAAACGGCTGGAGATCCGCGCCTACCTGGCCGCCAGGGCTACCCTGCCCAATTACGAATCCGACAGCGCTATCTATAACGAGATAAGGGAAGAACACCTGGAAAAACTGCCGGCAGAAAAAGAATATTTCCTTGCTGTTAATAACAATACCGTTTCCAAAAATGAGCAACTTAGTTTACCGGATACGTTTTACCAGCAGGTGATCCGCGAAAGCAAAGCTACCTACCGGGAAGGCGACCGCTTTTATGAAGGCGTACTCTATAAAAGTAAACAAGGCGTATACATTGTTATCGTTTCCGCTATCAATCAATACAGCATAGAATACCTGGCCTGGTTAAGAAAACTGCTGCTGATCTGTGCCGTTGCCTCCAGCGTTATCCTGATAGGAGCCGGTATCTTCTTCTCCAAATATATTTTAAAACCCATCCGCCAGATGATGGTACAGGTAAAAAATATCAGTTCCCGCAACTTACACCTGCGGCTAAACGTAGAGAACAGCGAAGACGAGATCACCGACCTGGCAACTACTTTCAATAATATGCTCGACAGGCTGGAAACAGCCTTTGAAACCCAGAACAATTTCGTGAGCAATGCTTCCCACGAATTGGGAACACCGCTTACCGCTATTATCGGCGAGGCAGAACTGGCGCTGAACAAAGAAAGAACGCCTGCGCATTACGTGTATTCCCTTCAAAACATCCTCAGCGAAGCAGAACGGCTTGAACATATTACCCGCAGCCTGCTGCACCTTGCCCAAACAGGGTTTGACGGCAAGAAACAGGAATGGGAAGACATCCGGACAGATGAGCTGCTTTTCAATGTGAAACGCACCATTGATAAGATGTACCCGGATAACCATGTAGAAATAGACTACAGCCTGTTCCCGGAAGAAGAAGAAAAGCTGCAGATAAGCGGGAACATGCAATTATTGGAACTGGCGTTAACCAATATAGTGGTGAATGCCATCAAGTATTCGGATAATAAACCTGTTTCCATAGCCCTGGCGGCAACAGAAAAGAAAAATATTATCATCGTAAAAGATATGGGTATAGGCATCCCGCAGGGAGATCTTCCTTATATCTTCTCTCCCTTCTTCAGGGCTTCCAATACATCCAAGTTTAAGGGCTATGGCATTGGCTTGCCGCTGGCAATGAATATCGTCCGCATGCACAAAGGGGATATTATTGTACATAGTGAAGTAGACCACGGAACTGAGATCAGGGTTGAGTTACCATTGTAGCGCCTGCTTTCTTACCGAATTCTTACCGGATTTTTACGACCTTTTAACTCCGCTCTTACTGGTTACTTATCTGCCAGCAATAATTTTGCTGTCATAAAAAGTTACCAGATATGAAAAATATACTCATTCCAACTGATTTTTCGATCCGCTCCTTAAATTATGTGCACAGTATTGTTGCCCAACATCCGGGAGAGAAGGTAAACATCATATTCATGCATGCACTGGAGATGCCAGACTCGTTGTTTGATTTGGTAACTTATACACGTAACTCCAGGCATGTAGAACTTATCTCCAACGACTTCCAGGATGGTTGTGAAATTATCCGCAACAAATATTCCTCTGCCATTAACCAACTGAAGATAGAATTCTTCCATGGTAATACGAGGGTTGCACTGAGGAATTTCCTGCTGGCGCAAAACATAGATCTGATCATCCAACCTGCCGACCAGGAATTTACGCCTCCGTCCAAGAGAAGTTACAACCCTGAGAAATTACTCAGCAAATGCAGTTACCCAAAGATGAAGATCCAGTTGCAACGTCGTAAATATGTTACCGACAGGTCAACTATCTCATCGCTATTATTGGCCGAATAAAAAGCGTTTTTTATGCTACTGAAGAAGAATATCCCCTTAAAATATGTATTTGGTAAGATCAGGTTTGAGATACTGCTGGTAACAGTGTATACACTGGCTATTAATCTCCTGTATTATCGCTACGACTTCACTAATCTGGTTATCCCACTGTCTGTACCCATGGTATTAGGCACTGTGCTATCCCTGCTATTGGCTTTCAGGTCTAACCAGGCATACGACAGATGGTGGGAGGCCAGAACAATCTGGGGGGCGATAGTAAATGATTCACGTTCCTTAACAAGGCAGTTATTGAGTTTAATGGATAGTGCGTATCAATCGGAAGAACTGACCGAGTTCCAGGAACGTTTTGTAAAGCGGCAGGCAGCATGGTGCTATAGCTTGGGACAATCGTTACGCAAGACGGATCCATTAAAAGGTTTGGAAAGGTTACTAACCAGGAGGGAATTAAACTATGTGATGAGATATGATAACGTGCCCGCTGCCCTGTTGCTCTTACACGGTAAAGATCTGAAACATGCGCTGGATCAGGGTTGGATCAACCAGTACCAGCAGGTAGAGATCGACAAAACATTATCGCGCCTCTGCGATGCCATGGGAAAATGCGAGCGTATCAAGAATACGGTGTTCCCGGCTACCTACAGCCTGTACACTCACTTTACGCTGATCTTCTTTATACTGTTATTGCCCTTTGCATTGATCGACGTGTTAGGGTTCATGGAAATTCCGCTGGTTGTTGCCATTGCATCTTCTTTCCTGTTGATAGAAAAGATGGGTATCAACTTACAGGATCCATTCGAAAATAAACCTACAGATACACCGGTAACAACCATTGCCCGGAACATCGAAAAAGATTTGAGACAGCAGTTGCATGAACAGTTTAACGCACCGGAAGAAGAACAAATAGAAGTAGGACGCTTCTATGTGTTGTAAGTAAACTATTGATTTGTGTTTAAGGCGCCCTTCCCACGGGGCCGTAATTTATAGCGTTAACATAAAGCCCCGGTATCAACCGGGGCTCGTTTTTTATATTAACAATTATATTAAACAAAAACCCAGCACGCGTGTTCTTTAGGTAGCTGTTTCAATCAAGTTACTTACTCACGCAAAACTGTTAAGCTATGAAACTATTCAATTACTGCCTGGTAGCCGCCCTTTGCCTGGGCGCCGCCTGCCAGAATCCCCAGAAACACGACGAAAAAATGGCGGAAGAAAAAGCGAAAGAAGCTACCCAGTCTGCAGAAGCGTCTGCCATGCACGATGCAGCCGCTAACGCCAATGCCGCCAACGCTGCTGTAGCAGCCGTTCAATCGGCCATCAACGATGCCATGTCGAAAGTTCCGATGCCCGATTTCAAAAAAGCAAACGCTAAGAACTTAGCCCAGGACTTCCACAAATACCTGTCGGACCTGGTAAATACCAACAGCGGCAAAAAGGCATCTGAATATATGGATAAACTTACCTCCCTGAAAGATGAATACAATAAGAAAGTAGCCGAACAAAAAATTGATCCGGAAGATAAAACCAAACTGGAAACTTATTACAATGCGCTGATCAGCGCTGTGCAAACAGCAGCACCATAATAATCACAGGTTTTGTTTCTTTTCATTTTGGGCAGGCGTTCGTTTAGTGACGCCTGTTTTTTATTCTTCGAAATGCTTCCATACAATGGCGGATATCCGGCGGATCAATACTACCGCTTCATTATCGTCTGCCCACCGCTGATCCTGTATATTCTTTGTTCCAATGTACAATACATAATCCCCATGCGGGGCATTTACCAGCAGCACCTCCGACTTTGAGTCGTCTATCGACCCAGTTTTATCCGCTACCTGCACCCAGGCAGGGATCTGTGAAATAGCTCCTTCGTCGTAATATCCCTTGGTCATCAACCTGTACATCCTGTCTGAAGCTTTAGGGCTGATCACTTCCTGCTTGCGGATCTTCACCAGCAGCGAAGCCATTTCGCGGGGCGTAGTTTGTCCCCATCCATATTTTTTCCAGTCCTGTTCCCTCCCCGGGGTACGGGAATTGACCCTTGTATCCTTCAAGCCATATTGTTCCAATATTTTATTGATGGTTACTCCACCGCCCGCCAGGCTTTGGTTCCATAAAGAAGAAGTATTGTCGCTATACGCCATCATGAGCGCTGCCAGTACGCTGAGCTCTGTTTTGGTGCTGTCTTTGAAAAACTGCATGATCCCCGAGCCGCCATACCTGATAGAATCCCTGTACCAAAGGGTTTGGTGGTACTGAAGCTCGCCTTTATCTATCTTATCAAACAACCCTACCAGCAAGGGGATCTTTACAATACTGGCTGTCGGGAAAATGGTATCAGCATTGATGGCTGCATATTTCCCGGTTGATAACTGGCAGACATACACGCCGACATCGCCTTTAAAACCTGCAACAGCTGCTGAGATCGCCTGCTGCAGCGACTTGTCAGGTTTCAGTCTTTTTTGCGCACCGGCAAAAACAGGCAGTGAAAAGAAGAGGGAGAATAAAACGACCTTTTTCATTCTAACAAAATAAGCATTGGATTATTAAAAGACAAATAAGCTTATTAACTTAGGAAATACCGAAACGCTGCCTATATGCTTTCCACGAAAAGAAAACTAACACTCCTACCCCTCCTGTTCAGCGCGCTGGTAAATGCCCAGAGCATAAGGATACAGGGAGCTGCCGGAGAATTGATCGCCGGGCCTGGAACCAGCGCCCAACGCGATGCCTGGCTCGATACAGTGAAACAATGGAGACAGGACCAACTTAACAAATTACAATTCAACGATGCGCTGTATAAAGATCCGGCGCTGAACTGGACCCGCCAAACCTATATGTATGCGCAGATGATGGCCCACGACAGGTACCTTTATGACCCTGTTGCCAGGCAATATACCGTAGACAGGTTCCTGGATGATGTAACCGCCCGCTACGGCGGACTGGATGCTGTATTGGTCTGGCCTACCTATCCCAATATCGGCATCGACAACCGCAACCAGTTCGATATGTTCGCCGACATGCCCGGAGGCAAAGCAGGATTAAAGAAAATGATAAAAGACTTCCATAAGCGGGGCGTCAAAGTATTTTTTCCCATCATGATATGGGATCATGGCACCCGCGCCATCAGCGAATCGATGGCAATGGCCCTGGTAAAGGAAGCGAAGGAGTTAGGGGCAGATGGATTGAATGGAGATACCATGAACGGGGTAACCATCGACTTTGCAGATGCCATGAAGCAATTGCATCACCCGCTGGCATTGCAACCCGAGATCAGCATAAAGGATCTGAAGATGCTGGAATATAACACTATGAGTTGGGGATATTTCTGGCGGGTCTGGGATGGAGCCCAAAATGGTTATATACTGGGTATAAGTCTTTATAAATGGCTGCAGCCCAAACACCAGGTGCATATTACCAGCCGCTGGGCGATCAATAAAACAGAAGACCTGCAATATGCTTTCTTCAATGGGATCGGGTACAACGCCTGGGAAAATATCTGGGGTATCTGGAACCAGGTGCCTGAAAGATATGCCATGGCTATACGAAAAATACGCAGCATCTACAGGCAGTTCCCGGAGGCCTGGAGCAGTATGGACTGGGAACCGTTTTACCCCGTAGCTACAGCAGGCGTTTTTGCTTCCAGGTTCCCCGACGCTGGCGGCACTGTTATTACGCTGGTGAACCGGGACTCGGTGGATAAAAGCAGCGTGGAAATAAATGTCCCCCTTTCAAAAAATGATCAATACTTCGATGCCTGGAACGGAACCGTATTGAAAGGCGAAATATCCGGCAACCAGGTTACGTTGCGGGTACCTGTAGAAGGCAACGGCTTTGGGGCCATCCGCATACAGCATCAACCCCTTAAAAGTATGGGCAAATTCCTGGGAACAATGAAATCTCTTTCAGCAACACCCTTGAATCAATTAGCCGCTACCAGGCCTTTTATGCCGCAAAAGATCCGGGAGATCCCGCGTACACAACCCGCACAGGAAGCGCCTGAAGGCATGGTGCTGATACCAGGCGCCGATTCCTACCTGTTTAAAAGCAACGGCGTAATGATAGAAGGCAACCCGTTGCCCGATGGCGTTGGCGTTCAGTACCCCTGGGAACAGCACCCGTCGAGAGATCATCAGCACGAGCTGTCTATCCCTGCTTTTTATATGGACAAATATCCGGTTACCAACCAGCAGTTCTATACTTTTCTACAACAATCGCATTACCGGCCTGCAGATACTACCAACTTCCTGAAGGACTGGCAGAACGGCAAATACCTACCGGGAGAAGAAAACCTGCCGGTCACCTGGGTATCTATTGAAGATGCCAGGGCATACGCAACATGGGCTGGCAAGCGCCTGCCGCACGAATGGGAATGGCAGTATGCCGCGCAGGGCAATGACGGCCGCATTTACCCCTGGGGCTCGCAGAAAGTGCCGGCTAACATGCCGCCGCCGGATACCAGCCGGGCAATGCGCAGGCCTACTAACGTCAACGCCTATCCCGGCGGCCGCAGCCCCTTCGGCGTCGAAGACCTCTGCGGCAATATCTGGCAATGGACAGACGAATACCTGGACGAACATACCCGCTCCGCCGTACTGAAAGGCGGCAGCTATTTCCATCCGCAGACCTCCCACTGGTATTTCCCGCATGCCGAGGAGGTAAATAAACATGGCAAATACCTGCTCCTTTCACCCGGCATGGACAGGGCCCGGACGCTGGGATTCAGGTGCGTAAAAGACAAAATATAAGCTGAAACTTCGTTAACTTTAGCTGGCAGACCGTATTCAAACTGAGGCATTATGAAATATTTCTCCATTCCACCGGCCGAAAGGCATCAGCAGATTGTCAGATCCTACTGGGTGCTGGAAAGCGATGCGCCATATACGCATTACTCCATGGCGGAAATATGCCCAGAATTGCTGTTCCACTACGAAGGCCGCTTCAGCGAACTGTTTGCCAACGGTTCCACCGCTCATAGCTTTACCGCTGGCATACACGGTCCCGGTACCTCCATCAGGAAATTTCATATCAACAGTGCATTCGCGATGTTTGGCGTGTACTTCTACCCGCAGGCCATTCCCCTGCTGTTTAAAATACCGGCTACCGACTGCGCCAACCAGATGCCCGACCTGTCGGACCTGCTGAAGCATGTCGGGAACGCATTGGAAGAACAGGTAGGACTGGCCGCATCTACAGCCGAAAGGATCGCAATCATTGAGCGGTTCCTGGATGAATGTTTACGCAGCAATTATCAGCATTCCAATATCTTCCATGCCATTGCCCAACTGGTTCATCACCCAACATCGATGAGCATAAAAGAACTATCTGAAAACTACTATTTGTCGGAACGACAGTTCGAGCGACAATTCAAACACTATACGGGTCTTACCCCTAAACTATTTTCCAGGATCTCCCGTTTCCACAGGGCAATGAAACAATATGGCAACCCCGGTCAATCGCTTACCTCCATAGCATTGGAATCGGGGTATTACGATCAGTCGCATTTCATCCACGACTTTAAGGAGTTTTCGGGGCTGCATCCTAAAACCTATTTCTCCGGCCGTTCAGAAGCTACCGCCTGGATGGAATAATAATGTCGGTTTTTTCCAATTTCAGGCCCTGATCCTGCGATAGTTTTACATCATTATTCACCCAGTTAAACTCATGATTATGAAAATACCAGAAGGACATCAAACAGTTATGCCATACCTGATCCTGAAGGATGGAAAAGGATTCCTATCATTTGTCAGGGAAGTATTCAATGGCCGGATCACCCATGAGGACTACCACGAAGACGGGCTGCTCAGGCATGCCGAGATCCAGGTTGGCGGCAATACGCTGATGGTAGCAACCGCCCGCCCCGAATGGCCTGCCCAGCCTGCAGGCATGTTCATTTACGTTGAAAATGCAGACGAAACATATAAAAAAGCCCTGGAACATGGCGCTACCAGCGTAATGGAGCCTGCAGACCAGCACTACGGAAGAAGCAGCGGGGTAGTCGACGCCAACGACAACACCTGGTGGATCACATCATTATAATGGATATATTTGCATCCCTTATCAGCATGCAAAATCATCACCCAAGCTCAAAGGTTTCACGCAGAGGGGCATAAGGTGCAAAAGAGGCATAAGAAATTTTTTTAAGGAAAATAAGAAAGCAAAGGGAGCGAAGATTGTGTTATAATACCATCTTCGCTCCCTTTGTTTCTTAAAATTCGCTCCGATCAAAATATCTTATGCCTCTTTTGCACCTTATGCCCCTCTGCGTGAAACCTTTGCGTGAACCTTCGGGCTTGGATTTTGTCGTACTCCTTCACGTAGTCGGGATGTTCGGTGCCCATGAGGCGGTCCCATACCCGGAAATAGAGGCCGTAGTTTCCTTTAAATTTGCTGTGATGCAGGTTGTGATGAACGGAGGTATTCAGTACTTCAAACCAGACGCTGTTCCTGAAACCGCGGGGCATGATCTCGTATCCCAGGTGACCGTAGACGTTAATTATAAATGATAGTACGGTGAACAACAGTATTGCCAGCGGATGTATAGGCATGATGGCGATAAGCACGAATAACACGCCTCCTTCTGCAATGGCTTCCAGCAGATGGAAACTGTAGGAGGTCCAGGGCGAAGGATTGGTACTCCGGTGATGTACTAGGTGAGTTAGGTTGAATAAGGTCTTGTGATGCAGGATGCGGTGCATCCAGTAAAAATAAGTATCGTGTATCACCAGCGATAAAGCAACGCTAACGAAGAAATACCATATAGGATAGTCGTTCAGGTTAGCATACACCTGTGTATAGTTCCTTACGGGCGTAAACAGTATTAACGCGGTGATTAAAGTAAAAACAAGGGTGCTTTGCATGGAGTGCCAGATCTCGCGGATGAAGTCCTTTTTTGAGGCGAGTCGTTGCTGGATCTTGCGGGAGTTCAGCTTGTCCGGGTATGCCAGGTAAAAAACCAGGAATGGAATTCCTGCCAATATAAAATAACGTATAGCCGATGCACCGAAGATCTTTACAATTTCGTTAGTTACGTCCATTTTTACGGTTAGTTGGTTTGTACCTCAAAAATAGATATGGTACGGCCTAACTCCGGTTAACAATGGATAAGAAAGGAAATTAACAAAAGTTAATTTCATCCCTGGTTGCGGCCTTTGTTATGTATCCTTTTCCTGATACGGCTCAGGGAAACGGGGGTGATGCCCAGCATGGAAGCGATGTATTTGTCGGGAACCCGGTTAACGATATCCCACCTGTTTTCAAGGAGGCGTTGATATCTTTCTTCGTGCGATAAGAGCACGAATCCTTCCAGTCCTTCCAGGGCGTCTGATAACATTTTCAGGAGGAAATAATTGCGCAGGTGTTCCAGTTCCGGCTGCCGGCGAAGCACATCGTCCAATTCGTCATAATCGATCTCGATCAGCGAACAGGCTTCCAGGGCGCGATAGGTGAACCTGGCGGGAATGGAATGGATGATGGTATCATGAGAAGCTACGAAATGGCCTTCCCAACGCAGGAACAGGGTAGCTTCATCGCCATTTTGCTTCAGGGTATAAGCCCTGATAATACCTTTCTCTATAAATGCCAGGCGCCTCGATTTATCGCCTTCCCGTATGTATGCTTCCCCTTCTTCCAGTTTAACCTGCCTGGTTAAAGCAAATAAGGAGGTCATATTACCTGGTAATACCCCGCTCAGTTCTTCCAGTAATGTTTGCAATACGGTCATGCTCTTGGCTTACAATTTTCGCGAAAATACATATTCCGGTTGTTGCATGGTTATTATAGAAGATATTTTTACGAAAGAAGAAAATATCGTTCCGAAGACGCGGCGCTTTTTTTGGCATACCGGCTATATAAGCGGGAACGGGACATCTTGTAAAAAGACATCCCGTTCCGTTATTATGGAAGTATTACAGCAGCGGTTATGAATCAGCTATTACAGGATCTTGTAATAGAAATGATAGTATGGAAATGCGCCGCCTGTCACCTGGTTCTGGTAGATGGAGATGATCTCGAAAGCTACCAGGAAAGTACCTGATTTATAGAGCAGCGTACGGCCACTTACAGGAGTAACAGTATGACCTGCGCTCCAGTTATAGGTATACCAGCCTTTCCCGTTAGCCAGGGCCGCTACGGCAGGCGGAACACCGGTGCCTGTTACGCTGTTCATTCCAATAGTATTGGCAACAGGTACTGATGCCGTGCTCCAGTCGGCAGCGGTTACGCTGGAAAATGCTTTGTCGATATACCGGAGTTCATCGGTTCCGCCGGCGGTGATATCGCCGGTTGCAATGCCGGAAAACCGGATATTATAGCTGGCCGGGTTTCCTGCATCGTTATCTGAGAAACGCCACCAGAAAGTACCGGTATTTGGCTGACCGGTGTCGGAAACATAGGCCTGCCTGAAGTTTTCAACACGGTAAACACTGCCATTACGGTATACTTTACCCTGGCCGTTATTGTTGGTGATAGTAACGCTGCCGCCATCAGGCACCGTTACCGCAGTTTTAGAACCGCCTTCCAATTTTTGCAGGGAAGGCGCTACACTGTCGTTATCTTTTGAGCAGGATGCAAGGAACAGCACCCCGGCTCCCGCCAGCACCCATGTTAACCTGGCGAGGTTTGTGGTTAATTTGGACATAATACTAATAGGGTTTAGTTGATGAGTTAAAAATGGATTTACTGCTGTAATGAGTTTATTCGTTTAGTCTTTGATGGTGATCTTTACCGAGCCGTTCACATCTGCATAATTTTTCTTCGGGTTCATCCAGTTCCAGTAGTTAAAGTAATCGCTGGTCCGAAGCTGTATCCACATATTCGGGTTATCATCTCCCCATCCTCCTACTTCATAGGTTCCGGTAGGAAAATCGGCAGGCACTTTATAAGTAGCCGTGGTTTCAGTGAAACTTACCAGTTTAAACACCCCCAGCTCTTTCTCCGAAAAAGATGAAGTATAGGAGAAGACCCGGGCATCCTGCATGTCGGTAAAGCTGGCGCCTGTAAAAGTGATGTTTTCGTTACGTTTAACGGTGATGTCAGCTGTCAGGCTATTGGCCCTCGGGTACCTGTCGGACGGGTAAAGGATGGCAAATATATTCCCGTTGCTGGTTGCCGAAACCTGGTTGCTGGTGAACTTGAGCTTATATGCGCCTTCTTTGAAGGCAATGTCCGCAGGTATGGTGATATCAATGTAATGTATCTTTTCCCTCACTGTAAAAGCAACATTAAGTTCCGCTTCCTTCCCGTCGTTATCTACCAGGAAGGCTTTGGTTTTCGCCGCATCTTCTACCAGGTATTTTACATCCCTGTTGGTATTGATAGAAACGGTCTGGCCTTTTAAAGCGTAGTAGGAAACAGTTTCATTGAATTGGATGCCGGGCTGGTTCAGCACCACTTTCAGGAAGTAATCCTTGCTTTGCCCATCCTGCGCTTTCACCGTGTATTTGGTGCCGGTAGCCAGCGGCACTTCCGTTCCTGACGCCGGCGTTATTGTAGCATTGGCTGATACTTTGATAACGGGGGCTACTTTCGCCGGGATAGCCGAATACGAAGGCCAGTAAAGCACGATGCTGTCGCCGTTCACTGCCCCGCTGAGAGCGCCCAGGTCTGCTGTTGTTACTGTGAAGCTCTCGATGTTATGATAGGGGGAATTAACGTATGCAGTTTCTTTTTTACAGGCTGTCATTAGTGCTGCGCCGGCAGCTAATGACCCAATATATAGTAACCGGGATATGCGATTCATGTTGGAGGATTATTACTTGTTGAGTAAGGTGATGCGAATTGGATTTTGTGTTGTAGCCACTTTAGCGTAGGAATATACGCGCACCCTGTACAAGCCTGTAGCAGGCAGCGTGGCCAGGATCTCGGACGATTGCCCCGGTTTGTATTTAGTCACAACAAAGTTCAGGTAAGTAAGGTCTGTTGTATTAAATGTGCTCATGGGCAGCGGGCCATATTCCTTATTCGTTTCATCTACCAGTACGGCGCTGATCATTTCCTGGCTAGACGCGAAGCCGGTTCCATTCACAGAGAAGGAGAAAGAATCGTAATCCTTCTTCATATCTATCACATATTCGTTGGGTTTGTCCGCTTCTTTACTTACCTCTTCCAGTGTTACAGCAGGCTGTTGTACCTGGATATCCAGTTTGTAGGATTTGATCTTACCGTCTTTCGATTTCACTTCATACCTGATGGTACGCCCGGTACGGAATACTTCCAGCAGGTTTTCTATCATGGTACCCGACGCCGGCGTTACAGTTGCCCCTTCACTTACTTTAATAGCCGGTTCCAGTGAAGTTAATTGCAGGTAGAAAGGGAGATAAACAGTAACGATTGTGTCGGCCTGGTTAATAGCGCCATAGATCGGGTTGCCCTGTACATTCACAATTTTGTATTCCAATAGCTGGTTGCCAGTTGCAGGAAGATAAGGGACTGTTTCAGTTTTAGTGCAGGCCGGCAATGTTGCCAACATCGCCAGTAGTGCGAAATAAAAATTCTTCATAATAGTAATGTGAAGCTGACTTATTTAATGTCCAGGTTTTTGGAACCATCCATCTGGATGGCGTAACGGAAAGTGACATATCCCGGCTTGTTATCCCTGCTGGGAGCTGCAGGATTGTCTTTATATATATTTTCGATGATCACTTTTGCATAATGGCCTTTGGTTGTTTTCACCACTATTACCCTCGGCATCGCATATACGACATGCGCCTTCTTTGGATCATCGGGAAAAAGGGAACCATAGAAATCGTAGTATCCCCAGCCATCGAAGTTGTTCTGGAAGTGATCCAGGCCTGCATCTCTTACTCCCATTTGGCCGTCTGTTACCGGTACTGTTTTCACAGCATCGAATGCGGTGTTCCATAGCTGGCGCGGGATGGGAAGCGTTTTCGGTTTAAAGTTGGTTGTATCGTAATACTGCGCGTCAAATTTCCTGTCTACTACCACGTATAACCTGGCTGTTCCAGGTCCCCCAAAGCCTGGCGAACCGGTAGCGGCGCCATTGTTGGGATATACGCTGCTGTTATAGATGCCATAGAAAACAATATCCCATTTGCTGGTTTGCTTTAAAGATGCCGGTATAACCTTGTTCTCTTCGAGGCTGTAATAAAGTTCTACTGCGTTGCCTGCGGAGGTGGCGTTTGTATCTGCTACGAGGTTAACTACACTGTAAACCCCTGTCTTTACAGTAACAGTATTGCCCCCGGGGTCAATAACTTCCTGCTTATCGTCGTTCTTCGAACATGCGGCCAGCGAGCCGGCCAGCAACAGCATGGCGGTAACTGTTCGCCATATTGAGTGCGAAATCATAATGATTGGAATTAGATAAAATATTTACTTGTTTTTCAGGTTCCTGCTGCCATCCGTTTGCTCATAATAACGGAAAGTGAGGTAAGGCGCCGGCCAGAAGAGATCTGTTACAACCGGCGGATTACCTTTATAGATGTTTAGCAGTTCCAGTTTTGCGAATTGCCCCTTCGCCGTCTTTATCACGAAAGTCCGGTTCCTGACGGGAACGCATATATGATTATTGAGCGAATAAAAGAACCAGCCATATCCATTGCCGTTATCCCAGCCTACGCCGGCGATACCCTGCTGTTCAAACACTTCATCTGCCGGTGCAGTAGTTACATTATCAAATGGCTGATCCACTATTACCAGGTTGCCGGTACCAGGCCCGCCATAACCGGGCGTTCCGGCTACTTTACCGTTGTTGATCACCACGAAAGAATTATACTCCTTGGAGAAAGCAATATCCCAATCTGCATTTTTAAGATAGGCAGCCGAATCTGCTGCATTGCGTATAACATGCGTTTGTTGGGTGCGGAAACTGAAAGTAATAGTATAGAAAGGGCGCTTCGTTTTTCCATCTACCCCTTCGCCCATGGAGGCGGCAGTGTCGGCTGGCAGATCACGTATTGTTATGGCGTTATCTGCCGGCTGAACAGCGTCTTCATTCTTGCCTGAACAGGCAACCAGCAGCCATGCAGCAGCAAAGGGTAATGATATCTTCCAAAAATATTTCTTCATCAGTATTGCGGTAATTGATGATGCAAATTTCAAAAAGGTTGCTGACCAGTACCGGAGAAAAACCAACCACGAAAGGAAAAAAGCGATTTTCCGGATGTGGTAAACTATATTTCCGGATAAGGTTCATGACAGTGATATGACAATTGTACTTTTGATCTATCAAACAAAAAATCTACAGATCATGAACAAGCATTTCGTAGCTATTAATTACATATCTTGTAACAGCGATTACACAGAAAGATTTGAACAACTGTTTGCCTCCAGGGCCCATGCCATTGATACCATGCCCGGCTTTATCAACATGCACGTATTACGCCCTTCGAAACCGGGAGACGATTACCTGATCGTCAGCTACTGGGAAAGTGAGCAGGCGTTCAAGGACTGGACAAAATCAGAGCAGTTCATAGCGGGGCATAAGCGGGGGTTCGAAGACCTGGCCAAAGCGAAAGCAGAAGGCAAACCGGCTCCTATGCGCAGCGATTTTAAAATTTACCAGATAATCAGCGAGTGATGGAAACAACAACCAGAAAACAGAAAATAATCAAATGGCTGAAACGTCTCGGCTTTTGGGGATTCCTCTTTTTCCTGCTGAAAGGTCTTTTCTGGCTGTATCTTTTGTATTGGGTTGCAAAGTAATTTCAGCAATAGTAAAAGGTAAGGCGGCGCCTTACCTTTTCATTATACCGGGAGCGAACCCGAAATGTTTTTTGAATGCCCTTGTAAAGTGGGCAGTATGTTTGTAGCCCGACAGGTAAGCCACTTCCGAAACGCTTTTACCCTCTGCCAACATTTCCCTGGCATGTGCCATTTTAATATTTTGCAGATAGCCGTACACGGTAGTGCCGAACACCTGTTTGAAATGGCTTTTCAGGTATGCATCGTTGGTGCCGACCCGGTGCGAAAGATCGATCAGGGTACAGGGACTGTTAATATTCTGTATGATGATATCCCTGGCCAGGTACATCTTTTCAATATCTTCCTTTTTCAGCGTACGGGCCGCCGGCTCTCTTGCCGGTACGCCCATCATCTGTTCGTAATGCGTTAACTGGATGGCCAGCAGCTCAATTGTTTTGGCTTTGATGTACAATTGCTTGTAACGCCCTTCAAGCGGGCAGTTTAGCATTTCGTAAAGGATGGTGCTGAAATTGGCTTGTAAGGGAAGATTATTCTTGCTAAGCGGAACCGGCGAATTATCGACCAGGCTTTTCCTGAAAACATCGAACAGGGGATGCTCTTCGGGCATAAAGTTAAAGAGCAGTTCGGGACTAACGCCCAGTTCGAAGATCTCCAGCGGTTCGTTAGGTTCCCAACTTAACTGTATCTCCTGCTGCGGGAAGAAAAGATAATTGTATTGTTGTTTACCCATGTTTGCCAGCACCGTTTTACCGCTGTTCACATGGTAACTTTTGCTGCCGCTGATCGTATAACTGAGTTGCAGGAAAGGTTGCTGGTTACTGAATACAACGCTACCCCCTTTCTCTGATCTGAGGTTGTAATAGCCGAGCGCGATACCGTCGGGGCTCCGGAGCTCCTGGACGATGCCTGTGTGGCCATGCTGGCTTAGCGCATGTTTCCGTTGCCGCAGGCTCTCTTCTCCCAGGATGTTGAACGGGCATGCATTGAATAGCTTGTTATGGGTATTTGCGATTGCAGACAATGGTACTCTTATTAATTACAGAATATTTCATCAACGAAGCAATATTAAATCATTGCACTATCAAAGAATTTGCGCAAAAGGGAACTTATTTTATGAATATGGGAAAACCCTTTGTCATGCTATTTCTGACAAAAACGGTTTTTCCGTTTATGGTAACTTTTTCTCCTTTTCCGCCATCCTTGCCTGTACTGCATTCTCCGCAAGTGGTAATTATTTCTCCACTCCTGGCGCCGGGAAAATTCCATCTTGCATAGTTTAAAAGCGCTCCCGAGAACTGATGTGTAACAGATATATATTTCCCGCCCTCCTGCTGTTGCTGACGGGCAATACTTATGCAACCGCACTGCCTGCGGATACTACCGGCATGCAAAAGATACAACAACTGAAAGGCGTAGATGTCCAGGCGCAATACCACAGAAAAACAGACGACCTCATAGACGTAAAGAAAATAGCAGCGCCTACCCTCGTGATCGAAGGTAAAACCATTGAACAGATGGGCAGCCGCCGCCTGGATGAAGTACTGCGCGAACAGGCAGGCATGGCCATCGTGAGCGACCTGGGAGCCGGCAACAGGAGCATCGGCATCCAGATGCAGGGGTTCAGCTCTGCCTACATCCTTATTTTGTTAAATGGCCTGCCTGTATCCGGGCGGTTCAACGAAAATTTCGACATCAGCCGCATCAGCGTACAGGACATAGAAAGAATAGAGATTGTGAGAGGCGCATCCAGCAGCCTGTATGGAAGCGAAGCATTAGGAGGAGTGATCAATATCATTACCCGGCAGCAGGTAAAGCAAACCGGCGGGCAGGTATCCGCCATTTATGGCGCCTACCGGACTGCCGATATCAGCGCAAGTGGTGAAACGCCATTTGCCAGGAAAAAAGGAACCCTGCATCTTTCCGGCAATTATTACAAAACAGCGGGGTTTAATGTAAACACAATGTACCTGAAGGAGGGGCAAACTGCACCACCTTATCACAGTTTCAGCGGGCAAACAAGGGCATCCTGGCAACTGAACAGCAACAACACCCTGCAACTGGGCGCCAGGGCGGCCAACCGCCATTCGGTCATGACCCGTTCCTATGGCGCCCAACCGTTCAGCGACCTGCTGGATGAAACGGACGTCAACGCTGCCCTGTCTTTACGCACTACTATCAATCACTCTACCCGCCTTCTTACCCGTTATTACTTTACCCACTATGGAACCGACCAGGAAGTGAAGGTTGTGGAAACCGGCAAGCGGTTGCAGGAAAACAAATTCTCCCAGCAGCTGCAACGGCTGGAAATACAGGGCAACAAAGAGTTCCGGGATGCGGAATTTGAGCTGACAGGCGGACTGGGAGGAGAATTGCAGCATATGAACAATAGTGCGGTAGCAGGCATCCCCAACCAGCAGACCTATTTTGCCTATATCCAGGCTAACTATACCCCCACTGCCAAATACAGCCTGATCACCGGATTGAGGTATGATGGCAACAGTTTGTACGGCGGAAAGGTTAATCCCACGCTGGGCATGGAATACAAGCCCTTCAGATGGCTGCAGGTAAAAGGTTCTGTAGGCCAGGGATTTAAAGCGCCTACCTATGCACAGGCTTACCAGGTATTCACTAACATCACCCAGGGCTATACCGTTGTTGGCGCTAATGTTTTCAATACGGCTGTGGAAGAACTGAAGAAAACGGGATCAGTACAGGCCGTATGGAGCAATGCCGCGTTAATAAAACCATTGGAAGCAGAAACTTCCGTTTCCTGGAACCTGGGAAGCAAATTTATTTTCGGGGAAGGATATACGTTGTCTGTCAACGGGTTTTACAACAATATCAATCACCTCATCAATACTGAACAAGTAGGCATTATGCGAAACGGCCAGCAATTGTTCTCTTACCTCAACCTTGGCAAGGTGTATACCCGGGGACTGGAAGCATCAATAGAGCTAAACCTGTTACCGGATTTACGCATTATGGGGGGCTACCAGTACCTGGTTGCCCGCAGCAGGGACGTGGAAGACAGCATCGCCGCCGGCAACGGGGCTTACGGTAAAGTACGCACCGACAAAGGGATACGGGCCGCCGTAAAAAGTGATTATTTCGGGTTGCCTAACAGGAGCCGGCATATGGCCAATGCACAGGTATATTATACTTACCGGCCATGGAAGCTGAGCGCTTCCGTGCGGGGTAACTACAGGAGCCGGTATGGCTTCCTGGATATCGATAACAATGGGTATATAGATAACTACGATGTTTTTGTGAGAGGTTTTGTCCTGCTTTCTGTATCCCTGCAGAAAACGTTGTTAAAAGAAAAACTAACGCTTAAATTCCTGGTAGATAACATCACGAATTATACAGACTACCTGGTACCTGCCCAACCCGGCAGGATGTTCATGGGAGGCTTTAGTTACCGGTTTGGAGGGAAGAGCGAATCGAGTAGGAAGTGAGGGATTATTTCCCTCACTGTCCTCTCACACCACCGTACGTACCGGTCTGGTATACGGCGGTTTGTTAGAATAATTTAATCTGACTTTTTGTTTTCAGATAATAGCGTTCGTAAAATCCGACATAGCCTTCTTTCCTAAAGTATGCGTTGGTGAGGGTTCTGCATAGTATCGGACTACGAGCCGCACGGCTGTAACCTATACTCGTTTTGCTCCACATCCTTGCGTAATACTTTGATAAGCCAAGTTTTATAAGATTACGGTACCGGTTACGGATGGTTTTCCATTGCTTCCAGATACATATGCGCAGACGATTGTAG
>NZ_FNRL01000024.1 GCF_900107795.1 Chitinophaga terrae (ex Kim and Jung 2007)
TTCCCTGCCTACTATGACCTCGGCTGACTCCCTGTAAAAAAAACAGGGCCTCCCAGGGTAAGTGTTATCGCTTTCCATCCATGTAGCCGCTGCATTTACGTTGTTACAATCTGTGTAGTATCGGGTTTTTGTTTCTTATGCAACATCACCCTTGTAACCCCGCCTTGTATACAGTTTCTGTTCGTCGGCCCGGATGTTTGCCGCCAGCTTCCTTCAGATTCCACTTTACAGTGGACACCCTTGCTATTGGCTAATGCTTCCTACTACAAAGCGCATTCGGGACTTGCACCCTAGAGATATAACACATGCCTGGCACACATAAAAAAAGCCGGCATCTTATCGATGCCGGCTTTTAGCAAATATCTTTCAGGTGCTAAAAGGGAGCATCTTCAAAACCTTCATCGAAGTTCATGTCATTCATGCGGGAACCTTTCTGGATATACAATTTGGCTTCATCATTGCCGCCTTGCTGAGGGCGAATGCCTGCGAAAGGATTGCCTCCACCCGGGTTTTCCAGGCTACCATCATCTTCGAAGCGTTGATATTCCAATACGGCTCTCAGCTTGATGGTATCTAACTGACCATTACGGTGTTTGGCTATACGCACGTGGGTTTCACCTTTGTTGGATTCGCCCATTTCGTTGGTGTTAATTTCGTAGTATTCAGGACGGTACAGGAACATTACCATATCGGCATCCTGTTCGATCGCACCGGATTCACGAAGGTCGCTCAACTGCGGCATCTTATTGCCATCCTTTCGTTTTTCCACATCACGGCTCAACTGCGACAGTGCGATCACCGGTACCTGTAATTCCTTGGCGAGTCCTTTCAGGTCGCGGGAGATCTTACTGATCTCCTGTTCACGGTTTGTTCTGCCGTCGCCGCTTCCGCTCATCAGCTGCAGGTAGTCGATGATGATCACGCCTACGCCGTGGTTGTGTACCAGGCGTCGGCATTTCGCACGTAATTCGAAGATATTGAGGGCCGGGGTATCATCGATAAAGATGGGAGCCTTTGCCAGGCGTTCGATACCGTGGGTCATCAGTTTCTTCATTTCGTATTCTTCCAGCTTACCCCTGGAGATCTTTTCCAGTTTGATCTCGGATTCGGCGGAGAGGATACGTTGTACGATCTGGCCTGAAGACATCTCCAGCGAGAATACGGCTGCACCTTTTGGAAAGCGGGGGTGCAGGGCTGCATTCCTGGCGAGGTTCAGGGCGAAGGCGGTTTTACCTACGGAAGGACGGGCCGCGATAATGATCAGGTCGGTAGGCTGCCATCCATAGGTTACTTTATCGAGTGACGGGAACCCGGAAGGCACCCCGGTAATATCGTCTCCTTTGTTCCTGAGATCTTCAATTCTCTTCATGGTATTCACCAATACCCGGTCGATAGAATCATAGTTCTTGCGAAGGTGGTTATTGGTTACCTCAAACAGTTTGGATTCGGCGCTGTCGAGCAGGTCGAATACATCGGCGGTATCCTCATAGGATTCGGAAAGGATTTCTCCTGATATCCTGATGAGTTCGCGCTGGATGAACTTTTGAAGAATGATACGCGCATGGGCCTCAATGTTGGCGGAGGAAACGACCATGTTGGTCAGTTTCATTACGGTAAAGGGGCCGCCTACCTGTTCGAGGCTACCCATAGAACGTAATTCTTCCGTTACCGTGAGGATGTCAACCGGCATGGACTTGGCTGCCAGTTTGGTCATTGCGGTGAAGATGATTTGGTGTGCTTCTACGTAGAAGCATTCAGCTTTTAAAATTTCTATAACGGTGTCGAAGGCGCCTTTCTCGAGCATCACAGCTCCCAGAACGGCTTCTTCCAATTCTTTTGCCTGTGGTGGTATCTTGCCATACACCAAGGATGAAACGTCAATGGATGGTTTTCTCCGCATGTTGCGGTCCTTCTTGAGATTGAGATCCATTTATGGTTTGACTGTTATAAAAAGTTAATAAAAGGTTACTGTCAATGGGCCTTTCCAGTTGATTTTACAATTGATATATGCATTTTCCCGCATTCATCAGGGTGGCGCTACTTTAAGGAATTGTAAATTTTTTCAAGCCGTAAAAACTAAGGTAAAGGCATTTTTTTAATTAACCTTCTTCCTTTCTCTACTAAATTTATTAAGCCCTACGCACAGGTTATACACAAGCAATTTGTCAGTTATCCACTGACAAGATAGTAGTTATCCACCAATTAACTGGAAATCCCCATGCGAAGGTCCGATTATTCACACATATTGTGCAAAAAGATTTTCCACATTCTATTCGGAAATATCAATCACAGCAAAAATGATCTTATCCCAGGGCCGAAACCCGGTCTTTTCCAGGGCATTCCCTAAAACCCCCGCTCTTCCAACATTCCCGCCTCCATTGCGGGAAAAGTCCCCATATTTCTTAACTTTACGCCACTTATAATAAACCGATCAGATAAATGACGATTTCATACAACTGGCTATGTGATTATTTACCGGTAAAGCCTACACCGGAGGAACTGTCTACTATTTTAACCCGTATTGGATTGGAAGTAGAAAGCCTGGAAAAATTTGAAGCTGTAAAAGGCAGCCTGGCCGGTCTGGTTATCGGCGAAGTACTGACGGCCGAAAAACATCCCAATGCCGACAAACTGAAACTTACCACCGTAAATATTGGTAGTGGCGAACCATTACATATCGTTTGTGGCGCGCCCAATGTAGCAGCAGGACAAAAAGTAGTAGTAGCCCCCATTGGCACTACCATTTACCCTATTTCAGGGGAACCGCTGACCATGAAAAAGGCCAAGATCCGGGGCGAAGAAAGCCAGGGAATGATCTGCGCAGAAGATGAGATAGGCCTGGGCAGCAGTCATGCGGGGATCATGGTACTGGACCCTTCCCTGCAACCCGGAACCCCTGCCAGCGAAGTATTTAAACCCGCACAGGATCACATCTTCGAAATTGGCCTGACCCCTAACCGGATGGACGCTATGAGCCATATAGGGGTAGCCAGGGACGTTTGCGCATTCCTGAACAACCTGGAAAATACCGGCAAATACCAGGTACAGCTGCCGGCCATCAACGCTTTACCTAAAGCGGGTACCCAGCTCCCTGTCAGCGTAAAGATCGAAAATACCGATGCCTGCCCGCGTTATACCGGCGTAAGCATCACCGGCGTTAAAGTAGCCCCGTCGCCCGACTGGCTGAAAAACAAACTGACCGCTATCGGCGTTCGCCCGATCAATAATATCGTAGACATCACCAACTTCATCCTGCACGAAACAGGTCAACCGCTGCATGCTTTTGATGCAACAGCCATTAAAGGCAACGAAGTAGTGGTAAAGAACCTGCCACAGGATACTTTATTCACAACCCTGGATGGCAAAGAACGCAAGCTGGACGCCAGCGACCTGATGATCTGCAACGGCGCCGGCGAAGGAATGTGTATTGCCGGAGTATTCGGCGGTCTTCATTCAGGCGTAACCGATACTACCCAACAGATCTTCCTGGAAAGCGCCTTCTTCAGCGCCGGCGGTATCCGTACCACCTCTTTCCGTCATGGACTGCGTACAGATGCGGCTACCCGCTTCGAAAAAGGTGTGGATATCTCCAACGTGCTTTTCGCCCTCCAAAGGGCGGCAGACCTTATCTGCCAGCTCGGCGGCGGTAAGATCGCTTCCGAAATCGTAGACGTTTACCCGGTTGTAAAGCCTAAAACCCATGTTTCGGTAACCTATAACTATATACGTAAACTGAGCGGAGGGAACTATAGCGACGAAAAGATCAAAAATATCCTTTCCAGCCTGGGATTCGAGATCCTTTCTGCCAACGCGGAAGGACTGGAAGTTGCTGTTCCGTTCAGCAAGCCTGATATCAGCCTGCCGGCAGATATCGTGGAAGAAGTAATGCGGATAGATGGACTGGACAACATCGAGATCCCTTCCAAGATCACTATTTCTCCTGCCCTGTCCGCACAACCGGACCCGGAACAGGTGAAAGAAAAGATAGCCGACTACCTGGCTTCCAACGGGTTCAACGAAATATTCACTAACTCTATCACCAACAGCAAATACTATCCTGAAGAGGTGCTGGCCCATACGGTGAAAATGATGAACAGCCTGACAGTGGAACTGGACATCATGCGCCCGTCTATGCTGGAAACAGGCCTGGAAAGTATTGCGCATAACCTGAACCGCAAGAACGAGAACCTCCTGTTCTTCGAATTCGGTAAAACATATGCAGCGCTGGAAAAGGGATACGGCGAATTTAATCACCTGGCCTTATACCTGACAGGTACGAAAACAGACGAAACCTGGATCCATAAATCCAGCAACGTGGATTTCTACTTCCTGAAAGGATATGTGATCAATATACTCCGGCAGCTGGGCTACCAGCAGCTTACCTGGACAGAAAGTGAAGACGCAGGCCTGCAGCCGGGCTGGGAGATCAAAGTAAAGAACCAGCCAGTGGTGAAATTGGGTGGGGTAAAACCTGCCAAACTTAAACAGTTCGATATCAAGCAGCCGGTTTGGTTTGCCGTGTTCGACTGGGATAAGCTCCTGCAGTTGCTGAAGAAAACCGATAGCTTCTATAAGGAAATACCGCGGTTCCCGGCCGTGCGTCGCGACCTGGCCCTGGTATTGGACAAACAGGTGAACTTTGCAGCGGTAGAAGCAGCAGTTCGCGGGGTGAAATCGCCGCTTTTACAGGGAATAAACCTCTTCGATGTGTTTGAAAGCGAAAAACTGGGGGCCAACAAGAAATCATATGCCGTGAGCTTTACGTTCCTTGATCCACAGAAAACACTGACAGACAAGGAGATAGATGCTGTAATGGAGAAGCTCATCAAAGCATTTGAGACGCAGTTACAGGCGGAAATCCGTAAATAATGAACTGAAAGTGCTGCTGAAGCGTATAATTCAGTAATTTACAATTCATTAGTTAAAAACGTCGGTTGTAATCCGTAATTTCATAAAATGGCACTTGAGCAATACATTCAACGCATTGAAGATAAATTGCATTTGCTGGTCAAAAAATTACAGCAGGTGCAAAGCGAGAATGTGTTGCTCAGGGAAGAAATAACAATACAGCAACAGGCACTACAACAGCAACAACAGTCGATAGAGCAATTGGAAGAAAAGCTGCATTTAATGAAGATCGCAGCTTCTACCCAGGGTAGCCAAAATGTTAATACAGAAGATGAGGCCTTCAGGAAGGAAGTAAGGGGCAAGATCAATGAGTATATTAAAGAGATTGACCGCTGCATCGCCCTACTGAATGGTTAATAAAATCTGGCAAAATGGACACACTTATTCCAGTTAATATTGTCGTTTCTGATCGTTCTTACCGGATCAAGATAAAACCGGAAGAAGAAGAGGAAGTACGTCGTATTATGAAAGAAGTGAATGAAAAAATTGTTGATTTTAAGACTTCTTATGCAGGGAAAGACCTGCAGGACTATATTGCTATGGCCCTGATCATGTATGCCACCCATCCTGTGACCAGCGGCGGAAAAGCGCAGGCCAGCACTACGCCTTTTCTGCAGGAAAAGCTGGAAAAATTGGAAGAAATTATCAACCAGGCATTGGGTTGATTCACGTTACCCATTGCTTAACAACCAATTAGCTAATTGGCTAATTATCACGTATCAAAGACGCTTTAACTGCTATTTTTTTGTATTTTCGCGGGTCAGTTCTCGCCCCTGTTGCGTATTAGCAGCAGATTGGGTATGAGGATACTACATAAATCAAGATTAATTAAATTAATATGGATGGTACTCTAATAACGACAATAGCTGCAATATTGGCATTGATCATTGGGATTTTGTTAGGTAAGGTGATCTTCGCCAAAAGCACTCAGCATAAAATAGATGAAGCGGAGCAGCAGGCTAAGAAAATTGTTGCGGATGCACAGGTAAGTGCAGAAAACCTGAAAAAAGACAGGTTGCTGGAAGCGAAAGAAAAATACCTGCAGTTAAAAAGTGAATATGAAAAAGAAGTACTGCAGCGTAACCAGAAATTAAGTGAGTCTGAAAATCGCATTAAGCAGAAAGAACAATCCCTTAATCAGAAAAACGAGCAGTTACAGAAGCAAATCAACGAAAACGAAGCCATTAAAGAAACTCTCAACCGCCAGATGGAATTAGTGACCATCAAACGCGGAGAACTGGAAAAACACCAGGAAGAGCATATCCGTCGCCTCGAAAAAGTAGCCGGTTTAACTGCCGAAGAAGCCAAGCACCAGCTGGTGGAAAGCCTGAAAGAGGAAGCCCGTTCCAAAGCGCTTTCACATATCCAGGAAATCATCGAAGACGCTAAGCTGAAAGCTAACAAAGAAGCTAAGAAAATTATCATACAGTCTATCCAGCGTACCGCTGCCGAACAGACCATCGAAAACACCATCACTGTATTTACCCTGGAAAGTGATGAGATCAAAGGCCAGATCATTGGCCGTGAAGGTCGTAACATCCGCGCTATTGAAGCGGCTACCGGTGTAGACCTGATCGTAGATGACACCCCTGAAGCGATCGTATTATCTTCCTTCGACCCGTTACGTCGTGAAATTGCCCGCTTATCCCTGCAACGACTGGTGCAGGATGGCCGTATTCACCCTGCCCGTATCGAGGAAGTAGTAGAAAAGACCAAGAAACAACTGGAAGAACAGGTAATGGATATAGGCGAAAGAACTGTAATTGAGCTGGGTATCCATGGCTTGCATAAAGAACTGATCAGGTTAGTAGGTAAAATGCGTTTCCGCTCTTCCTATGGCCAGAACCTCCTGATGCACTCTAAAGAAACCGCTAACCTCTGCGCTGTAATGGCTGCAGAACTGGGGCTGAACCCTAAGCTGGCGAAACGTGCAGGCCTCCTGCACGATATCGGTAAAGTACCGGATGAAGAAACAGAACTGAGCCATGCCCTGTTAGGCGCTAAACTGGCTGAAAAATACGGTGAACACGCAGCAGTAGTGAATGCTATCGGCGCGCACCACGACGAAATGGAAATGCAGTACGTCATCTCCCCTATTGTTCAGGCCTGCGATGCTATCAGCGGCGCACGTCCGGGAGCCCGCAGGGAGATCATGCAAAGCTACCTGCAAAGAATTAAAGACCTCGAAAACCTGGCCCTAGCCCACGAAGGCGTTGAAAAAGCTTACGCTATCCAGGCCGGTAGAGAGTTGCGTATCATTGTGGAAAGTGAAAAAGTATCCGATGGAGATGCTGATCGCCTATCTTTCGAAATCGCGAACAAGATCCAAACTGAAATGCAGTACCCTGGTCAGATCAAGGTAACTGTGATCCGCGAAAAAAGAGCAGTTAACATTGCAAGATAATTTTTGGATGTAAAAATCCAGGAATTTGATATTATATTGAGTCCTCTGACCAAAAGGTCGGAGGACTTTTTTGTTACGCAAGTATCCATCAACAATAAACTACGACAGTGTTATGAAAAAAAGAGTATTCAAATTGCTGCTGGGAGCAGCTATCCTGCTGGGAACCAGTAACGTGTTTGCCCAAAAAGCGCAATCCTTGTTCAATGGAAAAAATCTTGATGGCTGGAAAATTTACGGCACAGAGAAATGGTATGTGGAAAAGGGAGAACTGATCTGCGAAAGCGGTCCGGATAAAGAATATGGTTATTTAGGAACCGATAAACAATTCAAAAACTTTGAACTCACCCTGCAATTCAAACAGGAAGCGGATGGCAACAGCGGGGTATTCTTTCACTCTTCCATTGAAGGTACGAAAGTAGCCGGCTGGCAGGCAGAGGTAGCGCCTCCGGGCATGCACACAGGCGGCATCTACGAGTCTTATGGCCGCGGATGGCTTATTCAGCCCGACAAAGAGAAAGAACAATACCTGAAAATGGGCGAATGGAATACCATGAAGATCAGGGTAGATGGCGACCAGGTAACAACCTGGTTAAATGGCCATGAAATGATCACGCTGAAAGATGAAAAGATTGGCGCCGGCACTGGCCAGATCGCCTTGCAAATTCACTCTGGCGGCGGTATTAAAGTAAGATGGAAAAACATTAAAATAGTACCGTTGAAATCCTGATCAACGGTCTGATCACTTTGGCAAAGCAACATGCGGGCAACCCATGTTGCTTTGTTTTTTTATATTTATCGCCATGTATAAACACCAGGTTGTACTGATCACCGGCGGAAGTTCCGGCATAGGCAGGGAGTTAGCGCTATTACTGGCCAGGCAACAGGCCAGGCTGATACTTGTGGCCAGGAACATCGACGCCCTGCAGGCAGTTCAGTTGGCCTGCCTGCAACATACCTCTTCCTGTGAAGTAATACAGGCCGATGTCACCAACGAAGAGCAGGTGAATAAAGCAGCTGCAGCCGCCATTGCGCTGTTCGGACGGATCGATGTGTTCATCAGCAGTGCAGGCGTTACCCAACGTTCCAAATTGATAGAAACTTCCATTGCCGCCATACGGCAATTGATGGAAGTGAATTTCTTCGGGGCGGTTATGTTCACCAGGGCATTGCTGCCGCAGTTTCAGATCCAGCAAAGCGGGCAGATAGTTGTTTTAAGCAGTATGGCCGGGCTCATGGGATATCCCTGGCGTTCGGGCTATAATGCCGCCAAGCATGCCTTACAGGGTTATTTCGAAACATTGCAGACAGAACAACCCATCCCAGGATTGTACACTACAATTGTTTGTCCAGGCCGGATCGCCACTCCTATCAGTTATTCGGCTATCACCGCCGACGGACGCGCCTATGGCCAGCCCGATCCCAACCAGGAAAAAAGACTGCCTGTAGAATACTGCGCTGCGCAGATACTAAAGGCAATGAATAAACGAAAAAAGATAGTGTTGATAGCGCGGGAAGAGAAATTGTTGTATTGGATCAAAAAATGGTGCCGGCCTTTGTTTTATTGGATCGCCGGGAAGGGGAATTAACGCTATTCTTTTTCAAAGAAAAAATCGGTTGACTTGCCGTTGCCCGAGGTTGTTACTTTTAGTTTCTTTCCTGCCAGTTCATAAACGATCTTCCTGGGGAAATCGTGGTTGGGGTCTTCGCAGGTAAAGCCGTTGTTGCTGATAGAAGTTAGTTTAAAATAGGTGAGGGTTTTATTCTCGCCAACATCGGCCACATAGTAAATGGCGTTATCCCTGGCCAGTAGTTGCAGTCTTTCTATAAAAACAGTATCGCTTCCATTCAGGGTAAGTCCCAGTCCTTTCATCGAGCCGGGGTTTGTTGATTCCCACCTTTCAAACCCTGACCTGCCAGGTTTCGTATTTACCTTTATCCATTTACCAACAAGCCATTCGAGCTTCTGGAAATCATTGGCTGATTGCCCGGATGCGAAGGCTGCAAAAGCAACCAGGACACAGGTGAATAGGAATTGTTTCATGGCAGGTCAGTGTTAGTTTATTTAGTTTCTTTGTCATCGTCGTTATCACTGTCCTCGTCATCTTCTTTCTCATCATCATCCACATCATCACCCTCCTCATCATCATCTTCTTCATCTTCTTCATCTTCTTCTTCCTCCTCCTCATCATCCCCTTCATCTTCGTCATTATCATCATCTTCCTCCTCCTCCTCATCATCATCATCTTCTTCTTCATCTTCATCTTCATCCTCCTCATCATCCTCTTCCTCTTCTTCATCCTCATCATCCTCTTCCTCCCCTTCTACATCATTATCTTCTTCATTTTCTTCCTCCTCTGCTTCATCATCTTCCTGCGGAGCGGAGATCTCATCTTCTACTATATCATCAGGATCTTCATCACCTTCAGGATCTGATGTATCGTCGGGCGAGGCTGTATTTTCAGCATCTGCAGAGGGCCCTTCTTCAGAAAGCTCTTCATTGACTTCTTCGATAATTTCATCGAATGGTACGATCACATCATCCGGCTCCACTTCTTCATCTTCGGAAGCCAGCACTTCCTGTTCTTCCGACAACTGGTCCAGTTGATGATCGGGGTCGAGGAGTTCCCCGTCTTCCGATACCATCAGCGAATGGTGTGAATTATCCTGCGGATGTGGATAACTGCCATTTGAGTTTTCAGACTCATCGTTCATCAGGGTAGGCTGTACCACTTCTTCATCGAAGAGTTCTTTCAGTTTAGGCAGATCAGCCACGGAAGCGATGCCGAAATAATCCATAAATGCCCGGGAAACGGCGTACAATAAGGGTTTGCCCGGTTGATCTTCGCTTCGGCCGGTGATAACGATCAGTTCTTTTTCCAGGAGTTTCTGGATAGAGTAATCGGTACTTACACCGCGGATATATTCGATTTCAGCTTTGGAAATAGGCTGCCTGTAGGCGATGATGGCCAGGGTTTCCAGGGCGGCTGTGGAAAGGCGTTTGAGGAATTTATCCCCATTGAGCTGGGCAACGGTCTGGTAATATTCCTTTTTTGTAAGGAACTGGTAACCGCCGCCGCTTTGGCGGATCTCGAATGCATAGAATTCGGAACTGTATTTTTCCTTGATGGCTTCTAGCGCAGTTTCTACCTGATCCGGGTTAGTGCGGTCTTCCAGGAATGCCAGTGCATTGTTGAGCAGATCTACGATTTCCTGCAAAGGCAAGGGCCTGTCGGCCGCAAAAATTAATGCTTCCACATGCGGGATGATCTGTGATATTTCCATACTATAACAGAAAAGGTAGATTTACAAAAAAGGTCAAAGACTAAAATAAGTCTTTGACCCTAATCTGAAAAATATATTCAGTTGTTGACTTAGTAGTAAAAAGTCCTCACACCAGCTTATCAACCTGCCAATGCTGCCGCACCGCTTACGATCTCTGTCAGCTCGGTAGTAATGGCTGCCTGACGTGCACGGTTATAGGAGATCTTCAGGTTTCTGAGCAGTTCGCTCGCATTCTCGGTAGCTTTATCCATAGCGGTCATACGGGCGCCATGTTCAGAAGCGTTAGAGTCTAACATTGCTTTAAAGAACTGTGTATTCAGGATTTTTGGCATCAGTTCCGCGATCAGCGTGTCTTTTTCCGGTTCGAAGATATAATCGGCTTTCAGACCGCTTTTATCTGTGCTTTCTACTTTCGCGATTGGTAAGAACTGTTCTGTTACGAATACCTGGGTGGCTGCATTTTTGAATTCGCTGTAAACGATATCCACTGCGTCGTAGGTGCCGTCGATAAACCCGTTTAATGCTACAGCTGCCGCTTCTTTCACATTATCAAAAGTCAGGCTAGAAAACAGGTGCCAGAACTTGTCATTTACTTTATAACCGTTTTGCAGGAAATGCTCATATCCTTTTTTACCGATAGGGAGGATCTCCACATTTCCTTTTTCAAACTGCTCCTGGTACTTTTCACGGATCAGGCGTTTGGCAGTTTTAATAAGGTTAGAATTGAATGCGCCGCAAAGACCTCTGTCGGAAGTAATTACCACAACCAGCACTTTTTCAACCTGGCGTTGAGCTGCCAATGGAGTATCGATATTGCCTTCGCTGTTGGAAACAATATTCTGAAGCATCTCCTGCAACTTCACCGCGTAAGGACGCATCAGCATGATAGCATCCTGGGCGCGCCTTAATTTCGCCGCGCTCACCATTTTCATGGCTTTGGTAATCTGCTGACCAGATTGAATAGATTTGATTCGGTTACGAACTTCTTTAAGCTGTCCGGACATATAATGAAAATCAATTACTAATTACGGATTATTGAACCAAAAACAGGAGTAAACCCCTGAATTTGGCTGCAAAGGTAAGCAATGCTCATTTAATTTGGTAAATCCGCAAAGAGATAATTTCAACTTTCTTTTACGTGCTGCTAATCAAATCTTTAATAATACTAAATTATTATAATGAAATGGTAGTACCGATCACTTTCAGGAAAGCTGCGATCCACTGCGGGTGGGCCGGCCATGCTGGCGCTGTTACCAGTTTCCCGTCGGTTACCGCTTCTGTAACATTCACATTTACATAGGTGCCGCCGGCAGCCGTAACTTCCGGTGCAACCGCAGGATAGCAGGTCAGCTTTTTGCCCCTAACCACATCCGCCGCCGTAAGGATCTGGATACCATGACATACCGCAGCTACCGGTTTATCTGCCGAAAAGAAATGTTTTACCAGGTCGATCACGTGTTTGTTCAGCCGAAGGTATTCAGGCGCCCTGCCGCCGGCAATTACCAGCGCATCATAGTCTTCCGCCTTCAGGTCGTTGAACGTGGCATTGAGCACAAAACCATGACCGGGCTTCTCGCTATAGGTCTGGTCGCCTTCGAAGTCGTGGATCGCTGTTTTTATCTTGTCGCCCGCCGCTTTATCCGGGCAAACGGCATGTACTTCGTGCCCGATCATCAGTAACATCTGGAATGGAACCATTGTTTCGTAATCCTCCGCGAAATCTCCTGTCAGTAATAAAATTTTCTTTTGAGCCATGGGTTAAAATTTTTGATCCTTATGAAGATAAGAAGAGTATTTTTAGAATACCAGTGCCTGCTGCCAGTTAGATGTTAAGATTTTTTGAAAAATTTGAAACAGGCAGAGTGTTAAATAAATTTAATTTTATGCAATCGGTTGCTAAAATCAAATTCATTGATTACTTTGGTCGTCTTATTCCCTTTTTGTTATGAAGAAAACAATCCTTTTATGCGGCTCCCTGCTATGCATGTACGGAGCTGTTGTTGCTCAAAAAGCCCAGTGGCAGCAACTTTTTAATGGTAAAGACCTGAAAGGTTGGAAACAGCTGGGAGGAGAAGCAAAATACCACGTTGAAAACGGCGAAATAGTTGGGACCACCGTATTGAATACGCCTAATTCATTTCTGGCCACTGAAAAAGAGTATGGAGATTTTATCCTTGAACTGGAATTCAAACTGGGAGCCCCTTTTAATTCAGGCATCCAGTTCCGGAGCCAAAGCCGGCCCGACTACCAGAATGGCCGTGTATTCGGTTACCAGATGGAAATAGATCCCTCTGACCGTAAATGGAGCGGAGGTATTTATGAAGAAGGAAGAAGAGGATGGCAATACCCGATGGAGCTGAATCCCGCCGGCCAGAATGCTTTTAAGAAAGATGACTGGAATAAATACCGGATCGAATGCCGGGGCAACGAGATCCGTACCTGGGTGAATGGCGTACCAACTGCGCACCTGGTAGATACCGCCCTGCCAAAAGGTTTTATTGCATTGCAGGTACATGGTATAGGCAAAGCCACCGGCGACAATAACAAGAATATTTACTGGAGGAATATCAGGATCATTAATAATCCAAAACCTTCGCAGTATTCGCCGTACGACAATATCTATGTTGTTAACAATGTTGACAATACCGTTTCCGGCCAGCAAAAGAAAAATGGCTATGAATTATTGTGGGATGGAAAAACCAGCAAAGGCTGGAGAGGGGTATACAAGAAAAGTTTCCCTGACAAAGGCTGGACCATCCATGATGGGGTACTGACAATTGAACATTCTACCGGCGATGAAGAAGGAAGCGGCGGCGATATCATTACAGAGAAGCAATACAGCGCCTTTGAGCTGGAATTTATGTTCAAATTGACCCCGGGAGCCAATAGTGGCGTGAAATATTTTGTGACAGAAGGATACGAAACAAATGGCAAATCGGCCATTGGGTTGGAGTACCAGGTTTTGGACGATGAAAAGCACCCGGATGCGAAATTGGGGCGTAACGGAAACCGCACATTAGCAAGCCTTTACGATCTTATGACAAGAAAACAAGAAAAACGTGCCATCAACCCTATTGGAGAATGGAACAAAGGTCGTATTATTGTGTATCCAAATAACCACGTTGAACATTGGTTAAATGGTTTTAAAGTGCTTGAATATGAGAGAGGATCCCAGGAATTTAAAGACCTGGTAGCCATCAGCAAGTACAAAAACTGGAAGAACTTTGGCTTGTGGCCTGAGGGACATATCCTCTTGCAGGACCACGGAAATGAAGTATCTTTCAAAAGCATTCGCATAAAAACACTTAAATAAGATATTTTTTAATCTTTTTTTTCATTGTTCACTGTTCTAAATAAGCATTCCGATTCTTCGGAGTGCTTTTTTTATTTTAGTACAGGAATAAGTCGCTTATGAAACAGATAACAACAATCTAAACCCTTCTAAAATGATGGTAAAAAACGTCGTTTCCGGGCTATTGCTGGGTAGCGCCCTGTTAGTCGCCGCCTGTAACCAGCCTGCCTCCAAAAGTTCTGCAGCCGCCATGCAGGACTCTTTGCACCACCTGGCCCAGAAATATTATGATGCCAGTATGGCCCTGAACCCCATGCAAGCTACCCAGAACGGGGAAAACCAGTACAATGACCAGCTGCCTGTTGATATCAGCGATTCATACAGGAAAAGGTGCGACTCCGTTTATGCCGGTTTCCAGGCGGCGCTTAAAGGCATCGATACTTCCGCGCTTTCTCCGAACGACCGCATCACCTACGATATGCTGGAACGAGAATTAAGCATCAACCGCGAAGGCTTAACTTTTCATGATAACCTGATGCCTGTGCAGCAGTTCACCTGCCTGCCGCTGTCGCTGGCCCAATATGGCTCCGGCACCTCGGCGCAGCCGTTTAAAACCCGTGAAGATTACCAGCACTTCATGAAACGTATGGAGCTCTTTGCCGTATGGACAGATACCGCCATTGCCAATATGCAGCGTGGTATTGCCACCGGTTATGTATTGCCCAAAAGCCTGGTTGTAAAAACCATCCCGCAGTTAAGCGCCCTGGCAAAGAAAGACACGGCCAACAACATCTTCTACGGACCGCTGAAAATGCTGCCTACTTCCCTGGATAGCGCGGCAAAACAGGCGCTGAAAGAGGAGTATACCGCCGCTATCGAGCGGTTTATATTGCCGTCGTTCGCCAAACTGCAGCAATTCATGCAGCAAACGTACCTCCCGGCGGCACGCAACAGCAGCGGGATCGACAGCTTGCCAGACGGCAAGGCCTATTATGCCTTCCTGATAAAATCCTGGACCACTACCCAAAAAACACCTGAGGAAATATTTGCATTGGGAGAGAAAGAAGTGGCAAGGATCCGGGAAGAAATGGAAGCGACAAAGAACAGCACCGGGTTTAAAGGCGGCCTGCCGGCCTTCTTTGAACTGATGCGTACTGATAAAAAGCTGAGGATATTCAATACACCGGCGGCCATCCTTGATTCGTTCAAGGCCATCGAAGACAAAATTATGCCGCAGGTAAGGAAAATGTACGGCCGCCTGCCAAGAACGCCTTTTGAAATCCGCCAGACCGAAGCCTACAGGGCAGCCTCTGCATCGGCGGAATATATCCAGGGAAGTGCGGACGGCACCAGGCCAGGAGTCTTCTATGTACCTATCCTGGACCCTAAAACTTTCTCTTATACCGGCATGGAATGTTTATTCCTGCATGAAGCCATACCAGGACACCACTTCCAGTGCAGCCTGCAGCAGGAAAACGACTCCCTTCCCAGGTTCAGGCGGTTCACCTGGATCGGGGCCTACGGTGAAGGATATGCGCTGTATTGCGAGAGCCTGGGTAAAGAGCTGGGGTTATATACAGACCCTTACAGCTATTTCGGTCATTTAACGGATGAGATACACAGAGCTATTCGTTTAGTAGTGGACGTTGGTTTGCATACCAAAGGCTGGACAAGGGAGCAGGCTATCAGGTACATGATGGACAATGAGCCGGTGTCATTGCAGGAAGCGACCGCGGAGATAGAGCGTTATATGGCCATTCCAGGCCAGGCCCTGTCTTACAAGCTGGGAGAGCTGAAGATCCATGAATTAAGAAATAAATACACGAAGGAACTGGGGAATGCGTTTAAATTGTCGTCGTTCCACGACGAATTGCTGAAAGATGGTTGCGTGCCGTTGTCTATCCTGGAAACCAAGATGGCGCGCTGGGCCGCTACGCAGCACTAAAACCCTGATATTCCGGGTTTCCGGGCAATCGCAGGATTAAATTTTCATTAAGACAGCGATGTTTTATTGCAACAGATGCGCTTGTCCGGAAATCTTATAAAACGCATTTCCATTTTAACATAAAGTATTGCATTTTATTTCATAATTTTATAAGGCAGTTTCATTCACTATTTACGGCTTACTAAAGTTAACCACGTCTGTTTCCTGTTATGCATGGAGGCGGACAAGCGAGACATGGACACAATTGTTTGAAAAAACAATCATTATATTATTCTTTAAAACCTGCTTTATGTTTGATCATACCCTGGATTTTTGCCGTAACCTCCCATCCGTGAGCACAGAACGGAAATGGGATGATGAACTCCGTTTTTATGTTGGAGAAAAACTTTTTTGCATGCTGTCCATGAACCCTCCGCACAGGATTTCATTTAAATGCGCGCAGGATAAATTTCATCAACTGATCTCCCAGCCCGACATTGTACCCGCTCCTCACCTGGCCAGGTACCACTGGGTACAGGTAAAGCAAGACGATACCCTGCCGGAAAACCAGCTGCACCAACTATTACAGAAAGCGTACGAAATAACTGTGAACACTTTACCTCCTTTTGAGCAGGAAAAGATACTGAACAGCCGCGTACATGCCTGAGCTGTTATTTAAGCAGGGTAAAGAACAGGTCGTAAATGCCGAATATAACCAGGGTGCCCGCAAATAGTTTTTCAAGTGCCGGTGTTTTCATCTTCACTGCCGTTTTTGCACCCAGGTAGGAAGCAGGGAACGCTGTAAGGGAAAGCAATAAAGCAATATTCCAATCGATATGCCCCAGGCACCAATGGGTAATAGCGCCCGGTACCGATAAAATGGCAGATAATACTACTGCACATGCCAATGCCTGTTTGATAGGCATTTTTAGTTTTCTTATAAAAAACGAACTGAACAGGATACCCCCTGCATTGGCCAGGAGGCCGGCCAGCAAGCCAATAAATATAGTGGCTGAAATAAGCGGCGCCGCCGCTATCTCCGTCTCTTCCAAACGCTCCTCTTCCGGCGCTTTCTTCTTCAGGAAAGCATATAACAAAGAACAGCCTATACCTACAATAAACAATGCAGTGAATATCATCAGCGTTTTTCCGGGCAAATAGCTGCTTAAATAAGAGCCGGCAATGGTGGCAGGTACCCCGAACAAAGCTCCCAGCAATATTACTTTCTTATTGAACAACTTTTCTTTGCTGTAAACTACAGCTGCGGATAATGTACTGCTGATAGAAGCGGGTAAAGGAGATGCCAGCGCAAAGAAGGGATTAATGCCGGCAAATATCTGCAAAGCAGGTGTGCTGATGGCGCTGCCGCCCTTGCCTAACAGGCCGGACAAATAGCCAACAACTAAGCCTATCAGGATCACTGACAGGTATTCAGGTTGTAGAAGTTCCATTCAATCGTTCCTCCGAGAATCAGCCCTACGTGGGTTATGGTTGGTTTAAAAATTACAGGTAGGCCAAAATTAGGGGATCAGTATTCCACAAACAAATAAAACGGATAACTAAAAGTTATGGGAGATAACAACTTATTATATTTATTTTAAGTCTATAAACTAATAGGGTAAAGCCTTTTCTGGAAATTTGTTGCCATAGTCAAGCTATCCTGGCTATGGCAACAAATATAAGAATTAAACTTTGGGAGTCCAACCTTTTTCATATTCTCTTTGCCATAATTTCATGGCTTCCTTGTCGTGCAGGATATGCCCGTTGCTTGGATCAGTATGCAATACCCTTCCGGTACGTTGTGCAATGTTGCCCAGCAAACATAACAGGGTGCTGCGATAACCGATGTTGATCTCGGAGTTCAGGGTAGCGTTGCCGCGAATGCTTTCCAGGAAGTTATTGATGTGGATAGCATCATAGAACTCGCCCGCCGGGCTAACGGTGTTGGTTACACTCTGGTTAGGGTTAGCTGCCTGTTTTACGTCCTTTATCACCTTACCCTTTTTGTCCACGATCTTATAAGCATCGCCGCCATTGTTGTACAGGGTGCCATTCTCTCCGAATATGGCAAATCCGCGACCACTGCCCTCAAGAGTATAAGGGCTGCAGCTGCGGCCTTCCCAGGCAACAGCTTTGCCGCCTTCGAACTCGAAGTTCAGCGTTTGGGTGTCGGGGGTTTCCCAATCATCTTTCGGGTAGGCATAACGTCCGCCTGCGGAAGTTACTTTGGTTGGGAACTCTACATCCAGGAACCAGCGGATGCAATCCAGTTCGTGCGTAGCATTGTTGCAGGTTTCAGAAGTGCCCCAGTTCCATCTCCAGTGCCAGTTGTAATGCACGATGTTGTCGAGATAGTCTTTACGCGGCGCGGGGCCCTGCCAGAGGTTCCAGTCGAGCGTTGCCGGCACCGGGATCTTTTTCCCGATCCCGATAGGTTGGCGGTCGTTTACATACCATCCGCGGCCATAGTAAACTTTGCCCAGCACTTTATCTTCTTTCACTTCTTTCACCGCCTGTTGCAGGTTGGGCCAGGAACGGCGCTGGTTGCCCATCTGCACCATTTTATTATACTTTTTAGCTGCGGCTACCAGCCATTCGCCTTCCTGCGGATTATGCGCACAAGGTTTTTCGACATACACATGTTTGCCTGCCGCTGTGGCCATGATTGCAGCCGGTGCATGCCAATGGTCCGGCGCCGCTACCAGCAAAGCGTCGAAATCCTTTTGCTCCAGCAGTTTCCGGATATCTTTGATCACGGTAGGTTTACGGTCCTGCGCTTTGGCAACCGCTTTCAGGCCGTTGGCGATCGCGCCGTCTTCCACATCACAGATGTAGCCGATTTCAGCTCCCGGTAGTTTTGCCGCGCATTGGGCCAGCCAGTTGCCTCTTGAGTTCACGCCCATAACCCCCAGTACCAGTTTATTGCTGGGGGCATTTTTCCCGAAAACAGGAAAGTTAAGGAAGGTGATACCGGCGCCAATACCCGCCATGGTCCCGGTTTTTATGAAATCTCTTCTTTTCATAACGTAATAAGTTGTTAGTGCTTTTGGTTTGAAGTGGTAATTTTAGCAATCGATTGCGTAAAAGTATAAATTGCGGTTAAAGAAGCAAAGTTTTTGCCTGTAAAGAGGGAAAGTTTTTTTGAACCGGATAAACGAACAAACCACTTCATTTGAATCCCGGTACCAGGTTCATCGACAAATAATTTTACTATATTCGGTATCTATTCTATGCCTTACGAAAACTATAACTATTGAAACAACAGCATATCTTGAATTTTTGGCGGGATGTTGAAGTATTCAACCTGCCCGATTTCAATAACGATTGTTCTTTGTTGACCGCCGCCTCTTTTCCATGGCAAACCAACAAGCCCCTCAAGAACCCCCGGGCCAATGTATGGCGCTATACATTACTTTTCGGCAGGATAGCAAAGAAAGACGTTATCGACACCATTGAAAGATTGCTGGATGTTGAAGACCCGCCAAGCGATTGGGAAGAACCGGTAACCGGAGATACCTGTCTGTCCGCCATTATACTGGATCAGAACGGACAACCCAACAGCAAAAGCTATATTCCCGCTGCTTTTATATTTGGCATAAACTGCCTGGAGTCGAATGTCTCCATATCTAAAGTACCCCAAAAGCTCGATGAGGCGCAATCTGACTTTGAATTGCGTTACAATATTCCCGCGGTTATCGATGAAGAATCAGAAAGAAAAGGACCACCGGTTATCCCGCAGTACCTGAAGGAGGAAATAAAATACCTGGAAAAAATAACAAAAGACTGGAATAAGACGCCCATTGAAATTTATGTCGTCGCCAAAGAGGTGCCCAAAGACGCCGAACCTGATACCAGCTTTCTCAACAGTTTTTACCTGAATGACCTGAATACACTCATCAACATTGACAGGAAACATTACGGTACAGCGCTGAACAGCTATCTAAGCTTAACTGTAGACCAGTTGCCGCGCGAAGATATGATAGCAGACAGAGTGCATTTGTGCAGAAGCATCGATCCGGCTCTGATGCCCATGGGAAGATGGCCTGCAAAAATTCAGCATGGCCTTTATACCGCCCAGGCAGGGGCTGTCAATACAACCCTTACAGACCTGAAAAACAGCGCTGGCATCAGGGGGATCAACGGCCCGCCCGGTACCGGTAAAACTACCTTGCTATTGGACATCATTGCTGAAGTGGTGGTTGCAAGGGCTCAAAAGCTAATGCAGATCAGCCCCGATAATCTGTTTGGCAGGTATACAAAAATTGAAAGGGAAGACAGTTTCAGCGGATATTACGAAGTCATCTCCGACGCATTGGCTGACAGTGGTATTGTAGTGGCCAGCAACAATAACGCAGCAGTTGAAAACATCACCAAAGCATTGCCGTCAACCGATAAAATAGACGCCACAGAATTCAAAGACGCCAACTATTTTGCAGATTATGCACAACGGCTGATCGACGGCGAAAGCTGGGGCACTTTAAGCGCGCCTCTTGCCAATGCCCAGAACAGGGCCAATTTCAAATGGAAGTTCTGGCTGAGCGACGTAGAAAATGAGATGCCAGGGTTCCAGGACCTGCTTTGGTCGGTCTATAAATCCCCGGACCATGATCAAACCTATATATACCAGCAAAAATTTGAAACCGTACGGGATGAACTGGAAGAGTTGATAAATGATTTCAATGCATTCAAACAAACAGCCAGCTATTTTCATAACCAGTATCCTGTTTTCCAGCATAACAGGAAGTTGAAAAACGAATATGAGGATGAACTCCGCGTGCTCCAGGATAATGTCGTAAAGCTTTCCGGCGAAGAAAGCCGTTGCAATAGCCAATTGAAAGAAACAGATGAACTGATTCAGCTTACCAGGAAGCTGCTGGACCTTATAAAAGAACAGAAACCCGCCTTCTTCTTTTTCCATAAGCTTTTAAATACCGGGCAATACAAGGGATGGCGAACCGGCTATGACCAGAATATGAGGGTGTTGCAGGAGCATATCAATAAAAAGATGATGCTAACCAAGCAGCTCAATTCCATTCGTTCTGAAGTTTCGGGCAATCAGACCAGGATATCCGGCCTGGAAAGCAAATTGATAACGGTCTATAAAGCCATTGAACAATATCTTGAACTCAAAAAGGAATTGTCTGAAAACTACGGTATAAGTCACTCCAACATTGTTGATGAAGAGTTTTATACGGCCCCTCTCGAAAACATCCAGCTTAGAACACCTTGTTCTTCCGAAACAATAAACAGGCTGCGAAGCAATATTTTCCTGAAAAGCCTGGAATTACATCAGTATTACATACTGTCAAACGCCAAAAAAGTAAGAAATAACCTCAATCTCTTTTTCGAGATGACAGAAGGCCGGGCCAAAGTGGATCAGGCCATTGCGGAAACGTTATGGAGCACGTTATTTCTCTGCATACCGGTTATTTCCACGACCCTTGCGTCGGTTAGCCGGTTATTTGCCTCAATGCGGCAGGAAAGCATTGGATGGTTGCTGCTGGACGAGGCCGGGCAGGCAACTCCTCAATCAGCAGCCGGCATAATCTGGCGATGCAAAAGATGCATCGTTGTTGGCGACCCGCTTCAAATTGAGCCTGTAGTAACGATTCCCTCCGCACTGGTATACAAACTCCGGCAACAGGAAGGAGTAGAGCAGGTATGGTCGCCTTGCGGCAGCTCTGTTCAGATACTGGCCGACAGGGTTTCCAAACAAGGCACCTACATGTTAACCGGTGATGCGGACCAAAAAATATGGACAGGTTTTCCGTTACGTACACACAGGCGCTGTGATAACCCGATGTTTGATATAGCTAACAGGATCGCCTATTCCGGGCAAATGGTTAAAGCAACGAAAGACAACCTGCAGGATGGTTATATTGGCAATTCCACCTGGTTTCATATCGTTTCCAATGAGCCTCCAATTAACAAACATGTATTGACAGAGGAACTGGCGCTTTTGGATGAAAAGATCAATGCATTGCGGGCTACGGGCTTTAATGGCGAAATTTTCGTAATCTCTCCTTTCAAATCAGTTGCTAATGTATGTGTATCGGAGTATCGGTATAAAAGCGGCATTTCCTGTGGCACCATTCACCGGTTCCAGGGTAAGGAAGCAGATGTTGTATCCCTTGTTTTAGGCGGGAATCCCCATTCGCAGGGGGCAAGAAACTGGGTTGCACGCAACCCGAATATGCTTAATGTTGCGCTTACAAGAGCGAAAAAACGCTTTTATGTGATCGGGAACCGGAACCTGTGGGCTACATGCAGGTATTTTGATACAATGGCCGCAGGCCTGAAGGCAAATAATGCCTGATCTGATTGCAAAACACGATAATCTTACTATCACAAAAAAGCATTTTAGTAAAACTGTTTGAGATGAGTACACGCAGTTTTACTAAAATGCTTTTTCACTTATGCAGTCTGCAAAATCTATTTTCAGAATGGACCTACTCGCCCGTCAGGTTATCCCAGATCACTGAATATACATCCGTTGCCTGGATAGCCCCTGCAGTAACAGGACGCGGGCTCACGATCAGCGGATGGAAATCAGGGTTGGCCTCTAAACGGCCGTGCGACCCTTTGATCAGCGTAGCATCCAATGGAATCACGTTCATTGCATAACGGAAACCCAGTTTCTTTTTCACCAGCGCAAAACCAGCTTTCAGTTTTACAAATGGGTCGGCAGGGTTCAGGAACATTTCCACAGGGTCGTAACCCGGCTTCTTAAATATTTCCACTCCCCTTGCAAAATCCGGCGCTTTGGCGTCGTCCAGCCAATAGTAGTAGGTAAACCAGCTGTTGGCATCGGCAACGGCTACCAGTTCCCCGCTTCTGGGGTGATGGAGATTGTGCTGACGTTTTCCTTCCCTGTCCAGTACCAGCTCAATACCCGGCGTGTTTTCCAGCAAGGTACGCACCTGCTTATAGCAGGACGGATCATTAACGTAGATATGCGCCAACTGGTGATCGGATACCGCAAATGCCTTGGAGGCAGCTGCATCCAGCAATTCCAGGCCGTTTTCCACGCGCAGGGTAATCAATCCCGCTTCCCTTAATACGCGGTTTATATGGATCGGGTGATTCACGTTGGTAATACCATATTCCGACAAAACAATAGGATTAACCTGTTGCTCCTGGTAGTAGCCAACGAGGTATTTCATCAGGTCGTCGATCTCCTTCAGCTCTTTTGCATTCTTCACCGGGTCTTGTCCGAATTTTTGCAGGCAGTAATCCAGGTGCGGGAGGTATACAAAAGTGAGGGTCGGGTTATATAGCTTGTCTGTGATGATAGTGGCTTCAGCGATCCAGCGGCTGGATTTGATGCTGGCAGTTGGCCCCCAGTAATTGAAAAGCGGGAATTTACCCAGTTTTTCTGTCAGGAGGTCGCGTAAGGAAGTGGGAGTAGTATAACAATCCGGCAGTTTACGGCCGTCGGCCAGGTAGTTAGGACGGGGAGTAAGGGAATAGTCCACATTTGCATACATGTTATACCACCAACACATCTGGGAACAGGTAAAGGTAGGATCCAGCTTCCTGGCCTTGTCCCAGATCTTGGGAGCGTCTACCAGGCGGTTAGACTGTTTCCAGAACTTCACTTCTGCATCCGTTCTGTCGAACCACCCGTTGCCGACAATACCATGCTCGCTCGGCCATTGGCCGGTGAGATAAGTACTTTGTACTGCGGTGGTTACGGCAGGCAACATCGGGTTTACTGTAGCCAAATGCCATTTCTCCGTATACTCCTTGATAAAGGGCAGATGATCCAATAGTGATTTGGATAGCCCTACTACGTCTATTACTACTGTTTTTCTCATAGATTCAAACGCCGAGCTAAAATTCCGGCTGGGAAACCAAAGTTAGCAAATTGGGCTATAGTTGACTCTTAATCCAATTTAATTCTCTGGAAATTGAGCTGCCCATTTCCTGTTTGTAGGCAGGAGGCAAAACATCCCAGGTATAGGTTTCAACTTCCATATGTTGGGTAAACGGCCGTTCTTTTTGCAATGCCAGCACCTGCCGGATATCTTCCTGGGTAGAATGCAGCACCCCGAAATCTTCCAGGAATACAGGAACATGGAAATGCGAGCGCCATTCGGTCACCGCCGGGTTGTCTGCATCTTCCAGCGCTTCCGGCAGATCAGGATAATGAATGAAGGTTCCGTCGTTTTTCCGGGCTATCACCTGGTGCAGGTAAACCGGCTCGTTAAACTTCCTGAAGGCATCTATCACTTCTTTCCTTCCGGCAGGTTGCGCAGGCAGGTTTGCCTTCAGCGCAGCGCTGATCTGGAGCTTTCCTATCCGAATGCCATGTTGCTCCATTCTCTCCAAAACATCTTTCGGCGATTCATATACCAGCGCATAATGGCAAACGTCGTAGCACAACTGTATATGTTGCTTGATCAGCGAAGCGGCTTCCGTTTCAGAAACCTGGAATTTATCTGCAATAAAAGGTATGCCCAGCGGCAGCAGGGAATTAAAATACCAGTCCAGGAATTCATCAGTATTCTCCATCATGCCATCCGGTTCCGGTTCAATATCCAGGTGCATGATTGGGCCCCCGCTTTTATGGATGCGCACCAACTGTTCTACCACCAGCAACATATTCAGGGTAGCGCTTTCAACGAACGCGTTGGTTTCTTCCGCGCAACGGTTGCACCAGAATTTATAGGAAAGCGGGTTGGTAGAGATACTGCCTTCCATTCCTTCAGGCAGCAGCGCTGCCAGGATCCTGAACAGGCGAATGGTATAGGATACGCGATCGGCGCTGGTCCAATCGGGTGCATGAACATTTCCTTTTACAATCGTATCATGAAATCCACCATACGGGAAACCGTTCATGGTAAATACATAAGTATCTGTTTCTTTCAACCATTGTTTAAACGCGGTTAAATTCTCTTCCTTGCTTAATTCCAGGCTGGCGGCATTTGCCAACCTTAGTCCTATGCCGAAAGACTGATCCGGCGACACTTGCTGTTTAACAGCTGGAATGTATTTCTTCAGTTGTTCAAAATGATCCCCCCATTTTTCACCGGGATGGATATTTGTACAATAAGAGAGTGATCCGACTGCTGTTTTCATTTATTGATTGTTTTTACAGATCTCAACTGCTTTATAAAGCAGGTCCAGATCCATGTGATGAACTTCTTCTCCTTTACCTATAGCACGAAGCAGGGAAATGGTTAGTTGTCCGCCGAGGTGTTCCCGGAACTCTTCCAGTCCTGCTACCACCGGCGACGGCACTCCGTTCTGCTTTTCCATCAGCGGATGCCATACCGGGAGCTTCATATCTTTCAGCACTTTCAGCACCTTCAGCATATCGGGTTCCGGCAACCAGCCTAACAGGTACGAGTATACGGTGTCGGTTGCAATGCCAATCGCTACTGCTTCTCCATGGCGCAGAGAGAAATCGGTTAGTTGTTCTAACTTATGTGCGCTCCAGTGCCCGAAGTCCAGCGGGCGGGATGATCCGCTTTCAAAGGGATCTCCTGCTCCGCCGATATGTTGTATATGCAAGGCGGCGCAACGTATGATCTGTTCCTGCATCGCCTCCCTGTCGCCGGCTGTGATAGCGCTTGCGGTAGAAGCGATCCAGTTGAAGAATTCAGCATCTTTGATCAGGGAAACTTTTACTGCTTCCGCCATTCCTGAACGCCAGTCGCGGTCGTCCAACGTGGTCAGGAAATGAGCGTCATTAAATACGGCTGCAGGAGGAGCAAAAGAACCGAGGAAGTTTTTCTTTCCTTTATAATTCACTCCATTTTTCACCCCTACACCTGAATCGTTTTGCGATAATACGGTGGTGGGTATCCTGATATGTTTCACGCCCCTGTGCGAAATTGCGGCAACAAAGCCAACAAGGTCGAGCAGCGATCCGCCGCCGACGCCTATCACATAGGAATGCCTGTCGATCTTATACTTATCAATAGCATCTACCAGGCTGAAGAGCAAGGGAAGGTCATTTTTTACCTGTTCACCACCACTGATAGTGATGATTTCCGGCGCCAGCTGAAAGCCTTTTACCTGGCCCAGGTAAGTGCTGATCTTCTCAGAAAGGCCAGGATGGGCATTTGCGACACCTCCATCCAACACAACCAACAATTTTTTAGTATAGGCAACGGCAGCATTTGATTCTAAGAAGGAGGACAAACATTTATTGTCTAAATCAAATAAGTGGCTGCTAAAGAATACGTTGTAAGAAAAGCTGACATCAAATTTTTGTTGTATATATTCCATGGCTTAAATTCCCCATCATCTACTTAAATAAACTATAGCCATTAAAAGTACATATAAAAAATGTGATTTTTACTAAAGAATAAGGCTCCGGGATCGGAGCCTCATCTTTTGGGGTTAGCCTGTAGAATCATTTATCGGTTCACAAAGGAACTTATTTCCTATGCCGCGGGCAACGGTAAAAACCAGTAATTTATAAATTGCGTAGTTCTACTGATATAAACCGTTTGTCTACAAACCCGCTTCTGTAGCGAATTACAACCAGCGCCCCACCTCATTCCGTCGCCTGGCCTTTCCGCTCGTCACAGCGCCTATTGTGTATTAAAAGAGAAATATTGAACTTTACGCTACTGTAGAAATAAGAGGTTTTTTACAGCCTGAGAATTAACAATTGTTTGACTGGTCAATACACTTTTAAATGTAGCCGTTAACCCTGTAACATCGGTTGTTCATCGCATCTTTTGTTGCATACAGTGTGCATATTTTGCCGAATGCGGCTGCATCGGACAGGAATTTCCTGCATCGGATTATCCATTGTGCGTGTACCTGATATAGCCTTTATTAACATCGCAACGAAAGTTGCACAAGTTTTACAGGAATGTGGAGAATCGTTTTTCTGACCATTCATAGCTGGTTATGGACTAGCCAGCCGGCTAAAGTACCGGTATTGTCGTATTCCGACAGCTTGTTGCTGGTAATGCAGCAAAAGCCGGCCGACAGCAATACCGTGAACGCCTGTTATGCTTACGGGTTAAGCGTCTTGCCCGAGGAGATCAGCAAAGCAGCGCAAGCCTTTAAACGGGGACTGAATGTCAGCATTGCTCTCAATTACCGCAAGGGCATCGCCGATTTCGCCTGTCATTACATGTATATCCAGGATGTAAAAGGAGAATACATGGCTTCCTTAAAGCTGCTCGAAAAAGCAATATCCATCTACGATTCATTGGGTTTGCATTCAGACAGGGCCACGGCTATCTGTTACAAGGGCATGGAATACCAGCAGATGGGCAACTACCCGGCCGCCGCGGAAGCCTACCTGGAAGCTCTCAAACTATCGGAACAACTCGACGATCAGAGCATCAGCGGCCTGGTCATCAACCGCCTGGCTACCGTATTTATTGCGCTGGGCGATTATGAAAAAGGCTATCATTACGCCAGCAGAGCTTATGACAGCGGCCGCAAATCCGGGAACCTCAGGCGCATGGCGCTTGCCCTGGTAAACATGGGCAACAGCAAGAATTACAGCGGGGATTTCCCTGCCGCCAACCGCTTATATGATAAAGCCTTAGCTATCAGCAGGCAAACAGACGACAGCCTGTTAGTACTAAGCGCGCTTACATCCCGGGCCCGGGTTTATACCAACCAGCAACATCATCAGCAAGCCATAGAAGCCTATCAAAAAGCCATGCAGCTATGGCCCATCCCCGACGCAGAAAACCAGCTTGTACTCTACCTGGGATATGCGAAGGCGTTGTACAGCAGCGGTCAATACCGGCAGGCCAATACCTACCTGGATAAAGCGCTTACCCTTGCCCGGCAGTGCCACTCCAGCGACCTGCTGAAACAGGCCTACCTGGCAGCTTCCGACAACCAGGCAGCGCAAAAGAATTATAAAGAAGCCCTGGCCCTGCGGCAACTATATGAACAACTGAATGATTCCCTTACGGGTATCAACTCCAGGAAAATGGTGCAGCAACTAGAACTGCAATACCAGTCGGAGAAGAAGGACAGGGACCTGGCCGAGCAGCAATTATTGCTGGCAAAAAAGGATCTGCAGCTGCAACAGCAAAATACCTGGATCGGCATCTTTCTTTCCGGGCTTATCTTCCTCGTTATTGCTGGCTACCTGGTCTGGTACCGTTTCAGGCAGAAAAGCTACAGGCAGCGCCAGCACCTGCAGATGCTGAAAGCCGAGAGAACAGTGGAAATACTTGAAGCGATGATGAAGGGAGAAGAAAAAGAAAGAAAACGTTTATCCCGCGAGCTGCATGATGGAGTAGGAGGATTGCTTTCGGCCGTGAAGATGCATTTCTGTGCATTCAGGAACGAACGGGATTGGCTACACGAGAATGAAAGTTATAACCATGCCCTGCAAATGCTGGATGAGGCCATTATTGAGGTGCGCAAAACTGCTCACAACCTGGCGCCCGACCAGTTAAGCCGGCTGGGACTGGCGAATGCGCTGGAACTTTTCTGTAAAAATGCGAGTCATTCCAGGCAGCTTCAGATCAGCTTCTACACCAACGGGGAAATACGCCAGCTGAAAAGCAGCTTTGAACTATCTATTTACCGGATCGTGCAGGAACTGGTGAATAACATCATCAAACATGCGCAGGCCACGGAGGCGCTGGTGCAGGTCACACAACATCAGCATCTGCTCACCATCACGGTAGAAGACAACGGAGTTGGATTTGAACAATCAACCCACCCGCATAGAGGGATCGGGTTAAAGAACCTGGAAGAAAGGATCAGATCACTGAACGGGCAACTGACCATCACCGCCATCCCCGGACATGGAACTACGGTGTATATCGAGTTCAATACTTCTGCCACACAACCAATACAATTACAACCAGTCTTTTAATTTCATCGTTATGCCTATCAGAATCGCAATTACGGATGACCACCTGCTGGTGATCAGTGGCTTAAAAGCAATGTTAGCTCCTTATCCGCAATTTGAATTAGTGTACGACAGCAATATCCCTACCGCGTTAATGGACGCTTTGCCCAAAGTGCAACCGGATGTATTACTGCTGGACATTCAAATGCCCGACCTGGATGGCCTGGAGCTTTGTAAAATGGTGAAGAAAAATCATCCTGCCGTCAGGATCATTGCATTAAGCAGTTTCATGGAATCCCATTATATCAAGCAAATGCTAAGGAATGGCGCATCCGGTTACCTGCTGAAAAACGTAACGCCGCCAAAGCTCTGCGAAGCTATCGAAACCGTGTACGCAGGTGAAGCATACCTCGACGAATCCGTCAAACACCTCCTGCTCGACGAAATGCTTACAGGCCAGAAACGCAGCGGCTACAGCATCCCGCTTACGCGCCGTGAAAAGGAGATCCTCAAGCTGATAGCAGAGGAATACTCCAACCAGGAAATAGCCGACACACTATTCATCAGCCTGAGAACCGTAGAAACACATCGCCTGAACCTAACCCAGAAACTAGCCGTAAAAAACACGGCCGGCCTTGTAAAAGAAGCGTATAAACGCGGCCTCATCGAGTGAGTTTCTCGCAAAGGTGCGTAAGGAAGCAAAGAGACGTAAGATTTTTTTTAAGAGGCATAAGGATTTTTTTTAAGAGACATAAGGATTAAAGCGGATGTTTTTAAGAACTATAAAAAGGTTTCTGTTTCAATAGAAACAAATTGGTAATTCTTAATAATACTCGCTTTAATCCTTATGTCTCTTAAAAAAAATCCTTATGCCTCTTTGCTTCCTTACGCGCCTTTGCGTGAAACTCACGTGACGGCGAACAAGCGGCCCAGCACCATAGAGATGGGCAGCAGGAGCAGTACGAGCAATGCGTATGGCAATGTGGAGAATGCCGCTACCCATGCGGCGTTCATCGCAATCAGTGCAATGATGCCGCCTTTCACTGCTTTACCGATATTGGGCCCTGTAGGTGATTTCATGGCCCTGAACAGGGGCAGGTTGATCATCACCGCGAACAGTATGATGAAAGGAGCGGCAGTCCAGATCTTATGATGAATAATGGCGAGTGCGGTCATGGTTCCGTATACCGCTGCATAGATCCATGCAGTTAGCCGCAGTGTTTTGGCGTTGCCCCCATGCACTTCTCCCCTGCTGATATTTGTTACGGCAGCGATATACAGGATAGGGATCAATCCCATCCACCAGTAAGATTCGAGGGCGGCGGGAACGATGCTGATGCCAAGCAGGAGGTTAAGCCCGCGGCATAAGCCCATGTTCAATGGGCCCAGTATATCATGATGTTTACCCCACTTGTCGTAAACGATACAGCTGATGGTGATGGCTACTGCGAGCCAACCGGAGTAGCCGGCCAAACCGCCTACTGAAAAAGCGGCGAGAATGCCTACAAGGAAAAGATAGCCACCTAAAATAATGGCTTGTGTTTTAGATATGATACCGCCTGGGATAGGCCGTTCTGGTCGTTCAATCTTATCTAATTCTGCATCAAAAACGTCGTTAAACACTACGCCACCGCCGTATAACCCGATGGTAGCCAGGCATAGGCAGGCGACGGGCAGAATAAATTCGAGTGTTACAATGTCGAAGGAGACATTCAGTAAATAACCTGAAATAGCCACACCAGCCAATATGTCTGCTACCGCAGTAACAATATTGGCTGGTCGCATCAGGCGCAGATATCCAATCAATTTGCTAACAATATAAGTCACCGTCTAATGAGGTTTTCATGGTTTATTGCCAGCAGAAACGATGCTCTCTGGGCTACCGGATGATGGTTGTGTTTTTATCAATTCGGGGCTGTTGTCCTCCGCGCAGGATGGAACTTCCGTTAAATTTTTCACTTTGATCAATATTTTTAGCCAGATCAAAATCTGCTTCGTCAATTTGCCCACTTTGCGCGAAAGCTTTTACAGCGTTGGCGTAAGTTACCAAATGAATATCATTCAAGTCAATACCACTTTCGTGCATTAAAGCTGCGGTCTTAGGTACGGCCAGCGGGTCGCTGATCCCCCAGTCGGCGGCGGAGTTAATCATAATTCGTTCGCTACCATATTGTTTCACTACTTCTACCATTCTTTCGTTGCCCATTTTTGTGAAAGGATAGATAGTAAAAGCAGCCCAGAAACCCCTGTCCAGCACCTCTTTTACAGTTTCCTCGTTGTTGTGGTCTACAATGACCATGTGAGGATCCAGGCCGTGTTCCAAAGCGATATCCATGCTTCTTTGGGTGCCTTTCTTTTTATCGCGGTGGGGAGTATGTATCTGAACGGGCAAACCGGCTTCCTTGGCCAGTTCTAACTGGGCCCGGTAATATTTTTCTTCCAGGGCGGTCTGATCATCAAACCCGATTTCTCCTACGCCTACTACCCCTTCTTTATAGATGAACTGCGGGAGTATTTCCATTACGGCTTCCGCCAGTTTTTCGTTATTAGCTTCCTTGGAGTTGAGTCCGATGGTGCAGTAGTGTTTGATACCGAACTGGGAAGCGCGGAAACGTTCCCATCCCAGCAAACTGCTGAAATAGTCCCTGAAGGTATCCACTCCTGTTCTTGGCTGGCCTAACCAAAAGGCGGGTTCTATCAGCGCCACAACGCCAGCATCTGCCATTGCCTGGTAATCGTCGGTTGTTCTTGAAACCATGTGCACATGCGGATCAAAGAAACGCATGCCTTTTATTTTATCGAGATAGGCAGGAGCAAAAGTTAAGGGTTGAAGATCTTTCTCTGTTAAATCATGAATTCCGCACATATCAGTCAAATTTTCAGTTTTGATTATTATAAATTTTTGCAGCCAGGGTGTTCCAGGTTAATTCACCGTTTTGGATGGCTGTTGCCAGGTCGGCCGGCACCAGTTTCCTGGCTGGTTCGTAGCTGGTTTGGGCACATACCAGCGCGGCGGCTTCCCTTTCGGCCGGTACGAGGGAATGAGCAACCCTGGTGATATCCGGCAGGTTTTGTTCATTCACAAAGTTGACGAGTATACGCCATTGCATCGGATCCAGGGTCCGTCCTGCAGCCCAGCGTTCATGGGCAAAATCTACCAGGATGTTTACCAGGGCTGTATTGGCTCTTTCATCCAGGCCTATGATCCTGTGAAGAGGTTTGTCTGTGAAGATAGCTTTCATTACCAGCTGGTTCCAGGCAGGTTCTGAAAGGAATTTGGCAGGATAGGGATTATCCAGCATAATTGCTTCCTGGACAACGCCGATATTGGACCTGATGCCTTCGGCAGTGCGGCCGGTCCATTCTTCGGGCCATGCCAGCAAAGGCAGGGCGCTGTAAAGGGCGGCCAGTTCGTTCATTTCGGCAGCATTGAACAGGTTTTCCACTGCGGTGATATACGCCTGTTTGTCTTTTGCCGGCAATTGAAGTAACCACCATACTCTTGCCAGTCTGTCTAACGTCCATCCCCCTACGAAAAAACCCGGTACCAATTGTTGTAATTGTTCCTGTTCTGAAGGTTGGATGTGAATGATTTCCTTTCCTGTGAATCGTGGAATAGCAGTGAATGTCTGGTTAAACTGGGCTATAACGCCGGTTGACTGTTGGCTTTCGTACCGTTGTTGCAACCAGTTATTTGCTTTCTCGCTACCGTTCTCCTGAATGATCTTTCTTAGCAGCTTGCTCACGCTTTCCACGTCGTATACATATTCCGCCACTGATATCCTATTTTAATATGAAATGCTGATTACAGAATAAAATTACCAGTTATAAGGGGATTTTCACACATTCGCCGCCTTTTTTATGATAGAAGGTTAAAAAAGCTGAAAAAAATATCCTTCAGGGAGGAAGAACGTTGGCAGGGGTATAAAATAAAAGAGAGGCATCACTGCCTCTCCTTCCGCCATTCTAAAACCTGATTATGCATCAGGATATCTTAATACATAACGTTAAAAACTGTTATGTTAAATTTTTATTTGTTCATTTATCTCAAACCTAAACATGCAGGAAAAACACCATAAAAGAATGAAATTTTCTCCATAAGCATCGACTCCGTTCGTATTAAAAATGCAACCGATAGAATGCGACCGTAAGATACGTATTTCTACCTTTATTCCAAATAAACAATTCAATTTTACGCAATAGTTATTTCCCGTATTTGTTCTCCAGTACTATAAAAGGTTGATATTCTTTCCAGTCAGGCTTATACTGATCGAGTATAAGAAATCCGGCAGCATAGTTTCCAAGTACGATATCAGGATCTCCATCTTTATCATAATCTTTCACATCCATACTGATCCACCTTCCTTCTTTTTCAACAGGAATAGCATGTGCAGTAAAATTTAGTGTTTTCGGATCTGCCTCGAAGTACAAGAACTTTTCTGCAGGACGGTTCTTAAAGTCAGCAAAGAAGGCGATTGATGCGATATCCAGCTTCCCGTCTCCGTTAAAATCTGCCGCTACAGCTTTCGTGCAACCGTTCACCGGGAACTTCCATCCCAGGTCAAATTTCCAGTCGCCCTTATTAATATAGACATAAATTCCGTGGTAAGGTTTAAGCACCATCGAATAATCTGCATTGTCGCCGCAGGTATAAAGGATATCCAGCTTTCCATCGCCGTTCATATCTGCCAGCTGGAAGCTTGTAGAACCATAAAGCGGCGGAAATCTTAACAGGTTCCTCGATTTAAACTCTCCTTTCCCGTCATTTTCAAACAGCCAGATACCTTCGTCGCCGGCCGCAAACAACGCCATGATATCCGTGAAACCGTCGTTATTAAAATCGCCGGTCTCTGCGTGAATGGCCCCGGGAATCTCCCATACCGGCAATTGCTTATACGAGTGGTCCGGCATCTGCCTTAACTGGTAAAGCCCTCCCTGGTTGTGTCCAAATGCGCAAACCAGCAGGTCGTTCAGTCCATCTTTGTTAAAATCTGCTTCCAGTGTAGAAACGGGGCGTTTAAAGAACGCCATGATATCTTTCTGTTTGCTCGCTGTATCGTTTACATCAAGTCTGGTGATAATGCCTGCCGACGCGTCTAACGCCCTGATATTGCCGATCTCCGTCAATATGGTTTCCGTATGCCCGGCGGAATCCGTTTTGTACAGCGCGGCAACCGCCGGGGACGGCAGTTTCCAGGTATGCTCCGCTTCCAGTTTGTTATTCCACCTGGTTAGCATATTCTCCCCGTTACTGGTCAATATTGCCCCGTTTTCCGGGTAGAAGCTGACCATGGTTGTGGCGGCCTCAAAGGCGCTATCTGTAAACTTTGGGATTTTAAGCTCAAAATTCGCCCAATCATTCTTATAGGCTGGTGCCTTAGCTTCAGGCAATTTATCCGGCGCATTATCCTTAAAATAAGCAACAAGCGTATTCCAGTCATCTATACTGATGGCGGCCGGCTTATCTCCCGGCATCGGCGGGTAATACTGGTTGCCCGACCATACCCTGATCCCCAGGCGAAGGGCCATGTTAGGCAAAACATGATCAGTCCACGTTTTCTTATCCAGCATATCCGGCGTTACCGCCATATGACAGCTCGTACAATATTTATCTGCTAAAACCTTTCCTTTCGGGGGCTGCTGGCAGGCAACCAACCCCGATAATATGAGTATTCCTGCGCTAAGACGGCGGATCATGTACTAAAATTATTTAGAGTAAGATAGACTTTTCAGCGAAGATTTCACGCAAAGACGCGGAAGGGAGCAAAGGACGCAAAGGATTTTTTTAAGGAAAATAAGATTATTAAGGAAAATAAGAAAGCAAAGGGAGTGAAGATTCTGTATATAACATAATTCTTCGCTCCCTTTGCTTTCTTATTTTCCTTAATAAAAATTCCTTTGCGTCCTTTGCTCCCTTCGGCGTCTTTGCGTGAAACTAGTACCCTTTATTCTGTTTCAGCACACGTTGACCGTTCTGGAGTGTCAGGTCGATCTGGCGCTGAGGAATAGGGAAGTATTCGTTCTTGCCTTTAGTAAACACTGCACCTATCAGGTCGGGGGTGATAGTACGCTCATAGTCGTAGTAGGCGTTGAGCACTTTATCAGCAATACCCCATCTTGAGAGGTCGAAGAAGCGGTGCCCTTCTGTTGCCAGCTCGATCTTGCGTTCGAACTGGATGGCTTTCATTGCATAATCCTTGCTTGAGAAAACAGGATATTCACCGATCTTATAGTTAGCGGCAAATTCAGTGGTACTGAAAGTTTGCGTAGCATCGTTGAATTTATGCAGCCATTCTGAAGGATTGTTTTTCATCCTTCTGCGCACCCTGTTCACCCACTCAGTGGCGATATCAAGATGGCCGGTTTGCGCTGCGGCTTCCGCGCCCATCAACAGTACATCTGCAAAGCGGATCAGGTTTACATTGATGGCAGATCCGGGAGCCCAGGAGTGTGCATCATGGTATTTATCCTGGTCTTTCTTCCAGTACACCATTTTCTTTGGAGAATAAGGGCCGCCGTAACCCTGGTCGCGTTGCCATTTAGCGCCCGGGTGATTACCCCAGTCGTGGTATGGCAAACCGCGGCGACCAACGTTCCAGTCTAAACGCGGATCGATAGGGTCAGTATCCGGCGTAAACGGAGCATCGCTGCTAATGCCTTTATCGGATTTGATCGGATGATCGTTATAATCATCAAGATAAGGCAAGCCATTGTCATCTACCCTGTAAGAGTTCACCAGGTCTTGCGACGGCTGGAAGAAACCACAACAGCCGAAAGGACTTGGATCGTAAGGGAAGTTGAGCATTTCACCTGCGTTGGCGTTGGCAATGGTGTTGGTACCATCGTTTGCTGTCATTTCGATGAAGAAAACGGATTCGGGGTTTCCTCTTTTCCTGGCTGCATCGAAGTTATCTTCGTAGCGTTTAGGCAGGTCGTATTTCAGGCCTTCAGAAGTTTGACCGGTATTGATCACGGTTGTGAACAGGTCGTAAGCTTCCTGGTTCTTGCCCTGGTAGAGATAAGTTTTAGCCAGGTATGCCTGCGCTGCAGATTTATTAGCCCTGGCTATATCGCCGCCAGACCAGTTAACTGGCAGGTTATCCACTGCAAATTTGAAATCTGCTTCAATAAAAGGCCATACTTCTTTATCGTTGGCTACACGAACATCAGTTGTGCTATCGGATACATACGGAATGTTGCCGAACATTTTCCGCAGTTCGAAATAATAGTGTCCGCGCAGGAAACGGGCCTGTGCTTCTACAGATTTGCGTTCGTCGGGCGTCATGTCTGTAGCCTGTTTCATTTTGGTAAGGGTCAGATTACAACGGCTAACGCCTTCGTAAACTGCTTTCCATTTTGTGTTAAAGAAACCGTTGGCTGCAGTATGTATGCTTTTAGCGATCTCGTTGATCGGTTCCTGGTCGCCGGCGTTACTACCTTTGTGCGCATCGCCTCCGCAAACGCTGCCATAAACCCAGTTGGTAGGAGCGGCTTCCCAGGGGTTGCCACCGCCGAGGGCGGCGCCATTTCCCTGTCCGTCCAGCGCTGCATAGGCGCCCAGCAACAGGTAGTTCACACCATCCCTGTTTGCCACGATCTCTTCTGTAAGGATACCTTTAGGATCACGATCCAGAAAGCTTTTATTACACGCAGTAAAGGAGGCTGCCGTTAATAAAAGAATGATACCTGAATATCTTAATGTTTTCATTTGATTCAATTTTTCAGTTCAACAAAAAAATCAGAAGCCCACGTTAACTCCGATCAAATACTGGCGCTGGTTTGGATAAGCGCCTTCATCAAGGCCGAATGACTGTGTATTACCTGCTACTTCAGGATCGATACCTGTGTACTTGGTAATAGTGAACAGGTTCGCAGCCTGTACATAAACTCTGAATTTTTCGACACCCACTCTCTTCAACAGGTAAGAAGGCAAGGTGTAACCAACCTGTATGTTTTTCAGGCGCAGGTAGGATCCGTTTTCAACAAAGTAAGAGTTTGGAGCACCGGAGGTACTTGGAGAAGAGCTGACTTCCTGGATTGGAGCAGTTGCATTCTTATGATCTGGTCTCCATGAATCATACAGCGCAGTTTTGCTCTTGGCGCTTACGAAAGAAGGATAGAAATCTGTCCACCATCTAACCTGGTTCCAGATCTTGTTGCCTTGTACGCCGTAGAAGAAGGCGCTCAGATCGAACTGCTTGTAAGCCAGGTTGAGGTTCAGACCGTAGGAGAATTTAGGGTTAGGATTACCCAAGAAAGTACGGTCATCTGCATCTACTTTACCATCGCCGTTCACATCAGCATATTTGAAGCGGCCCATAGCAGCGCCCAGCTGGTACTCTTTCAGGTCGGGGTATTTAGCTTTGGCGGCGGCGTTGGCAGCATCCACTTCTTCTTTGCTGTCCCAGAACCCGATGATCTTGTAACCAAAGAATTCGCTGATCGACTGACCAATAGCATTCCTGATGATAGGAGAACCGAAACGACGGCTTTCCAGGTCGAAGTATGGAGCTGATTCAGAGATCGCGAGGATTTCGTTCTTATAAGTAGTTAAAGCACCGTTAGCAGTTAACTTCAGGTCTTTTGCCAGGTCTTTGGTGAAAGTGATAGAGAGATCCCAACCGTGGTTCTTCATTTTTGCCACGTTGGTGAATGGTACGGTTGCGGCACCGAATACGCCGGCTAATTCCGGGTTATACAGGAGGTCTCGTACTTCTTTGTTATAGTAATCCAATGTGAATTCGAGCACGCCTTTAAAGAGGGTCGCATCGATACCGATATTTGAGTTCACGTTGCTTTCCCATTTTGCGTTAGGGTTACCGATCTGGCGACGGATAAATCCTTTGCTGGTGGTAGGAGCGCCGTTGATAGAATAGAAAGAGGAAGTTCTGTCGAAGCCGTAGGCAATGAACTGGTTGCTCGGTGTAACGTTGATCTGGTTACCCATGATACCGTAACCGGCGCGGATCTTCAGGTCAGAGATCCAGCTGATATTCTTCATGAATTCTTCCTGAGAAATACGCCATGCCACACTGGCTGCAGGGAAGTTACCATACCTGTTGCTGGAACCGAACCTGCTGGAACCATCACGACGGATCAGGGCTCCTACGAGGTAACGATCTTTGAAGGCGTAATCTACCCTTGCAAACAGGGAGAACAGACCATCGCTTCCGAAATCGCTTCCGTTAGTTGGCGTACCGGCCCCGGTGCTGAGGTTAGCGAAATTAGGATCGAAAGAGAAGTAATCGGTAGTTGTACCGGTAAGCGTACGGAATTGGTTATCGTAAGCTTCTGTACCAATCATTACTTTCAGGTCATGTTGTTGCGAGAAGTTCTTATGATAGGTCAGGGTGTTGGTCCATGTCCAGTCATAACCGTTACCGGTTGTTTCCGTGTAGGAGTTCACCTTATTGTTTTCTGCGTTTTCATATTCAGGCAATGTGAAATTGCGGTTGTTGAACGAATAAATCTCACCACCGAAGCTGGTACGCAGTGTAAAGTTCTTCAGGATGTCGGCTTCTGCATAAACATTACCCAGCAAGCGGCTGGCAAGTGTTTTAGTTCTTCCGAAACGGTCCTGGATCGCCACAGGGTTACGGGCGTTACCTAAGTCTTTACCGCTGGAACCTGCGTAGTTGCCTTTAATATCGTAAACCGGGATAATGGTCAGTTCGCGGAAGGCCATACCTATACCGCTACCTTCAACGAGCGTACCTATCTGCGGGTTGTTGATGATAGAATACTCCATATTCTGACCTACCCTGATATGATCAGTTACGTTAAATGAACTGTTGGCGCGAACAGCGTAGCGTTTATTATAAGTGTTTAATAAAGTACCCTGCTGATTGAAATAGTAGAAAGAGAAGAAATAGCTTCCGATATCTCCACCCCCGGCAACAGAAACGTTATGGCTGGTGATAGGCGCTGGTTTGAATATTTCATGGAACCAGTCGGTACCTTGTTTGTTCGCTTTGGTGATGCGGTAAAATTTATCCAGGTCGCCGGCGTTTTTGTAATTAGGATTTACAAAGTAACGGTCAGGATTTACGCGTGGATCTCCTTCTTTCAAACCTTCCGGAGCAATGTAGTCTGGCAGTACAGGAGTGCTGCCGTTACCATATTGCGCATCTTCGAATGGGTTGCCCGGTGAGTTGGCGATAGCCATCCATTTCAGGTTCGCCTGTTCCTGTGGATTCAGGAGGTTCCATACGTTACCGCTTTGAGGCACCTGGCGGCCATAATAACCGTCGTAATTTACTTTTACTTTTCCTGTACCTCTTTTGGTAGTGATCACGATCACGCCGTTTGCTGCCCTGGCGCCATAGATAGATGCAGCGCCTGCGTCTTTCAGTACCTGCATGGTCTGAACGTCGTTAGGGTTTACATCTGCGAGGTTGGAGATAGGCACTCCATCTACGATATAAAGCGGGGTATTGTTACCGAAGGTATTGATACCCCTGATCTTTACCTGCGGCTCCTGGCCTGGCTGTCCGCCGCCCAGCACGGTCACACCCGATACCTGGCCCTGCAACTGGCTGGCGATCTGGGAAGTGGGTTGTTTGGTAAGGTTTTCGACCTTCACCACGGAAACGGCGCCAGTGAGGTCTTTCTTTTTCTGGCTGGCGTAACCGGTTACAACTACTTCTTCGAGAGAACCTACTTTTTCACTGAGTTGCACATTCACAGGTCCTGTTCCTACTACCACTTCCTGAGGATCGTAACCTACGAATGAGAAAACGAGTGTTTGCCCGGCCTTAACGGTCAGGTTAAATTTACCTGAAGGATCTGTGGCGGTACCTTTGTTGGTGCCTTTAATAGCCACCGAAACTCCCGGCAACGGGTTACCTGATGCTTTATCGGTAACCGTGCCCGTAACTGGTGCTTGCGCAAATACACCACTGTGGGCAAACAGTAGTAACAGACCGAAAAGTGCGGCCAATGCGCGACTAAATTGCTTCTTCATAACGTGAATAAGGGTAACGTTTTAAGAAAATTGTTAGAAAATAAGCAGTATCAGACCGGTGAATCCGACACTACAAGGCATACGTGTTCTGATCCCGTTATAACATGCGTTTAACAGGTCAAATATTTGGCTACAGCAATGCTGTATACGTTAAATTATATGGCGAGTACGCTATTCCCTGAGTATACTTCTCTCCATTTAAAGCGTTTAAGGGTCATTTGAAAAGCATTTGTTTACTATCATACGTTAACGGTTATACGTTGGCCTATCGCTCGATCAACAGATTCTATAAGGCTTCCTAACTATTAATTTTAAACATAAAATCTTCCCACGCAGGCATACAATACCCTATCCCGCTGAGAAAGTATTCAGCGGGTTAACAATGCATACATTGACTTTACCCGGTATGGCACAAAAAGCCCCATCACACTGCAGCTGGTAAGTCGCTGTGTACAATTGATTTAACGAAAAGAATAATTGGCAATACTCATTAGCAAACTAACAATACCGGTCTGGCTGTCGAGGGACTTAACGCCAGTCATAACTGATGATCCTATTCTATTTCCTTTCCAAATACACTAATGAGCTGCAATTAAAAAAGTGTCATGTCGGCCTATCAAAAAAAGCAAGTGATCAAACATCTAATTCCGACAACAACACCAACAAAAATCCCTATTCCATTCGGGCTTGGTTTTAAGGTGAATGATATGGACTTCAAATTGTGAGAAACATAGCCTGGCAACAAACAAACTCAATTACAGATTTTGGTTCTCACGTGGAATCGTCTTGTTAAACTAATTTAGAACATTAATTCTGGCCAGACAAGGAAGAGTTAAACAATTTTTTTAAAAATGACAAATTTACATGCTGTCATACCACTAATCCGCACTCCGCGGATAAAAAAATATCATAAAGCTGGTTAAAGAATCATTACTTTCTGGGAATTTACCACTACCATTAATCATTTTTCCCTATCATAATTGTAATTCTTTTGTGTAAGTTTAAGCCCTAATTTTTTAGACATGAAAATAATCAATATTGTCTTCTGCCTGCTGTTCGTGTTGTTTGCCGGCTTGCAATATAATGATCCTGATCCTTACGTGTGGATGCCCATCTATCTTTATTCTGCGGTGCTTTGCGGGCTTGCGGCAAGGAACAGGTTTTACCCGAAACTGTATATCCTGGGGATTGTCGTTTACCTCGCATATGCTATTTATAAACTGGTGGATCAGAACGGGGTAATTGACTGGTTTACCAAACACAATGCAGAAAACCTCGCGGAAACAATGAAGGCTACAAAACCATGGATAGAAGAGACAAGGGAATTCTTTGGATTGGCTATCTGCATCGCATTGCTGGCTATTAACTATTTTGTTGCTAAAAGTGCTGCACGCAGGGGAGTAAGATAAACGAAGATCATCTATCTGAAAGATATTGAAAAGGGAAGAGGGGATTAATAGTCCCCTCTTCCCTTTTTTAGTTTATAACGAAACCTCTTGCGGTCCGCCATGCAACGTTATTTCTTTGCCCCGCCAGCGGAACTTGCCCGTGACGCCAAATGGCAGGTTTACTTTTCCTTTAACGCGGTTATTCCGGAACTGAAGATCAACGCCCATCGTATTGCCGTCGGGGTGCACCATTGTTGCCTGCACCGCCGATAAATTACCAGGTTCCGGTGCAATAAGCACAGTACGATAGCCATAAGAAGCCGGCTGTATGCCTGCTGTAATTCCCAGCAACCACAGATTGACCATAGAGGCCCCCGACCTGAAAAACGCAGGATGATGCTGTTCAAGCATGGCCTGGATGGGCTGCAGTTCATTCATCGATTGTTCTGTAAACCCTGATTCCATTACCGCTCTCCCGATGAAGTATTTCTCATACAGGGTTTCATCCGGCGCTGGTTTTTCGGCCAGCATATGCTGTATCACACTTTTAATTTGTTTGGGAGGAACTGCCTGGGCCAGTACTGCCAAAGCCGTTACATACCTGGAAACCTCCCTGCCGCTGGCACTTGTGAACAACCCCTTATCCTGGTTGAATAATTGCTGGTATAATGTTTCCCTCAACCTGTCGGCGGTTTTCGTATAGCCGGCAGAGTCGGACGGTTGCTCGCAAAACCCTGCAATCTGTGCCGCCTGGCGCAATGCCAGCAGGTATTGGTAAGCGCAGGTACCGGCAGGCGCCTCATTCCGGTAAGGCATATTAGCATTCGCTATACCATTAGCATCGGCATATTTCTCATACCAGCCGATCACCTGCTTAACGCCAGGATACAGTTGCTTCGCAAACTGCCTGTCGGCCTTCCACATTAAATAATCCTGCAACGCTCCTATCCATTGCAGGGAAGAGGAAACGCTCACTACCCGGTCGTCAGACGGGTAGCGGTCGCGGATCAAACCTTCCGGGATGCGCGATTGGTCGGCCAGCCAGATGGCTTGCCTGAAAAGTTGCAGGTCGCCGGTAAATGCGGCTATAGCCTGGCCATGAATACGTGCGCTGCTGATGTATTGCAGCTGCTCCGTGTAGGTATCTTCATATAAATTATCCTGCGCTCCCGCCAGGGCCAGGTGTCTGGCTGCTTTCCAAAGCGTATCAAGACCGGGAGATGCAGCGAATGCAGATCTGTCTGTCAGCAGGTTCCGGGTATCCTGGTAACAATAATCATGTATGGTTAACGGCGCCTTATTCGTTGCAATATCTACCTGTATGTACCTGAAGGTCCGGTAGCCGGTTGGGATAAAAGTGCGCCTGGAAGCGCCATCAGGGCGTATATAGTCCTGCAGCGTGGTAACGCCTGTATAATCCGGCAGGTAAGTAAGATTGATATTGGCATCGAGGCCGCCGCTGATCAGCAGTTCAGGAAAGCCGGCAGTTTGTTCGCCGGCATCAAATAGCAGGCTGATCTTCTGTTTGGCCGGAATGGTCAGGGGTTGTACGCCTTCCAGGAAGCGGCCGGACGGCTTCACTTCTCCATTTTCTTTCAACTGCACAAAACGGCGTTTTTCCATCATCAGTGCATTCACTTCACGGGGAGCAAGCAATCGCCAGTTCTGCGAACTGTTTCCCTGCAACGCTACGGGTCCTGTAACCACGGCCTTCTCCCATTTCGAATCGTCATACCCAGGTTGTTCCCATCCCCAGAATTTGTATTGAGAGATAATGCTGTCGCCGGGGTAAGCGCCGTAAAAGCCGCTGGTACTCACAGGCCATACAGTAACCGAAGCGTCTTCCATCCCTTTCCAGGTGGTACCGGTATTGATGATAGCCGCTTCCTTTGCTGTGTTGCCCTGTACCAGCAGCCCTGTAGCATGCGAGAACTGCGATCTCGGTTTAAACTCACCAAAATTCACGACTTCTGCAGCCAGCGTATTAACGCCATATTTCAGGAAAGGTCCTATATCTATTGTTTCATAATACCAGTTGGAAAGGTCGGACTTTGCCGGTCCCATTGCCACAAATTTCCCGTTTACGTACAGGCGGTACCCGTTATCTGCAGAGCAATGAATAACAAAAGGACCCGAGTAGTTGGTCAGGTCAAATTGCTTCCTGAAAAGATATACGCCATACCCGGCCCGGTCTGCCGAGGGCAGGGAGATCCAGCTGGCGTCCCAGCGGGCAGGTGAAGAAGATGTTTCAGCATGAAGAGATAGCGTTAGGCCACTCAAAACAAGTAACAACTTGCATCGTTGCCAGTATTTCATAGTTATATGGTTGTAGGACCATCAAATATATTAAATATATTCATAACGTGAAAATAGATTACTTTTCTTATCTTAACGTTTCAAATTACAGGGGCATGAAAAAAGACGCCATCACTACAGATCCGGGATATTTCAGCAGGTATATCAACCTTGTGCCGGATGTTGACCTGGCCGAAGCGCTGGAAGCATCGTTGGAAGCCGTACTCGCATTAGATGGAGCAGCGCTGGAAGAAAAGGGTAGTTATGCATATGCCCCGGGGAAGTGGACAGTAAAGGACCTGTTCCAGCATATCATTGATACAGAAAGGGTTTTTACATACAGAGCGTTGATGTTTGCGAGAAATGACAAGCAAACCATCCCGGGTATGGACCAGGACTTGTTTGCCGACAATGCCGAAACGGGGCACAGAACCGTGAAAGACTTGCTGGATGAATTGATCTCGCTGCGCAAAGCAACCATTGCTTTGTTTTATAGCTTCACCCCCGCAGCCCTGATGAGAACAGGCATCTGCTGGAAATGGGAAATGTCTGTTTTAGGAGTTGGATTTATAATAGCTGGCCACCAAATACACCACCTGAACATTCTTCGTGAAAAGTACCAATTATAGAGGCGCTTACAATTTGGTTAGTAATTAACAATTATAGCCGCTCTTCTCCCGGCCCTGCCTGTAGTTTAGTTTTGCGAGTGTAAAACAGTTCATGTATGAAACGACTAGCAAACAAAATTGCCTTCGTAACAGGGGGCAGCAAAGGTATGGGCGCAGCTATTGTAACCAAATTAGCAAGAGAAGGCGCCACGGTTATTTTTACTTATGTAAAGGGAGCGGCGGCAGCAGAGGCATTGATCGCTGCCTTACAGGAAGAGGGCCTGGATGTTGCTTCGAGGCCGGCAGATAGTGCAGACCCGGTTTCACTGGCCAATACGATCAATGAAGTGGCAGCCGCCTACGGACGTATAGACGTTCTCGTGAACAATGCCGGCATCTACGTTGCAAAAGCGTTTGAAGACTACACCCTGGAAGATTATGAAGCCACTATGGCCATTAATACCCGGGCTGTTTTTGTAGGTACGCAGGCAGCGCTCAGGCATATGCCGGAAGGCGGAAGGGTGATCACTATCGGAAGCTGCATGGCCGACAGGGTTGTGGGTTCTCATGGCACTTTATACAGTATGAGCAAATCCGCATTAACAGCTTTTAACAAAGGGCTGGCCAGGGATCTTGGCAGCAGGGGAATTACCACGAACCTGGTGCAACCCGGCCCGGTAGATACGGATATGAACCCGGCAGATGGGCCATTCTCTGATTTCCAGCGTCAGCATATTGCGTTGGGGCATTATGGTACTGCAAAGGATATAGCCGAGCTGGTAGCGTTCCTTGCAGGTCCCGACAGCGGTTATATTACCGGTACAGCCCTGACCATAGACGGGGGAACAAATAGTTAGTTTTGTTGTTTACTTTTTGAGATAACCCCAGGATGTTATTCCGGAATACATCGTTATAAATCAACCACTTACTCCAAAAAATCAAAATCTTTGCAAATTTCTGAAAAATGTATATACCTTTGTTGTATAGACAACAATAGTAATTGTAATTATGAAACTGGAAGACGAATTAAAACAACCCAGGTTCAAGGACGAATACCAACGCGCCATGTTGAACATTATATTTACCGGGAGCTGGCTTGAAGTACGTACTAACCAGGTATTAAAGCCGTTCGACCTGTCGTCTCAGCAATTCAATGTATTGAGGATACTTCGTGGAAGCAGGCCTCGCCCTTTAAACCTGCTGGACATCCAGGAGCGGATGATGGATAAGATGAGCAATGCTACCAGGTTGGTAGAGAAGCTGCGCCAGAAAGGTTTGCTGACGAGGAAGCAATGCGATCAGAACAGGCGTAAGGTAGAAATCGAGATCACTGATAAAGGCATGGAGTTGCTTGGTACGCTGGACCCTTTGATGGAGGAGCTGCATAAAAGCTTTTCCGGCAAATTAACGGTTGAAGAAGCTAATCACATTAATGTGATCCTGGATAAACTGCGCGACTAATTTTTTTGTTATAACTCTTGTATATACAATTAAAGTACTAACTTAAATACTATGTTTAAACGTTTATTGCAAACAGACGATAACCTTGTATCCTTTATTGTGCGTGTATTCGTTGCCCTGGTAATGTTCCCGCATGGTGCGCAGAAGATGTTCGGCGCTTTCGGTGGCCATGGTTTCAGCGGTACTATGTCGTATTTCACTTCACAGGGAACTCCTGCCATCCTCGCTTTTCTTGTTATCTTCACAGAGAGTATAGGATCATTACTGATCTTATTGGGCTTCACTACCAGGATATGGGCGGCCTTGCTTACAGTGATCATGGTGGTAGCGATGAATGTGCACATGCCGAACGGGTTCTTTATGAACTGGGCAGGCAACCAGGCAGGCGAAGGATTTGAATATCACTTACTGGTGATCGGTATCTGCCTGGCCCTTATTCTCAAAGGCGCCGGCCGTTGGTCTGTTGATCGTCAGTTAACAAAATAATCCCACAATAATTAACACACTACAACATGAAAAAAAGTTTCTTTTTTACTGCCCTGATGGTATTAGCAAGTATTGCTTCTTTTGCACAGGTAAAGTGGAATGCCGATCCTGCGCATACCAGCATCCTTTTCAGCGTTAAGCACTTAGGTTTAAGTTTCGTACAAGGCCATTTCAACAAGTTCAGTGGTACTATCGAAACTGCCGACAGCACCAGTTTCCAGAACGCGAAAGTAGATTTCACCGTTGATGTAGCCAGCATTTCTACCGGCGTGGATCAGCGCGATGGCCACCTGAAAACTGACGATTTCTTTAATGCTGCCGAGTACCCGACCATTACACTGAAAAGCGTGTCAATGAAAAAAGTAGCAGGCAACAAATATGTGCTGCTGGCCGACCTGACCATCCGCAACACTACCAAACGTGTAGCCTTTGATGTTACTTACAATGGCGTGATCACTGATCCATGGGGTTTGAGAAGGGCTGGTTTTACTGCTAAAGCCACTATCAACAGGTTGGATTACGGCATCAAATATGCCGACAAGCTACCTTCCGGCGTAGATGCAGTAGCTCCGAACGTTGACATCACCGTTAACGTGGAAGCAGTAAAAAAATAAACTGTTTATATAACAAAAGAGGTTATCCCGAAAGTAATTGTTAACCCGGTTCCATCCGGGCCCTGATATGGAGCAACTCCTTCAGATTACTTTTGAGATAACCTCTTTTTACTTTGTTCTTCCTTTTATTTCTTCTTTTTCTTTTTCTTCTTCAACGCCTCCATCTCTTTATTATGCTGGTCTATCAACAGCTGCCAGTTATCGTTGGGGATATCTTCAGAAAAGCTGATGGTTTCCCGGTAATCATCTTTATTGATCTTCATTTCTGTGATCTCTTTACCCAGGAATTTCTGAATTTCAGCTAATAAAGGTTTTTCTTCTTCACTACAGAAAGAAACCGCCTGTCCTTTCTGCACACCACGGCCTGTACGGCCTACACGGTGAACATAATTTTCAGGAACATCAGGCAGGTCGTAGTTCACAACATAATCAACATTAGGAATATCAATTCCCCGTGCATTTACATCCGTTGTCACGAGAACTTTCGGATTACCTGCTTTAAAATCAGCCATGACCTTTAAACGGTCGTCCTGTTCTTTTCCCCCGTGCATCGCTACCGCCTGAATACCGACACGGTCCATTGCGGCTACCACTCTTTCGGCTCTCACCTTGGTACGAACAAACACCAGGATTTTACTTTCGGGAAATTCTTTCACCAGGCGCTCGAGGAAGAAGCGCTTATCATCCATTCCTACATATGCCACCGCATGGGTTACATTCTTAGACACGGGATCTTTTGGCGAGATCTGTATCCTGATCGGGTTATTCACTACTGAATAAGCCAGGTCTTTGATGTCCTTGTTCAGCGTAGCCGAGAAGAAAAGGGTTTGGTGCTGGCGGGGAATATGTTTGATAACATCTTTGATGTCTTTGATAAATCCCAGATCCAGCATATGGTCTGCTTCATCGAGCACTAATGTTTGCACACCGCTGAGATCCAGGTTTCCCTGGTGAAGCTGGTCGAACATTCTACCGGGAGTAGCGATCAGTATATCCACTCCTTTTTCGAGCATCTTTACCTGCGGCCCCTGGTCTACTCCGCCAACAAGGGCAAGCACAACCAGGTCTGTTCTTTCGGCAATAGACTGGAATACCTCCGCGATCTGGATAGCCAGTTCTCTCGTAGGCACCATTACCAGGCACTTTACACCAAATCGCGGCCTCCTCGATCTTTGTTCCTGCTGCAATAATTTATGCAGGATCGGAATGGCGAAAGCCGCGGTTTTCCCAGTTCCGGTCTGGGCAATAGCCATTACATCATCCCCTTTAAGGATAGAAGGTATTGCCTTAAACTGGATGTCTGTAGGTCTTTTAAACCCCATGGCTGCCAGACTTTCCTTAATTTCTGGAGCAAGATTATATTGTTCAAACTTCATGTGCTGCTATTGGAAACCACAAAGATAACGAAAGGGTTCCTCGCAACGCAGCTTTATAAGAAAATCTATTGTCGAACCAACTGGATTTCCATATTCAGTTTTACCTCATCGCTCAAGACGATGCCTCCTGCTTCCGTGGTTGCGTTCCAACGCAGGCCGTAATCGGTCCTGTGCAACCGGCCTTTAAGCGAGAAGCCTGCTTTTTGCTGACCGTAAGGATCAACAGTCAGGCCGGTGTGATGCACGTCCAGCTCAATGGGATGAGTTTCGCCCTTAATAGTCAGATCGCCGGTTAACTTGTAATTTTCATTATCGATCTTTTTCACTTTTTTAGAAACGAAACTGATCTTCGGATAGTTGGAAGCGTCAAAAAATTCGCCGTTCTTCAGGTGCTCGTCCCTCTGCTTGTTTTGCGTATCGATACTGTCTGCAGCCGCTTCAAAAGAAATGCTGGCGTCATGAAAATCATCGCTCGCTGTCTGTACCTGTCCGTTGAACCTTGTAAAATAACCACTTACATTGGTGATCATCAGGTGTTTTACTTTGAATCCAATTTCGCTGTGTGATTCATCAATTATCCAATTAGTCATAGATCTTATTTTTTTGTTTTCAAAGAATTACCTAATAAATTTACGTGTTATCACATATATAAAGCGTGGACAATTATCCGAAAAGCTTGGACCAAAAAACCTTTAACATTTCCTTAAGCCTGGCATTAATCAATCCCAATCCCCTAACTTCGCAAACAATAACCATTAACCGATGCCATTCACTATTTCACATGCGGCGATAGTAACTCCATTCACTACCACGAATAACAAATACCTTTCTGCTACCGGCCTCATTATAGGAAGCATGGTCCCTGATTTCTTTTACTTTATCCTTCTCAACCCCTATTTTTCCCTGGGGCATACCTGGTGGGGAATATTTGTTTACGATATCCCGTTAGGAATAGTACTGGCATTCCTGTACCATAATGGCGTAAAACAGGCTCTCGGCTTCTATTTACCAAAGTTCCTGGGCGGCAGGCTGTCAGCATTCCACGACTTCAACTGGAACAGGTATTTTAAAGCAAATTCACTGACTGTGATCAGTTCCCTGATCCTTGGTGTGCTGACCCATTTCTTCCTGGATGGGTTTACCCATGAAGACGGTTATTTTGTTTTATTGCTTCCATCCCTGCAAAACGACACTATCGTTCTCGGGCATACGATGAAAGCCTGGTATTTGCTTCAATATCTCACCTCGATAGCAGGATTGCTGGTATTATACTGGTATTATATGAAGATGCCGTTAGCTGATGCTCCCAGCGCCACTCTGCCGGTGAAAACCAGGTTCTGGGCAACCTCGGCAATTACAGCAAGCCTGATACTTATCATGAATGAAATTTTCCACCATATCGACTGCAAGGGGATGGATTACCTGGCCATCATATTGGGCGGGGCTTTCTACGGATTATTGATCAGCGTATTTGCATTCCGCAAACATACCGTCACTATTCTTTCTTAATAGTTGCTGTATATTTGAGTACTGTCAACTTCCACGCCATGAAAAGAATAGTACTGCTAGTATTCTGCCTGTTCAGCACACATATTGTTGTATCCCAGTCTTTCATGCAAACTTTTGGCATCAATGGCTTCATGGACCGCTACCAGTCTAAAACCACTATCAGCTCCGGCCTGGCATACACTGTCCGGTATAACTTCATGGAAAAAGAGAAGATGTCGATCTCCGTTGGCTTGCCTATGAGCCTGGGAGGCGTTGCGAAAGACGGCGAATATGGCGGCTACTACTACGATGCGTCCTATCTTAAAAACTTCCGCTTTATGATAGATATCCCTTTAGTGGTCAATTTCAATTTCGCTGGTTTATCAACTCCTGACAACAAACAGTTGTTCGGGGGTTTTGTTGGCGGCGGTATAGGGTATCATTTTGGTCCTGTTACCAAGGAGAAGGTAGACAGCTACGGCTACCTGAACTACGATGAAACAACTCAAAGCGCCGCTGGTCCTGTGCTCAACGGTGGTTTCAGGCTCCGGTTCGGAAAAAATGATAACAATTACATTGAAGCAAGGGGCTCATACATGAAGAGCTTTCTTAAACATGATGCCGATGTGATAGGCATACAGTTAACGTTTGGCTGGTAAACTTACTTCCACGCTCCACTCGTTTCCGCTGCCAATCTGGTGTACGGCAGCAAAATTCCCCTGGTTTAAAGCAAACGATAATTCCATCAGGCTGTTCAGGTAAGCCAAAGGTTGCCCTACCGGCACCTCCCCGAATGTTTGTTCATATGGCGCGTCTGTTTCAAATACTTTCTTACCCTGGTGATAGAATATGACGTGAAATACATCTCCATACCCGGGATGAAGCGTATTGAGAATATCCTGGCCGATGTTAGTCCAGATGTTGCCATATTGCACATCCAGCACGGGAATATTTCCTTTGATCACATTATTCTCTACAGTGGCTTCCTGGTAAGGCAAAGTAACTACCGTTGCCGCCAGCAAAGGGCCTACCTGTTCGAAAGATATCTTGCCTGACGCCAGTCTTGCCGCTGTATAGGCGTAAACATCCCGACCATGAAAAGTGTAAGAGCCTTTGGAGCCTTGTCGCCTGTTCACTGCTTCATTGATCTCCCGTACCGCTGCTATACCGAGCGAGGAGGCTACCAGGGTAAGCGTTCCATTATCGGGTGTAACAATGAAATGCCCGGACCTGGTTTTCAGAACAACTGACTTCCTATCTGTTCCAACGCCAGGGTCTACAACCGAAACAAATACAGTTCCCCTGGGCCAGTAGGCAACTGTTTGCTCCAGGCGATAGGCTGCTTCCCAAATATTGTAAGCGGGAATTTCATGGGTTAGATCAAATAACCTGAGCGAGGGATCAACTGTAATAGCCACGCCTTTCATGGCTGCTACAGCGCCGTCTTTCAATCCAAAATCAGATTGCATGACCACTGTTTTGTTCTGGGCGAATGCGGCCAGGTTGCAGGCAAGAAGAAAAGAAAGCAGCAGTAACCGGATAGTTTTCATGGCAAATAAGCATATTATAATTACCCGGAAATTACGCAATGAAGTTGTAATCCAAAAAATATGACTGAAGTGCTATTACAGCAGGCGCCATTAACTTGGTACTTTATCTGGTTACAATCCTTTCACCCTCGAATAACATCCCGTAATATGAAGAAGCTAAATAGTATCCAGTTCCTCCGCGCCTTTGCCATCTTATTACTGATCTACGCCGGAGCTATACAACTGGCGTCTACCTTTGCCAAATCGCAACAACAACAATTCTTTCATCTGCGTTATTTCGGTTTCATGGGCCTCGACCTTTTCATGGTGATCGCCGGGTTTATGACTGGCTATTCTTTCTATTATTACAGTGGGAAGAAAGACGGGATAGAGTTTTTAAAGAACCGCTTTCTGCGTATCAATCCATTATACTATATCGGCACGTTGATCTTTATGGTGTTTGTATGCTTCCTTCATAAGAACTTTCCTTTCGTGCTGGTATTATCCGGGTTGCGCGATATGTTCCTTCCATTCAGGGTACTAAATGCGCAACAGCAATTTTACCTGTTGCTGGTAGATTCGTGGCCCTTCACCTTTCTTTGGCTTTTCTATATCTTATTTGCATTAACCATCTTTTTCAGGATCAAAAAGAAATTGTTGGTATTAGGTCTGTTGCTGTTAGTATTAAGCATAGCTGGTTTTTATATTACTGCTTATGTGCAGTTCCGTGCTAAATATGTTACCAGTCCTATTATGCTGGAGTATTTATCCGGCCTGCTTATCTATTGGTTGTACAGGGAGCGGAAGATACCCGGATATGCGGCTACAGCTTTCCTGATATTGGGAGTAGCAGGTTATATCTATAACATCTTCTTTGGAGATAATGATATATTCAGAACAAAGGGAGATCTTGACCAGATCTATGAATTAAGACATGTATTGTTGATGGGAGTTCCGGCTGTTATGTTGGTTGCAGGTTGCATAGAGATGGAACGCAACGGGAAATTGATGCCGGTCTGGAACAACCGCTGGTTTTTGCTGACCGGCAATGCCGCTTATTCTATCTTCCTGGTTTACCCGACCGTTTACTTCCTGTTGATCATGGGATATATACAAATAGGGAAAGCGCCGAACCCCGACCTGAATATCTGGCTGCACATGCCTATTGCCTGGGGTCTGGGTATATTATTTTACAGGAAAGTGGAAATCCCTTTACTGGCTATGTTTGAAACCCCTCATACCCCAACAACTTATGCCAACGCATAGGTTAACCATTCAAAGCATGCGCTATGAAAATTAACAGCATTCAGGCGTTACGTGCGTTAGCTGTAATACTGGTAACGCATGTGCACTCTATCGACCTTCAAATGATGTTTGCCAGGTCATTCCAGGAAAGCTTTTACTACCTGCAAAACCTTGGGGCTATTGGGGTAGATCTCTTTTTCGTGATATCGGGTTTTATTATCAGTCATGTTGCGGGACGTTATAGCGGAACCAGCGACGCGCTTAAGTTCCTGGAAAAACGTTTCCTGCGCATCAATCCTGTCTACTACCTGGCAACGGCTATATATTTTGTGCTGATATGCTTCCTGGATGCGCGGATGGGATTGAATGAATTATTTATCAGGGCGTTAAATGCGCTGCTGATCATTCCTGTTATTGAACCCCAGTTACACCCGTTTGTACCGGTACTGGGCGTTGGTTGGTCTTTAAGCTTCGAATGGATGTTCTATCTCTTTTTCTGCCTAACTATCCTGCTGAGGATAAAGTATAAAGTTCCTTTTCTCGTGGTGCTGATAGTTGTAATAGTGACATTGGGTCGTATCTACCATCCAAATTTCTGGGTAACCTTTTACAGTCACCCGTTGTTGCTTGAATTCCTGTTTGGGGTGATCATGCATTGGGTATACAACCATGTTCGTATAGGAAGAGGCGTTGCATTTATGTTATTCGCGCTTGGAGGGGGCGGGTACATCTTCAATATATTCCATAATTTCAAAGACATCGCGGAGTTGCCGAACATCCTGCAGGCCGATGATCAACTGAACAGGGTCCTGCTCTGGGGAGTGCCCAGCCTGTTCCTATTTGCGGGGTCAGTTTTCCTGGAAAAGGCCGGGGTATGGCGCAAGTTATGGAGCCATCCCTTTGTGCTGTTGCTTGGCGATGCGTCTTACTCTATTTACCTGTGCCATCCGATCGTGTATTATATCCTGATGTTCATTTATGTTAAAATCGGTTTCTTCCTCAACGCTGATCTGGCGGTTATTTTACAAATGATGCTGGGGGTAGCGGGAGGACTGCTTTTCTACAAAACGATTGAAAAGCCTGTTATCGCCTATTTCCATCCACCTGTGCAAAAGCTGACAGCCTAACAGGTTTAGTAACTGGCCGGATATTTATGAAACTAAACAGTATACAGGTATTGCGGGCTTTAGCCGTTGTATCTGTTACGTATATCCATGCGATGCGTTTGCAAAGCCAGTTTGCCCATTCTTATCAACAGCCTTTTTATAGGTTGGATGATTGCGGGGTGCAATATGATTAATGGGGGATTGAGCAGGATATTTTTTACCGGTGGGCGGGCAGCCGTTATAGCTTATTTCCAGACGACCAGACAAAAACTGCCGGCATAAAAATGACCGGCAGCATACATAAAAAGTGTGAATCTGACCTCTTGTTAATCTGCTTTTCCTGTATTGGAACTATTAGCTTTCGCGGGATACCAGCCGCCACGCTTCATCCATGAAAGCATGGGGGCCAGCCAGTCTTCCGTCGGTTCCCGTTGTACGAAGCCATGGTCGCCTGTCGGGTAAAGGTGAAGTTCCGCGGGTATACCTACTTTGACCAGGCTTTGATAAAATACAGTACTGTTGTTTACGTTCACTACCTGGTCGTCGTTGGTATGGGCTATATAAGCCGGTGGGGTGTTATTGTTCACCCATTCTTCGTTGGAGAAGAATTCTATCTTCTCTTTGGAGGGATTAGGTCCTAAAAGGCTGTTCAGTGAGCCTTCATGTGCGAGCCCTTTTTGCATACTGATAACGGGGTATACCAGTATCATGAAATCGGGGCGTAGGTCTGTTTTTTCGGGGTTGGGTATCAGCGTTTTAAAGCTATGCGTACCCAGTGTTGCGGCTAGATGTCCTCCTGCAGAATAACCTGCAATTCCTATTTTGTTCTTATCCAGGCCCCATTCGCTGGCCCGGCTTCTTACCACCCGGATTGCCTGTTCGGCATCCTGCAATGGAGCTATGCTTTTATCTCTCATTTTAGTATCAGATGGGAGACGATATTTCAATACAAAAGCGGTTACACCTTTATCGGCGAATGCTTTTGCCACATCCAACCCTTCTTCTTTGAATGCCAGGAAAGCGTATGCGCCTCCCGGGAAGATAATGATAGCAGTACCGTTGGCTTTACCGGGTGCAGGTTTGAAAATGGTTAGCGTCGGAATATCTTCTGTGGTTAGTTTACCAATACTATTGGGAATAGAATCTTTATAAAGGGGGATTTCCTGTTGTGCTTGCAGTGTGCCGGCGGTTCCTAAAATGGCTAATAACAATCCTAATGTTAATACTTTCATGATCTTTGTTTAAGAAACTGGATTTAAGCATATGAAAGTAGAACAAAGGGCCTGGACGTTTGTTTCACCGAGGTAAAGCGGATCTGCTTAACAACTGATTAACAAAAACAGCGTTCACGCAACAATTTATCGCCGTTGTTGTAATCATTGTATCGTACAGGTTAAACCTGTTGGAGAAGCGTAGTTACTGACCACGCAGCAAAGCGGCAACCGGCTGCATGAACAAATGGCAAAGCCAGGCAGGAAACGGGCATAAAACGGCAGGCGGTTAACCCGGTAGAATCATCACTTTTAAATCATCAGGACCATGAAATACTTTATCTCTTTACTTCTAATCTTACCGGCTTATCTACCCGGGCATTCCCAGGGCAACGACATACCCAACGCCGTTATGAAAACATTCAAAGCAAAATTCCCTGCCGCTGCCAAAACGGAATGGGAAAGAAAAGGTGATATTTACCAGGCCGAGTTTGAAATCGGGCGAGCGGACCACAAAGCCTGTTTTGATGAAACGGGACGCCTCACCATTTACAAAATGGAAATTCCCGTCGCCGAGCTGCCAGTTCCTGTTTTAAAAGCTATCCGGAAACAATACAAAGGATATACGATAGACGATGTGGATAAAGTAGATAATAGCGGTAAAATCTATTACCAGGTTGAGTTGGATGGTCGCCCTGCGGATGCAAAGGTGATCTTCTCCCCTGATGGCGCTATCCTGAACGATGAGGCTTTCTGGTGAACAGGCTGTTTGCTGAAAGAGGCATGGAATACCCCGGCAGTTTATTACGTAAACGGTTAAGTAAAAAGTAATGGTTGGGTATTTTAAAAAAATGTTACCGCGCTATTTCCGCAGCGGGCCGCCTTATGTTTATATAACATAAAAAATTCCTCTTATGAAGCGTCACACCTATTTACTGGCATTGCTGACACTAGGATTATTCAGCTGCAAAAAAGACCTCACAAATCCAGAAACCAGGTTACCAGAGAACAGCAACAACAGCCTGATCACTGCATCTGCACTCACCGTTTCGCTAACTGCATGGATGGGAGCTATTAACGACAACACTTCGTTATCGGCGCTTTCCATTCCCGGCACCCACGACAGCGGCGCACGTGTAGAACCAGTCAGTGGTACAGCAAAATGCCAGAACCTATCTATCCGTGAACAATTAGACGCCGGTACAAGGTATCTCGACATCCGATGCAGGCACATTGGAGATGCATTTGCCATTCATCATGGCTCCATCTATCAAAACCTTAACTTCAATGATGTAATAACTGCCTGTTACGATTTCCTTGCAACCAATCCTACGGAAACCATTATCATGAGCGTCAAAGAAGAGTACGACCCAAGCAACAACACCCGGTCGTTTGAGCAAACCTTCGATAGCTACACACAGGCTAATCCCAGCAAATGGGTACTGGGCGCTACTATCCCAACCCTGGGTTCCGTAAGGGGAAAAATTGTGCTGCTCCGCAGGTTCGGCGCCAGCAATACTCCAAAGGGTATTGATGCCACCAACTGGGCCGACAACACTACTTTTTCCATCAATAACGGCAACGCCAATCTGAGGGTACAGGATCAGTACGTGGTTCCTGACAATAACGGAAAGTGGACAAGCATTACTAACTTACTTTCAGAAGCCTACAGCGGTAGTTCTTCTGTACTTTACCTTAACTACACCAGCGGATATAAATCCCTGATCTTTGGCATTCCGAGTATCACTACCGTATCAAATGCGATCAATCCAAAGACTGATACTTATTTTACTACCAACACTCATGGCAGGTATGGAGTTATACCGATGGATTTCGCCACAGCCAGCAGGAATACCCTTATCATTAATACAAACTTCTAGCTGGCGATACTGATAATTTCTGGTTTCTGATCATAGGTCTTTGGGCGGGGGCAACCCCGCCCTTACAGCAAAAGGTCATTGTTTCTCCCCTTCCTCACTTTCCAACTGGTGCGTCTGGTCGTTATACTTTCCTTTCAGTTCGTCTACCACCGAATGCTTCCAAAGCCTTGTTCCTATCAGGTAAGCCGCCCTTCCGATCATATGTCCTGCTACCGGGGCCGTTAATACCAGGAAGAAGATGATAGCCAGTACCTTGGTACTGATAGAAACGTCTGCAAAGAAAACAGCGGCTGCAGCCAGCAACAAACCTATACCCAACGTAGCTGCTTTGATAGTGACAGACAATTGCAGGTAGAAGTCCGGCATTCTTGCTATCCCGATTGCCGCAATCAACACCACTATCGATCCAACGGTACATAAAAACATGATTAATATATCACTCATTCTCTTTCTTTTTTTCCAGGTAATAAGAAAATGCTATCGTTCCCAAAAATGCGATCAGCGCCAGTATCATCGCATCGTCCAGGAACGTGGATTGCCCCGTCTGGATACTGTAGATGGTAATGATCCCTATACCGATGGTGATCAGCAGATCCAGCGCTATTACCCTGTTCACAATGGCAGGCCCTTTGAAAAAGCGGTATGCTACCAGCAGCACAGCCAGCAACAGGATAGGCAATACAACATATGTCAAATATTCGTTCAGGTTCATCGTAAAATATCTAGCAAACGTTTTTCCAATCCTCCTTTGATCTGTTGGATAAAGGCGTCTTTATCTTCCAGGTACATCACATGTATATAAACAACTTTTTTGTCATCGCTTACATCCAGTATCAGGGTACCCGGGGTCAGGGAAATAAGGTTAGTAAAGAAAGTGATCTCCAGGTTTGTTCTTGCATCCAGCGGGTATTTTACAATTCCAGGCTTCATGAAGAAGCGGGGCGTGATCACATCATACGCCACATGCAGGTTAGCTTTCAGCATCTCATAAATGAAAAAGAAAATAAAGCTGATGATCGCCGGCACACGGGTAAAATATCTCTTGGAGTCATCTTCTTCTCCCACTATCCACAATATCACATAACTCAAAATAAACCCAAATGCAAAATTCACTACTACCAGTTCCCCTGTTAGCATAACCCAAATGAGGGTGAGCATAATATTTAATAGAAATTGTTTTATCATGCCTATTCACTTTGAGGTGTTTTAACTGCATCTGCTCCCAGCACCGCCTGTATATATGGTTCGGGGTGCAGCAGGTCGTTCGCTATCCTTTCAGATAATACATTGATACGTTGCGCAAAAAATCCTATATACAACGAAAGAACCGCCAGGAATACAACAGGGGTTATCAGCATTCCCCGCTTCTTCCAGTTCATTCCACTAAAATCATCTGTCAGCTTATTTTCCATCTCCTGTCCCTTCTTCCAAAACACATCTCCCCACATCTTCGCCATCACGTACAGGGTAACAAGACTCGCTATTATCATAGCTGCCAACAGGTACCAGGCGCCTGTCGTAAATGTTTCCCTGAATAAATAGATCTTAGGCCAGAATCCCGACAACGGCGGAATCCCCACCAACGAGAAAAAAACAACCGAGAACAACAACGATAAGCGCGGGTAATCTTCGTACATCCCTCCCAGTTCGTCCATGTTCATAGTGCCTCTTATTTTATAGATCAGGCCACTCACGAGGAAAAGGTTTGTTTTAACAATGATGTCATGCACCAGGTAGAATACCGTTCCGGCCAGCGCCAACCTGGTATACATTCCAATTCCTCCGAGCAGGAAGCCGATATGACAAACGATCAGGTAAGAGAACATCATTCTCATATTCCTTTTTGTAAGCGCGCCGAAAGCGCCTGTTAAGAGCGTGAGGCTCGCTATTACCAGGAAAACCTGTTTAGTGAAAGGGTCTGGTACAAATATCAGCGTATATACCCGGATGAGCGCATAGATCCCAACTTTTGTCAGCAATCCGCCAAAAATAGCGGCAATGGCCGATGGCGGGGTATGGTAAGAAGAAGGCAACCAGAAATACAGCGGGAAAACAGCCGATTTAATACCGAACCCGATAAAGAAGAGCAGCCCTGTTATCTCTACCAATCCCTTATTGGGAATGGCCGACATTTTCAGCGACAGATCCGCCATGTTCAGGCTGCCTGTCAAGCCATAGAGGATCGCTATTGCTGTCAGGAACATAACGGATGCCAGGAGGTTCAATGTTACATATTTGATCCCTCCTTCTACCTGCGGTTTTCTTCCTCCCAATGTCATCAACACAAAAGATGAGATGATGATCACTTCAAACCAGACATACAGGTTAAAGATATCTCCCGCCAGGAAAGCCCCGTTCAAACCCAGCAACAAGAAATGAAAGATGGGAAAGAAACCGTATTGAATACGTTGCCTGCTGATGCCAACCGTTGAATAAACGCAAACGGCCAGGCCTGTGAATCCCGTTAACAGGATCATGGTGCTGCTGAAAACATCTGCAACAAAAGTGATCCCGAACGGAGCCTGCCAGTTGCCCGCCTGCATGGTCAGGTAACCGGCCCTGTAAGTTTTGATAAAAAGACCTACGCTCAGGCCCATTACCGCCAGGCTGCCCAGTACGCTGATGATGCGCTGCGTATTCACCTTACGCCAGAAAAATATCAGGAGTACGGCTGTAAACATATGTCCTATGATCGGTAGAATTAAATAACGGTCTGTCATATACTGGTGTCCGGTGTATTAAGGTCGTTCAGGTCGTCTGTCTGGATCAATGCGTGCACCCGTTTCAGTAATACGATGGCAAACGCCTGCAAACCGAAACTGATAACAATAGCCGTAAGAATAAGCGACTGCGGCACCGGATCGGCATACACGCCCGTGAGCACCTTGTCGGTTTCCCCGATAATTGGAGGCTTTCCGCGGGTGATCCCTCCCAACAAAAAGATCAGCATATTAGCGCCGTTGCCAAGTAAAATGAGACCTATCAGGAGTTTCACCATACTTCGCCTCAGCATCATAAAAATGCCGGTTGCGTAAAGTATCCCTATCAATATCAATAACAGCAATTCCATAACTATAAAATGGTTTCCGAGATGGTGAACAGAATGGTAAGCGCAATGCCTATTACCACGAAGAAAACTCCGATATCAAAAAACAACGGAGTGCCCAACAACCCTATTATCGGTATGTGGATGGACAGCCATTCCGCACTCATAAAAGGTTTGCCGGCAAACATCGGCGCCAGGCCGCTTAACAGCGAAATAGCCAGGCCTGTAGGGATGAAAGCCCCCGGAGGATACCTTAACAACTTCCTCGTGCTCTGCAATCCATTTGCGAACGCATGCAACACGAAAGCGATACTCGCAATCAATCCGCCTACAAAACCACCGCCCGGTTTATAATGCCCCCTGAAGAGGATAAACACCGCGAACAGCAGCAGCAAGGGTAACAGGTAGTTCGAAGCGGTTTTCAGGATAATGCTTTTCATAATCTATTCTTTAGTTGTTGAATTCACCCGCAGTTTCATCAGGCTGTAAACACCCAGCGCCGCGATAGTCAATACAGTGATCTCCACCAACGTATCGAAACCCCGGAAGTCGACCAGCATCACGTTCACCACATTCTTTCCTTTAGCCATTACATAGGCATTTTCAGCATAGAAACGGCTGATCTCTTTTGTGGTAGGCTCATTCATCGCCTCCAGTGCGATGATGGAGATAACGGCGCCAAATAATGCAGCCAGTACAGCATCCCGCAGGATCACCTTACGGTCGTTGATCTTCAGGAATGGAGGAAGCCTGAATAACACCAGTACAAACAGCACTACGGTAAGGGTATCGATGGTAAACTGGGTCATTGCCAGGTCTGGAGCGCTGTAGATAACAAACAGGAGGCATATACAGTACCCCACTACACTCAAACTGGCTACTGCATTGATCCTGGAAGATGTGGACACACTCTTCCAGATGGCTGCCAGTATGATCGCAAATACAACGGCATCGTATAGCCGGATCCCGGAAATATTGGTTTTAATATCGAAGTAGACCTTTACATCAAGTACCAGCTTTAATCCCAGCAGGCAGGTGATGAAAATGATGATAATGCTGACGTAAGCTCTGAGGTAACCGCTATGGAACAGGTTCGTGTACCAATTAGAAAATTTCAGGAATGCCCTGCTGCATTTTATCGTTATGGCTTCGGGACTGAAGTGCTGCCATTTGTCTGTCAACGGCCTGAAAGCCGCCGATGGTGCATAGAGGAAATACAACAGGCAACCTGCAACCAATGTAATGCCGCTGAGCAACAGTACGGTATTAAACCCATGCCATATTTTAAGCGGTGGCAGCGTTCCCTGGCCGCCTATTGAGGTATATACCTGCCGGATCAACGCCTCGTCGGTCAGCGAAGGCAGCAGGCCAAACACCACGCCCAACAGGGCAAGTACCAACGGGGGTATCCATAACCGCCATCCGGGCAAATGCAGTTGCCTGTACTGTTGGGGCAATTCCCCGGCAAAAGGCCTGATACCAGCCTGGAAGCCGGCATACAACACAAATATATTGGTAAGCACAGCAACCGCTGTAAGCAATACTGCAAAAGAAGGCGCATGCAAAGTTGCTTCATAAATAAGATCTTTTCCTATGAACCCATAAGTTAACGGCACACCGGCGCTGGAGAGGGCGGCCAGCAGTCCTGCCGTTGCCACAGGCCACATTACTTTTCCCAGACCCCGCAGCAGCCCCACATGCCTGGTACCGGTTTCATGATCCAGTATGCCGGCTACCATGAACAACGCCGCTTTATAAAGTGCATGTACCAGGATGAAGGCGGCAGCAGCCAGCAAGGCCGCATCGGTACCTACTCCCAACAGGAAAACCAATATTCCCAGGGCCGCAATGGTGCTATAAGCGAGGATCTCTTTCAGGTCGGTCCGTTGAAGGGAATGAAAGGCGCTGTAAAGCATGGTAATGCCCCCAACAATCATGAGGGTAATATTCCAGGGGGCCGTATGCCCTAATATCGGGGTAAAGCGCGCCAGCAGGTAGATGCCGGCCTTAACCATGGTAGCGGAGTGCAGGTACGCAGAAACCGGGGTTGGCGCAACCATCGCGCCAGGCAACCAGAAGTGAAAGGGGAACTGCGCCGACTTGGTAAAAGCGCCTGCAAAAATAAACAGCAGCATCCATCCGTATAGCGTATGTTGCTGAAGGTTGCCCGCCGAAGCCAACAGGCTGTTGATAGAATAAGTGCCTGATGCAGATCCTATCAGTATGCAACCTGCCATCAACAGGAAACCTCCGGCGCCGGTAATGGTCAATGCCATCAGTGCATTGCGCCGGGATATTTTTTCTTCATTATTAAACCCTATAAGGAAGAAAGAACTGATGCTTGTCAGCTCCCAGAATACGAACAGCAAGACCAGGTTATCGGCCAGTACCATACCCAACATGGCGGCCATAAAAATACTCAGGTAACAGAAAAACCTGTTGAGGTATTGATGTCCTTTCAGGTAATAGGAAGCATAGAGGAACACGCCTGTTCCGATGCCGGTTATCAGCAGGCAGAAGAGCATCGATAATCCGTCCAGCTTCATATCTGCATTTACGCCCATTGATGGCACCCATTCGTATTTAAAACGTAAAGGCCCGGAAGCAAGAGCAGGAAGTAATGAGAAGAAATAGATGAAAAGGGTTAAGGGAAGCAGGGCGGGAATCCAGCCCATATTTTTTCTTATCGGCTTACCCGACAATAAAGCTATAATCGCGAAGAAAAACCCCGAAAGAACTGCTATGATCATATCGATGTTTTTGGTGCTTTGATAAATATAACGAAAGACTTGCAGAGTGCCATAAAAACGCAGTAAAAAGGCGGAGTTCTCCGGGCAAGCATCTATCTTTATACCTTTTAAACAGAATTTAGTTGTAAAAGACTGCTAACAAAAATGTATCCTATCTTATTGGCTATCCACTCGCTTGTCCGCTGGCTGGTAGTTATAACGCTTATATTGTCAATATTCCGTGCATATGCTGGCTGGAAGAACCGGAAAACTTTTTCCCAAAAAGATGAAAGTTTGCTACGTATGACCGTTGGAGTTGCACAACTGCAAATGCTGATCGGTATTGTATTATATTTTGTCAGCCCACTTGTCCGATATTTTTTCGGTCACCTGAGCAAGGCTATCAAACTACGGGAAATAAGATTTTTCGGGTTGGAACACAGTACTATGATGATCACCTCCGTTATACTGATCACAATAGGGGCGGGCTTATCGGCGAAACGTACGGATGATGCGCAGCGATTCCGCACCATCGCCATATGGTTCACCATTGCCTTCATCATTTTGTTCTTTTCTATTCCATGGCAGTTTTCACCGTTCACACACCGGCCTTTATTCAGATCTTTCTAATCCCGTTTTAATCTATGGAGCAGATATTCGACAAGTTATTGCCTTACGGAACGCTGTCTGATTCCAGCAAACAGGCATTCTTAGCTATAATGCAGGAAAGAACTGTCAGGAAACATGAGTTCTTCCTGCAGGAGGGCCAGTTGCCCAGGAATGCCGCCTTTGTGATCAAAGGATTATTCTCGCAGTATTTTACGGATGATGAAGGAAATATTGTTATAAAAAAATTCTTCGCAGAAAATGCTTTCATGGCTTCCATCAGCGCCTTGTTGACTAACCAGCCCAGTTTACTTAGTATGAAGGCGTTAGAAACAAGCAGGATATATGAATTTGATTTCCAGGTGTTCAGGGAACTGATGGAACAGCGTTCAGACCTCTTCAAACTTTATACCTGCTATATAGAGCAGCATTGGATCATTGAGAAAGAACCGCTGGAAGTTGCGTTCAGGAAAGACAGCGCGGCAACCAGGTATACGGAGTTTGTTAGAAATAATCCTCATTTGATCTCCCGTTTGAAACAACATGAAATAGCTTCGTTCCTGGGAATTACTCCAACCCAGTTAAGCAGGCTCAAACTCAATCTCTGAAATCTCAACATTTGTAAATGTTTTGGAGATCGGGGTCAGCGAACTTTGATCCCGGAATCAAAACATTATAGAAATGGAAACAAGTTACCTGAAAGATAACCTGAATGGCATTCCCACGATTGTGGAGCCGGCAGCAGGAGAGAAACTGGGCGTTGCCGGTACTGCTGCGCAGATAGTACTGAAACTGACCAGCGATATCACCAAAGACCAGTTTGGGCTGTATGAAATAACCCTTCCGCCGGGAGTTGTTGGAGCGCAGTTGCATTACCACAGGTTTATGGATGAAACCTTTATTGTAAAAAAGGGGCAGCTGACCGTGCAGCTTAACGACCGCTCTGTTCAACTGGCCGAAGGAGGCATTGCATTTGCGCCCCGGTTCACTCCACATGGTTTTTCAAATACCTCGTCTGCGCCGGTAACGCTATATCTCTTATTCAATCCTGGCCAGCAGCGGGAAGGGTTCTTCAAAGGATTGCAGGAGATACTCAGTGCGCAACCGGTGAACCCGGAGCTTTTCCTGCAATTATACCAGAAGTACGACAGCTTCCCGGTAGATGTGCATAATATGTTGCCGAAACAATAACAAGAACAGGGGTTGTATCAAAGCAGCAGCCTTACTTCAATACAACCCTTGTTTATTTCAGGCGCTGAAAACTTCATTCGTAAAATGCCCAAAGCTCCTGCTCCCGTTAATATCCAGCCTGTTTGCCTGGTAGTATTCGTTCAGCATGTTTTGCCGGATCGCCACCCCGGCATCTATCACATAGGCCTGTGCGGCATCTTTCGAAAAACCGTTCTGCATCAGTCCTTCCAATAGCTGATCATCAGGGAAAAAGGCCCATTGAACCTGCGGATTACCAATGGCAGATCCGATAGTTGCAGCGATCTGGCTGCCGTTTTTCACATCGCTGATGATGTGAAAGATATTAACACCCCGGAAGGAAAGATCATCAAGGTAGCGGAATGCTGCATCAGCAATATCGGCAGGGTGGGTAAGCAGCATATTAACGGAAGGAGGTACATTGTGGCCAATCATACCGCGTTCCTTCACATGATGCAGCTGCCCGTAAAAATTGGTGTAAAACATGGCTGGCCGCAGGTGTACCACATTCAGGTCTTTAACCCTGTTAAGTTCGGCCTCCAGGTTAAAAAAATTCTCCAGCGGCGCGGCGCCCGAAAGCGGCGTAACAATACTGCTGAGGTTAACCACGTATTGGATACCATGTTCCTGTATTGCAGCGGCATAATTGCCGGCTACCGTAGCTGAGAATGCGTTATAGTCGGCCATTGAAAAATCAGGGGGGATCATGGTGTACACGGCGTCGGCGCCTTTAAACGCGGTTGTTATAAACTGCCTGTCTTCCACGGAGCCGATCAATGCGCGGGCGCCAAGGGCTTCTATCTTTGCAGCTTTATCCTGTTTGGAACTTACCACACCTACGGTATGGCCTGCGGCTATTAATTTTTGGACAAGTGGCCGGCTTATGTTCCCAAGAGAGCCGGTGATAATGATTTTCATAAAAAATGTTGCTTTGATTACGCTGCAATACTACTTTGATACTTACTTTTGTACAAGTACTTACCCTAAAGTAGGCATTCAAATGACTGACATCAAAGCATCTTCAACAATACAGCAAAATAAGAATACTGTATTCAGCAATTGCCCGGTCACTTTTGTCATGGATAAGATCGGAGGTTATTGGAAACCTATCCTGTTATTTAATCTTTTAACAGGCGCCAAACGGTATAGTGAGCTGAGAAGAGCTGTGCCCACTATCACGGAAAAGGTATTGATCCAGCAGTTAAAACAACTGGAGCAGGATGGATTGGTTATTAGAAAATCAAAGCCTGTGGTGCCTCCACACGTAACCTACGATCTTACAAAAACCGGCAGGGCGTTAAGGCCGGTATTGCATGCTATGGCAACATGGGCGGTTCACAACAGTGGTAAACAGGGTAAAAGGTTTGCCCGGCAAATGGAGGAATTCCCAGCTGAGCAAAGCTAATTCCTGCAATACTGCGCTAACAGTTTTTCCCTGTACCCTAAAACCGAGGCAACCAGGTTTAACAGTTGCAGCAGCGGGAGTAACAGAACACCGGGACCAGCCAGGTGCATATCGCTGATCTTTGATACTACCGCCATTACCATCAGGTTCCTGGGCACTCCTTTATCATCGGTTTTTCCATCGGCGGCTAATCCGTATAAGATACGCAAGGCATCTTCAAATCCCTGGGAGCCGGGAAGTACAACTGTAGTAAAAACAACAGGGGCTCCGGAGTTGTTGGAAAATCGATGCGCCATGCCTTTTTCCACTGTCAGCTTCTGGCCCGCAGAAAGTACCAGGGTTCTGTTCTTCAAGGCGATGGTCAGTTCGCCGCTAACGACAACAAACGTTTCTGAAAAATTCCTGTGATAGTGCATGGGAGTTCCTCCTCCCGGCATCAGGGTAACCTGCAAAGTGGTGATCCGACCGCTGGTTGCTGCGGCGGTTTGTACAAAAGTTACTTCATCTTTAATTACAGGATTGATAATAGTGCTGTTCATACAGGGGTACTGAAAATTTTGGTCTTCTTATCGAATCTCGATTTCAGTACAAATGTACATGTCGTAAAATCCTTATTTACGGGTTATCGACGTATGCAATCTTTGGTAGCTATACAACATAATTTCGCAGACAAGCGGCATACCGGCAGGCCATCTAAAGCTCCATAAACAGTAACGGAAAGGGTTTACCCATACTATCCTTTTCAGAACGGCCTGTTACCTTAAATCCCAGGTGCTGATAAAACCCTACTGCCTGTGTGTTTTGCTCGTTTACATCTACAGCATTTATACCGCGTTCCTGGATGGCGTGCAGCATTAAAGCTTTGCCCACACCCAGCCCCCTGGCCGCGGGATCAACAAACAGCATTTCCACTTTTTTACCGGCTATTCCTATAAACCCGAGTATTTTTTCCCGCTCATCTTTGATACAGGATAATTCAACAGCTTTCAGGTATTCATTTAAGATCAAAGGCCTGAAAAACTGTATATCCGCCTCCGATAAAAAATCGTGCGTCGCTCTTACAGACGCTTCCCATACATTGGTGAGCTGTAAATATTCGTGCGCGGCTACCGATCTGATATTGTACATAAATTTCTCTTTAGAGGGTTAACCTGGTCAATTAAACGAGGAGCGGAATGCCATAGGCGTTTGAGCAGTTTTGCTTTTAAACAGTTTGCTGAAACTTTGCGGATGTTCGAAACCTAACTCGTAGGCGATTTCGCTGACAGACAAGTCGGTGGTTAAAAGTTTTTCCTTTGCTTTCTCGATCAGTTTTTCATGGATCAACTGTTGCGTGTTTTGCCCCGTCAGGGAGCGCAGCATATCACTCAGGTAGCTGGGCGAAAGATGCAATTGGTCTGCCAGGTATTGAACAGTTGGGGTGCCCTGGTGCAATGACCTTGACCCGGAGAAATAATCTTCCAATATGGCTTCAAGATTTTGCAGCAGAGAATTATTAACCTGTTTGCGCGTGATAAACTGTCGTTTGTAGAACCGGTGCGCATAGCTCAGCAACAGGTCGATCTGGGAGATGATAATATCCTGGCTGATCTCATCGATCCTATTATTTAGCTCATCTTCAATATTCCTGAAAAGAGCTATAATAACTTCCTTTTCCTTGGCCGACAAATGAAGCGCTTCGTTAACCGAGTAAGAAAAATAGTTGTATTGTTTAATCTTCTGCGCCAAGGGGGAATTCAGCAGGAAATCAGGGTGTATGAGTAACGTGATCTGCTGGTTAAGGCACCTGCTCTCATTATTTCCGGGTTCATTTTCCGCACCGCCGATAACCTGGTTTGGTGCAGCAAATAACAGCCCGCCTTCGTTGTAGTCGTAATACGTTTGCCCGTATTTTACAGAACAGCTTCCTGCATGCGGCCGAAGAGATATTTTATAAAAGCTCAGTACATGAGGTTGATGAATGGGTTGCAGGTTCCACTCCTTATCCAGGCCGTTGATTAGAGTGATCAACGGATGTTGCGGAGGTGGAAAGCCGGCAGCGCTCATCGCTTCCGACAACGATTCATATTTCACCGGTGCGTGTTCGCTCTTCTTCATATCTACAAAAATATAGTAAAAACAAATGTTTCCAATCGGTTAACCTAACAGCCGATGCCAAAATAGGCCCGGCTGTTATTGGTAATTTATCCTTGTGCCGCGTTAGATACAGCTTCCCATTCTTCCCAGGTCTTTAACCGGTTAGCATATGCTGCGCGGATCTCCGGCAAATTATGACGGCCCAGTGATAAACGCAGCGGAGGTTCAGCAGCATCAACTACCTTAAGGATTGCGCCGGCTGTGGCATTAGGGTTGCCTCGTTCCATACTGCCCAGTCCCTGGATTATCTTATTTCGCAAACCTTCGTAAACAGGCAGGCTGTTTTCATCTGTTAATGAAGCCTGGCTGCCAAACTCTGTAGCATAAGCGCCCGGTTCGATGATGGTAACGTTGATGCCAAATTGTTTCACTTCCATTGACAGGCTTTCGTGTATGGCTTCAAACGCCCATTTCGAAGAACAGTAGTAGCCAATCAGCGGATGCGCCACATGCCCGAGTCCGCTTGACGTGCCCAGGATATGCCCTTTGCCTTGTTTGCGCAGTAAGGGCAATGCTGCCTTGATCACAGAAACCGGGCCCAGTACGTTTGTTTCGTACAAAGCGCGGATATCGTCCAGGCTTGCTTCTTCGATAGTTCTGACGAGAGGGTACCCGGCATTATTGAGCACTATATCCAGCCTGCCGAAATATGCATGTGCAGCTTCCACAGCGTATTTTGCCTGTTCAGGATTGGTAACATCCAATGCCAGCGTGAGAACATTATTGCCATACTTTTCTTTCAGATCAGCAAGGCTTTCCGGATTACGCGCTGTAGCGGCAACTTTATCGCCCCGTTCCAGCGCTGCTTCCGTCCATATGCGTCCAAAGCCCCGGGAAGAGCCAGTGATAAACCATACTTTTCCTGTGTTATTTGCGGCATTTGCCGAGCTTCTGTTTTGTTGTTCCATCTTAAAATCTGTTTGATTTGTGGAACAAAATTCCGGAGATATCACCTGTTGCAAGTAGCCTAATCGGGGTACTTTGTAGGCTAATTGAGGATAACCTGCCAGGTATAAGGATAATTAACTGCCGCCGGCGGAAGTACATACAAAAAAAAGAATGATGGTTGCCAAACAACTGGGAAGACAAAACCAGTATGGGTCGCCAATCTGATCGGACCCCGAACAAAATATGACAGAATGACAATTGATGCGCCGGCAACGGGAGATACCATCCCTGTTCTTATTATAACATAGGTCTGGCTAACTTACTTCCAACAGCAACTATCCAAACAACCCATCAGGCAGCGGGCAGATCAACAGCCTGGAAGGCCCTACAAACTGGGCAGATAATTATGGTACCAGGATACGCGGGTATATACATCCTCCAACAACCGGAAGTTACACATTCTGGGTAGCGGGCGACGACAACACGGAGTTATACCTGAGTACCAACGATAACCCGGCCAATCGCTCGCGGATTGCATATGTAGATGGATGGACCGACTCCAAACAATGGAATAAGTACAGCACGCAGCAATCTGCTGCTATCAACCTCACCGCAGGACAGAAATACTATATTGAAGTTCTCCACAAAGAAGGCAGTGGCGGAGATAATGTAGCGGTAGCGTGGCAGGGTCCAGGTATTACGCAGCAGGTAATCGCGGGAAGCAATCTTTCCCCGTTTGTTCCTGGAGCGGGCTTGGCTTCTATCGCCCGGGTTGCATCAGCAACCAGCGTGAATGAGAAAGCCGGCATGAGTGAAGATGCTGTCAGCCTGTATCCAAATCCTTCAACTGATGGGCGGTTTACAATCGTACTGCCGGAAATTTCGAAAGATGCGATGGTAAGGATTTATGATAGCCAGGGCAGGATGCTTTACCAGAAATTATCGCTCGGCAATAACAGGATAGAGATTGATGCACGGCTTAAAGCAGGGTTTTATATTGTGAGAATAAATTTGAAAGAGTCTGGTGTAGTTAAGAAGCTCATAGTTCAGTAAGGGGGTTTTACTGATTTTGGGAATGCTTCGTGTGAAGCATTCCCATTTTATTTGTAACGATCAGCAATAAATTCTTTAAAAACAAAAAACCCGCTCAATGAGCGGGTTCCTGCTTTCCGTCGGGGCGGCAGGATTCGAACCTGCGGCCTCCACATCCCAAATGTGGCGCGATACCGGGCTACGCTACGCCCCGTCGACTTCTGATTGGGTTGCAAATGTAGGAAATATTCTTCCATAAAAACAAATATCAGCAAAAAAATATTTTATACAACTAATCTGATATGGTCGAAAATTACAAAATCTGAATCTGTTTTATTTCAGCTGCTTTTTAGAATTTTGTTTAAAATTTTATCGACTATGGAAATTATCAATTCAACAACTGCCGACATAGACGCCATTTTCGATCTGCTGAACAGCGGAACCGCTTACCAGCACCGCATTGGTGCAAAACCCTGGGCTGGATTCGAAAGAGAACTGATAGAAACAGATGTAAGAGAGAAAAGAGCCTGGAAAATTGTAGAAAACGGAACTATGGTATGCACTTTCTCACTCACCTTCAATGATCCGGATATCTGGCAGGAAAAAGATACTCCCGACGCCATTTACATTCATCGTATCTCCGTGCACCCGGATCATCACGGCAAAGGGTACGTGAAAAAAATAGTGGAATGGAGCAAAGCCTATGCTAAAAGCCTGAACAAGACCCTTGTCAGGATGGATACTACGGGGGGGAACGATAAACTGAACAACTACTATGTAAGCTGCGGATTTACCCTGCTGGGAACTGTACATGTACCTAAAAGCCCTGCTCTCCCTGCCCATTACACCGGGGGCTACTCCGCCCTGTTTGAACTGGCTGTTTAAATTTTTTAAACCCTTCTTATACAAAACAGGAAAGGCTCAAAGAGTTCCTCTTCGAGCCTTCAACCTGTAATATTTATACCTACTTCACTAATTTATAGTTCTTATATTCTCCTATCCTCCAACCTGTGATCTTCTCAATTTCATACAGCATTCGATGCCTGGGAGTAAAAGAACCTTTGCTGGCATCATATTTAAAGTCCCAATCCTGTTTGGCTATCACTTCTTTCATCACTGCAGGATGCGAACCTATATACGGCGACAGCACATCCACCACGCTATGAAAATCGAAAGATTCCGCTTCTTTAAAATCTTCCAGGCTCGCCTGGTTTGGATTATAATAACTATGGAATTTTTTCACTTTCCCACACAACAGGTATGGGTTCCTGCAATAAGAATAGTGGAAAACCCTTGCATTCAGCGGTTTCACTTTCAGTTTCACACCCTTTTCAGCCCCTGATGCATACGCTTCTTCAGAGGTGTATTTCCTAAAGCCCTGGGAATCGCGATAGGAGAAAAAAGAAGGATCATTCCTGAGAATGCGGATCTCCCTGCTATGCCACCTGCGCGTTGTACCTATATGCCTGTAATCGCCCACAAAATGTAGGTATCTGAATAAGAAACCATCAACCTTCCTGTTATCAAGATGCGTTATCATCGCCTGTTTTATTTCAGGCAGATCATCTTCATGGATCACTTCATCAGATTGGATATGAAATGCCCAGTCGCCCGTTACTGCTTTCAGGCCTATATTCGCCTGCTGCGCAAAAATTTTTCCTCCCTGTGTTAACTTCGGGTCCCACTCCGTATCAATGATCCTGATCTTTGGATCACCGATCGCTTCAATAGCCTCGCGGGTGCCGTCAGTACTTCTTCCTACAACAGCAATAAATTCATCGCAAACGGGTAATACAGATTTAATAGACTGTATAACAGGATAGCCATAAAGGAAACTATTACGCAAATAAGTGAAGCCACTTACTCTCATAGTCGGTAGGTCTTTTTAGGTTGTTAAAATAAAGGGATGCCCCAAAAATGTTGGCATACCACATCCCTGAGTGTGAGAATTGTCGTTTTAGTTCGCATTGACTACAAAATTAGCCCAAATGAATTTTAATACAACCTTTGAGCCGGCTTTACAGACAAATTTTAACTATAATTAACTGAAGGATAGCAGGAACAAGATTAATTATCTTATTAATAGATTGCATTTAACAAATAGGTTAAATTAACGTTATGGAAGAATGTCCCCTTTCTTCAATTTCGATCGTTAACCTATGGAAACAAAAATGATAAACTATGAAAGAGTTCTTGTTAATTTTTAGAAACAGCACCGATCCGCATGCCAATCCGAGCCCTGAGGTTATACAGGAAAGAATGAACTGGATGGCGGGAATAGCGGCGCAAAACAAGCTGGCAGACAAAGGGAACAGGTTATCTTCCAACCAGGCAAAAACAGTAAGGCCGGGAGATGTGGTAACCGACGGCCCTTACACGGAAATCAAAGAATTTATCAGCGGCTATGTGGTTGTCAGAACAGAAACAATTGAAGAGGCTGTTGCGCTTGCTAAAAAGAATCCCATCCTTAAAGATGGCGGCAACATTGAAGTACGGGCTATTATCCAACCCAATGAGAAGCACTGATGAGCGGGCAGCAGGATACATATCAACAACTCTTACCCCAGCTTTTTAGGCTCGAATACACTAAAATGACGGCAGTGCTATGCCGTCATTTTGGTTTGAAACACCTGGCCGTTGCAGAAGATATCGCCAGCGAAGCTTTTCTTCAGGCTACCCATACCTGGGCCCATAAAGGTATTCCCGAAAACCCTACCGCCTGGCTATACACCGTTGCGAAAAATAAAGCCCGCGATTATTTAAAGCATGAGCAGATATTCGAGCAAAAGGTTTCGCCCCAGCTACAGGCAAATAACCAGGTGAGCTACCCCGATTTTGACTTCACGGAAAAACAGATCGCCGATAGCCAACTGGCAATGATCTTTGCCGTATGCGACCCTGTTAATCCCCCAGCCGCGCAAATTGCGCTGGCGCTGCAGATACTGTGCGGCTTCAGCATCACAACTATCTCGCATGCTTTTCTTTCGCCTGCTGAAACCATAAAAAAACGATTGCAGCGAGCAAGGAGCCAACTGCGGGAACAGAACTTCCAGGTAAGCAATCTTACCCCGGAAGTATTGGCAACACGGCTCCCTGCCGTGCATACAACACTTTACCTGCTTTTTAATGAAGGTTATTTTTCTTCCGGCGCCAACCAGGTAATACGGCAAGACCTCTGCGGCGAAGCATTGCGCCTGGCATTGATCCTCACTACCAACGAACGTACTGATACGCCGGCTACCAAAGCATTGATCGCCCTGTTCTGTTACCAGAGCTCCCGGTTGGAAGCCAGGTTAAACGATAGCGGAGAACAGATACTCTTTGAACAGCAGGACACTTCCCGATGGAACCAGGAGCTGATCGTAAAAGGACATCAATACTTTATTGATGCCTGCACCGGCAATGAACTTTCCAGGTATCACCTCGAAGCCGGTATCGCATACTGGCATACAACTGTCGACAATCCCGATAAATGGAAACATATACTGTCGCTGTATAATGAGTTGATCATTATTTCCTATTCTCCTGTTACGGCGCTGAACAGGACCTTTGCATTCGCCAAAGTATATGGCAACAAAGCAGGGATTGAAGAAGCCCTGAAACTGCGGCTCGATAACAATTCGTACTATCATTCTTTGCTGGGTTATTTATACAGCGACGCCATCGAAACCGCTATTTATCACTACCAGAAAGCCCTGGCGCTGACTAATTCAGAACCTGAGAAGCATACAATACAGAAAGAAATCAACAGGCTTCAGGGATTGTAATTTACCATCAGGGAAAATGTTAGTTATTGATTTTCAATCGTTAAGCTATTTGGTCGTGAGACGACTATAATTTTGGCTACAACAACCATAGATATGGCTACTTCTGTTTTTGTATTGCAAAGCACCTTTGTATCTACAAAAACAATAAAAAATGAAAATCGTATTAACCGGCTCAATTGGCCATATAAGCAAACCATTAGCTGAGGAATTGGTAAAAAAAGGCCATACCGTTACTATTATCAGCAGCAACCCGGAAAAAAAATCAAGCATCGAATCTCTGGGCGCTATTGCCGCCATAGGCCAGGTAACCGACAGCAACTTCCTGGCTTCCGTTTTCCAAGAGGCCGACGCCGCTTATTTGATGATCCCTCCTAACTATGCCGCTCCTGATCCCGTAGCCTATTATCGCAGCGTGGGGGACAGCTATGCTGAGGCCATCCGCCAGTCGGGGCTCAAAAAAGCTGTAAACCTCAGCAGTTACGGCGCTCACGTACCTAAAGGCACCGGTTTCATTACAGGATCGTACGAAGTGGAGCAAATACTGTCGGCATTGCCGGATGTTTCCATAACCTTTGTTCGGCCTACTTATTTTTACTATAATCTGAATAACTTTATACAGGTGATCAAAGCTACCGGTGCTATTGCTGCCAATTACGGCGGCCCGGATAAAATAGTATTGGTTGCCCCGGCCGACATTGCAACTGTAGTAGCCGAGGAACTGACATCTGCCGCTTCCGGTCATAAAGTGAGATATATTTGCAGTGATGAAAGAACAGGAAACGAAATCGCCAGCGTATTGGGAAAAGAAATAGGATTACCGGATCTGAAGTGGAATATCCTGACCGACGAACAGATGCTGGAGAGCTTAACCGGCCGTGGAGTTCCCAAACATGTAGCAGAAAACCTCGTGGAGTTGGGAGCAGCCCTGCGAACCGGCCTCCTGAGCGGTGATTATGAATTACATAAACCGGTTTTGAGCAATACTAAACTGGAAACATTTGCGAAGGAATTTGCTAAAACATATCATCAAAGTTAAAAAGCAGGTATATGCAACCTCAACGAATCAAGTCGATAACCGAATTTCACAGGCAACGAAACCTCGCGCCTCCTGAACACCCGCTGATCAGCGTGATCAATTTTGAGCACATCGGTTACACCTGTGATGCGCATCCTATCGTCATGGACTTTTATTCCATTTCGTTGAAGAAGAATACCAATACGAAGATCAAGTACGGACAATCGGTTTATGATTTCGACGAGGGAACCTTGTTCTTTATGTCGCCCGGCCAGGTTTTCCAGATCCAAAGAACTAAAGACGCAACTTCTACCAGGTCGGGATGGCTATTATTAGTACATCCCGACTTCCTCTGGAATACGCCGCTGGCTAAGGATATCAGGCAGTACGAGTTTTTCGGGTATGCTACCAATGAAGCGTTGTTCCTCTCCGCCCAGGAAGAAGAGAAAATCGCGGAAGTAATTTCGCAGATCCAGAAAGAGTGCCGGTCCAACATCGATAAATTCACCCAGAATATTATCATCGCACAATTGAATCTCCTGTTATCTTATTCTGAAAGATTTTACAACAGGCAGTTCATCACCCGCAAGGTCACCAACCACCAGGTGCTTGAGCGGCTGGAACATTTGCTGAACGAATATTTCAACGGTGAAGAGCCTGTCAAAAAAGGGATTCCTACAGTCCAGTTCGTGGCAGAGGCGCTCAATATTTCGCCTAACTACCTGAGCGGACTGCTGAAAGTTGTAACAGGTTCGAGCACCCAGCAACATATTCATAATTTCCTGATAGAAAAAGCAAAAGAAAAACTGTCGACAACCAATCTCTCTGTCAGTGAAATAGCTTATGAACTGGGTTTCGAACACCCGCAGTCTTTCAGCAAACTATTCAAAGCTAAAACCCGGTTATCTCCGTTAGAATTCAGGCAATCATTCAATTAACATATGCCCGCTATGCATGCCAGGCTGATAAAGGAAGATAGTACCAAACATCACAGGGAATATCTCAGCCTGGCTTTCTTTCCCAACTTCGCTATAATACTTCTTAAAAAATAAACCCAAATGGTTGAAAGCAGCAGCGATAAGCCGGTTATACCCAACCCTGCTTTGTACAGCGTAAATTCTATCAGCTGCATTTTATACGCTACCGATAAGGCGAGTATACCGAATTCGCCGGTGTGCGAAAGCAAGGCGCCTCCCAGCCAACTTTGCTCCCAGTTGAATTTCAATATCCTGAAAACAATAGCTGAAAGCAGGCTATTGCTTATAAAAACGAGCAAGGTACCCAGCAATATAAAAGTATAATTTTCCAGCAGGTATGGTATATCGAGCCGCAGGCCGATGGACACAAAGAACAGCGCTACAAAGAAAACTTTAAAGGGGTGAATTGAATGTTCGAGCCAGCCGAATGCCTTTACTCTTCCGATATATACGCCGGCGATAAAGCTGCCTAATGCCCCGCTGAGGCCCGTCGCTTCAGCCATCAATCCAAAACCTAAACAGATCAGCAAGCCGGTAAACACCTGCATGTCATGGTCTCTTTCCAGGGCTTTGAGAAAGCGGGGAGTGATCAACTGCCTTCTTCCCCTTACTCTTTTTAACATAAGAAAGAAAGCTACGCAGCCGGCTATGGCAATTAAAATGGCAGACACATTGAGGGTACTGACTTTTTCTCCCTTCCATATATTCAGCAGGGTAAGTATAGGAGCAAAGAGCACATCCTGGAAGATAAGCATGTTCAGGATTGTAAGGCCAAGGGATGTTTTTAAAAGGCCATTCATGCTTAACAGATCGCTCACCACAGGGGTACTGTTAAAAACGAAAAGAATAGCAATGAGCATAACGCTTTCAATGGGCAGGTGAACTATATAGCCAACTACGAAAGAAAAGATGAGGCCTAGTATTATTTTGATCGACTGGGCTATAATAGGTTGCAGCAAAAAGGAATGACTATCAGGAACATTTATTTCCATCCCGATAAAAAACATAAACAGCAATATGCCTACTTCACCTATTGCCTCTATCGCTTCTGCATTTTTGAAAATACCTGTCATATGAGGTCCCAGCACTATACCGGCTAAAATATAGGCAATAAGGTATGGCTGCTTCAGCTTTCTGAGCAAAAGCATAGTTCCAAGTATAGTCAGGCACATAATACAAACAGACCCCAGTATTGTATTCATAATGCGCAGAAGTAATTATTCCAGGTTTAATATTTTAAACACTTCGCGGGCGATATAATGACAATTTTCTTTCAGCTCTGTCAGGGAGCAATATTGCGAAGCCAGCGTAGCAGATTTCTTCCCGCTTCGAAGTACCAGGTTTATCAGGAAAGGAGCGCCCCCTTCCTCATCAACCGGCTGGCCTTTCATACATGCGAAGATCCTTTCTGCATCTTCGGCAATACTACCCAATTGATATTGGCAGAACGATACATATCCTTTGATGGTTTTGATGCTTACCTCTATGATGTAAGATTTCTGCATAAGCGATATAAAAGTTGTAATAACAGGTTTGCACCCGTCGTCCGGCGGGTGCAAACAGAGGGAAAACCCATAAGCTTATTGGATCTCTATTAACCTAGGCGCTTTTTTCCTGGCCGATTCTGTTTTAGGGATCACCAGTTTCAGCAGCCCGTTTTCATATTTAGCTTCGATATGGTTTTGATCTACCACATCTTTTGGCAATTCAAAGCTGCGTTGAAATGATTGGTAACTGAACTCCTTACGGGTATAACGGTCGTCTTCCTGCGTATATTGATTTTCCCTGGAAGAAGAGATGGTAAGAGTGTTACCTTCCAATGTGATTTTGAAATCCTTTTTTTCCATGCCGGGAGCGGCCACTTCAACTTCAAAGTTATGGTCGTTTTCCCTGATGTTCACCGCCGGAACGGTAGTGCTTGTAGAAGAGAAATTATTGTTACTCCAGTTAAAAAGTTCCCGGCTAAAGAAATCATCAAAGAACGGCAGCCAACTACCGTTGGTTCTTTTAACGAGTGTCATAAAACCCTCCTTTTTAAATGTTAAACAATAATATAATGAACTTTGAAAACAGGGGATCAAAGCCTGTACCAGGCCATGAGTGGGGCTTCCAGCCGTTACATTTGTCATTTTTTGAGAAAAAATGACAGGATGGAATGTCATTTTGGGCAGCTTGAAATAGACGGACTTTATCCCATCAAATGTTCTTGTATGGCGGATAAACGCCGATGTAAGGAACCGGGATGCACCGGTATTCTCAATAGGGATTCGGGAAGTTTGGACAACACAACGGGAAATAGAGATACCAAACGCGGTATAAGCCCCCTGTACCTTCGTAATACAATTTTCAAAAAGAGATTTATTATGAAACCTAACAATTTAATATGTCTGTCTTTAGTTTCACTGCCGCTGATGATGGCGTCGTGCAGCAAGGATGACGACAAAATGCCGCCTGCATCCACATCTACCATTACTATAGAAAACGTACTGGATTCCAGGCCGCTGGTAGAATCGGGTACCTTCAAAAACAACGGGGCTTCACCACTTATCATGCCGGGAGAATCGGTAACATTCCAGTTCTCCGCCGCCAAGGGCCAGGCTATTACTTTTGCGACAATGTATGGCTGGTCGAACGATCTTTTCTTCGCGCCTGCCAATCCCGGCATCCAGGTGTACCAGGATAACGGCACCCCGGTTGAAGGAGATGTATCGTCGCAGATCCGGCTTTGGGATAACGGGACCCGTATCAACCAGGTTCCCGGGGCATCTGTTTCACATCCCGGCGCTGCAGAAGCAACCCCTAAAAATATTACCGAGGTACAAGGCGCCGACGCCCAGGGCAATACTTATGCTGCCGCCGCTTCGTTGATGAAAGCAACATTGCATTATGAAGGCAATTCCACTTTCACCCTTAAGATTACGAATACCTCCGGAGGCACATCCAATCCAACACCCTTCAGTCCTGGCGTTTGGGCGGTATCCTATATAGCCGGAGGCAACCTCCTGAACCCCGCTCCTCTTTATGAAGCAGGCAAGCCAACAGCCAATGGCCTGACCAATATCGCAGAAATGGGTGATAACAGTGCGCTTGCAACATACCTCACCGGGCAAACAGGTATTTTCACGCCTCTTTCTCCTGTGTTGGTAGTGGTATATAACGGCATAGACAATCCAATCTATAAAACGGGGGAAAAAGACCGTGGAAAGGGATTAAAAGAGCTGGCTCAGAAAGGCGATGCGAGTGGTTTAGCGGCTTATCTTAAAACGGTACAGGGAGTAAAAGAAGTTTATGTTCTCCCAGCAGCAAATACTACTGTTCTGTTACCGAAGATCGGAACACAGGCCGGCAGCAGCGTTTCGCAGCAGCTGTCAGTTGCGGAAGGCGACAGATTGGCGATTGCCACTATGTACGGGCTGTCGAATGACTGGTTCTTTGCGTCGAAAGATAATGGAGTAGATGCTACGCAGAAAGGTGATATTTCCTCCTCGATCGGCTTGTTCGACAATGGCACCGCGGTAAACCAGTTCCCGGGAGCCGGTGTTACTCAATTTAACCTGGCAGGCACTCCGCTGGAAGAAAGCAAGACTATTGAAGCAGTACCTAATCCCAACGCTTTTACAACTTTGCCCGCTATACCGAACATCATAAAAGTGACTCTTAACTAATATTTAAATATTAGCGGGCGATTGAAATAAGAACAGTTCCCCGTTTCAAACAACTATAAAATGAGAAATTCAATAAAAGCAAGCCTGCAATCTTTAGCTGTGGCCTTGCTGCTTAACTGTTCTGTCAATGTGGTCCAGGCGCAGAAAAAAAACCAATCTATGGAATCTTCTAAAATGGCAACAACGCAAATGCCATACATGTTACCGCAAAAAGCGGAAGATATCAGCCCATTGCTGAATGGAGAAAAAGTTCCAATGGCGGTATTGCCTGATGCGTCAGGAAAAAACTTTGACCTGAACAAAGCAATATCAACAAAACCAACAGTATTGGTCTTTTACCGGGGCGGCTGGTGCCCTTATTGTTCTAAGCAGCTTTCAGGTTTGCAACAGGCGCTTCCCGAACTGGAAAAGATGGGATACCAGGTAATTGCCATCAGCACCGATGCATCGACGGGTCTGGCCCAATCGGCAGCCAAAGAAAAGCTCAGCTACACTTTGCTTTCAGACGCTGATCTCAGCCTGGCCAAACAGTTCGGTATCGCTTACAAAGCTCCCAAAGCTTACTGGGATATGCTGCCTAAGACGTCGGGAGGCAAAGACACGGAACTTTTACTTCCTGTACCATCGGTTTTCGTCCTGGATAAAACGGGTACCATACAATTCGAATATATCAATCCTGATTTCATGCAACGGTTAAACCCTGAGCTTTTGAAAGCGGCATCGGCGGCGGTTGCAAAGGCTATCGAACGGTGATTGCATGCAAAGGCGGAGAGGAGGCAAAGGCAGCAAAGGTGTTTTTAAGAGGAATAAGGGAGCGGATAAAGAGGTTGAATAAAAGTGCCGGAGCAGGGATGGCAGGCTGTCGATAATCCGGTTTCAATTCCTTAAATTTATTTAAAGGGAAATAATAATAAAGGGGCTTGCCATTCCTGCATACAAATAATTTCTATGATCAGCGAATACAACGAAAAGTCAACATCCGCGCGCTTTATAATGCACGTTGGAAACAAATCGTTTTCCGGTCAGGGGTTGAATAAACCTTCTCCTTACCCGATTAACACTTTTGTGTACAACAAAGGTGGCGCTCAGAAAGTGGTTATAGACGAGATAGTTTACACCATGCCTGAAGGCAGCATTCTCCCCCTTGTTTCCAATCAGCACTTTGTATTCGAGCATCCTGAAATGTTAACAGCCTGGCAGTTTAACCGGGAGTTCTATTGTATTCTTGACCATGATGCAGAAGTAGGTTGTGTGGGCTTTCTTTTCTACGGGATACAACATCCCATGTTCATTAAATTAGACAAGGAAGGGAATAAAGAGATGTCGTACCTGGAAAAAATATTCTCCGAGGAGTTATTACTTAAAGACAATTTCCAGGGAGAGATGCTTCGTACGCTTCTAAAAAGAGTGATCATAAAAACAACGAGGATAGCCAAGCTGCAATGCGATAGCTACCAGCAATTCCCCGACGAGAAGATGGACATCGTGCGAAGATTTTCATTATTGCTGGAAGGTAATTTCAAACAACAGCATGAGGTGAAATTTTATGCTGCGGCGCTTAACAAATCTCCCAAAACGCTCAGTAATGTGTTTGCACTGCTGAAACAGGCCGCTCCGTCGGTTCTTATCCGCAACAGGATCATGCTCGAAGCCAAACGTTATTTGCATTATACGGAGAAGTCGGCAAAAGAAATAGCTTATGAATTGGGATTTGAAAGCCCGGCGCATTTCAGCAGGTTTTTCAGGATGTATTCAGGGACCAGCATTTCGGAATTCCGGAATTGCGCTATGTTAAAAAAAGGAGAATGAAACGCCATTATTCAAGATTAATATGAAGCTAACTGATAAATTGTTTAATCCGGCGAAAAAAGCATATGACAGCTGGGCGCCTTTCATTTTAAGGGTAATAGTGGGACTAGGCTTTCTTATTCACGGGCAGGCTAAGTTAAGCAAGGGGCCAGCGGGTTTTATGGCATTGCTGCAGCACCTGGGCATTCCCCAACCTAAGATTATGGCCTGGATTGCGATATGCACGGAAGTTCTTGGCGGTATCGCACTTATAACAGGAGCTTTTGTAAGTATTGTTTCAGTTCCGTTAATCATAACTATGCTTACAGCCATGTTTACTATACATTATAAATTCGGGTACAGCTCAATAAAGACGATAGGCCTGGACGCGAACGGACCAAAATTTGGTCCTCCCGGCTATGAGATCAACCTGCTTTATATAGCCGCCCTTGGAATGTTGATTGCGGTTGGAGGAGGGAGGTTTTCCTTAGATTCTTTATTCGCAAAAAAACGAAAGGTATAGGCCCTGTTAACAAAGAACAACACGCGGCTATTTAGCGATTAACAACAAAGGAGAGAATTAACTATCGCTTATTCATTAACCAACCATTTTAAATATTCTACCGCAACTATCTGACTAAATTTGTGGCAGAGCAGTTGGAACCAGAATATGGAAGCGGCTTCTCTAAGCGTCAGATAGAGCTTTTCCGTCAATTTTACCGCACATTTCCAATTGCGAACGCACTGCGTTCGCAATTGGGCTGGACACATTACAAAATGCTGATACGCATTGATAATCAAGAACAAAGAGAGTTTTATATCGCAGAAGCCATAAAAAATAACTGGACTACCAGACAGTTAGAACGCCAAATTCATAGTAGCTTATGGGAACGGCTATTAATGAGTAACGACAGAGAAAATGTGCTGGCCGTAGCACGAAATGAAAAGCAACCATCGGATGCCAAGGAAATCATTAAAGACCCAATGTATCTTGAATTTTTAGGACTACATCGGGAAGCATCTTACTACGAAAAAGATTTAGAGCAAGCGATTATTACGCACTTGCACGACTTTTTACTTGAACTCGGCAACGGATTTGCATTTGTAGCAAGACAGAAGCGGCTGCACATTGAAGGTGATGAATTTTTCATAGATCTTGTTTTCTATAACCGGCTCCTGCAATGTTTCGTAATCATTGAGATCAAGACCACAAAGCTTACACATCAGGACATTGGACAATTACAGATGTATGTAAATTATTATGATCGATACGAAAAACGTGAGTTTGAAAACCCAACGATAGGTATTTTGCTATGTGCCGAGAAAAATAATGCTGTAGTAAAAATATCACTGCCGGAGGATAATAAAACGATAATCGCCAGCGAATACAAGCTTTACCTGCCTACTGAACAGCAGTTGATAGAGGAAGTGAAGAAGGAGATTGAAAAGCGAGATAATAATCCCAAAGAAAAATAAACGGAAGAATAAGAATACAACAATTGACAGGAAAGAATCTATTACTTTAGATGCAAGGAACAAATTTGAGAATGAAATAGAAATATCATAATATATAAAGCATAGCGTTTCGCTTATATTCCTGTACCTAAAAAGTAGAAAATTTGTATTACAAAATAAAAGGAACGCCTACGGTAAAGCGTGGGCGTTCCTTTTATTTTGTAATACAGGGCATCGGCTCCCTTAGGTACAAATAATTGTGAATTAGCTCACCCTGTTTATTTTTAATTTCTATGCTCCAATTACAGGCAGGATACATACTTGATTGCGTAAAAGAAACATTAGAAACGAAATACAAGCCAACAGAAGTTCAGGGGCTTTTATTTACATGATAGACAGCCATGTAGGGGTAGGGGCAATAAAAAAGGACAAAACAGAAATAAATCCGTTTTGTCCTTTAAAGTCGGGGCGGCAGGATTCGAACCTGCGGCCTCCACATCCCAAATGTGGCGCGATACCGGGCTACGCTACGCCCCGTCGACCTCTAAACATCTCACAATCTTCAGATTGCGGGATGCAAAGGTAGCGATAACTTTGTAATAAATCCAAATAGAATTCACAATTTTTTAAGATTTCGGGGCTCCCGGCCAGCCAAACCCTTACCGGCTGGGCGCTCTACATTAAAACAAAAAACCTGGCTTTGAGCGAGCCAGGTTTATATCTAATGTAAAAAACCGTACTATTTCAGCTTTATGGTAACCATATTTCCCCATTTAACCGCTGCAGAAGGGTTGGCTGGTTCAGGGTTCCACAATACTTCGCGGACAGTCAGTGTTTGTGTTTTAGGATCAAGAACTGCAAAATGGAAAGACAATTTGGTTTCGTCGGCTGCCGACACCACGCCTTTCATGGGTGAATCGGCGCCTACTGTAGCCAGGGCCACATCATTATCCGGTCCTCCATACGTATAGAACTTGCTTTCATGGGCATGTCCATGCAAGTAGGCCTTAATGTTGGTATGTTTCTTCAGGAACGCCACAAACGCCCGTTGCTCTATAACATCGGCCACACTGGTGGTTTTACCGGATTTAAATATCTCGTCCAGCACATTATCGAATTTATCAGTATTGTTGATACCATGATCGCCGTTCGGGTTGGTGAAGTGGTTGGAAACAACAGCCGGCTGGTCGTGCGCCACGATAATAACCGGCGTGGTTGGGGCAACTACCTGTAAATCCTTCTCCATCCAGATCCTTACACTCGAATCAGGCCACATCTGGATAAAACAAAAGTGAACGCCGGCAATATCGCGTGAGAAATTGATCCGGTCCTTCTTCGGGTCGAAATTGGCCGCAGATTTTGTGGTAACATTAAACATCAGGTTATAGATGTTCGCCATCGAGGTAGCATCCAGCAGCGGCGACATTGTTGCATAGTAACCTATGCTGTTGGATACATCATGATTGCCCGGCACCATCAGCACTTCCGCTTTCTGGTTCTTTTTATTTTTGATAGTAAGATTCTGCAGGTAGTCTGTTTTAAACTGCTCCCAGGAAGTGGCGGCTGTCTGCACTTTCGCGCTTACTTCCATCCGGTTGGCGATATCGCCGCCCTCAAACAGGTAATCGATGCTTCCGATCTTCTGGCCGGCATTCAATCCGCCATCAGAAGGAAGAGTTACCTCAGGCAGGCCGTTGATCTTAGCGATCATAGCGGCGTTCACTGTATGAGCATCCACGTTGGTTTTACCCTGGAATGCAGCACGGGTTATTCCATAGTGGGCATCCGAGGTAAATACAAACTGAACGGGCGACAGGTCTTCTTCGGGTTGTTTATTATCGTCGTCGTTCTTTTTGCAGGCAGTAAATAACAGCGCCGCCAGCGGAGCCATATACAAGATACGGGTGATCTTATTTTTCATCTTTTATGAGTTTATTTTCTTTTGTAGAAAGAGATATTAGAGACAGCGCCGGGATGATCCCGTATTTCTGTATCCGTGTAATAACCGCCGGCATCGGCGGCAAAACAAATACCTTCGCCCTGGCGTTCGTTCCCGGCATAGGGAGCCGCCAATGGCGCCGTAAGCAACGCTTGTACCAGGCTTTGCCCGTTGCCGCGTTTCCAGTAGAATAACTGGCCTTTATTGCGCAGGAGGATTTCGGTACCGTCAGGACTAAGATCGCCGGATGTGAGCAGCTCGAAATTCGTTTTAAGCACAGGCTTCAGCGCAGTTACCGCGGTTGTCGACTGTGGATAAGCAGCCAGGTACAGCGTACTCCTGGAATTTTCCTTACTGGCAATATAGATGTCCCTGGTCTGTGGGTCCAGCAGCATCGTTTCTGCATTCACTGCTTTAGGGTAACTCATTTCCAGTTTATCCACCGCCGTAATATGGATCTTTGTTGCAGCACCAGGGTTTGAAATAACCGGTTCTGCAAACCTGTAAACAGCAATACTGCTGCGACCTGCATTGTTATCGCCGATGTCTGCCAGGTAGATATATGTTTTGCCGGCTTCAGGCCCCGGACCCACAGCAATATCTTCCAGGTTGCGGGTACTTACATTGTCCAGGATGATCTGCCCCAGGTCTTTTCCCTTTGCGTCAGTGATCACCACTGTTCTGTTCCCATTGTAATCGTCATGCACATATAGCAGGCCTTTATTTAACTGGCTGGCTGCGATACCTGATAATTCGTTATAATCCTGCCGCTGCATTGCATATACTTCCGGCGTGACGTTAAACATCCCTGCTTCGTTCAGCAGGGTGATGTCATACTTCGTTTGGGGAACGGTATCTGTTACCACTGGCGGATATCCTCCGTCTCCGTTTGGATTATCCGGCTTTTTAGAGCAGGCGGAAAGTATCAACCATGTACAAACGGGAAAGGTCCATACCCATCTCTTCATAACTGTAATTTGCTGTTAATACAAAAGGACGCATTACACGTCCTTTTGCTATTGAATAGTGATGATCGATAATTGTTTAGTAAACGTGTTGATTACCGGTATTATCTGTAGGGAAAGCTCCCAGGTCCTGGTTAGGAGGAGTGATGTTAGCTCCAAACTCGCCGCCCACAGGCAGTTTCGTCATAGGGAAACCGTATTGCATCAGCAAAGGAGCGGTTGTTTTAACCGGCATCGCCGTGTTTTTAGAACCGCCTCTCCAAACACCTACACCGATAGCAGGAGAACCTGGTTTCAGGTGAAAATCAGCGCCCGCAGGGATAACACTGTTCCTGTAAGCAGTACCCAGGCTGTTGGCAGCCACGTCATAGTTTTTAAACATAGGGTCGTACTTCAGGGAATCGTTAGCATTATTAGTACCGTTGTTGGTACCGTTAGCCAGGGTAGGGCCATTTACATAACCGTTCAGGTCTGTAGGCTGCTTGATAGTGAACTGCAACGGCTCGATAAACTGCATGTATTGCTGCGCACCTCCCATTGGTTTACCACGACCAATGCAAGTCAGGTTATTACCATAGGAAGTATTGAGCGTATCGCTTGGTTTGCCTTTTTCTGACTGGTAAGAAATTCGAAGACCGGATTTACAGTTAACGATGATGTTGTTGTAGATATATCCCCCTGTATTGGTTTCGGTATTGATAGAACCGTTACGGGTAGCTTTAAGCTGTCTGAACCCGCAATTAACAAGGGTATTGTTGTAGATGTTCACAATAGTACCAACACCATCTGTACCCGCGGTTTTCAGACCATTGGTAGCAATGCCGTAGCTGAGGTTATAGGCAATATCGCCATATACATTGCTTTTCAGGTTCACGCCTTCTCCGCCGGTTGCACCCAGTTTATTGAAGGTATTACGCATGATGGATACATAAGTATTTTCGCACTTGCCTATACAGTCGTCTTTTGACCCAAAGAACCATGAATCTTCGATGATCAGTTTCGAGTAACCGGATTTGCGGTTCATGTATACGGTAAAACGTGCATCGCCAGGTTTAGCGCCGTAATCGGGAGCATTGCTGCCCCATGGGCCCCCGGTATACTCTACGTGCGTCCAGCGGAGCAACAGCAGATCCGCTTCAGGTCCGCATTGGAAACCACCCCAGTAACCGGCGTAAGCGGGGTCGTTCACCACGTCGTCTTTATATGTAGAATTGGAAAGCGGGGTTGAAGGCGTTTCTTTCACGGTAAACCAGTTTGGGGCTTCTTTGGTACCACTGCTTACCAGGGAACCTTTCACATAAAAAGTCGGGCTGGTTTCAGGAGATTTTCCATCACCTTCTATCAACACCTTAACCCCTGGCTGCAGGTACAACGTATCGCCTGCATTGATAGTCACATCAGATTTGATATGATAGGTTTTACCGGCCAGCATTGTACCTTTCAAAGGAATAGCGTTGCCGCTTGCATCCTTAACAGGCAGAATGGTGTCAGAAATTGGTTGACCTAATACTAACAAAGGCCTGGATATGTTAGTTTTTTCATCTGATTTCTTACAGGAAAACATTGCCACCGAAATGCATGCAATCAATCCGATCTGTAATGACTGTCTCTTCATAACTTAATAGTTGTGTTATTAGGGTAAAATGCTTGATTATTTATTGAGAATGAATCTTAGTCCCAGCAGGTAGTTCTGTCCATACTGATCACGTTGCACCAGCGTACGGCTGGCCGACATATCCTGGAATGGAATCGGTGTATCATTTTTAGCCGGGGCTTTATCGATATATACTTCATACTTTGCATCCAGCAGGTTCTGAATTTTTGCAAATACAGCGAAGTGTTTAGCGAAACGTTTTTCTGCCGACAGATCAAACAGGTTCATTCCTTTCTGCCAGTTATCAAACCCGTAATAAGGCGATACCAATACTATTCTCTTGCCCGTATACTGCCATGCCAGTTGGAAATCCAGGCCTATTTTTGCATTCTTATACAAGAGGGCTGCATTGGCGATGTGGGCTGACTGTCCCTGCAATGGCCTTGATTCGTTCAGGTAAATTTTATTGGGCGAACCGCCATTCACCAGCTCCGAGGTCAGTTTGGTAGTGGTGATCTTTGAATTGGTATAGGTATAATTAGCCCTGATCCCGAAATTGCCTATATATTTTTCATACACAAATTCGAACCCGAAGTTGTTGGCATTTCCATAGTTGCCCGGCATATATACTTTCTGGTTTTGCTGCCCTGTAAATTCAAAACCATATTCAATAGGATTTTTAAGCGCTTTATAGAAAATCCCAACTAGTATCTGTTCATTCGACTTAGGAAACAGCTCATAACGCAGGTCGATGTTATCGCTGGTTGTATGCAGGAGGTGCGGATTGCCCTTTTCGGTGAACTGGTCGCCATCATAGTTGTAGGGTACTATTTCAAAGAAAGCGGGGCGGCTAATGGCTGCGTAATAAGATAAGCGCAGGTTGGTATGTTTGTTAAGTATATATTTGAAATTCACGCTTGGCAGAACATCCATGTAGCTGATCGTACCGGTTTTCCCTTCCTGCGTGACCGGTAGATCGGTATCATAGTCCTGGTCTGTATTTTCGGCGCGTACCCCAGCGGTAGTTTCAAGTTTGTTAACTACAAATTTCAGCATAAGGTAACCTGCTGTAATACGCTCATTAGAACGATAGTTATTTGCTTCTCCCGGGCTACCTTTAGGGTTGAAGACGGTCCAGTTGAAATTATATATTCCATTCCAGGGCTGCGGGGCGCCGCCAGGACCTGGTACTGGTCTTAATTCGTAGTTGTCGTATTTGTTATCGCGGTGCTTATCCCTGTACATTCCGCCAGCCGACAGGTCGAAAGGTACATCCCATGCCTTGTTGGAATAGGTCAGGTTTAAATAACCCGCAAAATCCCTGTCGCTGTTCTTCCACCACATACGGTGAAAGTTGGTCGCAACATCTGTGTGTTTATAAGGCTCAGGCGAGGTACCATCTGCATAAAAACCTCCGTCATATTCATATTCCGCCCAATCAGGTATATTGTTGGTTGCTTTTGAGTACACCGCAGACCAATCCACTTTTAAACGGTCATCCAGGATGGAATGATTTCCCTGTAATGTATTGCTGAAAATATTCTGACGCTGGTATTTGGATCTGCCAAAGTTCCATACCTGGCCCGTACCATAGCCGGTACGCGGCGCCGGCATTAGGGTATCTGTCGTCAGCCTGGCCTGCGCATCCTGGAAATCTGCATAGGCACTGTAAAGCGCCAGTTTATGTTTTGGATTTATATTGAAATCGATCTTCGCATTCAAACCAGTCCTGATAAGGTGAGAAGAGTAGGTACGCTGGTTCGCATGCTTTACATAAAGCAATCCTCCTTCCTGGAATTCGCCGGGATTAAAGATGCTTTTATAAGACCTGTAAAGGTTCTGGTAAGAGCCGCCCAGCATGATACCCAGTCGATCTTTGAAGAAGCGGTCGCCAATCGACAAGGTACCCATTGCGTTAGCAGGCGCCTTTTTATGTGTATAGTTCAGGTTATCTCTTGTAAAATCATCGGGCGTTGCGCTATAGTCGGGACCCTTCGCCTGGTAAGGCGATGATTTTTGAATAGCTCCAACAGGAAAAGCATTAAAACCATCCTGCAACACGGTTTGGCTGAAACCTGTAGCAGCGCTGGCGTTTACATATAACTTGTCAGGCGCATTTTTCATCACCATATTAACAGTGCCTCCTATTGCATCGGCTTCCATGTTGGGAGTAAGTGTCTTATTTACTTCAATGCGCTCAACCAGTTCTGAAGGAAAAATATCTAATGGTACAAAACGGCTTTTGTTGTCAGGGCTGGGAATTTTGATCCCATTGACCAGGGTATTATTATAACGTTGATCCATCCCCCGGATAATGGCATAACGCCCTTCGCCGCTGCTGCTGCGCTCTATAGACACGCCTGAAATACGCTGCAACACGTTGGCGACAGTAAGATCAGGCGATAACTGGATAGCCCTTGCAGAAATTATATTCATCACACTGGCCGCATTCTGTTCGGATCTTTTGGCGGTAGATTCAGACTCGGCATCCTGTTTTCCTTTCACCACTACTTCACCTAAAGCGGAAGATTGGTTGTTAAGAGGAAGAGTAAGATCAATGTTCTTATTTACTGTTATTACGGTATCAATAGCCTGGTAGCCTACATAAGTGCAACGAACATGGTAGGTACCGGCAGGAATGCGCTCAAATGCAAATGTACCGTCTAACTTCGCAACTGCATTTTTCTTTAGTTCCGGGATAGTGATTATAGCTCCGATTAGTTGTTCCTTTGATTGCTTATCTGTAACTGTTCCTTTAACATTGTGAGTTACTTGCTGGCTGATCGCTATTTGTGGAATACTTAGCAGGCTTAGGACCAGGAGTGACCGAAGATGCATCTTTTTGATTGATTTTCGGGCAAAGAAAAATAAATTAGCAGACGGTACTAAACCATTCATATCATATAATGGAATGGTAACAAACAGGTAACTATTTCTTAATTTAACGGCAGCGCATATGCGAAAAATATTTTGAATGTCGCGAATGCATCTTGATAAGAGTTTAACACTGGTTAACGTAATTATAAAATGAATATCTTATACGGCACAGGATAATCGGGGCGTAACTATATTCTGCTCAGCTGCTAAGTACATTGATCGCTTCTTCGATAGTCGGTACAAAGTTCACCTGCTTTCTTTTATTACTTTCATATATAAAATCCCTCAGGCTTTTGCTTCCTGCATAAGCAACAAAGTCGCCCACTATAGCTAACCGTACCCGGTAAGTCGAAAACTTTTGCAGTATCTCGCCTGCCAGACCTGTCTTCAGCTCAAAAAATGCCGGGGTTATATTCTTTTCATGAATGATGATCTTATCGAAGTCCTGGTACCCTAGATTTCCCAATATATCCAATCCATCATCCGCTGTTTCTATTACAAAACCATCAGAGATGACCTCGGCAATTTTAGAATTTCCTGTTTTAATTGTTCTTATATCCATTCTTCCTAGTTTATATACTATTATCAAATATAGGTATTCCTTCAACGCTCCGAGCTGCAGTCAATAAGAAAGCAGGTTCCATTTACCGGAACCTGCCTTTGAGTTTGTTGCCAGGGTAGGCAACAGTTGTAGGTTAGCAAAAGGGCATCAAGCCCTAAATCTTATTTTGTATACGCTACGGTACAGGATCAAACTATTTGTTATAGATCGGGCATCTTTTAAGCATGTAAAACAGCGCATCTTTGTAGGAGGTTTCATTCTGGAACATAGCCGTACGATGAGAATCAAATACTTTACTGTTTTGATAATTATAAATGAGAACTGCAACCTCGTTTTGGTAGGTTCTTTCCACCACAGTGCTGCTGGCTTTATTCTGCCTGATACGATCATCATCTTTTGCGGTAATTGTTTTGGTTTCGGCGCTGGCAACATTTTCTTTGCTGCTGCGGGACAGGCTTCCCTGAACGATCATCTCAACACCTAAAATTTTGCATAATTCTGCGTACGTATACCCTTTGATGGTAGTTTCGTCGATTCCCCTGCGGATCAGCAAAGCATTGGTCGTCTGCGGGTCCTGGAAGTTATATACGCCATTTCTTTTACTCAGGTAAAAATAGGTATCATCCTGCAACTTTTCCCTCGTAGCCGAAATCTGTTCCAATGCTTCGCCTACGCTGCGATACTTAAATGGCAGTATTGCTACCAGGTTACGTTCCATTGGAGGATATTGATCGGTTGATTCTTTTGAGGCGCCAGATATAGTTTCAGTTCTGCCACTGGAAAAAACGATCTTGTTGATGTCGGCCTTCTTCAGTGAGTATTCCAGTTCCTCCCCGCTATGAACGAATAATATTACGTCAGGCTGTACTCCGGTCACTTTTCCATGCTTCACCTCTCCGCTGAGCATCATTATACTATCTTCCTTTATTACCTGCGCTTTCTTTGGGGCGGTGCTTTGAGCGGCCAGGGGATTGGGATATGTGAACAGAAAACATATTACTCCTGCCAATAGCATAACGCATCTTTTCATATAGTTTGCAAAAATTTAGATGCTAATAGTACGCGTGTGAAGTGGTGTTACCCCTATGGGTGAGGGAAGAAGATTTTTATGGATTGAACAATAATGTCGGGTGATTAATATTGCAGGAGGATTTAATCCCCGATCGTGGCATTGATAAAGTCATTCTTTTTCCAATCTGTACCACTCATTCTTTCATATTCTGTACCTGTATATTCCCAAACAATCAACCTACTTTTGAACAGACATAACACCAACAGATATGGAAATAATCACGAAGTTCAATATAGGAACAGGAGACATGCTGCCGGCTCTCATGGAAGAGGTAACCCGCGAAAAATTCTCAGCTTTAGTTAGTACCGGTACCATTGAAAAATATATTGATGATAAATTCGACCGAAAAGTACTGATGGCAGATCTTAACAACATAGCCAACCAGGTCCTCGTTGTATATGTAGATAACAAACCGGCGGGATATGCCCATATCACAGCAAAAGGACAAAAGCCGGAAGTACTGGGGAGCAAACGTGGTATCCGGCTGGCTGAGTTCGGGATACTTCAGCAATACAACGAAGATGCAGTCAGGCTTTCCCTGTTTGAAAAATGTATGTTAGTCACCAAATCTTACGACGGTGTATGGATAAACGAATATGCTGAAAGTTCCCTTATCTCTTTCTTTGAAAGCAAAGGATTTGTGCCGCAGGATGAATCGTTCGGGCTGGAAGGGCTTCCATTGCCAGCCAAGTGCCTGGTCAAACTACGAGTCTAATATTTGTTATCCTGGATGGTATCGTTTGTTGTCGAATCAACTTATTCTTATTTGGTCGGATGCCTGATCATTTTTTGAAGGATACAAAGCAGAAAAAGTATTATTTTGGATCAAACCCAAGATAAATAGCATCTGCATGCAACGAAAACCTAATTTAAATTCATTCAACCTATATGAATTCCTAAAACATCAGAATTCTCATAGCCTGCAAGTCCCCTTCTTCCTGGCCGACAAGGATACATATAAGAACGCTCATATAAATTTCCCCTTCCGTACATTTTCTTATGGGTTAGGTATTACATATACCGGTGAAGGTGATGTTTTCAGGATCGGCAGTACCGATTATCTTGTAACGGCAGGATGCCTGACCACTGTTGGACCCGGAATGGTTTGTCAATGGACCGGTAGTTATACAGCCGAACATGATACCGTCTATTTTACAGAAGAACTGTTTTCTGATCTGCAATCGAATTCTTTCCTGCAATCTCTTCCCTTCTTTTTTCATGGCGGCAATCATGTATGCAAGCTGACCGACGAACAGTTGGGAAAAATTACGGCATTGTTCTCTTTGATTAAAGAATTGAAAGATGAAAAAAGCGCGATTCCCGGGCTGGTGCATTCTCTTTTATCGTTGGCTAATACTTTTCATTCCATTCAGAAAAGCACTCAAAAGAACAATGCCGCATCCAATAAAGAAAAGATCACCAGTTCTTTCAGGAAGCTGGTTGCGGAGCATTATCCCGAACATAAAGAAGTGGCTTATTACGCAACGAAACTGAACCTTACTCCTAAATATCTTAGCGAGATCCTGCAAACAGAGGTTGGTAAATCGGCCAAAACCTTTATCGACGAATATGTGATAATGGAAGCGAAAAGCCTGCTGAAACAAACCACCCTTTCTGTCCAGGAAATATGCTATTGGTTGGGGTATGAAGATGCATCCCACTTTACAAAATCATTCAAAAAGCTAACTAACGTCACCCCTACTGACTATCGCAGGGCTTAATTAAGCAAAACCGAATTTTTTACCAGTTCTCCCGACATACAGACTAACAGCCCCGTATGGGTATCTCTACCTTTGTTTCAGTAAAACAATACAACATGATACCCAGAATTATCTCATTCGTTTTTATAACACTCATATTAAGTTCTACAACCTTGCATTCACAAACCAGTAAAAATTTGACCATGAAAAATGTATCGGAATTTAAAGTATCAGTTCCCCAACCCGTATTGGATGATTTAAAAAGACGCCTGGAAAATACCCGCTGGCCGGGCGAAGCAGAAGGTTCCGGATGGAACTTTGGCACCAGCGAAGCCTACCTGAAAGAGTTGGTACAATACTGGCTCACCAAATACGATTGGCGTAAACAGGAAGCAGCTTTAAATAAATACCCTCAATATATTGCCGATGTAAATGGCGTGAAGATCCACTTCCAGTATATCAAAGGCAAAGGTAAGCACTCCAAGCCCCTTATATTAACACATGGCTGGCCCGACAGCTATTACCGTTTTAATAAGATCATTCCGTTATTAACAGAAGGCGAACAAAGTTTTGACCTGGTCATCCCGTCTATCCCCGGCTTCGGATACTCAGAGAAAAAAGCGATAACAAGTGAAGCAGTGGCTGATCTATGGAAGGTACTGATGACCGAAAACCTGGGTTACGCTAAATTCTATGCTGCCGGAGGCGATGTAGGGATGGGCGTTACCAAGGCGCTGGCATCCAAATATCCTGACGTCGTAGCCGGGGTTCATTTCATAGATATCGGTTACCCTATGGGGCAGGAGGACCCTGCAACGATGACGGAAGCTGAAAAGCAATTTGCACAATTTGTACAGCAGTGGTGGTATAGTGAAGGCGCCTATGCAATGGTACACTCCACAAAGCCGCAATCGCTGGCTTATGCGCTGAACGACTCTCCTGCAGGTCTTACCGCCTGGATACTTAGCTTTATCAACGCAGGCGCTCCACCTGAAATGATAGAACAGGCGTTTGGCGGCAAAGACGACCTGCTTACCAATATCATGATCTATTGGACCACAGAAACAGTAGCTACTTCGGTGAGGATGTACAAGGCAGATGCTATTGCACAATGGGGCGGTTCTCAACCATTACAAAAATCGAAGGTTCCCGCAGGTATCTCTGTATTCCCAAGAGAAGCGCAATTTCCAAAAGAATGGGCAGAACGTTTTGTAAATGTGGTAAGTTTCAGGAAGATGAAAGAGGGAGGGCATTTCCCTGCGCTGGAAGTACCGAATGTATTTGCGGATGAGTTAAGGACTTTTTTCTATAGTATAGAGTAGAAGAGAACTTTGACAGAATTTTTGCAAGGCCTGCTTATAGAGCGGGCTTTGTAATTTTCGGCAGATTCGACAGCGATCAGAAAGGTTTCAGTTATAAAAGAAAATAGCGGACCTTCGTTCCCATATTTAATTAACTATGACAGATTCCTACCAGGCCGGGGAACAAATTTACTATGTCAGGAATTTCCAGGATCTTGTTGCTACGCCATTTAATAAAGAAATGAATGCGATTTGCTGGAGCCGTGAATTAAAAGGCGATTTCGCTGAGATTGTCGGTAAAGTAGCGTTAAACGGGAATATAACAGAGATTGAACAGGAGGAACTTCTTGAGCTTCAATTGAGTGAACAAGGACAACTTGCACGCGAAACTCTGTTAAATGACCTGGAGCTATTGAAAGCTCATGGCGCATCGCCGGTCCTTAACGTGATCACCCACTACGAGCAGGACGATACCTACCCGTTTTTCCCAACCGATGTTTACTCGTTTCATGCAGATCGTTCTCCCATACCTACCGATACCTTTTTATGCACTTACTATGGTGATCCAAGTGAAATACTACCCAATTCTCAAGGCCTGAAAAAAGTACTGATCCCGGAAATACGCGACGAACTGAAAAAGGTATACCAGGGACCGGATGAAGAATTTGATTCTTTCTTAAGTGATCATTTCTTTGACCTGCACTATCAGGCCAAACCGGGGGCGCACCCCATAAGTTTAGGAGTTGGAAATTTATGGAGGCTGGCAGTTGATCATCCGGGAAGCCAGGTTCCCCCGTGTCTTCACCGGGCGCCGAGGGAAAAATCCGGGAAGAGGCTACTGTTGATTTGTTGAAGGCAAGTGAGGAATTTGCCATGCGATCTAATTCTTCTCGCCATGCATTTAGCCGCCTTTGGTATAAGAGAAAGCTCAATACCATTAAATAAAACCAGGGTTTGTAGCAATAGCCAGGTTTGTCCTGACTATTTGCTACAAACGTAAAATCCAGAATCATACATTCAACAATTTACTTATATATAATTCCCGCCAGGCTTAACAAATACTCAGCAACCACCTTTGTGAGGGGGACGTTTATAAATTATTTTACCGTCTTGTTCTACATAGTCGCCCGCTACTATTGGATATGAATACTTGGGAGCCCACGATACGCTATGGCTTCTTATAATTATCCTGTCGTTAACTTTCAGGTTATGCAATTGCCGAAATTCACTGTTGAAATTCAAAAAATTCTTGTCAAACTTTTCTGGTCCGAAACTAAGAATATAGTCGTCATCATTAATCCTGACCATCATTCCGAAACCTAGCCGTGAACCTGGCGGAAGCGAAAGAGAGGTTACAACAGCCTCCATATCGGTAAAAGCGCTTGTATTCTTCCTGATTTTAGCAGCCCCGGCAAGCACTTTTTTACCATCGGGAGAGGTTTCCCAATTTTTGTACTTTATACCCTCGGGGGTAGCCGCCCATCTTTCTCTTTCGGCTTTAATTTCAGCGGCAGAAAGTGGTCGTGGCACTGTTTTTTTAGAAGTTTCATTTTTAATTTCACGATTGGCAAATACTAGTCCGCCTGCCACAACCAGCGGTAAGATCAGCGCATAAATAGCTTTTTTCATATTTTTTAGTTTAATTAACATTGATCTACCTCCTGATAAACCAGATCCGTTTAAGGCATTTTGTTTATTTTTCATACCCTATAAAATTGATTTCAACGAAATTAACTTGCGATTTTTCAGGCTGGAAACCAGGATTGTAAATAAAAATGTAACCTTTGTAAATAAATTGTAAAGTAGTATGTCTGATAGCCGAAACCCCCTCTCCGGGAAACGCAGGTACCTCTTCGGGTTATTATTACTTCTTTTTATCTCTGCCATATGTGTGGCTTTCACCATAAGAGATAATGACGGTTTTGATACTTCAAGAAGAGAAGTTTTGCTCCGCAGAATAGGACATGAACTGCTCCTACAGTCGGGCGACAGTACATCGCGGGTACTTCCGGTAGAAAAACTCAGTGACAATGAATACCAGGTAAGGTTTGAGAAAGAATTTACTTTTCAACCCGACTCCCTGGTGAGTACTACTCAGCGTTTGTTGGCCAAAGACCCGTTCGCAAGTGATTATGTTGTTAACGTACTTAACTGTGCTAACGCCAGTGTAGCTTATGAATATGCTATATCAAAAAATAAGAAGGATAATATTATAACCTGTTTAGGAAGAAGGCAACCTGTAGCATGTTACATCATCGACATTAAATTTAAACCGCGCGGTATCACTACCACAAAAAATAAATATTTACTGGGAGGAGGCTTATTATGTTTGGCAATTGCCGGTTTTGTTTTTTTCAGACCAGTTAAACCGCGAAGGGTATTACCCGTAGATGATCAGCAAACCGACATGATCACTTTGGGAGCAGTGTTGTTCGATACAAAGAACCGGAAGCTGGTAATAGATGGTACAACAACAGACCTGACCGGAACTGAAACCCGTGTACTCAGTATTTTCGCAAAGTCTCAGAATGAAATAATTGAGAGAAGCAGGCTGCAAAAAGAGATATGGGAAGATGAAGGCGTGATAGTGGGACGTAGTCTGGATATGTTCATATCAAAGCTTAGGAAAAAATTGGAACCTGATCCGAATATCAGAATTGTGGCTATACGTGGGAAAGGATATAAGCTTGAAATTAGCTCTTAGAAAGGCGGAATACATGCTGTAAGAACGTTAAAGGAGTATTGGGAGGAATCCCACAGGCAGAACAGGCATTATTATCCTAGTATGACAAAGCGGGAACTGCAAATTGGAATAACCCTAACGAGTTAAAAAGCCAGTATCGAAATGCCTCTGTTCTTACTGATAAAAGAGTAGTTTTCAATATTCATGGGAATACTTACCGGTTAATCGTAGATATTGAGTACCGGCTAAAAATAGTATTCATAGCGTGGTTCGGTACTCATAAGCAATATGATAAAATAGACGCTAAAAAAGTAAGTTATGCTAAAACCAATAAAAAATAATCAGCAGTATGAAGATGCGTTAGCCCGTGCTTATGTGCTGATGCAAAAAAATATCAAGCCTGATTCTAAAGAATCTGATGAATTGGAAATTTTTTCTATTCTAATTAAAGAATATGAAAATGAACATTATCCTGTTCCTAAGCCCAATCCGCTGGAGGCTATTAAATTCCGGCTGGAACAGATGAATATGTCTGAAGTGGAATTGTCTGAAATTTTGGGATATCGATCCAGGAAATCAGAAATTTTATCTGGCAAAAGAAAATTAAGTCTTGCCATGATAAGGAAATTAAATGAATTATTACATATTCCCGCAGAAGTTTTAATACAAGCCTATTAGGGACTGAATAAATATTCAAGGCAGTTATTGGACAATGTCGAAAAATTTAGGGCAGGAAAAAAATCGTTCGATCTTACAAAGCAATTGATTCAAAAAGAAATAAAAGCAAAAATCCTAAGCTAGTCGTAGCAACGGGGTATATCAAAGACCAAATAATTGAGCAATATGCACTTAAAATTTGGCCTATTGAGCTTCCCAATGACGTTACATAACCATTGCGAAGCTGTATATGATCGCAGAGTTAAAAGAAGAAAAAAGAAATGAGCAAAGGAAACGCTTTAAGGCATAAAACTCGATAGAGAGAAAAACTTAAAAGAGTAAAATTTTGAAATGTGCCGATGTTAACAGGATTCGAACTCCTAAATATAGGATAATCAACCTTCTCAAAGAATTCCCTCTAAAGCACGAATTAAATCGAACTAAAAAACCCGCTACCAGAGCGGGCTTTAAGTTTCTGGTCGGGGCGGCAGGATTCGAACCTGCGGCCTCCACATCCCAAATGTGGCGCGATACCGGGCTACGCTACGCCCCGAATTCCGCTGTTTGCGGAGTGCAAATGTATGAAAATGTTACATAAAAGCAAATCCAATCATATTTTTTCATGAATATCAACAGCCTATTCCGCTTTCAGGCTTTTTACAGGGTTAGCCCTGGCTGCTTTAACAGATTGGAAACTCATCGTAAGAAAAGCCACAAGAATAGCCGATATCCCTGCTACCACGAAGATCCACCACTCAATACTGATATGATACACAAAGTGAGATAACCACCGCTGCATCATCCAGTAAGCAAGCGGGAAACCAATTAAAAGAGCCAGTAATACCAGCAATATAAAGTCTTTGGACAGCATACCTACTATACTGGTTACACTGGCGCCCAAAACCTTCCTGATACCTATTTCCCGGATCCTTTGCTGGGTTGCATAGGTTGTAAGCCCGAAAAGTCCCAGACAGGAAACAAGAATAGCCAGAACGGAGAAAATATTGAACAGCTTACCCATACGCTGCTCGGTTAAATAAAGATGCTCCAGGTCCTGGCTTATAAAACCCATAGTGAAAGGAAAATCTCCGAACGTTTTCTGAAATGCTGCCTGCAAACCGGCTTCCACCCGGGGCAATTTATTCAGTCCTGTTCTAACAACCACATAACCATTATTGCCGTTAAAATTCCCATCATTCGCATTTCTGAGCAATAAAGGCTGAATTGGCTGTTGAACGGGCTTGAAATTAAAGTCTTTCAATACCCCAACAATTTCACCGGCCGGGGCTCCTCCAATCGTCACCTTTTTCCCCAATGCGCTGTTGGCATCCACTCCCAGTATCTTCAGCGCAGCTTCATTTACAACCAGGTTGTTTTTATCCGCTACTGCATCTTCCCGGAAAAACCTGCCGCTTACCAACTGCATTTTGAATGTCTGCGCAAAGTGGTAGTCTACCCACATCTGGCAGAATAAAGGCTGAGATAATGGATCTTTCCCTTCCCAGTTCACAAACTTGGTACCCGTAGTAAGGTCGGTAGGCAAATGACTGATAAAGGTAACATCTTCCAGCCCTGCCTTCCCGGCAACAGCTGTCTTCAGCGCCTGGCAATGCTGCACCAGGTCGCCGATCCTCGGAATAGGCGCATATACTAAGTCGTTCTTGTTAAACCCTATATCCCTTTTCTGTATATAGGTAAGCTGGCGGTATACCACAATAGTACTGATGATCAGTATCACCGCAATAGAGAATTGCACGACAATTAAACTGCTGCGGAAAAAGGACCTGTTGCCATGCATAACCTTCGCTCCTTTCAGCACTTTGACAGGGAGGAACGACGACAGCAGCAACGATGGGTAGCTGCCTGCGATAAGGCCCAACAATAAAACGCCTCCTATTAGCATACCAACCCAGTTTACCGACAGGAACGGCAAAGTAATAGCCTTACCTGTCAGCTGGTTGAAAAGAGGCGTTAGCAACCACGCCAGCGCCAATCCCAGACCCAGCGATATAAAAGAAAGCAATATTGCTTCCGTCAGGAACTGGAATACCAATTGCGAACGTTTTGCGCCTATCGCTTTACGTAATCCTACTTCCTTCGCCTTGCCGGCAGATAATGCAGTAGATAAATTCATGAAATTGATACAGGCGATTAGCAGGATGAAAATAGCCACCAGCGAAAAAGTGTTCACCTGTTGCCTGTTCCCCTGGCCGGCAACATCCAGCATAAGGCCCGGCGAAAGATGTATATCTGTTAACGCCTGTAACCGCAGCGTTGCTTTGGTATGTGAATCGTCTAACTGTTCATGGAGTTGCATGATCCTTTTCTCCATTCCCGCAATGGCATTCTTTGTAGGGTTGAAAGCAGGGGCGAAAAGTATATAGCTATACAGATCATAATTACCCCAACCTTGCGATAGGTTGATCGTTCTTTCGTAAAGTTGTATGGGCAGCACCATGTCAAATTGCAGGTGCGAGTTAACAGGAATATCTTTCAGGATAGCCGTTACCATCAGGTCATTGCCTGTATAATCGTTATCTATATGCAGGGTTTTCCCTATAGCATTCTCTGGGCTGCCAAAATATTTCCGGGCGCCGCTTTCCGTAAGCAACACCGTACCCGGATCCTTAAACAGCGGAGCAGGCCCGCCGTTGGCCATAGGAAAAGAAAACAGTTGCAGGAAATTACTATCTGCATACAGTATCTGCTTATCTTCAAACTTCCGGGCGCCTATTGTTACCATCGACTGAAGCGGCACTACCCTGGTCACCATCTTTACTTCCGGGAAAGCTTCCTTTACAGCCATTGCCAGCGGCACCGGCACAACCGCCGACTTGATATCATTGACCTGGGCGGTGATGCGGTAAATATGACTGGCATCCTTATGAAACCTGTCATAGCTTCTTTCATCAGCTACCCATAAAAAAATAAGGATACTACAGGCCATCCCGGCAGACAACCCCAATACGTTTAGTATAGAAAAAAGCTTGTTCCTGCGTAAGTTGCGAAAAGCAATTTTGATATAGCTGTAAAGCATACTCCTTTTTCGGTTTCTTTCACATCAACAATGCCATTCAATTATGAATTTATTAAACAGCAATTTAGATATATTAATAAAACAAAAATTGTCCGTTAACAATACAGCCCACGTTCATTTTTATTTATTTACGCCGTTACAATGGTAAGCACAGTAAGACCCAGGAAAATAAGGGCAACCGCAAAGCGCAGCAGTATAAATGTTCTTAACGTAGTTATTCCCAGGTTTCCATCCACCTTCCCGAAGTTATCAAGATCTTTAAAATTTTTCATGATAAATCCAGCCTGCATCAGCACAGATAACAACACGAAAATTCCTGCCGCCACATATACCAGCGTTGCCAGGTTACTATTATCGCCATACCTGTCGGGCCTCAATTGCCAGTTAAAATGAACAGGTATTTCAGCTGGTAAACGCGACGCAAACAAGCCAGTGATCAGCATTTGCGCAATTAAGCAAACCAGGGAAAGAACAGTAATAAAAGTATCCTGCCATTGGCCGGTAGGAGAAAAAAACTTCTTGATTGGCGCTTTATAAACGCTATACATCGCATCAGGTATTTAAAAAAATAAACGATCTAACTGCAATGGTTATATGAAATTGTCTGCAATCCATTTTTACTTCTGCAAAGTTATTTTATTTTTGTCGGGCGCCCGGTTGCCTGGTACAACATCAATCAATCGGTCTCTATAATGTAGCTGGTAAAGTTTAGCATCGCCCGACGGGGAAGTCATAAATAGTACAAATCAATTGAATGGAAAACCACAGCAACCTGTCTCCCTATTTAACTATCTTTAAATAATTTAAATATATGAAAATACTATTAATGAATTACCTGTAAATCTTTTTATGTACATCCTGAATAGCATATAAATTATAACCTGATTTTTAGTATATTATTATCGCTTATTAGAACGCATTGATCGGCCACCCAAAAACTTGTACGAATAATTGTTATCTTAGTAAAATCGCTAAAGTGGATTCCGACATTGTATTTGAAAATTCCAAAAACATCCCCTCAAAATGAAATTCGATATTATTGGAAAACCCATTTTTGCAGGTACTGAAGGCATGGAAAATTCCGCCAATAGAAAATCTGTGATTGTGATCAATTCACTTGCTTTAGTTGTTGGCGCTATGGTGATAGGTGTAGGGGGCTACTTTTACCTGCTTACTTCTTCCCTGTTAGTACTCATCCCTGTGATCATTGAAACGCTTAGCTTCCTGTCGGTGATCGTACTTAACAGCCGTAAAAGATTCGTAGAGGCCAATCTCGTTATGCTGGTTGCCCACTGCATATTTGCTGTGTACTGGAGCATAGTACTGGATGCCGCTATATCCACAGAACTGTTATTAGCATTCCTCTTCTTAATTATATTCCACCTCAGTGGCAGTTTTATTGTTTATAAAGAGAAAAAGACCATCATCGTTTGTCTTACCATGGTGATCCTGCTAACTATCTCTGTTCATTTAAACAGGGTATATCATGCGATCACACCACTGAGTATTTCCCCTTCGGTACAAAGCACCATGAGAGGTATCACTTCTATTGCCTTCCTGGTACTGATAGCGCTGATCATGTCTACCTACCTGGGCAAGATACAGGTGCTGCTCCTGTCTGAAAGGCAATTAAAAGAAGTATCCGAAAGAAAGAGCGCTTTTTTAAGAGAAACTTTTCATGAACTCAGAACACCGTTAAACGCCATCTTCGGTAATGCGCAGTTCCTTCAGCAACGAAAACAGAATTATGAGCTGCCCGAACGCCAGGAAGTCGAAAACCTGTATGCTGCCTCCTATATAGCCCGGAATATCGTTAATAATGTACTGGATATGTCGCGTATCGACTCCGGTAAATTTTATGTGCTGATCAAAGAGCCCTTTAACCTGAAAGAAACGATCGCATTGTGCGTAGCCATGAACAGCTACCTTGCCGCCTCCAGGGGTATAATTATCAACATAGAATATGCCGATGAACTTCCGCTGGCTATCAACAGCGACAAGCTATTGCTCACCAAGATATTTAACAACGTACTATCCAATGCTGTAAAATTCGCCCCCGACAATTCATTGGTCCTGTTTAAGTGTTATGCAATAGAAGAACAGATCATTTTCGAGATCAGCAACGAAGGAACTATTAACCCCGAAGTTGCCGGCAAAATATTCGATGCCTTTGTGACCACCCGCAGCCAGCTATCTGAAGGTACAGGACTGGGACTCGCCATCACCAGGCACCTGGTAGAACTCTTCGGAGGAAAGATCGCGCTGAAACCTAACGATAACGACCAAACGATCGTTTATTTCAATATCCCGCTAGAAACCGCCACAGATGCAGTGAATACGCATCACGCATTCCAGTACAGGAAGAACTGCTTCTATGGAGCTACAGCAGTTGTAATAGAAGACGACCTGCCCAGCAGCACTTTACTGAAAAAGGTATTGGAAGAAATGGGGATACAACCTATCCTCTGTAAAGATGCACAGGAATCTATTGCCGTGATCAGCGAAAATAAACCAACTGTAATTATTTCAGACCTGAATATGCCCGGACTGAATGGCAGGGAATTGCTTGGAATCGTAAACAATCATAAAGAACTGAAAGGCATCCCCGTCCTTATTGTTTCCGGAGATGCCTTTAGTACTGTCAGAGAAGAACTGTTAGAAGCCGGCGCTGCTGCATTTATCACCAAACCGGTGCATTTTAAAGAACTGTACCAGGAGTTGTCCAGGCAGCTGCCCCTACGCTATGCAGCCGTATAGCGCTTACTCTCGATAGTCGCCCAATCATAATACCCCCTGAGTATTTTCCTTAGTCCCAAAACATAGGCATCTACCTGTGTGTTGATAGCCTCGCTCCAAAACGGCATCCTGGAGCAAGCTGCTTCCAGCATTTCCAGGTGCTGATCATGCTCCCTGATCACATAGCTAAACGCTTCGTCTTCCGTCAGCTTCAATTCATGCTGGGCAATAAAGATGAGGTTTAAACCGGTTGTTTCCAGGTTCTTCTCCCGGTGAAAAGAATGCACGTCATTTCCCAAACCTCCAACCAGGTTTAGTATCAACTCTATTTCCTGCATAACCGGATGGAGATATACTTCATCGGGCAGGTCGAGCCGCTGGAAAATGGCTACCAACGGGAACATAATTGAAAATCCTGTGTCGGGGCGCACACGGAAATACTCTTTTATCGTTGGCAGGTAATTCCTGGTTTGCATATCAATCTCGTAAAAACATTCCTTCAGGTAAGTAACAATGTGTTTGCATAATAACTGGTAAAGGAAAGGAGAACTGATAGCCTTGAACCTGGCCATGATGTCCATTAAACTGATACTCAGGATATCATCCTTAAACCTGGGTCCACGGTCCTCGAGGATGTCGATAAGGCTGTAGAGCAATGCCTCCATAGCAACAGCATCGTTACGATCGTTAGACGCTCTGTCGCATTTGTCATCAACCGAGAATAACCACGTCAGTAGATCGCCGGCCAGGCAAAGGTCAGTATATGAAGCATCGGGATATTCCCTGGCCCCTTGCATGCCGAATTGCGCCTTTTCGTACCATTTCAAAGGTTTGATAGCCGGGTAAAGCTGGAAGTCTGCAGCAAATGAAAGTGTATGCGCCTGTACCGCATCCGCAAAAGGACTGATTTCAGTGATCCCGGGAAATTCAACATAGTTTTTTTCAAGAACTAACATAACAGAAAAATTAAAAGGTGAGAAAATTATTGTGAGATAATAATGAGCGATAACAATAACTACCGGATAACTAACCTGTTTGCGACAATCATGAATAACCTGGTAGCCCGACAAACATCCCTTATCAGTTACTATACGTTGTGATTCCCTGCTCTATAGGACCTTCAATCAATGCTGCCGGGATAAAAAGACAGAACAGGCGCCCGGAGATACATTTTGCTATTCATTTGCCGAAAGCAGGATAAGCGGCATTTTTGGCAATATGAAAATAGTATATATATCCTACATTAAAGAGGGGGCTAGTTAACCCAAACAATTAGTCTTGATTCGTATATATCACGGCGTTAGCTCAATAAGGTTTCATTAGTAATACTCCAAGCTGACAATTCAAAAGTTTACATGTTCGTTTGCATATACCCGGTAACTTGATGGCTTATATTGATATATACTCCGGCAGCAGCAGGAAAGATTCGGTAAAAGGAAAAAAGATATCACCGGGCCGACATGCCGGACGCATTCTCCCACAGTCAATCTAACATATTGAAAACCAATTCATGTCAATAACCGGTCATATACAAAGTTAATTTAGTCGTTTATCATATTTTCCGCGTATTTTGGCCTAAAGCATTCATTTATATGCTCACGCTGAAACAGTTTGAATTACAGATCAACCATACCCTCGTACAACGGGGACGGGAATACTATGAAAATGGCTTAGTTGCAGACCTGCAGGAAACAGGAAACGGGTTCTGGCATGCGGAAGTAACCGGAAACGAAACTTATACCGTAGAGATAAATATCCTGCGGAAAAACATCATTGATTCATGGTCCTGCGACTGCCCCTATGAAGGTAATACCTGTAAACATGTAGTAGCTGTCCTGTTCCGGATCAGGGAAGAGCTGGCAGATAGTCGCGGCCCTGAAAAGATGCCGGCACAAACAGGTTTTGATAAGCTGCTGCAAAGCATTACCCTGGAAGAATGCAGGGAGTTTATAGCAATGCAGGCCGCCAGGGATAAACGATTTAAGGCCCTTTTCGAAGGGTACTTCGCCGGCAAGGACGATAGCATCAACGCAGGTGAAAACTATACCCGGCTGCTTCGGAGCATGGTTGATAATATTTCGGACGGCGAGTATGTCGATTATAAGGCCATTCCCCGTTTCGCCAATGATATCCATGGGTTGCTGGAGGAAGGCCAGCTGCAAATTCAGAAAGGAAATTTACGGAATACTTTAATGCTGGCCCGGGCTGTGCTCACAACCGTTATAGAACTCGTTACCTACTACGATGATTCCGGCAGTTATATAAGTCCTGTTCTCACTGATGCTACAGAACTGTTATCCTTGATTGCTTCAACTGCAAATGCGCCCGATGATCTGTTGAAAGAGGTTTTGATATTCGTACAATCTGCCGTTAACGATCGCCGGTATTTCGATTATGGCGATTTTGGATACAGCCTGGCAGACATCTACCATACCCTTGCTATAAAACTGCACCAGGAGAAAGAATACCTGGAGTTTATCGATTCCCGGCTTAAAATGGCGTCAAAGAATGAATTTACTTTTGAGAAGGATTTTTTTATTGTAAAGAAGATAGCATTCTTAAGGGGAATAGGGAATACGGGCGAAGCCGGAAAGCTGGTGCAGAAATACATGGATGTTATAGCTGTACGGAAAGAAGAGGTGAATAGGTTGATAGAGAGAAAGGAGTTGGAGAAAGCGAAGAAATTAGTTGCTGAGGGAATAAAGATCGCGGAAAAGAAGGGGCACCCTGGTACAGTAATTAACTGGGAGAAAGTGTTATTGCGTATAGCCGTTATAGAGAATGATCTGCAAAATATAAGACGTTATACAAAACAATTGGCTTTTAACAGGCATTTCGACCTGGCTTATTATAATCAATGGAAAGCGACATTCGACACTGAGGAATGGGAATTAGAGATAGAAAAATATATTGAAGAAAGGGTTTCGGAGATAGAACAGCAATACGAAGCGAATAGGGGAAGGTACTGGCATTCGCCGGATACTATACTCCTGGACCTGCTCGCCCCTATTTACATTCAAGAGAAGTATTGGGATAGGTTGCTTAGCCTTATGAGCCGGGAAACAGACCTTAACCGGTTATTACAATATCATCACTATTTACAGGAAGTATATCCATTGCAGTTACTGGCCATTTATCTTCCCGCTTTTATGCGGAAAGGGGATACGGCATCTAACCGCCGTGAATACATTGACCTTGCCAATAAAATGGCGTTTGTTATGGCTGCTATACCGGAGGGCAAAGAGGAGATCATTGATGTAGCAGAGGAACTAAAACGAAAATATGTCCGCAGGCCCGCGATGGTAGAAGAGTTGACCAGGGTGATCAAAATGGCCAGGCAAGAAAAGTAGCCGGTATGGTTCCTGGCGGGGGATCTGCCAAGGTATAATACAGGAATGACGTTGAGAATAGGATCAAGTTGAATAATTGGGGGATTAGGTAAAAATTAAGCATATAGTTTGGTTAACCTGTAGAGAAAAAATTCAACGTCCCGTACTCCTCTG
>NZ_FNRL01000034.1 GCF_900107795.1 Chitinophaga terrae (ex Kim and Jung 2007)
GGCGCTTTATCCAAACCCAGGTGGGACAACTTGCCCTCACAGGCCAACAGCCCCTCGCATAGCTCCCGCAGCCCGTTACAGTAACTGAACACCCCATACAGAAGGCTTACCAAATGAACCCGCAAGGGTAAGCGCTTATAATAACGGTTTGATTGATGCTTTCTGTTTGCCGCATTGATTATAGCACTGGGTATTACATCTAATATTTGAGATAATACCGGCTGTCCGGAAAAACTTTTATTTTCGCCCATGGTAATTTTAAGTGTGGTAACTCAAACTTACCAAATTGGGCGGTTCTTCGGAACTGCCTTTTTTCATCCTAAAACATTATTTTAGTCGGACAATAGTGATTTTTTTTATTTATTTTTAAGAAAAAGAACCCAAATCAACAGCCCTGTTAAAATACCCAAAGAGCAATCTATTTCATCTCAGCTTTTATATTAAATGCACTATGAAAAGAACTACTATTTTTTTTGTAACAACCCTGATTTTTTTCGGATATATTTTATTCCAAAGTTGTAAAAAAAATAATACTGAAATCTCTTACAAGCCTAAAGGTTTACCGGCAGAAATAGAAGAAATCAAGAAAGAATTTACTGCTCTAAATTATCAAGATAGGTTAGAATCAAAGTTAAATGATTCTGTAAATCAGGTTCTTTACCCCAATTGGAAGCTCGCGTTTCAAATAAGGCATGGTGATTCAGCAGTCTACACTTACATAAGGCTAAGACCTAACCTCTATATAAATGGTGCACCATTCAGCTACGTTTATAAAAATTCCAGCAGAGAATATCTTTTAGTTGAGAAGAAGAAAGGTAAAACTGTTTACTATAAAGCGACGGCGATGGATGCAAGAGATCCAACAATACCAGGTTTCAAAGGGGACTTGTTGTTGGAAAATCTTCAAAACCATAAAACTAATGTACTACATTTTGGGGACGAAAAATATAAGAAAACGGCCCTTTCAAGAATTCAAGCTACAGATGATCCTAAATGCTATTACTATTTCACTTGTAGTTGGGGAGGTGTTTGTAACGGAATAGTTACCATAGTTGGCACATATGGAGGTCCGTCAGTCTATAGTACCGTGACCTGTACTTATCCAAACATTTCAGAGTGCCCCAGTACTAGTTGGTCAATTAATCATTCGACAACAACTGTTGATTGTGATGATCCACCCCCAATGGTACCCCAACCTCCGACACCTGACCCAACCGGCACCGTAGGAGGAGGGTACATTCCACCGATAGGTACATCTATTCCTGGAACAGGCTTCAGCGTAGACCCAATAAAAGGCCATATGTGCGGTATTATCAACTGGCTTAAAGTTGGAGATGCTTACGTGGCGAATTTATCTGGGGTTGGCATTATGTTTATGCATCCACAATATGGTATATATAATTTTGAGATGAAAACACTTTGCATAACTATACCTGCATATTATATGACCAATCAACGTGGTGCGACAAATGCTTTCATTGCCAATTGGAATTGGACTGCGGATCAGGTGCTTGCCGAATTAAATGAGCATCCAACAGCGGTCCCCGTTGCTCAAACTCTCTTAAACAGATTTAAGTATTTACTAGTTCAGAATTTACAAAGTACAAATAGCGGTTCATCAATTAACTTTATGGGCCCCTGTATGAGTCCTGGAGTACCAACTACAAAGGCCCAATATGATTGCTACTAGGGATGTTATTAATTAATAATTACAAAAGTGATGAATAAAATGGAACAGGACGCAATATATTATCTCCTAAAGAAGGTTCACGAATTTTACCCAGTTGGAATGACTACTTTAGCCGAATATCCCGGGGAGAAAAAAATCATGGAAATAATTGAAAAGAAAATTAATGCAATGATTGCTGAAGAAGATACCTTGGGCTCTGCGCTCCGGGAAGCCATTAAGCTTTCAACTGGAGATTACCAACTTTTTGATCTTTCATCCCGACAGTTTCCGTGTTATTTGATTGGTATTTTTTATGAAGAAGATACTTCCGGAGATTTAAGCCGAAGAACATTCTTATTATTTACCATCTCCCTATTATGTAATTGTTACACTTATTTTATTCATGACTATTATAGGGTATTTGGACAAATAACGTTTTCCCAACGAAGGAAGATGTATCCAATAGATTCTGTATCCCTTGTAAGCCATGCTAGTTTTGAAAAGATTAAACCTATTGTTGAAAGTGTTTCAATGAAAATTGAAAATATTTTACCTACCTACAAATACGTTAGTCATCTTCAACTTTTTGGCTCTAAGGTTACTGGGGCTGCACCATATGGAAAATCAATAGATGATAATCCAACACAATCATATTCGATCTACCATTTTCTTTTTGATAGTTATTTTGAAGAAAATCCGCATGTCGCACCTTAAAATCAAGATTGGAACTATCTATATCTTAAAAATGATTGCTATATACAACCCGCTAGATCTGTTATTCAAACAATTTACTGAGAGTTGTCCTTTCATAGGCTTTCCTTTTTAAATTACAGTTGAATATCATTATTGTTCGGTAAAAAAAAGTTAATACAGCCGTAATCATGACCCGGTATGGGTTACGGCTGTATTAACTTTTTTTTTACCGGATAACAATGCGTTTTTAATATTAAGCAAGCGTTTCAGTAATTTTCTCCTATTCAGTGTTATTTACTGTATGATTATAATGATTAGAAATAATGTTGGATCTATCTCCACAATTCTCGTAGAAGTTAATCGTATTATACTGTATTTTGTTATTAGTAAAATCCAGCAACCCTTGCTCTGTAACACCCAAAGCAGATGCGATTTCTTTAATCCTACTAACATCAATACTTTCAAGCTACTCTAGTAAAGACACTTCGTCTGTCGATATACCCAGGTAGTTCCTAATTCCATTTGACTAATGCTCGCAATTGACGAATACCCTGAACACATCGACCAAAATGCTTTATAGATTAAGTTCTGTCATTGAACGCCTGGTTTCCTACTCTTCAGTTTATCAGCTTTAACTTTCTCACCTGCAAGAAGTTTTTCATATAGCGACATTGCTTGATGAATGTCAAATGTGTTTAAATTCTCAATATTATTGCAGCAAATCCCTGAAGCAGACACGCTTTTATGGCTACCTTCTTTACCTTGTATAGCGTTGATGGTATAGGGTCGAAACAGCGGCTGCCCATTTATACTTAACAATGCAGGCGGTTGTGCAATTTTCTTACGTGAAGCCTTTTTTACCTGCTCCACATTCTTTTCAAGAACTTTTAATTCTTCGTCAATGGTTTTTCTTTCGGTGAAATTCATGGCTATGTTTAATTACGAATAATGTAAAATACATTGATTCCAAATTCCAAATGTTAATTATCTGTAAACGCCCACTAATTTTTTGGAATCAGGCTATCATGTTTGTGTAACAAATGCGTGTATGTATATATGTATATATAGCTATTGAAACACGCATACATTTATCGCGGGAGAAAGTCTGATTGGAGGGTGCGAATATACGCCATTGGAGACGCTCCGACAACCCTTTTTACCAGCCAGCCGTTCATTCGGTAAAAATCAACTGCATTTCGGTAAAAGTCAACACCCTCAAATTTAAGGAAATTTGCCAATTCGCGTATTTTCCGATTATACCTTAATGCTATCCCAATCCTCCCTCAAATATTTGCTGACAACCGATATAAAAAATGGTCTACGCAGCAGCTCGGCCAGCAGCTCAAAAAAACGGAGCTGCATCTTTATGAACTAGGAAAACGTATTGCTTTCATCAATCACATAGAGCCGAAAAACCTATTACAAAAATTCAAGCGGCAGCTCCTTATTTGCCAGATTGGTTACTACTTCGCTCTTTATGAACATCTATACGACATTTATATGGAAAAGGAGAAACTACAACTTATCAAGGATCGCCCAGGCATGAAAGTACTATTTGATAAGGGTATCGTAAAAGACATTCAAGACGTTATTACCCTTCGTCAAAAAGCGAAAAATAGACCCTCTAATCCTCCATGAGTAACTAAAAAGGCAATTAATTTTTTCAAGGATTTATTAAACGTTTTCTAAATTTTTAAAAGTTGTGGCACATAGATACATCTTGCTTTGTCCTGAACGATTGCACAATTGTCGTAAGACTTGAAAGGGCAACAAAACAATGCACTATCCTTAGTAATTTCGTTATATCCCTCGTAGCACTTGGTATTGTGAAGCATGAACAAGTGTGTGTTATGGACAAAAAAATGAAGCCGGAAACCGCAGTTAAGATACTCGGCGAACAGGGCATTACTGTATCTGTTGAAGAAGCCGCAGCCATCCTCGACATTATCTATCTATTTGCTGAAATTACAATCACTGAAATTTTAAGTCATGAAGAAAGCTGATTTATATCTGCGGGTAGCAGCCCGTGAGATTTCCGCCCAACAATTTAGTATTGCACAACAAGAAAAAGTACTTTCTCAATACTGTGCTACCCACCAGTTAGAAATACGGGAAAAAATATTTGACTATGGCTCCGCCCGTAACTTTGAAAGAAGCGGATGGTCAGAATACTACAAACGCCTTCATTCTACTGCTGCCAAACCGGATTTAATACTTTTTACATCGTGGGATAGGTTCAGTAGAAACTTTGTGGAATTGCAAAATGTCAGAGCTAATCTAAACAGAATGGGGATTACCGTTATGCCAATTGATGCTCTGGAATCCTTTGCCGACGCATGGAAAATATACGACCCTCAAAACGACAATTACGCACGAACAGTCATTGCTAATCAATTTTTTTTAAAAGTAACCATATGCAAGTAGCAGATTTATACATCAGAGTGAGTACAGACGACCAACGGGACAAAGGCTTCTCCCAACGAAGCCAAGAGGAAGTGCTGCGTAGATACTGCGATCACAATTTTATTCAAATACGCCAAGTTATTTTTGAGGATCACAGTGCCAAAACGTTCAATCGGCCACAGTGGAATAAGCTACTGTTTGATTGGCGGAAAAAGAAAAATCAGGTTGATCTTGTGCTTTTCACCAAATGGGACAGGTTTTCCCGTAATGCTGGAGATGCCTATCAAATGATTAGTACCATTCGCAAACTCGGGGTGGAACCGCAGGCTATCGAACAGCCGCTGGACATGACAATTCCCGAAAGCAAAATCATGATGGCTGTGTACTTGTCCACGCCCGAAGTCGAAAATGACAGGAGGGCGCTTAATGTTTTTTATGGAATGCGCCGCGCTCGAAAAGAAGGCCGCTGGATGGGTACAGCTCCAATCGGTTATCAAAACAAGACCGACGAAAGCGGCAAGATTAAATATATCTGCCCCAAACAACCGGAGGCAGATATTATGCGTTGGGTTTTTGAAGAAATTGCCTCCAACCGCTTCAATACAGAGCAGATCCTACAGATGGCCCGCAAACGTGGTTTAAAATGCAGCAAGAATAATTTTTGGGTAGCTATCCGCAATCCGATCTATTGTGGTAAAATTCATGTTCCTAAGTTCAAGGACGAGGAAAGTATCTTTGTACAGGGGAAACATCAGCCGATCATCTCTTCGACCTTGTTTTATCTAGTACAGGAGATTCTCGATGGAAGGCGTAAAGAGCAGCGCACAAAGATGGTCGTTGACAGCAAACTGCCGTTACGAGGTTTTTTAGTTTGCCCCCGTTGCGGCAGGGTGTTAACCGGTAGCGCGTCGAAGGGCAAATACAAGCATTATCACTATTACCATTGCATAACTTCATGCGGATGTCGCTTTCCCGCAGAGAGAGCAAATCAGCTTTTTTCAAAAGAGCTTCGCAAGTTTGTGCCACAGTCTCCATTCCGTGATATTTTCCGGCCTGCCCTTGAATACTATTTTAAGGCCCAAACCAAAAGCATCAATGACGAACGGGACAGCTTACTATCACAAATAGATACCTATACAGACCTGATAAGGGAAGCAAGGAAATGCCTGTTCCAACACAAAATCACTGACGAAGATTTTAGGCAAAGTAAAGAAGAGTATGAAAAAGCCATTTCAAAGCTAGAGGATCGTTTGGCCGAGATTCCGAAGAAAAACTATAATATCGAGGGCATTCTTGAAAAAGGTATGCGAAACCTTTCTCAGCTAGATACTTTATATGAAAGTGGTGGAGTAGAAACACAGCGACAGATCATAAGTTCGATATACCCCGATAAACTGGTATTTACTGGTGACGCATATCGAACTCCGAGAGTAAATTATGCGGTTCAGCTAATATACAGCATGGATAAGGCTTTGGCAGAAAAAGAAAATGGGACAAGCCTATCAGTTTTAGACTTGTCCCATAAGGTGATCCCGCTGGGACTCGAACCCAGGGCCCATACATTAAAAGTGTATTGCTCTACCAACTGAGCTACGGAATCATTCCCCTGAAGGGAGCGCAAAGGTAATCAATTATTTATTCCTTCCAAATTTTTACAGTAAAAAATTTTTATAACAGAAACGACTACACGCCTTTTTATTCTGTATTTTTATTCCTATGGAAGCACCTATCGTAACCTTTACCACGGCGGCAGATTGGGAAAAATGGCTCGCCAAACATCATACCCAGCCAGAAGGCGTATGGCTGCGTATCTATAAAAAGGCAAGCGGAAAACTTAGCGTCGATTACCAGCAAGCACTGGACGAAGCCCTCTGCTATGGCTGGATAGATGGGATAAAAAAATCCTATGATGAGGAATCTTTTATACAGAAATTCACGCCCCGCCGGCCTAAAAGCCTCTGGTCAGAAAAAAATACACAACGAATAGAACGACTGACCACCGCAGGTAAAATGAAACCTGCCGGTATTAGGGAAGTGGAAGCAGCAAAAGCAGATGGACGCTGGGAAAAAGCCTATGCTTCCGGATCTGATGCCCAGGTACCGGAAGATTTCTTAGCCGCATTAAAGAAGAACAAAAAGGCGAAAGCTTTTTACGAGACCCTCAATAAGCAGAATCAATATGCCATCTATCACCGGCTGCACACCGCCTCCAAACCTGAAACCAGGGCAAAGCGACTGGCCGCCATCATCGAGAAACTGGAGAAACAGGAGAAATTCCATTAAACAGGAAAGCCACCTGTAAACTTATACAGATGGCTTTGATTAAAAAATTTTAGGATCAACCCATCGCGTTGCTGTAGATCTGTTTTGCGTCGTTTTTAGACTTGCGCATATATTTCCGGATGGTACCCTGCGCATCCTTTGCCGCTTCTGCGCCTTCTTCCATTAAACGTTGACCTGTACGGCTCCTGCGAAAATACATTATCATGGAGGCAGCGGCTCCTACTGCTGCGGCAGCGATCAGTAACTTTTTCATATTCCACAATTTTGGTACGCCTTCCTAAAATCCAATAGTCATGCCAACGGGAGCACCCTCTGCCAATCCCGCACTCCCTAATACACCTCCTTCCCGAATGGCGTAAACGCCAATGATACCAGCTTAAAATGCTGAACGGCAAAAGGAATTCCGATAATCGTAAGACACAGGATCACCCCAAAGAACAGGTGCGTTAATGCAATACCGATCCCCGCGCTCAAAGCCCAAATGATATTCAGGATGGCAGAAAAACAGCCCGCACTGGAAGGCATATTCCGGATCTCGCGGCCAAAAGGTAGCAATATGAAGAGGGCAATCTTGAAACACTGCAGACCAAATGGTATCCCTATAACAGTTAAACACAAAAGGAACCCCGCAAGCATATATTGAATAAATGAAATGAACCCTCCAAAGATCAACCAGATAATATTTCCTATAAAATTCATCGTGATAAGAATGTCGTCTTTTTTAATAATTGGTTTTTAATGTATCAGAACTGCAATTAACCGGTATAAGTGCCAATTCTATATTAAAGACTATATCATTAGATAAAAGTTGCTTCAAATAGATTGAAATAACTTATTCATATTAATTAATAAAATATACCAAATGCATATAGACCATACATAAACTGCTCACAAGATAAATTAATGACATATATAATTATAAATCAACAAGATAACAAACAATACAGCCATTTTAATATAATATTATTAAAATAAATATATAGCATATTAATAGGCAATTGCGGCATTTTTTAGGCATAATTCAAAAAATTAAATGAATTAAATAATTTATTCTTCTACTTTTATACTTAAGTACAATGATCGATCAACCAAAAAAGTACTTAAGTACCTTAATTCATTTTTAATTACTTTTTTATGAAATCTGCCATCCTTATCATCACACTAAGTTCCCTTTCTTTCATTGCAAAAGCCGAAAATGATCCTCCCATTAAGAACAAAAAGAAAAAAGGAAGTTACCTCATAGAACTTCCCGCTTCCTTAAACACAGACAGTACGACCGCCTCCGTTTCCCTGCCAGACATAGACGTACCATTCAAACCTTCCATACAACTGGGAGCAATCGTACACATGTTTGTTTCAGGAGAACAATCAGGCTTCAGCGCTCCCTCTAACGACAAAAGCGCGAAAGACTGGAACAAAGGATTTTCCCTTTACCGCGCCCGGGTACTGGTAGGCGGACAACTTACCAAAAAAGCCAGCTTCTTCATGGAAACAGAAATACCCTCCCCTATCGGTATTCAATCCAACGGCGAAAAAAATGTGAAAGTCGCCCCTATCATCCTCGACGCGCAACTGGAATATACCTTCTCCAATGCCTTTCAACTGATAGCCGGCATGCAACTCGTTTCCAATAACCGCAACGGCCTGCAAGGCGCCGCCGGCTTAATGGCCAACGACTTCACCTACTTCCAGTACCCCTACAACCTCTTCGCCAACAGTCCCCTCCAGGGAAACTTCGGCCGGGACCTGGGAATCAACGCCCGCGGCTTCCTCGCTAACGACAAACTGGAATACCGCCTGGGCGTTTTCACCGGCCGGAACATCGACGGCGGCGCCCCGCTACGCACCGTTGGCCGCCTTGCCTACAACTTCCTGGATGCTGAAAAAGACTTCTACTATGCCGGCACCAAACTGGGCAAAGGCAAAACCCTGGCCTGGGCCGTAGGCTTCGACGAACAAGCCAACTATGTCAACTACAGCACCGACGTATTCTTCGACCACCCGCTTGGCAACGCCGGCTCCATCACCGCCAACGCTGCCTTCCAATATATGTCTGGCGGTACCGATCTTTCGTCCAAATATTCCTTTGCCACCCTTATTCCTAAACAAACTGTCCAATACCTGGAACTGGGTTATTATTTCAAAGGACCTAAACTCCAACCCTGGATCCGGTACGAAAACCAGGCTATAAAATCCGAACCCGAACAAGCAGGCAGCATTAAGCCTTCCTCTTTCGATAAGGTCAATTCCAGCAGCGTAATGGGAGGCGGGTTAAACTACTTCTTCAACGGAACCGGTACAAACCTCCGCCTGTCATACACCACCCGGACCTACAACGTAGCAACGGCGCCCGACGACTATACGAAAAAAACATTCGGGCAACTCTGGCTGCAGGCCCAATTCTTCATTTTCTAAACTATCAACCATCTGATCATTATAAAATACAGGCTCATGAAATGCTCAATGTTTAAATCATTCTCCCTGCTTCTACTCGGCGCTGCTGTAAGTTTTTCTTCGTGCCAGCAAGGCGCATCCAAATCCGGCACTACCGACTCTACTGCCACAGCCAGCAAAGAAACCGTTAAGATCGGCGTATTGCACTCTCTCAGCGGTACCATGGCTATTTCAGAAGTTTCACTGAAAGATGCCGTTCAAATGGCCGTGGATGAGATCAACGCCAAAGGCGGCGTGCTAGGCAAACAAATAGAACCTGTGATAGTAGACCCCGCCTCCGACTGGGACCTGTTTGCAGAGAAAGCTAAAGAACTGCTGATAGATAAAAAGGTTTCCGCTGTATTCGGCTGCTGGACCAGCGTTTCCCGCAAATCTGTTCTCCCGGTTTTTGAACAGAACAATGGCCTCCTCTTCTACCCTGTACAATATGAAGGGGAAGAATGCTCCAACAGCGTGATCTACACCGGCGCTACGCCTAACCAGCAGCTCATCCCGGCGGCAGAATACCTGATGAGCGAGAAAGGCGGCGGATACAAAAAATTCTACCTCCTGGGTACCGATTATGTATTTCCCCGCACCGCCAACAAGATCCTGAAAGCATACCTGCTTTCCAAAGGCATTCCTAAAGAGAATATCGTGGAAGAATACACGCCGTTCCACCACCAGGACTACCAAACCATTATCTCCAAGATCAAACGCTTCGCAGCCGATGGTAAAGCTTGTATCCTGTCGACTATCAACGGCGACTCCAACGTGCCATTCTATAAAGAGTTCGCCAACCAGGGCCTTTCTGCCGCCACCTGCCCTATTATGGCCTTCTCTGTAGCGGAAGACGAATTAAGATCTATGGATACGGAATTCCTTGTTGGCCACCTCGCTGCCTGGAACTATTTCCAATCCAACGATCTGCCCGAAAACAAAAAATTCGTGGAAGACTTCAAAGCCTTCTGCGCGAAGAAAGGATTACCCGGCGGCGACAAACGCGTAACCGACGACCCGATCTGCTGGGCCTACACCGGCGTATACCTCTGGGCTAAAGCCGCCGAAAAAGCCGGCTCCTTTGAAGTATCAAAAGTTCGCAACGCCTTATACAGCCTGGAATTCGATTCGCCCGACGGCCTTGTGAAAATGGACCCGCGCAATCACCATTTAGCCAAGCCAGTGGTGATCGGGGAAATCAAACCAGACGGACAGTTCGATATCATCTGGAAATCTGCAGGCCTGGTAGATCCTCAACCCTGGTCGCCGCTTACCTCTCCAGATAAAGATTGCGATTGGGTGAACCACAACGGCACTTATGCGAAAAAATAAGCGCCGATCACCAGACAGGCTTTTTCCAAACCAAGAAATTATGAAGCTATGAGACATTTCCTCAGACCAGGATGGATACTATTATTCCTGCTCTGCTCCCTCCGGGGCCGCAGCCAGGACAGCGCCTCCATTTATGTAAACCAAATACTACAGCCGAGTGCCGACTCCGTGCGTACCAATGCCATTCACAGGCTGGTCGCTCTCCGCGATCCGTCTACCTTCCCTCTCCTGATGGCAATCAATGATAAAAAGTTGTATTTGCTCGACAATAAAGCGGTTACGACTGATAGCAAACCATCCGGCGACGGAAACTACAGGCTTTATACTGTCTATCCCACTTACCAACTATTACAAAACAGCAGCGGGCAACCGCTGCTGTTGCCTCCGGGCAAACTAACGGCAGTGGATATCCCAAGAGCCGACAGGCTGGCATTAGTGGGCATTGCTCCCTTACTGAACCTCTTCAGCAACGACGTGCAGAAAAGAATGCTGGCATACAGCCAGGTCGGCAACCTGCAGGATCAGTCAACACTCCAACTGGTAGCCGCCGCAGTGAACAGGGAAACCGACGAAAACGTACAGCGCATAGGCAGGGAAGCGCTATATGCCGCCAGGCTCTATGCGGCCAAAGATGAAACTAACGCCAAAGTATATATCGACAGCATTGCACTTAACTGGAGCGATAACGCCGCTACCTTGTTAACATCATACAGCAAAGAAAAAGCATTCAGTCCTGCTGCCGGCAGCTATGCACTGGCGAAAGCATCCAGGCTGGAAAAGAAATACGACAACCTGCAACGCATACAAAACCTCTTCAGCGGTTTAAGCCTGGGCAGCATCCTTATCCTGATAGCGCTGGGCCTATCCATTGTGTATGGCCTCGCTGGGATCATTAATATGGCGCACGGAGAATTCATGATGATAGGCGCCTATACTACTTATTGCATGCAACTGGTGTTCGGTCACCAGGCAGGCGATTGGTTTTACGTAGCCGCATTACCGCTTTCGTTTATCAGCGCCGGTATCATGGGCCTCATACTCGAACGGCTGGTGATCCGGCATCTCTATAGCAAACCGCTGGAAAGCCTCCTGGCTACCTGGGGGATCAGCCTCATTCTCGTACAAACTGCCAGGCTGATATTCGGCGATCTTACCGCTGTAAAAACGCCCCAGCTCCTGGCCGGCGGATGGCAGGTAGCGCCGCATCTTACCCTTCCCTATAACAGGATCTTCATTATAGTACTGACGCTGGTAATGGTTTTACTCACCTACCTGATGTTATTTAAAACTAAACTGGGCCTGCAGATCAGGGCTGTTACACAGAACCGGCAGATGAGCGCCTGCCTGGGCGTTGAAACCCGCCAGGTTGCTGCGCTTACCTTCTTTATCGGGTCAGGATTAGCGGGGCTGGCGGGATGCGCCATCACTCTTATCGGCAACGTGGTACCCGACATGGGTCAGACCTATATTGTAGACTCCTTCCTCGTTGTTGTAACAGGCGGCGTAGGAAAACTGGCCGGAACCATCGTTTCGGGGCTGGGCATAGGATTCTTCACGAAAATATCGGAAGCTTTCTTCCAGGCGGTATACGGGAAAGTGTTCATCCTTTTATTCATTATGCTGTTCATGCAGTATAAACCCAAAGGATTGTTCCCGGACAAAGGACGTATTGCAGAAGAATAAAACCAGGATTATGAAAACGAATAACAAACCACTTTACTATATATTATTTGTCGCCATCTTCGCGATATTATTACCGGCCGCCTATCTTTCAGGCCTGCTCTCTATCAATACCATTTCCATCTGGGGCAGGTACTTCTGCTTTGCGATCGCGGCGCTGGGTATTGACCTGATCTGGGGATATACCGGCATCCTCTCTATGTGCCAGGCTTTCTTTTTCTGCCTGGGAAGTTATGGCATTGCCATGCACCTGGTGCTGCAAAAAACTTCGCTGCCTGATTTCATGGCATGGAATAAGATCACCGAACTTCCTTTTTTCTGGCAACCATTTCACAACGCAGGTGTAACGTTTGCATTGTGCCTGATCATTCCTGCGCTGTTTGCCTTTTTTATCGGGTACGTACTTTTCAGGAGCAGGATACGGGGCGTTTATATGGCCATTATTACGCAGGCCTTAACCCTGGCCATGTGGCTGTTGTTCCTGCGCAACGAAACCAACCTGGGAGGCACCAACGGCCTGACGGATTTTAAAACCCTCCTGGGCTTTGACCTGTCTTCCGCCCAGGTGAAACTAAGCCTGTACCTGGTATCGTTTGCAGTATTATGCCTGGCCTATATCGCCTGCCACCGCATTACCCGCTCAAAGTTTGGCAAAGTATTGCAGGCCATCAGGGACAGCGAATCCAGGGTGAGTTTCACCGCATACAAAACAGCGAATTTCAAACTGGCAGTTTTCGTACTGGCGGCACTGTTAGCAGCTGTGGGCGGTATGCTATACTTGCCCCAGACAGGTATTATCACCCCGGGCCGGATGGATGTAAAAGCCTCCGTGGAAATGGTGATGTGGGTAGCCCTGGGAGGAAGAGGCAACCTGAAAGGCGCAGTGATCGGCGCCCTGCTGGTAAACTTCCTGTACAGCCTTTGCACCAGCTGGTTCCCGGACTCCTGGCTCTTCATACTGGGCTTCCTGTTTGTATTGACAGTACTGTATTTCGATAAAGGACTGATAGGGCTGGTAGCTACTGTTCGTCAACGTATTCCCGGCCTGCATTTCAAAACCTCTCAAACTACCAACCGATATGTTGCTGACAGTAAATAATCTTTCCGTTTCCTTTGGCGGGGTACATGCCCTGCACCTGGATCATTTCAGCCTGGGAGAAAAAGAATTGCGCGTGATCATTGGTCCCAATGGCGCCGGCAAATCCACTTTCCTGGATATAATCTGCGGGAAAACAAAAGCTGATAGCGGGGAAGTGATCTTCAAAGGAAAACCGGTATTGGGTAAAAGCGAAGTACAGATCGCCGAACTGGGCATTGGCCGGAAGTTCCAGAAGCCAAGCGTTTTCCCTGAACTCACCGTATATGATAACCTGCTGCTGGCTGTAAAAACAAAGAAGGATATTTTTTCGACGCTTTTCTTTAAAGTATCGCCTGCCATTGCAGAACGGATTCATGATGTAGCAGCCCGCCTGCAACTGAACACGGTGATCTACAAACAGGCAGGCGCTTTGTCGCACGGGCAGAAACAATGGCTGGAAATCGCCATCGTCATGCTGCAGGACCCTACCCTGATGCTGATAGATGAACCTGCAGCAGGGATGTCGGACGAGGAAACAGAAAAAACAGGAGCCCTGCTCCTGGAGCTGGCCAATACACACAGCATCATCGTTATTGAACACGATATGAAGTTTGTTGAACAGATCGCCAATCACCTCGTTACCGTGCTTGTCAGGGGCAAAAGGCTCATGGAAGGAACTTTTGAAGAAGTAAAGAACGACCAGCGGGTGATCGATTGTTATTTAGGAAGAACCAACGCACAACTTGAAACATTATGATACATGCTTTTTCAGCCCCTGTCCTGGTTGTAGATAACCTGGTAGCGGCATACGACCAAAGTATCATTCTTCGGGGCACCAGCCTCGCTATGCAGAAAGGCGCCGTTACTACTGTAATGGGCAGGAATGGTGTAGGAAAAACTACCCTGCTGAAAACAATTATGGGCCTGTTGCCGGTACAGGAAGGCACTGTTACCTTCGGGAACGAAGACATCACTTTCATGCCTTCTCACAAAAAAGCTAAAAGCGGCATCGCCTATGTTCCGCAAGGCAGGGAAATCATTCCTAAACTGACTGTTTACGAAAACCTGCAACTGGGACTGACCGCGCATAAGGATAAAAATGCGAAAGTGCCGGAAGAGGAGATCTACCATCTTTTCCCCATCCTGAAGGACTTCAGGAAAAGGGCCGGCGGTAACCTGAGCGGAGGACAGCAACAGCAACTGGCTATTGCCAGGGCATTGGTCAGCAATCCAACTTTGTTATTGCTTGATGAACCAACCGAAGGCATTCAACCTTCCATTGCCCAGGAAATTGGCTGTATATTGCAGCAATTGGTTAAAGAGAAAGCAATTTCTGTATTGCTGGTAGAACAGAAGATCGATTTCGCCAACCAGGTGTCTGATCATTACTATTTTATGGACAGAGGTAAAATGGTAATGGACGGTGCCGCGGAAGAGCTGAAGCATACAGCATTAGAGAAACATATTTCCGTATAGCCGGTAACGTTTTATCATAATTGCATGGATCCAGCCAGTATATCTGCCGGCTGGATCCATATGCCTTTTAAAAAGCCTGGTAGTTATGCATCCTGTATCTGAAGACAGAAGCGTTTTCAAAATATTCACCATCCTTTATGCCGTTGCACTGACAACGATTGCATTGTTATCGGTATTCAGCCAGATAAAGATACAGCAGGCGCTCAATCACCAGATGAATGATTCGCATGTGATCAACTTCGCAGCCAGGTTGCGCACTTATAGCCAGACGCTAAGCAAGCTGGCACTGCTGCTGGAATCGGGCAGGGATATAGAAGATAACAGGAAAGAATTTATCAATACGCTTAAACAATGGCAAAAATCGCATGAAGGCTTGCAGGAAGGAAGCAACTTCCTTAACCTGCCGGCCAACGACCAGGATGAACTCAGGCAAATGTTCGAGATCATCAGAACTCCGCACCAGGAAATATGGAATGCCGCCAGCCAGATGATCACCGTATTGTATAGAGATACCGCCTTCAACCCGGCTCATATCAGGCCTTACGTACAAACCATCCTGGCTTATGAAAAGTCCTATCTCATAGGCATGGAGCTGATCGTGTTCGATTACGACAGGTTCAGTAAAGAGAGGATCAGGAACCTGAAAGAAATAGAATACATCGTATTAGGATTGGTACTGTTTACGCTGCTACTGGAAGTAGCGGTTATTTTTTACCCCCTCTCCACCCGCATCCGGAAGATCATACGCGGCTTGGTCACTGCCCAGGAAAAGGCCAGGCAGCTTACGGAACAGGTACAACTGGCCAACCAGGAAAAATTGCTGCGGCAGGAAACCGAGCAAATGATAAGGTCTTACTCTATTATTAACGGGGTAGAAAAAGAAAGAAAGAGAATAGCGACAGAAATACATGACGGGATAGGCCAGATGCTGACCAGTCTCAGGATGAAGCTGGAACAGGTAGAAGACAGAAGCCCGCAACCCGACCCCGAGATCACGCTCCTGAATAATATGATGCGCAGCATTATTACAGAAACAAGGCGCATCTGCGCCGACCTGCTGCCCAGCGTACTGGAAGACTTCGGGCTAAAGGCGGCTATAGAAGAGTTGATCAAAAACGCCAGGCTGACTGCTCCGGGTATTACTTTTTTACTGGAAGAAACCCTGGGCGGCGCTCCATTGCCAAGAGAGGTAGAAATTGGCATTTACCGTATCTTGCAGGAAGCATTGAACAATGCTATGAAACATTCGGGAGCCGACACGATAGAGATCGAGATAGACGGCAGTCCCGGTTGGTTACAACTAAGAGTAAGGGATAACGGATGCGGCTTCCATTTCGACAGTCACCAGCTGTTCTCAAAAGAGTTGGCAAAAAAAGTCAATGGTATCAGGAACATGAAAGAGAGAGCTGAACTGCTGGGAGGCAGCCTCCAGATCATATCAGCTCCCGGCGCCGGAACAATCGTACAGTTAGAATTAACTTATCAGCAATGAAAAAAATAAGTGTGTTTTTAGTAGATGATCATGAAATTTTCAGGAATGGATTGAAGCAACTGATCAACAGCGAACCTGACATGGAAGTTACAGGAGAAGCCAGCAGCGGCGAAGACGCCTTGCATATACTGGAAACAGCCAGACCCGATGTTATTATGATGGACATCCGCATGCCCGGACTGAACGGATTGGAAACCAGTTCCCGGTTATTGCAGAAAAATCCCCAGGGCAGGATACTTTTCTTCAGCCTGTTCGATGAACCCGATTATGTAGCTACCGCCCTTGAAATGGGAGGAAGAGGATATATATTGAAAGATACCAGCAACAAGATCCTGCTGAATGCTATTCGCACCATTCACCAGGGAAAGTATTATTTTATAGGGGAAGTAAGTGATGTACTGGTAAAAAAATACCTCGATGCAAGACAGGGTAATGGAGGCAGCCAGGATATCTCCTTGTCCAGGAGAGAGGAACAGATCATGGGAATGATCAACCAGGGGAAGAACAATAAAGATATTGCGGAGTCTTTGCAATTGAGTATCCGGACTATAGAAACGCACAGGATGAACATACTCCGCAAATTCCAGGTAAATAGTATCGAAGAAGCTATTGAATATTGCAAAACAAATAACCTGTTAAATTAGATGGAAGACGCGGAGGTTAGCAGTGCTCCGCGTCTTCCATTTCCTTATAAAGTTACTTTATTATCTTTCTCTGTAGCATCCATATACAAAACTCCATCTAACAGCACCTCTTTCACCTGTTTCTCTGCCTTCACTTTTAATGCAATCGTTTTCCCTGCTTTCCATACTGCAGGTGTCTGATGTACCCTGGAGCTGGTACCATCTGCGTAGGTAAGCACCACATCAAACGGGATAGCGAAACCGCCGGCGTTATTTATTTTCAACCCCAGTTCCTTTCCGCGCTGGCTGGCCGATACAATACCCAGGTCTATATAATTATTGCTGAAAAACCAGTTATTCCAGAACCAGTTCAGGTTCTGACCTGAGGCAGTATTGAAAGCGTAAAAGAAATCCCATGGGATTGGATGCTTGCCATTCCAGTTATCCATGTAGGCATGCAGGGATTTGCGGAAAAGCTGGTCGCCTAACAGGTCTTTCAACGCAAGATAAGCAAGGGAGGCTTTTCCGTAGGAGTTACTTCCATAGCCCATTCCGCTCACTTGTGTAGACATGCTGATAATAGGCTGGTCTTCCTCCGTCGATGGATCGCTTATATATTTCTTCACCCTGAATTTCCTGTAAAAATTATCGGCCACTTCTTTTCCCTTTTCTGCGATCGCAATCAGGTACTCGAATGTAGTGGCCCACCCTTCGTCCATAAAGGCGTACCTGGTTTCATTAATACCCATATAGAAAGGGAAATAGGTATGCGCCATTTCATGGTCCTGCACCAGTTGGGCAAAGGCCAGGTCGTTGCCCACGGAACCATCGTTCACCATCATAGGATATTCCATATCGGCGAAGCCCTGTACGGCTGTCATTACCGGGAAGGGATACGGCACCCCGGGCCAGTGGTGCGAAAACCAGTTCAGGGCATATTGGCCGAACTTCACGGAATTCCGGAAATCAACAGCCGTATCGTTATAGGCAGCCTGCATGCTGGCTCTGCGCATGTTGCTGCTGTCTACAACGGCGCTGGCGCCGTCCCAGACATAATGATTGCTCACCGCATAAGTTACATCTGCAATGTGTTTGGCCGTAAAATGCCAGGTATTCCAGTCCTGTTGCCTGGTTACTTTCTTCTGCTCCATCTCTGCTTTATCAGCAATATGGATCACTTCCTCGGAGGTATAAGATTTCTTCAACCTGCCGGCTATTTCCGGCTGCAGCACTTCAGCGGCATTCAGCAGATCGCCGGTTCCCCATACCACGTAGTCTTTAGGTGCTGTCACCATAACATCATAATCATTGAAGTCGGAATAGAATTCAGCCCTGTCTGAATGCTCCAGCATATCCCAGCCGTTATAATCATCATACACTGAGATCCTCGGGTAAGCGTAAGCGAGGAATGCGCTGGTAGCATCCAGCATGCCTTCCCTCCCGCTCAGCACGGAGAGATCGTAGCGGTATTTAATGAAAACGTTTGCCTGCTCTCCGTGTTTCAAAGGCTGAGGCAATTTTACTTTTCCGATCGTTCCTATATCGTTATTGAAAGGGATCAATGTACCATTGATCACCAGGCTGTCGATAACCATCCCGTCTGTCAGGAAATCTTTGGCTGTATACCCTGAGCGGGTGGCTTGCGGTTTGTGAATATTGACCAGTATCCTGATTGCGAGATCCTTCAGGGTATCGGGGCTGTTGTTGATATACCTGATCGCCGTAGTGCCGGTAACCTTCCTGGAAGGCGGATCAACGGTGATATGCAGTTGGTAGATCCCTTTATTCTGCCAGTAGTTCTTTCCGGGCGCCCCGGTCACAGACCGGGTATTGTTCTTATACGCCTGGCGGATATTGCGGGGCATATACAATTCCTGTGCTGTTACAACGCTGTTCACATACAAGAATGCCAGCAGCATAACACATAGTTTCTTCATAAGCCGTATTGGATTGTTGTGGGCTTAAAAATAGCCAATCATCCTGAAATGGCACAAATGCCCCCGAAAAAAGGCGCAATTACCGACGTTCCAAGTCGTACGAACTTCAGACATTTGTATCACATCAAAAGCAGATCACTATGCAAACAAATGCGACGACTGGTTTTAAAGATGAGTTAGTTAAACCCAGTCCTGCCTCCAGAGCAGTTTCACATACCGACTGGCTGATCGCCAGAAAAAAACTTTTGCTGAAGGAAAAAGAATTAACCAGGCTGCAAGATGAAGTTGCAAGGGCCAGGGCGGCAATGCCCTGGGAAAAAGTGGAGAAAGCATATACGTTTAACAGTCCTGACGGCCCTGTTACCCTGGCCGATCTTTTCGATGGGCGCCGGCAGCTGATCGTTCAGCACTTTATGTTCGGCCCGGACGATGCAGAAGGTTGCCCGGGCTGCTCTTTATCTGCCGACAGCATAGACGGCGCACTGCCGCACCTCGAAAATAACGATGTAAGCGTAGTTGCAGTTTCCAGGGCGCCGCTGGCCAAACTTAACGCTTATAAGAAAAGAATGGGCTGGCATTTTAACTGGGTATCGTCAGAGAACAATGATTTCAACTACGATTACAATGTATCCTGGACCAAGGCCGACCTGGCAAAAGGATACATCACCTACAACTACGCAGCAATAGAAAATCCTTCAACTGAGACGGAAGACCTGCCCGGCGTAAGTGTTTTTTATAAAGATGAGAACGGGGATATTTACCATACCTATTCCACGTTTGCAAGAGGCGGCGAATTCCAGGCAGTGGCTTTAAGGTATTTCGAGATTGCGCCATTGGGCAGAAGCCTGGCGCCTTTTGATCAATGGATCCGGCGGCACGACAGTTATACGACTCCCAATACAACAGCTTCCTGCTGCAGTTCAAAATAATACGAACATGAAAAGAAGTTGCGCCTGCGGCACTCAAACGGGCAAGAGTGCCGGCAGGCAAACAGCTGCCACAAGCCCCCGCAGTATCGCGCAAAAAATTAGCACATCAGTCCGGTGGCTGATCCCGGGCATCACCCTGGTACTGATCCCTAAATGCCCGATCTGCCTGGCGGCGTATATCGCAATAGGTACCGGCGTTACGCTATCGGTAACCACGGCTAGCTACCTGCGTACCGGGCTCGTGGTATTTTCTGCCGGCATGTTGGCTATAATGGCTTTACTGCTGGCCAGGAAACTAATGGCCCGCAAAGAGGTGAAATAGGCTGATGATTATTTCCAGCCTTCAAAAAGGAGTTTTTTGAACAAAAGCAGTGGCTCACTTTCTCCCGCCGGCTGAATAGTGCCATGCTGGTTAAATCCAAGCCTGGTAAGCAAACGGCCCGAGCGACGGTTTTCAGGATGGGTGATTGCATAGATCATCGGCAAATGCAGCTGCCGTTGCGAATATTCCAATGCCGCTACCGAGGCTTCATACGCATACCCTTTGCCTTCCGCATCGGGTAAAAAAGCAAAACCGAGGTCGGGGTGTTCCAGGTACCGGCGCTTAAACAAGCCGCAAATACCGATAGGTTGTTCTGTTTCCTTCAGCACTACTACCCAGGCGCCGTAGCCCTGGTCTTTATACAACCTCAACAAACTGTTCATGATATAACGTTGCGCATCTTTCAGGGTCTTTACTTTCCGGTCGCCGATATACTTCAGCCATGAGGGAGTGTTCAGCAACGACAATACAAATGCATCATCATCTGCGGAGAAAGTACGTAATTGCAGTTGCGGTGTTTCTGTGATAGTTTTCATAGCGAAACGGGAAAATACAGCTTTTGAATTAATGCTACAAATCAACTTCCAACTGATTAACTACTCTCACATAATCGTATTGCAGGTCGGGATGTAAAGAAGCAATTACCTTAACGGATTTTTTCAGCAGTTGCATGTAGATGTTCTGCACCTGCACGTTTCGCCTGTTCACCATATACGCATCTTTCATATGTTGACATATATACAGCAATAACTCCGGCTCAGCCTCTTTATTTCCCATATAGCGTATATACTTGTTCGTTATACGGATGATCTTCCTTAGCTTTTTCTTCGCCAGGTAGGTACGATCCCTCCCTATTTCCGCGAAGGCCTCGTCTATTTCCTCCTTCACGCTGGCAATAAAGCCACGAACGTCATTTGCCTCGAACAGCAGGTAAGTAAGCAACTCCTTGTTTTCCGCTTTGAATTTTGCCAGTCGTAAACAAATTGCCAGCAACTCCGATGGAGGCAATGTCTGCAATTCCTTTTTAATATCGCTAACCGATGCGGCTTTCATATATTTCTAAATTACTCTTTTGCATGTATTCCGTTCTTACCAGCCAGCCAGGAGGTGAACACGGTATAGAATACTGCCATAATAATGGCGCCTTTGAATATCCCTGTGAATCCCCAGGCTGCCAGTCCTCCTATTACCCCCAGGAACAGTACCAGGAAAGGGAGCTTGCCGCTCCTGGCGATCAGCAGGGGTTTTAAAATGTATTCTCCTATCTGCAAACCTGCGCCATAGATCACCAGGAACAATGTCATGCCCGGGTGCCCTTGCGTGGCCATCCAGATTATTACCGGTATCCAGATCACCAACGGGCCTATCTGGATCAACACTACAAAGAACACCAATGCTGATAATCCCAAAGCGAAAGGTACGCCTCCTATGGCAAACCCGATCCAGGAAACGATGCCTGTTATGAAAGCAGTGCCCATCACGCCGATAGACACGCCTTTGATAGCCATGATCGTTGCATCCAACAATTCTTCACCGTCTTTTTTCCCCAGCAGGTGCTGGATGGTCGATTTAACCGGCTTTACGGCATTGTTGCCGCCTACGAGGAAGAATGCAGAGATAATGATCCCGATGATCAGCTGCAGGGCTGCGGCTACGATTCCGGCGCCTCCGCTCAATACATGCCTTATCACCACGCCTACCTGTTTTTCGTGCCCGCTCATAGTAGCCCGCGGACTTTCCTGCAGGTGCTGCCAGAAGGTATTGATATCCGGCCCGATGTATGGAAGCGCCACCAGCCAGGAAGGCAAAGGCGGCAACCCATTCTGCCGGGTATCGTTCACCCAGTCCACTATTTCACGCATGTGCTTGCTCAGCGCACTGATGATAAAAGTAACGGGCAGGGCTATTATCGCTATCAAAACAATGGTATAAAGCACTGCTACCAGCTTTCTTCTTCCTTTCATCTTCAACACTACCTTTTCGAATAAAGGATGAAAAGAAACGGAAAAAATAAGAGCAAACGTCAGCACACCGAAAAATATATGCAGGACCTGGTACAAGGCAAACAGTAATCCCAGCAACAATAACAGAACAAGAACCGTTTCAATCAGGTTCCGGGAACCTTGACGAAAATGCGTATTCATAAGCGCTTCTTTACAGTTACATGAATTTACTAATTTATCGTCTTATGCGTATCAATACAGCAGGTTAGCCCACCAGCGCCTTGCGGAGGTACGACAACACTTCTTCATTCAGGTCTTCTTTGCTGTACATCCTGAAATGATGATTGTATTGGTTTTGTCCCGGCACCTGGGCTATTTTCTGGAAACAGAGGTTATCCGGGTACTGTTCTTTAAAAGGGAAAACGATATGTACAAAATTCTTTCCCAGCTGTGTGATCCATACTTTCCCTTTCCCTGTACCGACGCTGATCATTGTCTTGGCCGGGGAAACAGAAACGGCGGCCTGTTGGCTGCAGGCCTCCAGGAAATGCGATAATAAGGAAAGGGTAACATCCGACTTGCCACTGGTAAATTTTACAAGTTCAGGGTCCTCGTACAACGATTGCATCTTTTTTTCGCTGAAAGATAGGATAAAAAGATTTGCCAGCCTTGAAAGGCCGGCAGTGCATATCAGGTCGAATAATAAACAATTACGCATTGCGCCTTCTCCCCGGCGCGTGGCCGAAGAGAGGCGCAGCTTTATAGTGAGCTATTTTTTGCGGTAAAGCACATAATCTTTCAGGTTAGCTCCTCCCGTTTCAAACACGAACTTCACCAGGTGCCTGCCTGCTTTCATCCTGATAGTTGTATGCACATAGGCGTATTTCTGCCAGTCGCCAGTATTGGGAATGTCTATTGAACCTGTCTGGTTTTCATCATCAACTTCCACGTGCATTTTCTGGTCGTTATTCGGCGAGGCGATGCCGATAGCGAAATCCCATTCTCCGTCTGCCGGCGCTTCAACCGTATATTTCATCCATTCACCGCCTCCCGTGAAACCAATATTATTTCCATTTCCTTCAATATCCACTCCCTCGTTTGGCCTGTAAGTACCCGGCTGGTTGTTGGGATCATTGTCGTGGTACCCCCAGCCTTCGCCGCCCAGGTCGAAATCGGCGGCTTTGATGGTTATGCTGCCCGACGCGCCAATGGAAGCCGGCAACAGGAACGGAACGCCCAGGTAAGGATTGTATTTTAACCCATCTGCATCCACCAGTAGAACGATGGTACGCCTGGCCGAATCGATCTTGTACATGCTCGGTTGCACCAGGTCTACTGCCAACGCCACTTTTTTACCCGGGTTAGCTGTAAAATTGGCCAGGTTGACATTTACCGGGAAACTCAAAGTATTATTGAAATCCCTGAACGTGATGGAGTCTGGCAATGCAAACCCGCCTCCTGTCAATGCCACTGTGTTCGGCAACGCTCCCGAGGCTATCAGTTTAGGCACCGTATCCAGGTTTGGAGTTACCTTCAGGTAGAAGGATTTCCCGGCGCTGCTGGTATAACTTACACTCAGCGGCACCTGTACAATACCGTTTCCAACCACGTAATTCTTAGGTTTTTCTACCGGTACATCTATCCGCTTTCCAAAATCTGTAAAGTAAACGTAATGGATCTGGTCTACCGGCACTATAGCCGTGGTATTGATCTGCACGATCACTGTTTTCTTACCTTCTTCCAGCGAATTGTTCTTGGTAGGGTCTTTCAGCTCTACTGCTAATGCCAGCCGCTGCCCGTAATATTTTTCAAAGGTGCCCAGGTTCACTTTCAACTTGAAAGAGGCATTTTCAGAGCCAAACGGCACGGTGATGCGGTAAGGCAGCGAATAATCTTCCGGCTGCAGTAATACCGCGTTTTCCAATGCACCCTGTGCTATCAGGTTAGTGATGGTATCGTTATTCACGGAAACGCCTATATCAAATATGGAAGGCGCGGCATCAGAGAGTTTGACAGTTAACGGAATATCCACCGTGAAGGCCTCCTTTACATAGCCGGTATCCGCCACTGGTACCATCAACATGCCATTATTGCTTTGCAGGGCCACGCTTACTTTCTGAACATTGATCTCTTCGCCTTTAATATCCTTCTTTTCGCAGGAATACATTGCTGCCAGCAACAGGGGCAAAGAGAAGTATTTAGTGTATTTCATCCTGTTATCTTTAAGGCTAAATGCCTGGTTAGTTATTAATCATGCTTACATACCGGGTAGTCCATACCTTGCCATCGAGGTTCCAGGCCGGGTCTATGGCCACCTGCATCCAGTCCATTACCTGGCGACTTACATCGATCGACTGCGGCATGGTCTGGGCAATGTTATTGGGAGAAGCAGGACAGATTAGATTGTCGAAGTTGATCCAGCTGAAAGATCCATGCACGGTGAAATCAGTCAACAAGGTACTTTGGTCTTTCAGGCTTGCTCCCTGCCCATCCCTTGCGGGCCAATAGCCCAGGAGTTTTGTGTACAGGGGGTGTGATGTTGGCATGGAAGTCTGGCAGGCATAGTCGGCGATGTTCTGATCGGTAGCATCTTCCAGGAAGATCTTCACTTCTGTAACATACGCATCCGGGGCCGGGTAACTACCCGCGTATGGGAGGTATCCCAACCGTAATGGCGCTGTACTGTTCAGGTTGCCCGAACCTGTCAGATCGCCGCTGTTATTAGGTTTGCCATCGGTATAGGTTTTCAGGGTACGGGCGCCGCTGGCGCTATCCGTAACAATAACGGCGGCAACATCATGCCAGTTGCCATCGCTGATATCCGCGCCATTCACTACCACGTTATCTGTTTTTCCCGGCGCATTGCGGCCTACATTCACCTGCCAGCCTTTCTGGTTCAACACTATGGCCCAACCAATTTCTCCTGCATCCAGCGATGCTCTTTTCGACAGGATAGCGGTATTGGAATAGGTATAGTCCCCGTTTACCCCCGGCATAACCTTGATCTTCAGTTCAATGGTCAACCCGCTCTTTTCATCTATATCATAATTCCGGCTATTGTCTATCGTCGCATAAACGGCGTTCGCTGCATCGCCCGACAGGTGCAGGCCTTTACCTGCATAACGGTTACCGGTATACGGTTTGTCGATGAACGACGGGAGATAGTCTTCGGTGTAAAAGAGGATGAAGTTATTGACATTAGGATTGCTCAGGATGGTATGATCATCTTCTTCCGGGGCAATGGCAAAAGGCCCGCCATGGCTCGACATAACCACTACCAGCCACTTCTCCTGCTTATATGTTTTACGTTGCCTGACAGCCGACAACAAAGCTCCCAGGTTATCATCCGCTTTTTCCAGGGCGGCGCGATACTGCGGAACGCTCAGGTCGAACCCGAACTGCTTTCCTTTTGTATTCATATCGCTGTACTGGATCATTACGATCCCTGCGCTGTCATTCTTCAGTTCGCCCAGCGCTGCCTCTGTGGCAGCATCGTCATCGTTGATGAACGCCCGGTTATCATCAGCGTCCGTGATCAGCTTACTGCCTATTTCCCCCACTGTTGTATAAGCTGCAATACGGGTAGATGGCTGTCTTTGTTTGATATATTTAAAGAAAACCGGGAAGTTGTTCAGGTTAGTGTTGGTCAGGTCGGTACCGTAAACGCTATGTTTATCTTTAGTCACCCCTGTAAGAATATCCGCCCAGGTTGTATAACCATTGATGTCTGCATCCGAGATCGCGTTCCAGGAATAGATGGCATGTTCTGTGAGTGCGCTGATGTTTATACTATTAAGATCGCGTACCGACTGGCCCCTGGCGCCATCCAGCACTACCATCAATACCTTGGGGCGTTTACTCACAGCGCTGGTAGTATCGCTGTTCTCTCCAGGTGGCAACACTCTTTCAAATCCTTTATTACATGCCAGCCACATTACCGGCGCCAATGCCAGCAACAACAGCCATCTTCCTTTTTGTTTCCAGTTATATTTCTGCATGTTCAATGAATTAATCATTTTAATAAAATCCTCGTAACATTACCCGCAGGTTGCTCGTCAAACTTGTCGAAGCCTCCTGTCAGCAACACCTGTATCTGTCCCGCAAAATTTTTTGTTTCATAAATATGCCTTACCACTCCTCCCAGGTCGCCATTGGTATTGTACCCTTTCAGCAAGGCGCCTTTCTGGTCCAGCACCATGAAGTTGCCGCGATGTACCCCCCCGTAATTCCTGAAGTTGCCGCTTACGATCATCCAGCCGTTCGATAGCTGGGCGGCAAACTCGTATACATCCGTATTTTCCTTTGTAGATCCTTTGAATGCCTGGTCCAGCGACCCGTCTTCCTTTAACAGCGCCAGCCCGTTTTGTTCTACCCCGTCGAAAGTGGTGAAATTGCCCGCCAGCGTAAACCGGTGAGTAAACTTATTATAGGTGATGGATGAAATGTCGAGATCCGATCCGTTGCCGCTTTTGAATGTACGGTCTATGCTGCCGTCGGCATTTAATCTTACAATATTGTTAGCCGCCTCGTTGTTGTATTTGGTGAAGCGTCCCACGAGTATCAGTTTGCCGTCTTCCTGCATAAACCCGTCATTGATGGGGCCATTCGGTCCGTCGAAGCTCTTATGCAGCGCGAGGTTATAGTTGAAGGAAGAATCCAGCGATCCGTCAGGGAAGAAACGCACGAGGTTTTTGATCCGTACGGAATCAATGGCCAGCGAATCATATTTCCCCCTGTAGTCGCCATAGCCGTATACCCGTTGCAGGTAGAAATTGAAGCCGCCTATCGCTGTAATGGAGTTGCCGTTTGTAAACACCTTCCTGATGCTGCCATCTACGCCGCCGTTAAAAGCCGGTACCGTATCCTGGTTGGTAAACGTTCTTACCACCATGCTATCGATAGTTCCGTTGCTGTTCAGTACTGTAATATTGCTGATCTCTCCCAGGTGTATGTTATAGGAAGAAAAACCTCCTCCTATTACCATTTTTCCGTTTGGCAGGGAGGCAATGCTGGATATATAACCGGGAGACCCGCCGTCGGTCAGCAGGCTGCGATCCAGGTCGCCGTCTTTCGTGGTCATAAGGATACGGTTAATAGGTTTTACCGTTCCTTTCCTTTCATAGTCGGTAAAATCTCCTACCATGATCATCCTTCCATCAGCCAAAACCAATACATCGGTGATCACCCGGTCGGCGCCTACTGTGGCTTTGAAACTATTATCCAGCTGCAGTTTTCCCGTCACCCGGAATACCGGGCCGAACACGATTCTGTCGTCTACCGCTACGGCTCCCACCCCGGTACTGGCAGATTCGGGCACTTTCACCTGGATGCCAGTACTGTCGATCCCCACCACTTCGGCAGGCTCGCCATTCAGGAGGAACCTAAGCGTGTTCTTGTAAGGTAAAAGTCCTGTAGCCTTAAACTTAACCACAGATCCCGGCTCTCCCATCCTGGGTTCAGGATAATCGGTGCTCATCCTGATGCCTAATACAGGTCGTCCTCCTGCATAGGGATCTTCGTATGTTTTTTCTTTTGTTGTGCAACTGGTGCTAAAGCCTATATAGATCATCAGCGCCAGCAGGATATAACGAAATTTGAAACTCATCTGCATAATGTTTAATAGATTATTTACCCGCCGCAGTGAGCGCGGCAGCAACATCCCTGGAAAATCTCTGCTGGTCGAAACCGAAATAGGAATGTGCGGTGCTTAACACATGTACCACCCCGTTATCTGTGAGTATGTTGCAGGAAGCCACCGAAGCTGTTCTCCAGCCATCCATCGGTTTGGAGGCATCGGGTATAAAGGAAATGGTCAGTTGCCGGTACCCTACATACTTTACCCCGTTTGCATCGTTGTAGACAACCCCGATGTTCATAGGTTGCTTATCCCATGAGTAATAAGCCTGCCCGGGGTAATTGATAAGCAGGTTGAAGTCTATCTGCGGGTAATCCTTCAACTGGTTAGCCCCGTGAAATATGTACAGGTTCAGGTATTTGCGCCAGATAGCGGCAGGAATTTCCTGCAACGCGCGGATAGTATCATAACCATTTTCGTACAGCGATTTATTTGTTTCAACTATCAGGTTGCGGATACTGTAGTCCAGCGGCGAGAAAAAAGTAACGGTATCTGACTTCAATACCTCCTTCATCCCTGCCAGGTCGATGATGGTGGATACAGAATCGAAGAGGAAAGGTTGCGCATCCAGGTAATCGATCACCGAGCCTTTAAAGTAAGGGTTGGCTAAACCTGAATCCAGGTAATAATCCTTCTCTTTCTGACAGGCGCTGAAGCCAAGCAGCGCAAGCAAGAGGATCAATAAATATTTATGATGTGAATACATAGTTGCTGGTTTTATTTGAGCCAATATAAATTAAGCTGGATGTATGGATTCTGGTTCTGAACCGATGCGTCCAAAGGCCATGTCCATCCTCCCTGGTCGAACTGCAGTTGCGTGAACGGGCGGTAAGTCCATTTAGAGCTGAATATCCTCCCGGTTCTTACCAGGTCGAAGAAATAGTGGCCTTCTCCCATCAGTTCCCTGGCCCGCTCCGCGAAAATGGCATCTTTCAGGGCCTCGCCTGTCAAACCTGAAACGGGCGCTGCAAACGCCCTTGTTCTTACTTCATTCAGTCTTGCCATTGCATCATCATCCCTTCCTCCTACTTCAGCCAGCGCTTCGGCTAATAGCAGCAAAGCATCCGCATACCTGAAAATGATCACGTTGCCATCGGGGTTATAATCTTCATCGTCGGTAATGGCATAGATATTCACAAACTTCAGGTATTGAAAATCCCCGTTGTCTGCAAACATGTTTTCATCAAACCATACCTGCGTACGGCCGTCCGGCGATCCCGGCGGGAATAGCATAGTCAGGAAAGAAGCGCGGTAATACGAGTAACTCCACTGGTGCGTTGCTACGGGGCGCTTATAAGGAAAATGCAGTACCAGGTCAGAAAAGGTGTTATACCTGATCACTTCATTATAGTTGGAGTTCTGCGCTATTTCAAACAGGCTTTCACGGGTACGGCCCTGGAACAGCTGGCGGTATTCGCTCAATGGCAGCAGGCTGTATTGGCCGCTGTTCACCACTTCCGTACCGGCATCCACTGCCTGCTGGAAATACTTCTTTGCATTGGCTTTATCAAAACCTGCCGCCCAGGCATCCAGTTCCATAATGAGGGTAAGTAATGCGCCTTTGGTGGCGCGTACACCCAAATAAGCGGCATTGCCATAGTTCCATGGCAGATCGTCTTTTACCTTCATCAGGTCGTCCAGGCAGTTTTTAGCCACCGTCACATGGTTTTCCCTGGGTAGCGGATCTATATGATAGGCGTCTGTATAGTAGGGTACATCTCCCCATACTCTTATCATTATCCAATAGGTAACGCAGCGAAGGAAAACCGCTTCCGCCTGGTAGGCTTTTGCCTGGGCTTCAGAAACGCCGCCGATCTTGCGAACGCCCAATTCGTAATACAGGTTGTTAGCCGCCTGTATCACCTTATAAAATCCCTGCCATTTGGTTAATTCATTCCAGTGATATAAACCATCATTACCACGGATAGCGATAAAGTTAGCCAGGTCATTTTCTGATACGAAGTGTACATAGTTGCGTTGCTTCTCTTCCGGCGATTCTGCCATCATTCCCGAACGCACGTCTCCTGCATTCGGAAGAAAAGGACAGGATCCCAGCTTATCTCTCAGCAATCCGTAAGTATCCCAAAGATTATTCTCCACATCCTGTTTGGTCTGCAGAAAAGCGTTTCCTGAAAGTCTGTCCAGCGGCTTTACGTCCAGGAACTTTTTGCAACTGCCCGGAACAACCGAGAGCAATGCGAGTAAACAGATAATCCTGCGGTTCATGTTCAATTTCTTTTAGGTAAAAATTATCTTAAAACTGTACGTTAAGCCCGAAGTTCCAGGACCGGGCAATCGGGTAACCGTTAGACTGGTCGCGGCCCAGTGACGATACGTTCTCCGGGTTGGGACCACTGTAATTACTGAATGTTTTCACGTTATTGCAGGTCAGGTAGAAACGAACCGTGTTCAGGCCGAACCGTTCCGTGATATATTTATTAAGCGTATACCCCAGCGTGATGGTATTGATCTTGAAATAAGATCCGTCTTCCTGGAACAGGGTCTGATCGCCGCGGAAAGGATTGATAGCGCCTGCTCTCGTGTAGTCGAAAGGGTTAGGATACCTGGCATTCCCGCCGTAAGCTTTCCAGTAATTGATGGAATTGAAATCAACAATGGAACGCTGATCAAACGGCTGGCCGAGGTATTGCATCCTTTGTACCAGCGCGTCGTTCAGGATATCCCTTTTTGCAGTAAAAGAAGCGTTCATATTAAAGGAGAATCCTTTGTAGGTAAGCATCGACTGCATACCTCCTGTAACCAGGGGTTGGGAGTTACCTGCAATCGTATAGTCGTTGGCGTCGAGGATGTAGTTGCCGTCCCTGTCTTCCCAGTACGGATCACCTGCTTTAAAGAAAGTACCATTATCGGCCCGGTAACGCAAACCGGTTGCCGGATCTACCGGTACATCATCGAAATTGCCATATACGCCTTTAGTGGTCAGCAGGTAATTGCTGAGCGAGTTCCTGCCTACGCGGAATACCGTGTACTGACCCTGGTCTGTCTGGATAAGCTGCCTTGCATCGCCCGGCAGGCGGGTAAGGATATCCTTGTTCAGGGCGCCATTAACGGAAATGCTCCATTGAACAGGATTGGTTGGAGGAAGAGGCCTGAAGGTCAGCGACAGCTCGTAACCATAGTTCACCAGCGAGGTTTCATTCGTGATCACACTGTTGAAGCCTGTAATATCCGGCAGGGGCTTGGAACGAAGCAGGTTGAGAACAGATTTGTAATACACGTCAAACACCATTTCCAGCCTGCCTTTAAAGAACCCTGCTTCCACGCCGCCATTGTATTGCGTGGTAGTAGTTGGTTTCAGATCAGGATTCGGCATCTGCCCGAAATCCGTACCTATTCTCGGGTTGCCGTTATATGTACCCCTTGGGCCATAAGCTCCGTAGATGGCAAAGAGGTCGGCCATCGGAACAATGTTCTGCCCCCAGCTCCCGCGTAAGGAACCGTAGTATAACCAGTTGGATGAATTTTCCAGGAATTTCTCCTTACTGAAGTTCCATCTTAAACCTATTGAAGGGTTTTTAGAGTAAGGATCTTTGAAGCCTGTAGCGGAAGTCCCGTCCATCCTGTAACTGGCGTCCAGGATATATTTCTGCATGTAGTTATAGGAGAAAGTCCCTGCAAAAGAAGCCGTATGGCCTTGTGAAAAGTTATCCAGCAATCCGCCGCCGTTGGAACCTTCTTTACCGTAGCCCAGCGGCCCCTGGTATTGATCGTTAGGCATTTTATCCTGCCGGATCACACGGGCCTGCATTCCCCTGTTATAGATCTCGTTGAACCCCATTACAGTGAAATTGTGCTTCTTGTTGATGCTTTTATAGTAAGTGATGCTGTTGCGGTTATAGAGCGTAAAGTTGCGGTCGTCATACGCTTCTACCTGTGAATAGTCGTTATTGGCGGCTGCCGGCACAAACTTGTCGGAAGTATTGGACGCATAGGTATAACTAACGCTGGAGCCTAAACTAAGCCCGTCTATCAACTGGTAACTGGCGTCGATGCTGCTGGTGATGTTCAGCGTTTTGTTATTGTTCTGTACTTCCAAAGCTCCCAGCATATCTGAGGTAGTAAGGAAGAAAGAAGGATCGGGTAAGAGGGAAGATGACTGCCCGTTGCTTGCAACACCCGTTTGCAGCAAGCCATTGCCGCTGCCCAGCTTCCGGTTACCCACCTGCGTATTCAGCATGGCAAATACTTTCAGCTTGGGTGTAGGCTGGTAGTTCATGTTGGTGTTGATAGAATACCTGTCAAAACCTGTATTGCGGATAATGCCGTTCTCATGGTAGTACGAGAGATCCGTCTTATAGTTAAATGTAGGATCCCCTCCGCTGATGTTAACGTTATGCGTCTGGTTATAGGTTGTTCTATAGAAGATGCCCTGCCAGTTGGTAGAACTGTTGTAATAGGGATTAAGACTGTCTGAAAGGAAAGGCGTCTGCGAAATGCGCTGCCAGTCGGCATAGGTGCCGTTCTGCATGATCTCCTTGATCCGGATCTGCCGTTCCATGTTACCTCCTATGGTTGCTCTTAACTCCGGCGGCGTGTTCATAAAGAAGTTGCCAGTATAACGCACTACCGGCACTTTGGAACTACCTCTGCGGGTCGTGATCACGATCACCCCATAGGCGGCGCGGGAACCATACAAGGCTGTCGCCTGTGCATCTTTAAGCACTTCAAATGTTTGTATATCTTCCGGCGGAATGAGAGACAAAGGGCTCACACCGGGACCCGGCGTCTGGAACCCGTATGTAAAGTTGGCATCTGCATCTATCGGTACTCCGTCTATCACGTATAAAGGAGAAGTCGGGGTCAGGAAAGAATTACTACCGCTTCCTGTAACAGTAATATTGGAAAGACCACGGATCGCGATCATACCACGACCGCCCGGGGCGCCTGTATTGTTCTGGATATTCAGACCCGCTACCCTGCCCTGCATAAGCTGTTCAACGTTGGAAACCGGCACGTCCTGCAGGTCCTTACCACTGATCACCACGGAGCTGCCTGTTGTCAGCTCCCTGGTTTTGGTCTGGTAACCGATGATCACCGTTTCTGTAAGTTTGTTTTCACGAATGGACATACGAACATCCAGGCGGCGGGATGTGCCTATCTTGGCGGTATATTCCCTGTACCCTACAAAACGGAAGGTAAGGGAAGCCTCGGGCGACACCTGGACGCTGAAGTTTCCTTTTGCGTCTGTTACGCCAATCACTTTCGACGTTTTGCCTATCACCTCCATGATGCCTACGCCTATCATTGCTTCCGTCGACTCCTTATCGCTCACCGTACCGGTAACCGTGATCTTGGGTTGCTGGGCCTGCGCAACTGTTGTAAGCAGGAGCATTGCCAGCAGCCAACCTACCGCTTTGCCCTGCCTGTATGTTTTATGAAGAATTGAATTTTTATATGGTTTCATAACATCAGATCGTTTAGAATAATTTAATTCGCTTTATATACCCTCATCACTCGTCCCTGAACCTTGGGGTGTCGCTGGCAAAGAAGAAAATGACATCCCAGTCTCCTTTCTGGTATATGGCAAATTGAAAGTTAAGCGTGGCCCTGATCGTACGCCCTCCAAACCCTTTCCTGTCAAACGCAAAGCTGACATTGGCCTGGGAGCCGTCTGAAGTTGTCCACCTGGTAGGAAAATTCACTACCGGGATGGGGTATGCCACGTCGTAGCGGATAGCGGTCGCAGAGCGTTTGGCATTAAACCCGTGTATGAGACTATCCAGGGGTTGCGTTTTTGTAAACAGCGCGGGGTCCATGAGCACTGAATCCTTGTTCAGGAATTTAAAGCTCACTGAACTGCCGTTGCCGGTTTTACGGAAAAGCACTCTCACGCTGTCGTTTATAATAGGCAATTCGGTACTGTCGCCTATCATATTCGAAACCGAAGGATGATTATAGATCAATACCGTCTGGTTGGTATCATTCACATACTTCTCTGTCATTGGCTGGCCTGTCAGCGGGTTTATATCCTTTGCAGGGCTATAAGGCAACTGCCACATCGGAGCCAGGGAAATATCCTTGTATGTGTTGGTGCCGCCGGAGTTGGTAACAACAACATCGAACAGGTAGCCCGGGTCAGGCATCTGCCGCAGCATAGTACTGTCGGCTGTATTCCAGAGAATAAAGTCGCCCGACTTTTCCCTGATCTCCCAAACCGGGTGATTTTCCTGGGTTCTTTTGGCATCGATCTCGGCTACTGATTTCTCATCGCCTGTATATGCTTTCTTCCAAACCCACACCGGCACCATCTTTTCCAGGTCGTGGGTAATTTCTCCCGTGCTTTTCAACCTCACGTTCACGATCCTGAACGACAGCGGCGTAGTGGAATTATCGGTATTAAAAACCCTTGAATACACGGTGGTACGGCCTAATACCGGGTTAAATACTTTCTGGGTGTACCCGGCCTTAGGACTCAGGTAGTCCAGGTCTTCAGGCAGCCATTTCCTGCAGGCGCCGAGCGTAACAGCCAACAGCAATACAAGGCTGATGAAATAATATTTTGGTTGTCCTGACATAACTTTCATCATTTAGTTTCACTAATTGTAAATGACCTGATATTATAGTTCCCGTTCTCGAGGAAGAATTTCATTTTGTATGTTCCTTTCTTCAGTGATACAGGCCGTGCGGATACCACGTCTGTCCAGTTTTCCCAGCCCCCGGTGTTAGGACAGGTCATAGGCCCTGTAACATCCTGGCCGTCTATCTCGAAGTGGAAGCGGCTATTGCCGTTAGGATCATTGGGGCTGCCTACTCTTGCTTTGAAGAAGTAATCGCCATCTTTAATGACACGGATAGAATACATGAGCCATTCTCCATCGCTGGTCCATCCAACATTATATCCGCCGCCTTCTTTCGTTTGTGAGATATCCACGCCTTCGTTTGTCCTGTATTTGCCGCCATTGTTGGAAGCATCCGCATCGTGGTATCCCACGCCTTCGCCGCCCTGGTCAAATTCTTCCACGGCAATGGTACCCGGTACAGGGAATACGCTGTCTAACGGCAGGAACCGCATAAAACGGAGGTTATAGAAAGCCAGGTCATAACTTACCTTCAGCACGTGTTTCCCTGCTGTGAGCTCCCTGGTTATCACTTCATGCTCTACCCAGTTCTGGTCGCCTTCCGTTCCTTTGATCTTGATGGCAGGGGTAACGGTTGTTCCGTCCAGTTCCATGTGCAGGGTACCGCCGCCCTGTGCCGGCGTTCTGTTGGCGGCGGCCCGAACGAGCAGCCTGTACTTGTTGGTTTCACTTACCATCACGGTGTATTTCAACCATTCGCCGGATGATGTCCAGCCTATGTTATAGCCATTCTCTCCATTGCCTGCATCCTGGATATCCACTCCTTCGTTTGGCCTGAACTTACCGCCGTTATTGGGGCCGTCGTTGTCGTGGTAGCCAACAGACTCGCCGCCTTTATCGAACAGCTCGAACCCGATAGTACCGGGGATAGGTAAAGGATAACCGTAGAAAGGAGCCGGCAATGTGGGATTAATGCGGCCGATAAATTCATCGAACCCGAAGATGTGGTTCCTGTCCATTACGTTCACCAAACCGTTGCTGGTTTTGATATCTACCGCCACCGTGTTGCTGGTGCTCCACTGGCGGGTGTACACTACGTTCTTGGTGTTGCTGAATTCTATAATTCCCGGCCCTCCTTTCACATATCCTTCCGAGCGGGTGCTGCGATATTTGCCATGCATCCTGAACCCGTACCTGGCGCTCAGGAAGTCGATGCCATCCTGTGTAGCCATGCTGTCGGAAGGAATAATGCCGGGGATGATATAGCAGGCCACCATCGAATCCAACTGGTTAGGCGCGGAGGTAGACAGGTAAAGCATAGGCCGTCCCTGCGCTTTACGAAGATTGTTCATATTGGAAATGGCTTCCTGGAAACTGGCGTTTGTCGGCGCAAATACCGTGTAGGAACCATTTATAAGGCTATCGGCGAATCCGGTCTTATCGATCACATAGAGGAAAGAATCGTAAACTCCCGGCTGGCTTTTCAAAAACTCGTAGGTATTGCCTGAAAATTCATGGACCACATTCTCATAATCGTAATACCCGCTGTCTTTCTTACAACCGATGTACGAGAAGAGTATTACCAGGATGGCCAGCCCACTAAAACGAAATATATTCTTTTGCATAAGAAATAATTTGGTTACCTGTTTAGCCAGTAAGGCTGTTGAGAGATCAAATGATTTGTAGACAATACATCATCCGCTATCGGCCAGTAGATCCCACCTTCATTCATCATTTTCAGGAAAGCAGGGTCGTTATGTTTGATCTTATTATACCGGATAATGTCGAACCATCTCCATCCTTCTCCTATCAGCTCTTTCCTTCGTTCCTTGAAAATGGCGTCTACCAGGTCGCCTTCCAGTGCGGCATTGTACTTGCCGATCTTGCGCAGATCGCGTATCTGGTTCAACTGGTCAATCGCTCCCTGCGTATTTCCCAGGACCGCAAGGGCTTCGGCCCTTAACAGGGTGAGTTCCTCCATTCTTGTAACGATAATGGCGCTGGCAAATATCCTGTAGTTGGGATTGGCCACGCTTCCATCCTGCACTACTTTGATTTTGGAGAAGATGGGCATATGATTGCTGAAGGCGGTAAAATACCTGTCGCTGGTCGGGAAGCCGGTGATGCTATCCAGCGCGAAACGTTCGTCGGTAAGCTGATCAAAGAGTTTCAGCACCGTGTCTTTAGGCACATAGATCTCGGGCAGGTTCTTCGAAATAACGGGAGCCGCCAGGGTCAGTTCTTCCAGATGCCCTGAATAGGCGGCTTCTCCTTTTGCATATTCCGAATTAATGCACCAGATGGGGATCTGGTTGCCAACCGCTTTGGATGTTCCTGTAAAGAAGCCGCTGCCCTTGGTCAGGTCGTCGGTTTTCATAAAACTATGCGGTACTTTGCCGGCATTGTCCAGTACAAACCTCGTATAGGCTTCCACGAGAGAATACTTTCCCTGCCAGGCCGCCACGTGCGCCATTACTGCATATACGCTGGTCTTCTTCACCAATACATCATTCCACTTATCGCCTCCTACATTATAGTACTGGCCTTGTTGCTGCACATCGCCGCTGCTGTATTTATACGGCAATACATTAGCCGCGCCCTGCATTTCCTGTTCAATAAATGCGAGAATTTTATCCTGGCTGTCTTTCGCTTTATCGGCAAACTCACCATCATGCGAGGTAGTGATCAATGGCGCATCGCCCCAGATCCTGACGAGCCAGAAATATGCATAGGCCCGCAGGAAACGCACCTGCGCTATGTCAACATTCATGTTCTGCTCACTATACTTGGGATCTCTTGCTTTCACCTCGCCTACATGTTCCAGGAACAAATTGGCGGCGTTGATAATTGCATAGAACCTGCGCCAGTTCGAGAGGTCTTTTAACAGATCCATAGGCGCATGCAGGTTGTTATTGATAATGGCATCCAGGTCCTGGCGGTTAACCGACGAGAAATCGCCGCTCCGTAATTCGCCATACATCCAGTATGCGTTGTTGTTAGCCAAAGCCGCACGGGTCAATCCATATACCCCTATCAGCGCCGCACGGGTATCTTCATGCGAGTTCCACATATTAGCTTCTGAAACAGCATGATTGGATTCGATATCCAGCAGTTTTTTGCAGCCTGTGAACAATAAGCTGCACAGGAGCGCCAGCGGCAAAAGCCGGGTCTTGCACTTACTGCTGAGATTAGGAATTAAATACTTCATCCGATAAAAATTTTGCAGTACTTTTTAAAAATCCATTTTTACACCCACGGTATATGATTTAGGTATAGGTTGCCCGTAACCGTTATCAACCCCGTTGAAATAGATCAGTTCCGGGTCTCCTCCTGTGTATGGCGTGATAGTGAAAAGATTGCTTGCCGTGCCGTAAATCGTAAGCCCGTGGATGGGCGATCTCTTACTCCAGGTGCGGATCTTTGTCAAGTCATATTGCAGCGATACATTTCTGAGTTTCAAAAAGGAACCGTCTTCCAGGAACAGGTCCTGGTCCGCTCGGTAGCCTACTACCTTGCTCCATGGATTATAAAGCGGGTAACGGTTATAATCGCCGGTCTTCTGCCAGAAGGTGATCTCTTTGATCGCATCCATAGTGATCTGTCCTTCATGGTTAATAAAATCCAGCTTATTGGCCATTTCCTGGTTCAGTACCTGTTTGCCCAATGCGAAATAGAAAGAGAAGCTGAAAGTGAAATTGCGATAGGTCAGATCGCTGCCAAACCCTCCGCTCACTTTAGGCAAATAATGCCCTTTCATTACCTTGTCGTCATCGGTAATACTGTAATCGCCGTTCACGTCTCTCCAGACCGGGTCGCCGGCCGCTACAGGCGTACTCTTATAATTCAGTTTCCTTTGAGTTTTCGGATCTACCGGGATATCTCTTTCCCTGTTATATATTCCCTTATTTTCCAGCAACCAGAACTGGTCTATGCTGTTGCCTACTTTCAGGAGACGGGCATTAACCCCGCTGCCGATCACCATCTGGTCAATGCCTCCGGGCAATGCCAGCAACGTGTTCTGGTTGTAGTTGAGGTTAGCGTTAGGTATCCATTGCAGGGAACTGGAACCAGGCAGTACATTGGCCTGGATGGCCAGGTCTGCTCCCCTGTTCCTTACCTTCATCCCATTCTGGTAAACAGACGTATAGCCGTACTCGTACCCGCCAGGGATGTTCATCAGCATATTGTTATCTGACTTATTGTAAACATCCAGGGAAATATTCAGGCGGCTGCCGGCCAGGGAAGCGTCAAAGCCCAGATCCAGCTGGTCTGAATACGGCCATTTGATGCCGTTGCCGATATAACCGCTGTTATAAGGTCTCGACAGTCCTGCCAGCCCGTTATAGCTATAATAGTATGGGTTGTTGTTGTAAGAAAGCTCGGATGCATACTGCGACCCTTCTCCGAACCGATCGTCTGTCATCAGGCGGGCGATACGGCCATAGCTGGCATGCAGCCTGAGATCGTTCAGCCAGCCTGCATCTGCCATTAATCCTTTTTTCAGGTTATAACCAACTGAAAAAGTGGGAGAAGTGTACCACCAGTTATCCGGTTGTGCGCTGGAAGAACCATCGGCACGTACCAATACCATCAGGTCAAGTACATCACGGTACTTGTAGCCCGCCTTGCCATAGAACGAAACCAGGCGGTGACGCTGCTTATCAACGAACATAGCGATCAATGCAGCCTGGTAGGCTTTCGGGCTCGTGTAGTCGGGACTGTTAGGATCGGATACGATCTGGTTCAGTTTTATAAGGTCGTTCGGCCCATTGTAAGCATAGCTGTAGTTATAACGGTTATAGTCTGCCTCAAATACCTGCCCTGCTTCCAGCGAAACGGTGTGTTTGTTATTGTACAGGTGTTGGAACGATAAAGTGTTGTTCACGCCTACCCGCTGGTTGTAACCAAAATAGTTGGATACGTAGTTAACTGTTTCCAGCAGGGTACCGGGGAAGAACAGGTCCCGCGTTCCTTCGTTATAATCGGCCACCATGCTGGAGGTAAGGCTCCAGTCTTTGGAGAACTGTGCTTTGAGCCTGAAATAACCGTTGATAACGTTGGAACGGTTGTTATCGAAGCTCTGGTTAAACTCGTCGAGGTAGGCTGCATAAGCCGCTTTATTAGGCGCCAGCGGTGAGGTGAGATCCGGCAGGTACTGCATTTCCTCGAACCGGTCCCTCAACGACCTGTTGCGACGCCGTTCCAGCCGGGTTGCATTGATCATGGTCGACATAGTAAGCCAGGGCACCGGCACCATGTTGATTTCGAACATGGCATTATACCTGTCCAGACGGGTATTGTCGCCCGGGTTCTGCGTTTGCTCATTGCCCGCAGCGAAGCGGAAATTAGCCAGTTGGGTACCGCTCGACAGGCTGGCGTTCACCCCGCGGGTGATCTTGTTCCTGTAATAGAGATCCGTCCAGTTGGCGGGACCGTAATAGGCGCTGTTTGCCGAATCGCGCAGGTAGGTTGGATAAGCGATGATATTCTCCAGCGTGGCGTAGCGGTTATAATACGGCTGCCTGAACGCGTTTTCGTATTGTGCATTGGTAGTAGAAATATGAGGTTTCTGCGATATTCCTACCCAGGAATTGAAAGATATTTTGCGGCCGCCGATCACCGGGGCTTTCGTTTTAATGGAAATGACCCCGCCATTGGCAGCCCTGGGGCCGTAGATAGCCGCATCAGCATAATCTTTCAATACTTCTATGGAAGCGATATTATTGGGATCAATGGCGGCCAGCAGGTTGGTAGCAGGCCCCATCCTGTTGTAGTCGTATAATTTAACATCAAATGCGAACGGATGATCGCCGGTTAACGGGATGCCATTCAGCAATACCAGCGGCTGGGCGTTGTACACATCTTTATGCGACACAAGGGGGATAGCGGTACCGCGGATCATCATTCCCATTTCAGTACCTGGTTCGCCGCTTGGTTCCTGGACGTATACGCCGGCCACTTCGCCTTTCAGCATCTGCTGCAGGGAGTTAAAGGGATAAATAGCCGCCTTCTGCATATCCAGGCTTTGTTTCCTGAATACTGTCAGTTTATAGGTATTGGTATCAACAGGCGTTTGAGCATTACGGATGCTATCCTGTTTTGCTTTGCCTGTCAGTGGTTTCTTAACTGAGTCCTGCATCCCCTGCAATGTTCCGGATATTGATACATCCGCTCTCAGTAACGCGCGTTCAGGAGTTGCTGAAGCGGCAGTTACTGCGCCGCTGATCAGCATACCTAACATGCAACGTTGCACGATGAAATGCATATAGTAATGTTTTTTGTGAGAAATAATGTGATTGCAACGTTTACCAGGTCACGCTAAGGGTTATACGAAGCGTATTTGCCAGCGGGTTAAGCGGGGCGCCTCCTGCCGGTACCAGGTAAGAGAAATCCAATCCTGCCAGTTTATATTTCAGTCCAAACCCTGCCGTCAGGTATTTCCTGTTCCCTTTGTTGCGGTGTTCGTTGTAATAGCCTGCACGGATAGCTAACAGGTGATCATACTGGTATTCCAGGCCGGAAGAATACATCAGTTCCTGGAACTCCTCTTTCAGCCCTCCCGGCGCATCGCCGAACGATCCGAAAACGCCGCTCAGCAAACCTTTCTGCCTGTAATCAGGCGTCCCATCTTTGTTTGTGTCAACAGTATCAGGGCTAGGCGCCATCAGCTTGTTAATATCCAGTGTCAGGGCCAGGGAGTTCTTACCATCGAACCTGTAAGTATAGCTGCCGCCGATACCCAGGTTGGCAGGCAGGAAGTATTTATCCTGTACATCTTTACTGTAGCTGATCTTTGTCCCGATATTAGAGAGTACCGCGCCGAATCTCCAGGTTCCTGTTCCCTCTTCTTCTTCCGTGGTTGAGATATAAGAGAAACTGAGATCGCCGGCGAAGGCATTGCCTGCCCGGTAAGAACCTGACCCACCGGCTTTTGCACCGCTGGCCAGCTTGGAATGGATATAGCGGAATGCAAGTCCCACGCCCCAATGTTCGTTCAGCCGGCGGGCATACCCGCCTTCCAGTGAAAATTCACTTGGCCTTACATTTCCCTGGGTCTGGCCCTGGAAATCCGTCAGCTCAATACTACCCAGGTTGAAAAAGCGGAAGCCGGCGCCAATGGCCTGGTTCTCGTCCAGCTTCCTGTAGCCGGATAAATTGGCCAGGTATACATCGCTGGCCATTGACCGCAGCCAGGGAGAAAAACTACCTGCAACGCTCCTTTCATCGCGGCTGAATGGCAGGGTGGAGAGATTATGGAAAACGGCATTGGCATCGGGCGACAAGGCCATCCCCGCATCGCCCAGTGCAGCGCTTCTCGCATCGGGAGTGATCCTGAGAAAAGGAACAGCGGTACTGATGGCATTCGTGCGTCCATCGGTGTTGCCGAGCGAGATTTGTGCGGTTGCAGTGCGGGCTGCCAATATCAGAGCAATGCAAAGCATCCCTCTTACTAATGGTTGATAAAAACCTGCATACATCATTTCAAAAATTTTAGCAATCATGACTCTCATTTTTTCTATCGGGCCACAATCATTTTTCCTTTAGCAATTGAATTACCTGACTGTACTTTCACGAAGTATACGCCTTCTGCCAGTGTGCTGGTGTTGAACTGGTAGTAGGTATACCCGCCCTGTACCAGGGTTGTATTGACTACCGCTCCCCTGCTGTCAGTGATCACTACCCGGAAACCGTCTTTTGTTGTGATCACGCCCGACCAACTGATCCTGGCCATCCCACTGGCCGGATTCGGCGAGATGGTTAGCTTCGGAGCAGGAAGATTGGTATTGATGAGGGAAGTATCGCGCGCTTCCGCAGTAACGTAATAAACACCTGTTGCAACAGCAGAATTCTTCATGCCTGGCTTCATGGCAATGGCATTGATCTTCGCGCTGTCTGTAACCGGTATCAGCGCGTAATAAACAGGCGAGTTCTCATCTGGTATCGTACCATCGAGAGTATAGTGAATAGTAGCGCCTTTGGTATTTGTATAGATGCCTACCTGGCGGATACTGTTATACGTTCCGGGCGGTATGCTGAATTCAGGCGTACTTACCGGGTCGTCGGTTCCGATAGTATAGGTAGCGATAGCCGGTTTGGAATCGCTCAGTCCCGCAGCTGTTGCATAAGCCTTTACTGTAGTAGTGGTTTTGATCTCCAGCGGCGTTGTGTAAACCGGTGAAGCAGAACTTAGCACTTCATCGTTCAGTGCATAATGAATAACCGCTCCCGGTGTAGAAGAAGAAATGCTGACCGTCTGCGTTCCTGTATAAGCGCCTTCCGGCAGGCTGAATACCGGTACCGCTGCGCCGTCTGGTACAATAGTATAAGTACCTGCTACCACCTGGGAAGGCGACCGGCCGTCTTTTACCGCATAGGCTTTAATGCGCGTAGTGGAATCAATTAAAATTTCGCTGGTATATAGGTTGGATGAAGTAGTTGGAGTGCTGCCATCAGTGGTATAATAAACGGAAGACCCGGGTACGCCTACACTCAGTTTAATTTTTACGCGACCCTGGTATACGCCGGCAGAAGGCGTAAATACAGGATTGGGCAATGCCGGAGGCATTACGGTAACAGCGCCTGTAGTCACTTCAGATACAAACATATCTTCTTTATACGCGCTGGCCTTAATAGTATATGTTACAGGCTCGTTGGCAGCTGTCAACTTAACGGGGTTCAGCGGATCGTAGACCGGCGAGTTGATCGTTGGCGTAGTGCCGTCTAATGTATAATGTATTTCAGCACCGGGCGTAGTAGAAGAAAGTACAATGTTCACGCTGCCTTCAAACAGGCCACGGTCCGGCGATATTTTAGGCCGGGCAGCTTCAGGAGGCTGCATGGCGTAAAAGTATTGAGAATAAACCTGCTGTTTGGGAAGATTGGGAGCCGTCCAGGTAAAGTACATGATGTTGGCGCCGCCGCCTTTTTCGAAGAACTCTACCTCTATCGGGTAAAGTTTTCCTGCTTCCAGGTCAACAGTTCCGGAAACATCGCGACAACATCCGCCGCCGTTATCAACGATCACCCGCCCTGCGTCGGCTCTCCTGTTCTTAAAATCTTTTATGATGAATTTTATGCCATCGTCTGCATTCGTATTAAAGGTATAGGTACCTGTAACCGGGGCGCGCAACAATGCGATCCAGCGTACCGAGAAATTATCGTCTGTCAGCCCGTAGCCGGGATTTCCTCCCTGCCAGTTAAAACAAAAGGAGGTATCATATACGCCGCCTTTCACCAGGGTAGTAAATGGATTGCCACCGTTGTCCTGGTAATAATATCCTATCAATCCCCGGATCGTGTCCGGAGGCGGCGCCAGCATACTGCGTATACCCGGCTCCGTTGGCCTTACTTTTGCCTGTACCCACCCGATAAGGAGGCACAAAAGCATAAACAACGCACTTCTAAATTGTTTCATACTTAATAAATGAGTTTATATTCAAAACTATCTGCCCATCCTATTTTATTAGTAGTCCTAACTAATCAAACAAACATGACAATCCCCGCACCTGCATGCAGGCGAAAAAACACAGACAAAAAAATCCCTGAAGGCCCTGGCGGGTCTTTAAATTCAGATGATCAGCATATCATCGGCGCAACGGCCGATGTATGCACATTATGGTCTTAAAATTCCCGGATAATGGAAATAGGGATGCCGTTCCATTTTTTTGGAAAATTTTAGTTGATAAAAATCTTATTCTATGCCAAACTAACTGCTACCGGATAAACGATATCCGTCAAATAATGCCTCCAGCACAGGATACATAGGGGTAACACAGTACCACCAAGGTGTTTCCTGGGCAAAAAATGTGATAAACTAATTGATTTGTTCAATCATTTAATGGAGTGTTCATAGCCTTAAATTTCCGGGATTTCAGCACCTTTGGAGCAGTAAGGAAGAAAAAGGAACTGCAGTGCAAAAACAGATCGTGGAACCTGAGGAAAACTTTACGTATGAACCTGAGTAAATGAGCGCAACAAATGCCTAAAACGTGGAATCGTGGAATCTTTCTTTCGTCAAAAGTAACATTAAATCATAGTCTGGAATTAATACTTTTAATTTTTTTTAATAAGCACATTCGTGTAAATGCTAAAACGTTTTAACGTTTACTAAAGTACGATAACTAATTTAAATTCCAAAAGTTTTTGCAAAAAATATTTTGCAACCGCGTATAGTCGCATGCGTGTTGCCACAGCAACTATACGCGGTAAATGAATTATTTCCGCACTGGAATTGACTCGCTATAATTTCCTTTACCATGAAACCAGTTGGCTGCCTGACCGGTTAACCATAAATAGAAATCGCTGCCCAAATTATCTTCAACACCTACAAACCCTGTTTCTCCATTCAACGGTAAGTGTGAAGCAGTTGCACATTTAAAGATAGCGGTGCCTTCATTCACTTCGTCGAACATCGCCACATACAGCATTTGCGCGCCTGCTTTTTTCGCCGCCGCAACCTGCCGCCAGAAGAAATTACCCTGCTCGCGGGGGATGCTGTTAGCTTTGGGTCCGTTCATGTTCTTCCAGCTGAAACCGGGAAACGCCAGCGGCGCATAATCCACCTGCGCTTCTTTGCACCAGGCCACGTCTGCTGCAATTAAATCCTTGAACTGGTCATAACTTCTCCCGTTATACCTGCCAACAAACCATGGCATAATAATATCCGACCGTTTGATCAGGTCATGCAACTGCGGATCACTGATGCAGTCCTGTTTTCCTTCTCTCCAATAAGTAGGCACCCCAAGCATCACGCTGTATCCCCGTTCTTTCAGCCCGTTTACAATCGTGGCAGATTCTGTTAATCCATATGCCCGCCTGTCGTTAAACCCGATGCCCCACACCACTACCAATGGTTTATTATTATGATGCAGGTAAGTAGGCACTTTCTTTCCTTTCAATAATCCATACTGTTCATTCAGTTCGTCGATGTCTTTCAGCACAGTTTGCTCTTCACCGGGGCGCATGCCACTGAGATCGTACATGATGCATATTGCCCGGTCGTACTTCCCAGCCGCCTGCATGGCGTTGCTCAACACGGTGTTGAAGTGCTTTTTGCCGCCGGGGTTCCGTATCTCTGCAACAAACCTCTGCATAAATACGCCATCGAGACCATACTCTTTCATCCATTTGAAATGAAGGTCGACCGTGCTTTTATCATGCGCGCTGAACACGGCAGCGGGACTGCCGTCGGCGTATTTAAAAGGAGTTGGATAAGTGATCTTGTATTCGCTTACATCTGGCCAGAAATCTATTTCACAGGAGCCGGGTGCAAAAGTACCCCGGTGCTGGTAATGATACCATCCCCTGCCGGCGCTGTCGCCGGGCGTGTTGAACCATCCCTGGTAGCCGGCCATTACCAGGCCTTTATAAGATGGATACCTGGTTTTTCGTTGAGCCGTTAACGATACAGGAATGAATGCCAGTAAAACAAATGTGGTTAAAAATCGCCTGAGTGTCATTTCAAATTCTTTTTTGAAAATTCTTGTTGTGGAATATTAATATGAGATGCATAGTATCTCCTTGGGGATAAAGATAATAGCTTACAAAAAGGCTTGCCTGTAAATGTGAACAACGGTAAAAGCGCCGGGTTTCCGGTATGTAATAAAAAAGAGAGCGGCATCATTTATACCGCTCTCCTTTGATCATGATCTTTTTTATAAACTGGCTATCCACTGCCGGGCTGTCAAAACCCTGGCGAGTCGGGGAATGGTATTTGTCATCAGGTCATGGTGTACAGCCGTTTCGGGATCTCCGCATCCATCACTGATCACGGTAAGGTCATAATCCCTCTCGGCTATTTCGCGTACCGTATTCAGTACTGTTCCGCTGGTGGGATAACCGGTCACTGCAAGTTTGGTGAAGCCCCGGCGGCCAAGTACCGTATCAATATCCTTACCGGTAAGGATACTGTCCGGACCTTTAACAAAGATGATATCTCCCTCTATTGGTGCAACAGCTGAATGTATGCCTGACTCGGGCAATCGCTCCAGGAACATGCGGCGGGGCGACCGGCGGCCCGGATCACCGGGCATGTTCGCATGCTCTGAACTACATTTGAGGTATGCTACCTGGATATCAACCATCCTTGCCTTTGAAATTGCTTCTTGTATGTTATATATCAGGGGCTGCGAATCGGGGAACCCTGAGAATGAATTGGATTGTACATCCAATACCAGTAAAGCCGTGTCTGAATGGTTGATCTTCATATGTTGGTTTGATTTTGTTGATACTATAAATACGGTAACAACAAAAAAATAGATTGCCGTTTGCTGAAGTTCCCTGCCGAATTTTTCAAAGATGACAGAGGTTCTCTTAGTTCAATAAACTATATGTCAAATATCAAACTATCATATCAAATTCATATGTTAGTTATCCTTATCACCAACAGCACGTCCACCCGCCTCTCCATGTTTTAATACGAACCTGCCGGCGATGGTCTTCAATCCTCTTCAGCCAGGTTAAAAGGAATAGGTTTTCCGACATCAGGGTTCTCCTGGTCTTTCCCCGGAAAGTGACCCCGGGCGCCGGGAAAACATCTTCCAACTGCCGTTTATCAAAAAAATCCTCAAAAAACTTGCAAACTTAAACGTTTAAGCATATTTTTAAAAAATGAAGAAGGTATCGCTCAAAGACATTGCAACTGCAGCCGGCGTTTCTACGGCGCTGGTGTCTTATGTGCTGACCAACAAGGAGAAAGAAGCGCGGATAGGCGAAGAAATGGCCAAAAAGATCCGGGAAATAGCCAGGCAACTGAACTACCAGCCCAATCATATTGCCAGGAGCCTTAAAAGCGGCCGGTCCTTTACCATAGGCCTGGTAATGGCGGATATTTCCAATGCCTTCTTCGCCAATATTGCCAGGACAATTGAAGATGAGGCTAAACGTAATAATTATACGGTGATCTTCGGGAGTTCTGACGAGAACGTAGACAAGTCGCAGGACCTTATTAATGTATTGCTGAACAGGCAGGTAGATGGGTTGATCATTACCCCTACCGAAGGCTCTGAAAAACAGATCGCCTGGCTGCAGGAACAACATGTGCCGTTTGTGCTGATAGACCGGTTCTTCCCGGGCATCAACGCCAATCATATTGCCGTCAACAATTTTGAATCGGCCTACCAGGCGGTAACGCACCTGGTAAAGGCAGGACGGAAACGTATAGGTATGATCGCCTATGAAACAACCCTGCATCATATCGCTGAACGGAAAAGAGGCTACCTGGAAGCGATGCGCGACCACCGGATGCCGGATGCGGAGAAACGGCTTAAAACCGCCCGTTATTCGCATCTAAAGACCGATATACGCACGGCGATCGACCAGCTGTGCACGGGTCCCGACAGGGCAGACGCCATCTTCTTTGCCACCAACAGCCTGGCTATTGAAGGGCTTAAATATATTAATGAACTACGTATACGCGTACCCGATATCCTGGCTATTATTGCCTTCGACGAGGGCGAAGCGTTCGACCTGTTCTATTCACCCGTCACCTACATCCAGCAACCTATTTTACAAATGGGAAAAGAAGCCGTTCGCGTGTTGCTGGAACAGATCAAAGATCAACAGAAAACAGTAGAAAACATTTTTATCGATACAACGCTGGTGGTACGACAATCATGCGGCAGCAAACGCTGATCTTGTGCCCCCGGGATTTAATTACTTAAATAACTATTGCTTAAACGTTAAAGCAGGTACTAATTGCACGTATTATGAAAAAGTTACTCTTGCTGACTTTATGCGCCAGCCTATGCTGTTCACTGTATGCGCAACAACAGCCATTCAACGGCTTAGACATGAACATCGGGAACATTTTCCGCTTGTCTGACGCCAAAACCAGGTCTATCAGTCCTGAAAATTTCAGCGGTCAACCCGGCAAAGGCGGTATGGCCACCCTGGAAGAAGGTACTGCCAGGGCTGCTGCCAGGGAATTGGGACAAGGATGGAAAGTGAATCCTTACATCAACATTGAACCGGGACAAACCTTCACGCTGGCCGAAATTACCGGCCCGGGCTCCATCCAGCACATCTGGATGACGCCAACAGGCAACTGGCGCTATTCCATTCTCCGCTTCTACTGGGACGATGAAACCACGCCTTCTGTAGAAGTACCGGTAGGCGATTTCTTCGGCATGGGCTGGGGAGAATATGCACCTTTGAATTCGCTTGCCGTTTGCGTAAACCCGGGATCTGCTTTCAACTGCTACTGGCCTATGCCATTCCGCAGGAAATGCAAGATCACCATGGAAAACATCAACACGGAAAGAATGACCTTATACTACCAGATCGACTATACGTTAACGGACGTACCGGAAGATGCGGGGTATTTCCACGCACAGTTCCGCCGCAACAACCCTGTTAAAGGCGCCGACTATACGCTGGTAGACGGGATCAAAGGAAAAGGGCAATACGTGGGAACCTACCTGGCCTGGGGCGTTAACAACAACGGCTGGTGGGGAGAAGGAGAAATAAAATTCTTCATGGACGGCGATAAGAAATTCCCGACCATCTGCGGAACAGGAACTGAAGATTATTTCTGTGGTTCTTATAACTTTGATACCAAAGGAAAATACCAGGAGTTCTCTACTGCTTATACAGGTTTGCCGCAGGTGATCCGCCCGGATGGCCTGTACAGGTCGCAGCAACGTTTCGGGCTGTATCGCTGGCATATCATGGACCCTATCCGTTTTGAAAAAGAGCTGAAAGTAACTATCCAGGACCTGGGGTGGCGCAGCGGCGGCAGGTATTTGCCTCAGCAATCCGATATCAGCAGCGTAGTATACTGGTATCAACGCGAGCCTCACGCTCCTTTCCCTCCGCTTCCTGCGAAGAACGACCTGGAAGTGAACTGACCTTAATTAAAACATTGATATGTCTACAGGCTTACAACTTATCGGGAACAACTATTCGGGTGAAGGCGCCAATACTTTCCGCGCCTTTAACCCACGGTTGCAGGAATGGATAGCCACTGAATTCAGGGAGGCTACCAGTAAAGAAATTGACCAGGCGCTGGAACTGGCCAGCAAAGCGTTTCCTGTGGCCAAGAAAATAACGCCCGCTAACCGGGCAAAATTCCTGCATGCTATTACTGAAGAAATAATGGCATTGGGAGATGAATTGCTGAACACTGCCGCCAACGAAACAGGATTACCCCTGGCCCGTTTGCAGGGAGAGCGCGACAGGACCACGGGACAGCTAAAGCTTTTTGCAGACCTTATCGCTGAAGGCTCCTGGGTGAACGCCCGGATCAATACCGGCACTCCTGATACCCGCCAAATGCAGATCCCGCTGGGAGTGATCGGCATATTCGGCGCCAGTAATTTCCCGCTTGCCTTTTCAGTGGCAGGAGGAGATACAGCAGCAGCCCTGGCTGCCGGCTGCACCGTTGTTTTTAAAGCGCATCCGGCGCATCCGCATACTTCTCATTTAGTTGGCACTGCTATTATCGCAGCCGCCAAACGCACCGGAATGCCTGAAGGCATCTTTTCCCTGATCCATGGCGCCTCTAACGAAACAGGGCAATACCTGGCTGCGCATCCCGCAGTAGCGGCCCTGGCATTCACCGGTTCTTTCAGGGGCGGGAAGGCCCTCTACGAAACGGCTACACGCCGCCCTACTCCTATTCCCGTATATGCAGAAATGGGAAGCGTGAACCCCGTGTTCTTCCTGCCGGGAATACTGGCAGAGAAAGGCAATGAACTGGCTGCCCAGTTCCTGCAATCGGTAACCCTGGGAGTAGGACAGTTCTGTACTAATCCGGGCCTGTTCCTCACCGTAGGCAAGGCTGCCGAACTGGTAGATCAACTGAAAGATAAGATTGCAGGACAGCAGGCAGGTTATATGCTTACATCCGGCATCCTGAAAGCATACCAGGAAGGCATCAGCCAATTGAAGAAGGAAGGCGCAGAACTGATCGGCGCCGCGCCTGAAGCGGCCCACCAGGCCAATGCACACCTGCTGCAGGTATCTGTTGGCCAGGCGCTGGCAAAACCGGAGATCTGCGGGGAAGTGTTCGGCCCCTCATCCGTTCATATCACCGCTTCCGGCAAAGAGGAACTATACCGGTTTGCCTCCTCGCTGGAAGGACAGCTTACAGCCACCATTCATGGTACCACTGCCGACCTGGAAGAGTATGCACCATTGATCGATATTCTCCGCGAGAAAGCAGGCCGACTTATTATCAACGGTTTTCCTACAGGCGTTGCCGTTAATCATTCCATGGTTCATGGAGGCCCATGGCCGGCCTGTACACCGGCTGCCGGCACCTCTGTTGGCACCATGGCAATTTACCGGTTTTGCAGACCTGTCTGCTTCCAGGACTTCCCGGAATTCCTCCTGCCTGATGAATTGAAAAACGGGAACCCTATGGGCATATGGCGCTTCCTGAATGGCGACTTCACCAAAGCCACCTGCTAACAGCTGGCTGATTAAATACTGGTTATGGATTTAGGTCTAAAAGATAATATCATCATAGTATCCGGCGGCGCCAAAGGTATAGGCGCTGCCATCGCCGCCGTTCTGGCGGCGGAAGGCGCCTTTCCCGTTATTGTAGGACGCAGCGCTTCCGACAATGAACAACACCTGGAAAATATCCGTAAAGCCGGCGGGAACGGCGATCATGCAGTAGCAGAACTCACCGATCCCAAAGCTTGCGAAACCGCAGTGCAAACCATTGCAGCCAAATACGGAAGAATAGACGGGCTGGTGAACAACGCAGGGATCAACGATGGCGTTGGCCTGGAAAAGGGATCGTACGAAGGGTTCATGCAATCGTTGCACCGCAACCTCGTACATTACTACCTCCTCGCGCATCACGCCCTTCCTTATCTTAAAAAAAGTAAAGGCGCTATTGTAAACATCAGTTCCAAAACCGCTGAAACAGGCCAGGGTAACACCTCTGCCTACGCCGCGGCCAATGGAGGCAGGAATGCGCTGACCCGCGAATGGGCTGTAGAACTGCTTCCTTACAGCATCCGTGTTAACGCTATCATCGTAGCCGAGTCGTGGACCCCGCTCTACGAAAGCTGGATCAATACATTTGCAGACAAAGAAGCCAAACTGGCCAGCATCGTCGAACGCATTCCCCTGGAGAAACGCATGACGTTACCGGAAGAAATCGCGCAAATGGCCGCCTTCCTCTTATCAAAACGTTCCAGTCATACTACCGGGCAACTAATCCATGTCGACGGCGGGTATGTGCACCTGGACAGAGCCCTGGTTTAAGATCCAATGATATACAATGAAACAGACAATCCTAAGCATACAGCCTGCCGATAACGTTTGGGTAGCTTTGCAGGATATTCCTGCCGGCACTACGCTGACCATCGGCGCACAAACCATTACCACTTTACAGGCAATTGCCGCCAAACACAAGGTAACGGCAACGGACATACCGAAAGACGGCGCTATTACCATGTACGGCGTACTGGTTGGACTGGCCAATGAAGATCTTCCTGCCGGCACGCTGATAACCACCAAAAATATCAGGCATGCGTCCGGCCAGTTCGCGGTAAGCGAAAACAGGAAAACAAACTGGACGCCGCCGGATGTATCCGCCTGGCGCGACCGTACATTCATGGGCTACCACAGAACAGACGGCCGTGTAGGCACCGGCAACTATTGGGTGATCATTCCCCTTGTATTCTGCGAGAACAGGAATGTGCAGCTGCTTCACGAAGTGCTGACCAAACAACTGGGATACCAACGCCAACACCCCTACGAAAATATGTTACAAGGACTGCTTGCCGATTTCAAGGCAGGCAAAACAACCAGCACCAAAGATTTTACAGAAACTGTTATCACGCCTACCCGCACTTTCCCGAATATCGATGGTATTAAACTGCTCACGCATACCATGGGATGCGGAGGCACGAAAGACGATGCGCGGACCCTTTGCGGGTTGCTGGCAGGTTACATTACCCATCCTAACGTAGCCGGAGCTACCGTGCTAAGCCTGGGTTGCCAGAATGCCCAGATAGCGATGCTGAAAGAAGAGATTGAAAAACGCGTACCGGGTTTCGACAGAACGGTGATCTACCTGGAACAACAACAGGCAGGCAGCGAAAAGGCATTAATGACCATGGCTATCCAGCAAACGTTTGAAGGATTATCTAAAGCTAACCAGCAGGAAAGAAAACCTGCGCCGTTAAGCAAGTTATGTATAGGCATGGAATGCGGGGGCAGCGATGGTTTTTCAGGCATTTCCGCCAACCCGGCAGTTGGCCTGGTTGCCGACAAGCTCATAGCACTGGGCGGCAGCGTGATCCTTTCCGAATTCCCTGAGCTTTGCGGCGTGGAACAGGAACTAAGCGACCGTTGCATCAACACTACCCTGGCCGCAAAATATGTTCAGCTCATGCGCGATTATGCCAGCAGCGCAGAAGCGGTGGGATCAGGTTTCGACTCCAATCCCTCCGCCGGCAATATCCGCGACGGCTTGATCACCGATGCCATTAAATCGGCCGGCGCTGCCAAGAAAGGCGGTTCTTCGCCGGTCACCGATGTTATTGATTACCCGGGAAGGGTACAGCATCCGGGCCTTGCATTGCTATGCACACCGGGCAGCGATGTGGAATCAACTACCGCCGAAGTAGGCGCCGGCGCTACGGTTGTATTGTTCACTACCGGTTTGGGAACGCCTACAGGCAATCCTATCACCCCTGTTATCAAACTATCCACCAACAGCAAACTGGCGGCCAGGATGCCCGACATTATCGATATCGATACCGGCAGCATCATTGAAGGCAGCAGCACCCTGGAACAGATGTCGGACCGGCTACTTGAACTGGTTATAGCAACAGCCAGCGGTACTTACAAGACAAAAGCACAGGAGCTTGGGCAGGATGATTTTATTCCATGGAAAAGAGGCATTTCTTTATAAACACAAACAATTCTACGCTATGAAATCTATGCTGATCGCTGGTTGTATCACGGCTGCAGGTTTATCTGCCTGCAACACCCATACCACGCCTAAAGCCGCCAATACTTTTGGCGAGGATGTGGCATTCCTGAAGCAACATCTGCAGAACGTAATAGTACTAAAGCATCCTGACAGCCAAAGCCAGGTAGTGGTAACCGGCGATTACCAGGCCAGGGTAATGACCAGTACTACCGGGGGCGACGCCGGCAACAGCTACGGATGGATCAATTATAACCTGGTTGCTTCTCATCAACTGAACAAACATATCAACGCATTCGGCGGCGAAGAGCGTTTCTGGCTTGGACCCGAAGGCGGCCAATATGGACTTTATTTTCCTCCCGGCAAACCTTTCGATTTCGATAACTGGCAAACCCCTCCCCTCATCGACACGGTACATTACCAGATGGTTGCCCAATCGGATACCTCCGTATCCTACGAACAAAGCGGCGTTTTACAGAACTACCAGGGCAGCAGCTTCCCTGTTAAAATAAACAGGACTGTCAGCCTGCTGGGCAACGAACAGATCTCTTCCAAACTGGGCTTTGCATTACCTGGAGGCATTAACGGTGTAGCCTATGAAACCAGCAACACCGTGACCAATACAGGCGACAGCAGCTGGCAACCGGAAACCGGTTTGCTGAGCATCTGGCTGCTGGGCATGTTCAGGCCTTCAGATCAAACAGCCATCGTTGCACCGTTCAAGGGGCTTCCTAACGCTAACGGCTATATTACGGATGACTATTTTGGAAAGATAGCGGCAAAGAACCTGCAGGTAAAGGACAGTTTGCTGCTGTTCAGGGCCGATGGCAAGAACAGGGGAAAACTGGGTTTATCGCCTGTTATCGCGAAACCGGGCGCCGGCAGCATAGACCTGGAACATAATACCGTTACCGTATTGCTCTACGAAATAGTGCCTGACGGCAGGTATGTAAACTCGAAATGGGAGATCCAGAAAGAACCGTATAAAGGCGATGCGGTAAACTGTTATAACGACGGACCAATTGCCGACGGGTCGCAAATGGGGCCTTTCTATGAAGTGGAATCGTCGTCGGCCGCGCAGCCGCTGAAGCCGGGCGAATCAATGAGCTACAGGCAAACCACTATGCATTTCCAGGGCGACAGAACAGCTATCCAGGCCCTGGCCAAAGAGCTCTGGCAACTATCGCTCGATGATGTTCAACATTTCTTAAACAATAAATAGCAGGCAATGGAAATCATCCGTCTATATAATACCCGTTCGGCCATCCTTGCCGGATATGATCAACAGTACTACCAGCTGAATGGGAGCTGGAATGAAATAGTGAACCGTAAAGGCCTGTTCCCATTCCTGCAACAAGCCATCAAGCAACAAACGGCGATCCCGTCATCAACAGCCGCAGAGATGATCGCCGGTCAGCTTATTGCGCCTATAGGCAGCCAGGAAGTCTGGGCTGCGGGCGTAACCTACTATCGCAGCCGTACCGCCAGGATGGAAGAATCGGAGATCTCGGGCGGCGCTACGTTTTATGATAAGGTATACGTGGCCGAACGCCCGGAGCTTTTCTTTAAAGCAACCCCGCATAGGGTATCAGGGCATGGACAGGAAGTGTATATCCGTGAAGATTCGACCTGGGATGTGCCGGAACCGGAGCTGACATTATTCATCAGCAGCGAAGGCAGCATCGAAGGCTATACGATCGGCAACGATATGAGCTCCAGGAGTATCGAAGGCGAAAACCCGCTGTATCTTCCGCAGGCCAAGGTGTATGAAAAATGCGCCGGTATGGGCCCCTGCCTGATGGTTCCTTCCTCGCCCATCCCTCCCGACACGCAGATCAGCTTATCTATATTCCGCGATAACAAAGTGGTGTATACCGACAGTGTTCCTATCAGCCAGATGAAGCGCGGACACCAGGAACTGGTTGATTTTCTTTACAGGGGATGCGCGTTTCCTGATGGCTGTTACCTGATGACAGGCACCTGCCTGGTGCCGGATAACAGCTTTACGTTGCAGGATCATGATAGAGTAGAGATCAGTATCGATCACATCGGACAACTAACCAACCATGTGATGACCTACAGGAAGTAAGTTCGTTTAATATAGCAGAACGGAGACCGGCTGGCCGGTCTCCGTTTTTGTTTATACCAATTGCAAAGGCGCTTCTTTGCCTGCCACCATAGCCCTGGCAGCGGGGATAGTTCCCTGTACTGCTTTAACTGTTACCTTGCCCTGGCGCAGGGAAACAGTGCCAAAACCTGTATTGGTGGCCAGGAAGCCGGTAAAGTCGCCTACCTTCGAATCTACATGCAACACTTTATCTACCGCATCGTAACGCAGCCCGGTCAACGCCTGTAACAGCCCGTAACTCGACATAGCCCTTGCGTACCAGTGCCCGCATTCGTATTCATTGAACGGGTTCCTTACTGTTCCGTCGTACCGTTGCCTGCATTGCTTTACGATCTCCAGGCCTTTTTCCACTTCTCCATGAAAGATAAGATGGCTGGCTACCTGGTATTCGATGCCTGTCCATACTTCGTTGCTGTAAACAAAAGGAAGCGATAATTTACCCCCTTTAGGCCAGGAGCAGAGCAGCAGTCCTCCTTCCGTTCCCAGCGCATAGGTAGGACGTTGGGGGTTCACATGTTTACTGAGATCTTTCCTGAAATTATACCGGTGTACCGCCAGCAGATGGCTTTTAGCCTTTGCTGCGTCTATCGGTTCATCCAGCCCGCAAACCTTTGCGATCCACGCGCCGAGGATGCCGTCAGATAAACAGCCGTTCCCGTATTGATACTTTGGCCCTTCTTTTTGCAGTACCGTCAGCGCTTCAGGAGAATACCCCGTGTTAAATGACTGGCTTTTAACCGGGTCGGGGGCTTGCAGGCCTGTCCACCTGATCTGCTGGATGAAGTATTCGCCGTTATACAATTCCTTTTCCAGGTAAGCTTTCCCCTGTTGCAGGAGGGTACTGTAACCAGCTACATTCTTCCCCAAATACTGCCCCATTTCTATGAAAGCGGTAAGAGCGCCCAGGTAGAAAGTAGTACACATGCTGGTAGGTCCCCAGAATTCAATATCGTAGGTATTATGATGGGGTTCTTCCACGATCCCTTTCCTTTTCGGGTCCCAGGTTTTGATACAGTAGTCCATACTGGTCTTAACCTTTGGATAAAGCTCTTCCAGCCATTGTTTATCGCCGCTGATCCGCCAGTCGCGGTATACTTTCATTATTCCGCCAAGTTGACCATCGGCAGCCGAGTGGAAATTATGAACAAGGGGTGAGATAGGAATATTAGCACGAAACCCCTGGTGCCCTTCGGCGTTTTGATTTTCGTTGAATTCCGTATGCCTCAAACTTCTTTCCAGTGCGGGGAACAAATGAGGTACGGCCTGGGCATAATTCCAGACGTGCGTACAGCTGCCATGGCAACTGCCCCAGCTATCGCCGCTGCCTTCCCAGCACCAGAATCGGCCATCATGTTGCCGCATAACGGTTGGGGATTTCAGGATGGTAAGATTGGCTGCTACTGCTTCCAGCACTTCTGTTGGCAAGGTGCTGTTGTAGAAAGTATCGGTGAAGAGGGCTGTTTGTTTTTTTAAGGTATCGTATTGTTCTTTCCAGTGAGCCGCTACTTCCTGCACGTCAGCAAAACGGCTGCTGTACCAGGGCCGGTAGCAGGATTCAGGATCGCTTTTGCCGCTGGCATCCTCTCCTATCCTCAGTTTGGAATCTGGCACATACCAGGCCATCTGCAACCTGATCGTTTTCCTTTCACCGGGTTTTAGAGTAAAAGGAACAAAGAGGGAGCCGCCGGGAGCGTCGTTCTCCACGGGAGCGGATTGCCTGGTTTCTCCATCGGCAATGGTATTCCATACCATGGTAAGCGGATCGAACCAACCGCCCCTGAACCAGCAATGGTCCACAATTGCCTTTTCGTTTGTATAGATGGCGAATTGGCCGTTCTTTTCCGGCGCGTTAGGCATGGGGGCCTGGGAGAGTATAAACCCGTTATCCAGGGGCTTCACGGTTTGCCCGGTATCTGCCTGCCGCATAAAGTTGCGGGCATGGTATGAGAAGATGAATTCTTCTGTTTGCGCTCCTTTGTTAGTGATCTCGTATTCAAGTGCGCCAACAGGCATACTGGCGTTATCTTCCGCGCCGGGAGTAAAAGGGCTCCAGCCGGTTATCTTTACGGCAATAGGAATGTCGGCATCGCGGAGGTTGACTTCAGCAAAGGGGAAACGGGCCCGGAACTCCGCAGACCTGTACCTGGGCAAGCCCCAGCTTGCGCCGCCTGTACCGCCGAGGCCTGCATCCCGCTGGCCAAACTTCTTCCAATCGGGTACCAGTCCTTCCAGTACCCTGGCATAAGCAGGTTTCCCTTTAACGGCTAAAGCGGCAAAGAGAGTTGGTTCGTAAAAGATCTCAGGGTTATGCCTTACAGACATGTGTGAAATGGCGCCCGTACCTTCCAGGCAAAACATGCCGGCGCCGATCCCGCCAACAGGAAAGGCTATACGGTTATTATATCTTTCTTTATAAACATCATTAAATCTCCTTCCTGTGCCGGGCTTAGGCTGTTTGGAAGGTTCTTTTGCAAGGGCTGGAATGGCAGAAGCGCCAAGGCAGGTCACTGCAACATTCCGGAGAAAAGAACGACGGTTATTACGCTTATTCATACGTCAAATAGGTTTGTGATCAGTACTATGCCGACATAGTTTTTTCAGAACGTGGCTCAAATGCTTAATCGTTTAAGCATTACTGTTAAGAATAAAGCTAAAATAAATTGCGGGCAAATCAAAAATTATTTGACCAATGAAGATCTATGCTTTTAAACGCTGGCGGATCAGTGAGGCCAACTGTTTCAGCGGTTCGTTAGCTTCTTTGTGCATACAGGCGTACCATCTTCTTTTACGCAAAGGCGAATCCAGCGGTATTACTTTTAACTGGTTATTGAGATAGGGTTGCGCGGCCCAGCGGGCCATTACCGTAATCCCGATATTTGCTTTCACCATTTCGATGATGGCTTCCGTCAGCGGAACTGCCATTAGCTTTTTCGGAGGAGTAAGTTTCAGGTAGTTCTCCAGTACCGAGCCGGTATTATTCCCGAAGTTATAGACCAGCACTGTTTGCCCGGCAATATGATCGCTTTTGATCTTTTTCAGTTCAGCCAGCGGGTGTTCTTTGCTGATCACCGCCACCAGTTCGTCGTCGAAGAGGGTTTCATACCTGAAACGATCATCGGTTTGCCGTTTGCTGACAATGGCCAGGTCGAGCTGCCCTTCCTCCAGGCTTTTCATAGGGCGCTGGGTAGCCTGCACCACTATTTCTACCATGACTTCGGGATATTGCTGCCTGAAGGTGTGCAGTATGGCCGGCAGCCAATGATAGCAGGTATAACATTCGGTACTGAGGCGGATCGTTTGCTTTCTGCCTTCTTTCAGCAGCTGCAGGTCTGAATGCAGCTCCTCCATCATTGGCAGCACAGTTTCTGCCTGTTCCAGCACTTTGCGCCCCGCTTCCGTGAGGATCATCTTTTTGCCTGAACGATGGAAAAGCTGGAGCCCCAGCAGTCCTTCCAGGTCGCGGATCTGGTGACTGAGGGCCGACTGTGTAAGGTTCAGCTTCTGGGACGCCCTGGTTACCGAGCCTTCCGAAATAATGCGTTTAACTATCTGCAAATGCTGTAAAGTTATCATTAGAAATACTCATTATTTCATCAAAAATAATTCACTTTTCTCATAATTTACTTTCTTCTACTTTTGGTGTATCAAATTACTGATTATGAAAGTTCAACGTTTAGGATGGGCAGGGATCAAAATAACCGCGCATCAGCAAACCATACTGATCGATGCAGTAGAGCATTTCGACAGGGGCAAATTTTTACTCGACACACCCGACGCCTCTTATAAGTTCAGCGACAATACAAAAGCTGATATTGTACTGATCACGCATTTGCACAAGGATCATTACGACGCGGAGCTGATCCGTAAAGTATTGAAACCGGGAGGCAAATTCATTGTATCCGACGAAATTGCCGGCGATATTAAAGCAGATGGATTCAACGACTTTACCAGCTTGCAACTGAATGAAACATTTTCCGTCAATAATATTACCATCACACCTGTTTTTGCGATGGATGGAACAGGCGACAAACAGGTATCCTGGGTCATAGAAGACGGAACACACAGGATACTTCATGGCGGCGACACCATCTGGCATAACCAGTTCTGGGCGATAGGAAGGCAATACAATTCCTTTGATGCGGTATTTCTTCCTGTCAATGGCGCAACCATGTATTTCCTTAAACCTTTCAGTCCTATACCTGCCACGCTCACGCCAATACAGGCAGTATCGGCCGCCCACCTGGTAAACGCTTCTACACTGGTGCCTATTCATTATGGCTTTAATAAAACAGGTTTATACGAAGAATTTCCCGACGTGGTGCCAACGTTGAAAAAAGAAGCCGCTGCACAGAACGTAATGTTGAAACTTCTGCAGGCAGGAGAAAGCATAGAATGGAATTAAGCACCAGGCCTGGTTTGCATGGAAGAGGGAATGAAGAGAAATCCTGTTACCCCGCCTGCAAGCCCCAGGATACCTGACAGCAACAGTATTTTACGATAAGCGGCAATGAAGCTATTGTGATACGCATTGATCACCTGCTGGTGCAACGATTGCTGAACAACCGAAGGCACCTTGGCATTGCCCAGGTTGCCGGCCTGCAACATTACCGCTTTATAAGAAGCCGGATCAAGATGCAGTGGTTGTATAGATTGTTGCAACATCCCGGTGAAAAATAAACCGGCCAAAGCGCCGAAGACAGCAACAGCGAAAACACTTGCAATCCTGCTGATAGCGTTGTTGGTACCGGATGCGATCCCCGACAGGTGATCCGGCAATGCCCCCATTACAGTAGCTGTCAAAGGCGCTACAGTAAAAGACATACCAGCGCCCAATACCAGGATGCCGGGGAAAAAAGTGGTCCAATAGTCGCGGTACCCGTTCGTTTGCCCGATAAAAGAAAGCAAAATAAGCCCGATGCCTGCAACAACAGGGCCGATGGTAAGGAAAATGCGGGGCCCCCATTTATCTGCCAGCGATCCGGCAAACCGGGCGATCAGCATCATTAGTATCGTGAACGGGAGGAACGACATACCCGATTCTGTTTGCGTATAATGCTGTACCTGGATCATATTAAGTGAAACAAAGAGCATTCCGCCGCTTAATCCTGCATACAGGAATAAGGTCAGAAGATTGCACCCGCTGAATACCCTGTTCTTAAACAAGCCCAAAGGCATCATGGGATTTTTGCTGCGCCCTTCTACCCAAATAAATCCTCCCAGAAACAACAGGCCGGTAACTACAGTTCCACAAACGAAAATATCTTTCCATCCTTTACCAGGCATCCGGAGAAGCCCGAAGGTCAGCAAAGCTAATCCAACGGCTATCAAAGCTGCACCGGGGTAGTCGATCTTCCCTGTGTCTGTTTCATCTTTTGTTTCCGCCACCTTCGTGGCAAGTATCAGCAACGCCACTACGCCTATCGGCACATTGATAAAAAAGATGAACCTCCATAAACCCGCATCGGCCAATGCGCCGCCCAGGATAGGTCCGCCAAGGGTTACCAGGGTTGTAACAGCCGACCAGGTGCCGATGGCTTTGCCCCGTTCTTTATCATTGATCACAGAAGTGATGAGCGAAAGACTGCCGGGAATCATAAGCGCCCCTCCTATTCCCTGCACCACGCGGAATATAACCAGCAACGTAATGTTCCCCGCGAAGCCGCAGGCGGCGGAACCAGCGATAAAAATGGCGATGCCGATCATAAAGATCTTCTTTCTCCCCAATTTATCACCCAACGCTCCTCCTATCAGGATCAGCGCTGCCAGCATAAGCAGGTAGGCGTTCAATACCCAGAACAGTGCGGCGCCGGAAGCATCCAGGCTTTGTTGCAAAGCCGGCAACACCACGTTCAATGCAGTTCCATCTATAAACGCCATGGCAGAAGCCATGATGGTGGCAGCCATCACCCATCTGCCAGCAGCGCTCTTCAAGGCTATATTGCCCATCATTAACAATTTAAATACCCTGAAATTTAAACGGCGGGGATTTAACAAATGACCTGGTAGCATTACCCGCGTAGGTTTCTCCGTTTACCAGGCTTAATTTTTTCACTCCCCCTGCGGAACTGAAATCCACGTCCCTGAAGTTAACCCAAAAAACATTAGGCGTCAGCGCTGTTTCAAAAAAGTAAACCAGGTTTTTATGATCTGCAACCGAACGCCAACGGGTAGAGGAAATGTTAGGTTGACCAGGCGTTGTGATCCCGTAAGGCACTGAACAGTTGCGGATCACGCTGAATGCACACGCCACCGCTACGCGTGTGTTGTCTGTTTTCGGCACTGCATCGGCATAAAAAGACGCTCTTACAAACCTGTCGGCCGCCCGGTTGGTACCCGGCAACATCACCGTTCCTCCTATCTCTTTCCAGTATTCGTTCAGGGCAAGCTGCTTGTCGAAAGTCGGCGAATTGGTCATCACGTTATAAGAAGTATCGTGATGAATGATCATCTTCCCTTTAATAAACTCAAACACGGCATTGTCCCCATTTGCATCGGAAACCGAGAGGTGTAGAGTAGCCAGGCGATTCTGCCCTGGCACATCATCCGAAATGATCTGGTAAGCGTTTTTCTCTGATGCTGCTACTACTTCATTTACCGTAGCGAAGTTATCCAACACATACTGTACCCAGGCGGCAATACTCAGGCCAGGGATACGGGTATCGCGTACCGGGTATTCCGACTCTCCCAACCATAACAAATTCGCTACAAGTCCTTTTTCATTCATACCATCTGTACTGGCTATATTATACGCGCTGGCCACTACGCTGCCGTATTTCGATGTCCATTTACAGGAATTGGGCCCTGCCACTCCATCACGTTGCATTCCCCTGGGGAACAACCACAGATCGGTAGCTATATCTTCCTTCCAGTCCATAGATCTCGCGGTAAGGACCAAATTATCCAGGCCTTTGTAAACCACCCTGGTACAGGCGTGGCTAAGAGCAGAAAGCGCTACCAATGCGGCAGTCAGTATACTGGTTTTCTTCTTCATATAGAGGGGGTTTGCTTTCAATAACACCCCGGTCCGCCAAATGTTTGTAAGAGGCGTATCAATCGAGTAGGAAGTGAGGGATTATTTCCCTCACTGTCCTCTCACACCACCGTACGTACCGGTCTGGTATACGGCGGTTTGTTAGAATAATTTAATCTGACTTTCTGTTTTCAGATAATAGCGTTCGTAAAATCCGACATAGCCTTCTTTCCTAAAGTATGCGTTGGTGAGGGTTCTGCATAGTATCGGACTACGAGCCGCACGGCTGTAACCTATACTCGTTTTGCTCCACATCCTTGCGTAATACTTTGATAAGCCAAGTTTTATAAGATTACGGTACCGGTTACGGATGGTTTTCCATTGCTTCCAGATACATATGCGCAGACGATTGTAGACTTTT
>NZ_FNRL01000030.1 GCF_900107795.1 Chitinophaga terrae (ex Kim and Jung 2007)
GATGGAATTTATTAAAGACACATATAAAGCATGGAGAAAAAAACACAATGCATCATCGCTTGCCTTTTCACCGTAATAAAGGAGGGGAGCTTCCCAGTCATGGTCGGAAGAAATATCTTCCGACTTTTTCTTTTTATATATTTTCTTGTGATTTCTTAACAATATATTGACAATCAACAAATTGTGTACATTCAAGTCTATTTTAGTGATTTATCTTTATTTAAGAAATGGCAAGGTTTAAAGATCATAAAATAGACATCAAACAGTTGCTTGGATTCATTCCGGAAGAACTTATTGCTAATTTATCACTTACCACGAAAGTTGATCATTATGCAAAAGTTCTTCATGGAAACAAGATGTTCTATTTGTTGATGTATGGAGTTTTAGAAAATGAGAAGCTTAGCCAGCGAACTTTAGAAGATACCTTTAATGATTCTGTTTTCAAGAAGCTTTTTAACCTTGATGAAAATGAAACCATACGCAGGAGCTCAATATCGGAAAGGCTTTCCAAGATGGATCCGGATTATTTCAGGCAAATATATGAACGTATCTATGATCAATTTTCCCAACAGTATTCCGCAGAAGAAAGAGGCCAGTATAATCTGATTCGTGTTGATAGCTCAATGGTGAGTGAAACGTGTGGTAAACTCAGTGAAGGTCTGGATAATAACAGCGGGAAAAAAGCAGTTAAATACAGCATCGCTTTTGATGGAATTTTGCCTTGCCATTTCAATGTATTTACTTCTCCAGGTTATGGTAGTGAGGATATAGCCTTGCCAGAGATGATACTGGAGCATGTAAAAAAAGAAGCCGGTCATCAGAATATTTATGTTTTAGACAGAGGCCTTCAATCAACCAGGGCCATGGCAGCTTTTAGTGATCAGGATATCACATTCATTTGTCGCGCAAAGGAAAACAGAAAGTTCGTAGAACTGGAGTCCTTTATCAGAGGAGATTGTCAGTTAGATCTGGGAGAATCCATTCTCCTCAAAGATTGCAAGGTTCAATTGTTTACGGGTGTACCTCAGCAGAGTAAAAACGGTAAGATTTATTATCGTGAGCAATTGATAGACACACCGTTTCGGCTGGTTATAATACGAAGCAAAATCAATGAAGGTAAAGAGTTTCATTTTCTAACCAATGACTTCGAACACTCAGCTGGTGAAATTGCTCAAGCATATAGGAGGCGGTGGGATATAGAAGTATTCTTCAGATTTTTAAAACAAGAACTCAACTTAAGTCATCTTGTTTCATTGAATAAAAACGGAATACAAATTATCTTATACATGACTTTGATTGTAGCTATGATGGTTCTTATCTATAAAAAATCCAACAACTTAAGTTATAAAACTGCAAAAAGAAGATTGGGTATGGAGATAAGGGATCTGGCAATGGCAATGATCATCGTGCAATGTGGTGGAAATCCTGATTTGTTCTTCAAAACATAGAAAAGGTCGGAATTTCTTCCGACCATGACTGGGAGCTTCCCCCCATTTTGAAACAATCAAATTTTAGGCTGTAATCCTTATCAGAAAGGGATTACAGCCATTTTTAACCCGATTTTTGTCGGACAATAATGATAAATAGTAGTTATTACAGGCATATAGGTATGCAGTGTTTCAATGGCCTGGGCAAAAGTAGGGGCACTGGTTCCGGGCGTATATGACATACTATTCACGAAGGTTTGGTATTCAGTTACATATTTTTCATCGGTTTGAAAAATTTTTATTGTTGCTGCAAACTTTTGAGGCATTGGCCATCCCGCTATTTTCTTACAACGTCTGTCGTCCCTGGCTATTGTGTCAATACACCTGGTTTTAAATGCAGGATGCATCAATGCTTCTTTGCTTAGCATGTGGAGATCATGTATATGCCGGATAATGGTAGGATCATCTTCTGCGGATGTTCGATCGCGATCTATCACACGCCATACTGTAGCGCTTAATTTGTCGGCGGCATTTTCTATTGGATTTGTACAGGTTATAGCTGGAATTTCCGGAGCTTTTTGACTTACTTCATTGATAAATGAAGTAACGGTTTTTTGAACAACGGGCAGATTTAACTTATTGCAGGAAACTTCAACCTTAATATCTGGTCTCATGCCTTCCTGGCCCTGGTAATAGCTAGGATATTCAACTAAAAATGTAAAAAATTTGTTCTCATTCAGTGCTATTAAACTGCCTTCTTTTATCTGATAGATGGCTGAGATTTTATCTAAAATTACATGCTTTAGATGGGACAATTTTTTTCGTAGCTGGGAACTGCTTAGTTCTTCTTGAGGAATGACCGTAAAATCTATATCTTCTGAAAATCGCTTTAAAATTTTATGAGCCTTTGACAGTGAGGTTCCTCCAGTAAATGTAAGCGTAAGATCTTCAGTTGGTATCGATGAAATTATTTGGAGTACCTGAACAACGTGCCAATCTTTTTCAACAAAAGCTTTGCTAATACCCAGCTCAGCAGCTACGTCTTCAATTAATTGTTTATCGGGCATATTCGAAATTAATGTATGCCTCATTGAATCCAATCCTCCGCGTTATTCGTCGATTTACCGCAATTTGGCGGCCTGTGGGGACTTGTGTAGATCGCCCCTGCCTGTAAGCAACTTCCGCTCGGGTAAGGGTGGTTTTAACGCCAAGTCTCTCCAAAGCTTTCTTTGCCAGATCAGGTAATGGCTCCGCCGGAATAACTTTTCCTGTAGCCGCTGATTTCCGCGTCTTTACATATACCCCTTGGCTAATTTTAATCAGTTTCTGCTTTTCAGTCAATGACTTAAGACCGCGGCCGACCTGATCATAATCACCAAGATCCGCAAAATCTTGCCGAAGCAACACGGTAGACTTCGTCCGCCGGATGCGCTCGTACATTCTGCTTTCTAAAGTCTTCTTCTTTTTCATTGATTATCAATTGTGTTTGACTACAAAGATACGACATTTTTGAGAAAAAAATTGTTTCTTGCCTAATCGCCGGAAACACTGTTTATATGAATTAAAGCTATTTATATTCAATAATTTATCATTGCACCCCCGGCTCCCGTATGCTGTTCGAACTTGAATAGAGTAAATACTTCGTGTTTCCTTTAGATTAATTTCACATCAATATCGGTATAAACACCTTTTACCTCCTCCTAAAAATCACACGACTTAATCAACCCATTTGCCAACGTAATCTTCTTAAACTGCCCATCCTTATCTATTTCCACGAACCGCTCCAGGCGTTGTGATCGCGCTACCAGGTAATCCTGGTCATAATAGTAATTGGTAGTGGTCATTACCGGACCATTTTGTGAAGTGTATGACCCGGTATAAATATGCGCTGTTTTCCGCTGGTTGAAACTATGCACCAACTGGATAAAATACCTGCCAGGCTTAAGTCCTTCAAATACGAACCGCCCGTCTGCCCCCGATATCGCTTCTATTGAATATTTATTCGCTTCTTTCGACATAAACACACCCGTATGAGCGCCTTCCTTTTTATCGCGGAGTTTATGCCACTCTTCCAGGTAAGGAGTTACCGGGAACAATCTTACTTTCACGCCGGCGGCACTGAAAATAAGCCCGTCCTTTTTGGTACATGCCCGCCCGGCGATGCTGGAAGTTCCACGCCCAAGCGCATCTGCCGCCATTTTAGCGTCGAACACTCCCTCGGGGTAGATCTCTTTGTACCCGCTGCTTCCTGAAGGTTCCAGCTTGCCTCCCAGGTCTACATACTTCTTTTTATCCTGGTTCGCCAGCTTGCTGTTGCCGATAGACTCATAAGCGCTTGCCCGGTTGAGGTATGCCAGCATGTTTTTAGGGTCTGCTTCAATAGCTTTGTTATAGTTCTCGATTGCCTGGCTGAAAGATTCTTTGTTATGATAATAAACGCCAATGTTCATCCAGGCATTGGAATATTTAGGATCTATTTCAAGCACACGCCTGTAATCGGCCAGACCCAGTTCCGGTTGCTGTTTCTGGTTCATGTAAATATTTCCTCTTTCTATCAGGGCATCTGCATAGCCAGGATTCAGGTTAACTGCGGTATTGTAATCTGCAAAGGCGGAATCGTATTGCTCCCAACGGGTATATACGCTACCCCTGTTCAAATAATATAAAGCCTTCTTAGGATTGAGCCGGATCGCTTTGCTGTAGTCATTATAGGCTTCCGCCATTTTGTTCTGCAGGTAATAAACGTTCCCCCGGTTGCCATAGAGATCCGCATCGTTGGGCGAGAGCTGTGCTACGCGCGCATAATCGGCCAACGCCAGGTCCAATTTTCCCTGCATTTTGTACATAACGCCCCGGTTGAACAACGCATCCACATCACCAGGTTTGTACTGCAGCGATTTCGTATAGTCTTCCGCTGCTTTGTCGTACTGCCGGCGCTCATAATACAATGTACCCCGGGAAAAATACAGGGCGCTGTAATCAGGGTTTATCCTTAAAGCATTGTTGTATTCAGATAACGCTGCGTCGCTCTGCTGTTTATCTGCGTAGATCCGTGCACGTTTTACATAGCAAACCGCGCACTGCGGGTTTAATTCCAGGGCTTTCGTATAGTCGGCAAACGCCGCATCGGCATTCTTACGGTAGTCGTTCACCGTACCCCTTGCATAATAGTCCAGCGAGGTTGCAGGACTGGAAAGCAACGAATAGGCTTTGTCGTACGCTTTCTTCGCCAGGTCATTTTTCTCCTGGTACTCATAGCACGCTGCTTTGAAAGCGAAGACCGCGCCGTTGTTGGGACTCAGGCGAAGCGCCTTGTCGTAATTAACCTGGGCGTTTACAAGGTCATTGTTTGTCACCAACACACGACCCAGGATCGCATAAGCCAGCGCATTATTTTTATCCTGTTCGATTGCATCTGTAGCCAGCGACTGCGCTTTGGTGAAATTCCCTGTCATAAATTGTGTGATAGCCTGGTCGGTGATCCGCTGTTGTGCATTAGCGGAAGAAAGGATCCCCGACATTATCAGGGCAATTGCAAGCGGGCGAACAATGCGTTTTGGGTTAGAAATGGCGGCATTCATCGTATTTAAATTCTTTATTATGGTTTTTCCCTGAACAAGATATTTTTCTGGTTTGCAAAGGTAGTTGACTAAATGCAGTTTACCATCGCTTTGCTAAAATATAACAGATGTTGTACATTTAATTTTATTGTTAACCGGATCAATGTTCGCAATGAATCACCACCCCGGATAAACGTTTACGATGGAAAAAGAATATACGACCCTACGGATAGAAGACAAGGACCTGATCAACGCCTGGAGCCGGAAATTTAAGATCGAGATCTGGGTCTGGGGCGTAGTAAGCATGCTTTTCCTGGGCTGCGCCGCCTGGATGTTTAGTATTTACCTGGAAGGAATCAAAGATATTCTTCCCGTAATCAGGCTTATGGCTGTCCTGATTTTATTGGTGCTGGCCAGGATTGCCAACCGCGTATACAATTTAATGAATGTAAAAAAATTCCTTAGCCGGAACGAAAAGTATATTATCTCGGGGAAAGTACAGGTACTACAGGTAAAAAAGTATAAATGGCTGATATATGAGGTAGGTGGGCAGGTGATAAAAGTGCAGGACCCCATTCTCCCTCCTTCAATACTCTACGCCAATATACGGAAAGACGCCAGGGTGCGGCTTCATATTGCTGCTATTTCCCCTTCCAAACAGGTGCTGTTGCAGGCCGAGTATGACGGCGTTCCTGCCGCAAAAAAGGAGTATGAAATGATAACGCAGGACGACCGGTTGCGTTATAACAATAAAAAGGATTCATGGAATGCCGTAAAAATATCCGCCGCTATTATGGCGGGTATCTGGATACTTACTTTTTTGCTGACGCCGCGCGACACCAGCCGGATCTTTGCTGTTATAGACCTGATTTGCTTTTTGCTGATAAGTGCTGTTATTTACTTCTCTTGGTGGCTCACCAATAGGTATCAGGAAAAAATGGTCATCACCGGAACGATTACCGAAATATTCAGGATCCGCTACCGTGTAGGAAAATCCAGCTACCGGGAAATGAACTGGTACAGGGCAGGAGGCGAAACTGTTCCGGGCCACACAACAGATAGCGATGGGCTATACATTGGAGCTACCGCCCGCTTTGAATGCTATGCTGATAAAAAAGGCCGTCGCGGCGCATTAATGAACATCAGGAGAGTAATGTGATGAAACGAAAAAATGATACTGCTAACGCTCCTAAAGCTAATTACAACTGGATATTTGTACTGGTGCTATTCGGCCTGATCCCGCTCCTTAAAAAGTGTATCTCCGATTACCGGTATAATACCGAGATCAGACCCATAAGGGATGGACTGATAGAAAGCTTTAAACGAAATGAAGGAGTGGTCCTGGGAGATACAGGAAGGATCTATGCGCTAACACCTACGGATACACTGAGAGCAGGTTACCATTGGTATAACGGCTACCGTTCCAGGCCCAACGACAGCATGCAGTTTCAGATAGGAGTGCGAACAGCGAAAGGAAACATCTTCTTCAGCCGGGATACGACCGTAGGGCAGGTTGTTTGTATCCTCATTGATACAAAGAACGATAGCAGCAAGAATACAAATGTATTCGGCATCTATTTTAAAGAAGGAACTGCCGAACCGTTGTACAACAATATGAATTTGAGAAGAGCGGTCATATACCTTGGCGACCCTGGGTATACCGGTTGTTTTATTGCCGATACTTTCGATAAAGACTCTCTTTCGGCACAGGGAATATTGGCCAGGCAGCGATTGCAGGTAATCCGCGAAGAGCTGGTGAAAAGGAAGATAGATTCATTCTTTATAAAAACATATTGAGTAAAAAATTGACCGGCTTGAACAGAACCTTTCGACAGCCTACTTTTTAAATTCCTTTATTTTTTTGTTGCAACTTAAGCGGCAGTCCGGTTTTAAGGTTGAGCTCCACTTCCTGTTTTGTTTCTGCCAAAGCAAACAGGCTGCGTATCTTGGAGATATTTTCGAGTTTAGACAATTTGGTAAGGTTAAATAGTTCGTATGCTTCCATGTCAGCTACCAACACTTTAATAAGGTAATCGAACTGGCCGTTCATTTTGTAGCATTCCATTACTTCAGGAAAGGTATCTATCTGCTGCTCAAACGCCAGCAGCCTGTCGTGCCCGTGTTCTTTGAGCGTAACGCTGGTCCACGCTACCAGGTTCTTTCCCAGTTTGTTTTTATTCAATACGGCGATGTAGCGTAAAATATACCCTTCTGCTTCGAGGCGTTTTACCCTCTCAAAGATCGAGGTAACCGACTTACCTAACCTGGCTGCAATCTCTTTGTTGGTGGTCCTGGCATCCTCCTGCAATATGTCCATTATACACATATCGATCTGGTCAGGTGTGAAACTCATGGTGGTTTTTTTTCCAAAAATAGGGATACTCATACTGATTTAACGAAAAAAAGTCGACGGCCCCGCTATTTTTTAGTTTTGTTTTCGCTTTTCTCATTAACCCCGCTATCCGATTGCAACATGCGCTATGTTTGCCGGTATAGAACTAAACCACGTTTTGGAAGACCTGTAAGATCCTTCCATCATTATTATTCATTAAACTCATTTACACATGAGACAGCATATTGTACTGCCGCTGGAAGCGGTGGGGATGGATGCTATTGCATTGGTGGGAGGTAAATCTGCTTCCCTCGGAGAGATGATCGCTAACCTCTCGGAAGCCGGCGTTGCTGTGCCGGCGGGATTTGCCATCACAACCAAAGCGTATTACGATTTCATGAAACATAGCGGGCTCGAACAGTTTATCGCAGAGCAGGTGGCAACAGTCGATTACAACGATATTGTGACCCTGCGGAGGGCCGGTCAGAAGATCCGGCAGGCTATCAGCAGCACCCGTTTCCCGCGTGAACTGAGCGAAGAGATCATCGATGCCTATTACACGCTGTCGCAGCAGTATGGGCAGGAACAGACAGATGTGGCAGTAAGGTCGTCGGCAACCGCCGAAGACCTGCCCGATGCTTCGTTTGCGGGGCAACAGGAAACGTTTCTGAATGTAAGGGGGCCTGTTGCATTGATAGACGCTGTCAGGAATTGTTTCGCATCCCTGTTCACCGACCGCGCTATCAGCTACCGGCAGAATTTCGGATATGATCATTTTAGTATAGGCCTTTCCGTTTGCGTGCAGAAGATGGTGCGTTCAGACCTTGGGGCATCGGGAGTTGCATTTTCACTTGATACCGAATCCGGTTTTAAAGATGTGGTAGTGATCAACGGTTCCTTTGGCCTGGGCGAAATGGTAGTACAGGGCGCTGTATCGCCAGATGAATTCATTGTGTTTAAACCCTGCATGCAGGAAAATTATGTGCCGATCATAGAGAAGAAGTTGGGGGTGAAGGATAAGAAAATGGTGTATGGAGAAAGCAGTGATGAACGCACGAAAATTATCCCCGTTGCGAAGGAACAGCAGCAACATTTTTGTTTAAGCGATAGCCAGATCATGCAGCTGGCTACCTGGGTACGCGGTATAGAAACCTATTATACAGGGAAGAAAGGCCGTTGGTGCCCGATGGATATAGAATGGGCGGTAGACGGGTTAACGGGCGAGCTTTATATAGTACAGGCAAGGCCTGAAACGATCCACTCCCGCAAGGATCACAACATTGTTACCACTTACACTATCGATCATGGCGGCGAAACGCCTGTGACTTTGCTGAAAGGGATTGCCGTAGGCGACAAGATCGCCGCCGGTAATGTTAACATCCTCTTTTCCCTGGACAACAGGTTGATCAACGGCAGCCAGTTTAAGCCCGGCGATGTATTGGTTACGGAGATGACAGACCCCGACTGGGAACCTATAATGAAAATGGCATCGGCCATTGTTACGAATAAAGGGGGCCGTACCTGCCATGCCGCCATAGTAGCCCGGGAAATGGGTATCCCGGCTATAGTGGGTTGCGGCAACGCTACCGAAAAGCTGAATGCCGGGCAGCAGATCACTGTCAGCTGTGCAGAAGGCAGCGACGGTATTGTATACGACGGCATCCTGCCGTTCAGGGAAGAGCAGATGGACCTGAGTAAACTGCCTGCTATCCGTACCCCGTTGATGCTGAACGTAGGCTCGCCATCCATGGCCTTCCAGTTTACGCACCTGCCTAACAGGGGAGTAGGGTTGGCAAGAGAAGAGTTTATTATCAACAATTATATAAAGGCCCATCCGCTGGCCTTACTGCAACACCGGCAGCTGAATGATCCGGAACTTTCTACAGCCATTTCACAACTGATACAGGGGCATGCAGATGAAGCCAGTTATTTCGTTGATAAACTGGCATATGGAATAGGAAAAATTGCGGCGGCATTTTATCCTGAAAAAGTGATCGTACGTTTCTCGGATTTTAAAAGCAACGAGTATTTCAATCTCCTGGGTGGCAAGTATTTCGAACCGGAAGAGGAAAACCCGATGATCGGCTGGCGCGGCGCATCGCGGTACTATTCACCGCAGTACAAACCGGCATTTGAACTGGAATGTAAAGCCATACGAAAAGTGAGGGAAGTAATGGGGTTGAGGAATGTAGTAGTAATGATCCCTTTCTGTCGTACGGTAGAAGAGTTGCAGCTGGTGCTGGCTACAATGAGCGAATTTGGATTGACAAGAGGGCAGCAGGGGCTGGAGGTTTACCTGATGGCTGAACTGCCTTCTAATATTATGATGGCGGAAGAATTTTCTGTATACATAGATGGATTCTCGATTGGATCCAATGATCTGACTCAGCTCACACTTGGTCTCGACAGGGATTCTTCCCTGGTGGCCAATCTTTACAATGAGCTTAATCCTGCTGTTCAGCGTATGATCGCTCGCCTGATAGGAGTGGCAAAGCAGAACAAGGTAAAAGTAGGTATTTGCGGGCAGGGGCCATCCGATTTCCCTGAATTTACCAAGTTCCTGGTAACGCAGGGCATAGAAAGTATTTCAGTTACACCAGATGCAATCATAAAAACGGTGAAGGCGATCCACGAAGCGGAAGATTAGAAAAGCCAACCACGGCGGGCATCGATCATGATGTTTCGCTGCATTAAAAAAGGCGTCTCGAAACCGGGACGCCTTTCATTTGCATTCGCAGGAATGCTTTCAGTTTAAACCAATAAGTAACTGACACTGACAAACGGCGCCGGCGCGTACCCTTATTCGAAAAATGCCCGTATTCATAGCATTTGTTCTATTGCCAGCCGCCGTCGTCAGTCGGGTCGTCAGCGGGGTTAATTTTCATTCACTCTAATTAACAGCTATTCAGTGTTGAATCACCATTTGTCTATTGGTCGCCTTTTAAAAGGTATCCAATGCTGTCTGCCGGCCATCGTTCCTTCCTGCAGCTGATGCCAGCCAGGGGAGATGATTGTTTTTTACCGGCCATAATATTTTCAGTTAACAGGCATGTTTTCTTTAAAGTTCTACCTGGCAAAAAGCTTCTCCGCCGGTTTATTCCGCCTTCAATATCGTTGTTGCCATAGGCAATGATTTACTCCTGGCTGTAAGGGTGATCTTTCCCTTGCGGTTGGTTGACTGGATGATGGCCATACATTTCCCTTGCCAGGCTTCCATGTGATCGCCTTTTAACGGGGTATGGCTTTGCTGATCACCGTTGCCTACCGCTACCAGTTTTCCCGCGCCGCTCACTTCAAAGCTGATATCATTATCCGCAAAAGGAACAGGGGCGCCATTGGCATCCAGCAATTGCACTGCTACATAACATAAGTCCTGCCGGTTGGCTTTTAATGTTTCCCGGTCAGGCGACAGCGCTATTTTTGCGGGTTCTCCTGTTGTCTGAACAGCAAAGGAAACTGTTTTGCCATCCGCTGTTTTTCCTATTGCTTCCAGTTTGCCTGGTTCGTAAGGAACTTCCCAGAAAAGAAAGGCTTCTTTTTTAAGATCCCATCTCCGTACGCCCAGCGATCTGCCATTCAGTTTCAACTCCACTTCCGGAACATTGGTATAAACATGCACAGCCAGCGTATCACCGGTCTTGTTATGATTCCAGTGGGTTTCCACTTTAGGCCAGCCCCAGAACGAGCATACCTCCCTGTTGCGGGCCGATTCGTCGGTTTGTACTGCTATATGCACCATTGGCGTGTCGTTCCATAATGCTTTCCTGAACCAGTAAGCAGGTTTTGGAAAATCGCACATATCAATAAGGCCGCACGATGCTCCACGCCATGGCCAGTTGGGCCATACTTTCCAGAAGTCGCAGCCGCTGCCTACGTCGCCTATTCCCGCTTCCCCGATATAATCGAAACCGGTCCATAGAAATTCGCCTGCAACGTAGTCTTTCAACTGCCCTTCCAGCCATTGGTCGTATGAGCGTAGCTGCCAGCAAGAACCGGGATGATAGGGATAAATGACAGTTTCTGATCCGAATATTACCCGCTCCGGATATTTCTCATGGTCTGTCTTATAAAATGCTTCCTGGTAGTTGTAACCAACCATGCCCAGCATCTGCGCCATCCCGAAATTGTTAACATTAACTATTTCGTTGCAGGCTGCGGTAAACGGGCGGGAATCGTCGTATTGGCGCGAGGCAGCCATCAGCATGCCTGTTATCTTTAATGCATTTTCTTTATTATACTGTTCACGTACTTCATTGCCCAGGCTCCAGGCAATTACAGAGGCATGGTTCCTGTCGCGTTTTATCCAGTTCTCTACATCTTTTTCATACCATTTCATAAAATGGGGTGAATAACCTGCGGGTGTTTTTCCATCTGCCCATTCATCGAATATTTCATCGATCACCACCAAACCCAGGCTGTCGGCATAGGCGAGCAATTCCGGCGCCGGTGGATTATGGCTCATCCTGAGTGCATTACATCCCATTTGTTTAAGCAGCAGCAACCGGCGTTTATAGGTATCGTTAAACACCGCCGCGCCTAATGGTCCTCCGTCGTGGTGCATATTTACACCTTTCAGTTTCACATGTTTGCCATTCAGGAGAAATCCTTTATCAGCATCGAAACGGGCCGTTCTTATACCGAAAGGCATAACATACGTATCGGTTATCGCACCGCCTGATCTTACTTCTACAGATAGCTGGTATAAGGCAGGTTGGTCTACAGACCACAGGATTGGTTGACCAACCCGGATGTTTTGTTTGCTTGTTGTAACGCCAGGCTGTGCATCAACTCCTGATTCAGCTCTCGCAGCTACCTTGCCCGAAGGATCTATAAGTTTGGCTGTTATGGTACAATGTTGAACTTTATTTTTTTTATTATCCAGTTCAATGGAAATATCAACTTTCGCTTCATCGCTATTAGCTTCTGTGGTATGTGCAAACACCCCCCATTGGGCAATGTGTACCGGGTTCCTGGCAACCAGCCATACATGACGGTATATACCTGCGCCGGTATACCATCTTGAGTTGGGTTGCTCGCGGGTATTGACTTTTACCGCAATCACATTATCCTTGCCGGCAGGATTCAGATACCTGGTGAGGTCGTAATAAAAAGATGAATAGCCATAAGGACGAATACCCAGGTAATGGCCATTGATCCATACTTCGCTGTTGCGATAAACGCCGTCGAAAAGTATATCAACCTGCTTGCCTGCCAATGTAGTTGTTGTTTTGAAATGTTTCCTGTACCAACCGGTTCCGCCATATGCATATCCTCCACCGGCCCCGGAACGGTAACTGGAATCGAATGGGTGTTCAATACTGAAATCATGCGGAACATCTAAAGAGCGCCATTGCGAATCGTCGAATTGTACCTGCTCTGCGCCAGTTTGATCATTTAACGTGAACTTCCAGTCAAAATCGAAAGGAATCCTGCTATTGACAGGTTGTTGCCCCCGACCGGGTAGTGAGAAGATAATTATCAACAGCGTGAAATAGGAAAATTTAGTCATTCTGCTTTACTTTATCGGATTTGTAACGCTGCGGATACAACTGTTTGTTGGTATCCTTTACCGGCGGTTCAGGACAGCATACCTGCCCTGTGTACGTGGTAAAAGGACCTGAGTGCCTCTTTCGTGGTTTTTATACGAAGTATCAGCTACATGGAATAAGGATTTCAAAGTTATACGGCACAGGGCAATGCCAAGGGGCACAGATGTTTTAGATTAGGGTGTAAAATGTTACAGGGCCTTTAAAATTGCGGCCCAGGCAGCCTGGGAACAAGACAAATTGCTTATAGGGTTAAATTGACACTTAATTAATTACCTCGTTTTTTTGCTTCAAAATTTACATAATTGTTATAATGACAATTATAATTTATAAATTGCCATCGTTAAGATTCCAGTTATGAAGATTACGGTGAATATTTTACCAGGAAATAGCAGATTCGCCCGTTTATTATCACTCAGGAAAAGGCACGATACAGCTATTCAGTTGAGAAGCTGACAGGAGAGTTGTAAAAATAGAATATCCGGCAGTTGGAGGATGTTGTTTCAGTAGTCGCTGTTCTTTGCCAGGAGCAATATTTTCTTTTTATGGCTGCCGGGATTTTCGCCTGTCATCTTTTTAAAGAAACGGTTAAAGTAGGAGTTGTTCTCAAAACCCAGGCTGTAAGCCAGGTCTTTAATGGTGATGTCCTGGGTCAACATCATCCGTTGGGCTTTTTCTATTTTCTTTTCATTGATGTATTTACCTGGCGTACAACCCATGTTTTTCTTGAACAGCCGGATGAAATGATCCTTTGTAAGAAAACAGGTTTCAGCCAATACATCAATGCTGATCGGCTTGTGGAGATTGGTACGTATGTAATGCAACGATTGCTGGATACGTTTATCGATATTCAGTTTTTTGTCGGAAGCTTGTACCAGGAAACGCGACAGGAGCTGTTTAATGATGCCCTGGGCTTCCATTTCATAGCCAAAGGGTACACTTTTTTGCAGCGATATATTCCTGACCAGGGTAGGGAGGTTATCGTAAGACCAGGGATCGAAATATTGCAATTTTCTTTCGGGGTTGATCTCCGCCAGCCGCTTGATCAGTTGTATGGTCAACTGGTCTGCCTGGATTTCAACCGGGAAGTCCATCAGGTCAAAGATACTGGGGTGATTAGACAGTTCTTCATATATATGTATATAATAGAGCGATAAAGGGCCGTCACATTCATATCCATGATTCGTATAGGCAGGCGTAAGATATAAATGGTCTTTATGAAGCCGGTATACTTTATTGTCCCTGATCAGCTTGGCTGTGCCGCTTTCAATAAAATGTATCCTGATGAACGGGCTGCATACATTTTTCCAGTTCCAGTCGGCATTGTGAAGGGCCTGACCAATATTCAGTAAGATAAAATTCGGTTGCGTCAGTTCTCTGCTCATATCTGGTCAGTTTGATGGTAGATCGATAAAGTATAACTTTTTATCGATAAAGGTAAAACCTAAAAATTATACTATGGGTACTTTTGAAAAAGGGATAAACGATTTGGAATGCGGTTACAGATTTTGATAATTTTATTGTTGCAGTCACTTATCTCCTTTGCGCAGAGTGAATACTTTAATTTTTCTAAACTTAATATACAGAATGGCTTATCCCATAACCAGGTGAATGCCATATTAAAGGATTCCGATGGCTTTGTCTGGATAGCTACTGTATCAGGCCTTAACCGGTTTGACGGATACTCATGCAGGATCTTTCGCACCGTGCATAACGACAGCACTGCATTGAAGAGCAATAACATCGTGTCGTTGTATGAGCTGCCTGACAGGAAAATGGGAGTGGGAACAACAGAAGGTCTTTGCATCTATAACCCCGATACCGAGCGGTTCAATGCAAATGGGGATGCTTACCTGAAGGAACTCGGCTTGCCGGGCGGATGGATTAAACATATCAGGAAAGGCGGAAATGGAAGGTATTGGTTCCTGTACAACGATGGAAAACTGTTCCGGTACTCGGCATCTACAAAACGGTCTTCAGCCTTTCCTTCATCCCCCCGAGAACCGGGACGGGAGAAGATCATTGACATGGGTGAAACGAAGGATGGGAAGCTCTGGATACTCTACGACAGCAAACTTATTGAAGCATACGATGCAGGTTCGGGCAAACTCCTGACCGCCAGTACCGTGATCCAGAATGGTTCCAGCAAGCCTGAAGATATGTATATCGACGAAGATGGAGATATCTGGCTCTGGGGATTCAACACGGGGATCATCTTCTTTAACCCTGCTACCTACAGCACCAGGCTGATAGATAAAAATACTTCTCCCACCAGGCTAAATGCCAGTATTGTAAATCATGTGGTGCAGGACAGCCACGGGATTATCTGGATAGGCACCGATCATGGCGGTATAACGCTGATCGACAAAAAGAACAACTTCAAAACTGAAAACCTCGTCAATATTCCCGATGATCCTAAGAGCATCAGCCAGAACAGCATCACAGCCATGTACAAAGACGACAGGGGGATCATCTGGCTGGGCACCTACAAACTGGGAGTAAATTACCTGAACAACAGCATCGTTCAGTTCCCCTATTACCGCCACCAGGGCGCAAGAACAACGAGCCTGCCATACGACGATGTAAACCGCTTTGTTGAAGACCGGCAGGGCAACCTGTGGATAGGAACCAATGGAGGCGGACTTATCTACTTCGACAGGCAAAAAAACACTTTTAAACAATACCTGCACGAGCCGGGCAATCCAAACAGTCTTAGTAACAATGTGATTGTAAGCTTATGGATGGACCATGACAACGTGTTATGGATAGGTACTTATGTGGGCGGGTTAAACAGGTTCGACGGAAAACGGTTTACTGCCTACAGGCATAACAATGCGGATACTTCCAGCCTGTCGGACGATAAGGTTTGGGAAATATTTGAAGATAAAGACCAGCAGTTGTGGGTAGGAACGCTGGGAGGAGGCCTGGATCGTTTAGACAGGAGAACCGGGAAGTTTGAGCATTTTAAAAGCGAGGCGGTAGCCCCGGCCTCAGAACGCGTTTCCGCTATCCTGCAAGACAGGAAAGGCAACCTCTGGATAGGAACCGATTTTGGTGTTTCAGTACATAAACCTGACGGAACCCGTTTGCGTGTTTACCAGTATTCGGCCGGTAAGAATGGCCTCAGTAGCAGCAGCATAATATGTTTGCTGGAAGATAGCAGGGAGAATATATGGGTAGGTACCAGGGAAGGACTGAATATCATAAACAGTAAAACCGGGGGCATACAAACATTTACGGTATCAGAGGGGCTGCCTGATAACCTGGTATTGAATATATTGGAGGATGCGCATCATTCCATCTGGGTTTCTACCTCCAACGGGTTATGCAATATCATACCAACCCAGGACAAAGACAGTATCAGGATCGCTGTTGTAAATTATGATGAGAACAATAACCTGCAAAGCCGGGAGTTCAATGAAAATGCAGCGCTTAAAACTGCAAAAGGGGAGCTGGTTTTCGGCGGGCCTGCAGGCTTTAATATCATTGATCCTGAAAAGATCGGGAAACATTCCTATCCGGCGGCGATCACGCTTACCGGCTTCGATATTTTGAATAAAAGTATTGTTCCCGGCCAGGTGGTGAATAACCGGGTATTGTTGCCGGAGGCTTTGCCGAAGCTGGAAACAGTGAATCTCAAATACCATGAAAATGTTTTCTCTATAGAATTCGCGTCCCTGGATTTTGCCGCCAGCAAGTATGATAAATATGCTTACCGCCTGAAAGGTTTCAATACCGATTGGTTATATGCCGATGGAAGCCAGCGGAGGGCCACTTATACGAACCTGGACCCGGGGCATTACATCTTTGAAGTAAAGGCGCTGAATAAAGGAGGGAGCTGGGGACCCATTAAAACCCTGAACATCAATATTACGCCGCCATTCTGGCGAACCCCATGGGCCTATATCATTTACCTGTTGGTAAGTTTGTGTATATTCTTCCTGGTCCGCAAAATGATCCTCGACCGGATACACATGCGTTTCGTGTTGCAGCAGCAGCGAAGGGAGGCCGACAGGATAAGAGCTATCGACCAGATAAAGACCAAGTTCTTCACCAATGTCAGCCACGAGTTCCGCACTCCTTTGAGCCTCATTATCGCGCCTTTAGACAGGATTATCAAACAAACTTCCAATGAAGAGCACCGGAAACAATTGAACCTCGTGCAGCGAAATGCCGGTCGCCTGCTTAACCTGGTAAATCAATTGCTGGATTTCCGGAAGATAGAAGTGCAGGAGATGAAGTTGCATCCGTCGGTAGGCGATATCGTCAGGTTTACCAGCGATATCTGTTTTTCGTTTAATGATATCGCCGGAAAGAAGAATATACACCTGTCGTTTACGTCGGATGTCGACAACCTGGAGGTCTATTTTGATAAAGACAAGGTGGAAAAGATCCTTTTGAACCTGATTTCCAACGCATTTAAATACACGCATGAAAACGGCAGCGTGACGGTAAGCCTCCAATATACCATGCAGCCCGATATGGAACGGGAGGGTACCATAGTCCTGGAAGTGAAAGATACAGGGATAGGGATACCTGAAGACCAACATGAAAAGATCTTTCACCGGTTTTTCCAGTCAGATGTCCCTGAAAGCATGGTAAACCAGGGTACAGGCCTTGGCCTGGCCATTACAAGAGAATTTGTAAGGCTTCATGGAGGTAATATCACTGTTAAAAGTGAGCCGGGAAAAGGCTCCTGTTTTACCGTGATGCTGCCTGCGAGGAAGATGTTGAACGTTCCTGCACTTCCGGAGGCTGATACGGCTGCTGTCAACGAACCAGAGTTCATCGATAAAAAGAGCAAGAAGAAGTCTTTGCTCCTGGTGGAAGACAACGAGGACCTGCGTTTCTACCTGAAAGATAACCTGAAGGGGTTATATAATATCATAGAAGCGACTAACGGGCTGGAAGGCTGGGAGAAAACAAGGTCGCTCATTCCTGACCTGGTGGTCAGCGACATAATGATGCCATTGATGGATGGGGTAGAACTGGCAAAGAAGATCCGCTCTGAAATGACTACTTCTCATATACCTATTATTCTGCTTACCGCCATGGGCAGCGAAGAAAAACAATTGGAGGCCTTATCTGTTGGCGTAAACGACTACGTCACCAAGCCGTTTACCTACGAAATCCTGGTTTCCAGAATGAAAAATCTATTAGCCCAGCAAAAACACCTTCAGAAACGTTTCCAGCACGAGGTAGAGGTTAAACCCAGTGAGATCACTGTCACCTCTATTGACGAGCAATTCTTAAAACAGGCATTGGAAATTGCTGAACGACAGATGGATAACCCGGGTTTTTCCATCGAAGATTTCAGCCGGGAAATGTTCGTTAGCCGCGTTACCTTATACCGGAAGATCATGTCGCTTACCGGCAAGTCGCCTTCCGATTTCATCCGATCCGTTCGGCTGAAAAGAGGAGCTCAATTATTACAGAAAAGCGGAATGTCGGTTTCCGAGGTGGCGTACCAGGTCGGGTTTAATGATCCGAAGGTATTCAGGAAGTTTTTTAAAGAAGAATTTAACATCACTCCCTCGCAATACGCGGCTAATCATAAAAGTGTTTAGCAACCGGTTGTTACGCTGAAATCCCCCTGCCAGCAGGAGGTATTGTAACAAATTGACCTTGTATTTGAAACAATCTGGGACCGTCTCTCTTCTACTCAACAGTTAGTTTTACGGTACTTAATCCACGTATATGAAACTTCAATTGCTAATTGGCCTGAAAAGCTATTTGCGACTAATTGGGGCATTGAATGTATTTTCTACCCTTTACTTAGTACCACGTATTTCACCTCTCCCTACGCCATTTTTATCTACTGACCCGATACTGTTCGCCGGACGTCAGAAGCCGTTGGAGGAGTGAGGCCCCAGGCTTCCTGGCCGGAAGCTATTTCTCATAATCTGCAAAAACAAGTTACAAGCAACCATTTCGCGCCATACCAGGGCGTCTGGATTTTTATCCGGACTGCGAGAGTGCGGAACACAGGTTAAAATTTTGTCATTTTAAAGCAACACGTATGAACTCAACCAAAATTAAGCGCTTCCAGATTGCGTTGTTGGGGCTGATGCTGCTGGGATTATTCTTCTCTGCAGACGTTTATGCTCAAACAGCCAAGATTGGCGGAATTGTAATCAATCAAAAAACATCCTCCCCTATCCCGGGAGCTACCATCACGGTAAAAGGTCTCCGTCAGCATGCGATTACCGACGAGGATGGCCGTTTCAGTATCGCTGCTTCGGCCGGCGATGTACTGGTATTTTCCATGATAGGTTATCAAAAGAAGGAAGTAACTGTAGGCAAGAACACAAACCTGAGAGTAGAGCTGGAAGACAACGTTTCCCAACTGGAAGATGTGGTGGTGATAGGTTATGGTAAAACAAAGCGTAAAGATGTTACCGGTTCCATTTCTTCTGTAAGCGGCGACGAGATCAGGAAAACACAGCCGGTTACTTTCGACCAGGCTTTACAGGGAAAAGTACCCGGGCTGGTGGTACAACAGATCTCCGGGCAGCCGGGTGGAGCGGTATCTGTACAGCTTCGCGGTCTTTCCTCTTTTGGCGGCAGCGCCCCTATGTATGTAATTGACGGCGTGATAATAGGAGGAACAGCCAACCTGGGAGCAGGAACGAACCCGCTGGCTGGTATCAACCCCTCTGAAATTGAGTCTATCGACGTCCTGAAAGATGCTTCCGCAACAGCTATCTACGGCTCGCAGGCTACCAACGGCGTGATCGTGATCACTACAAAAAGAGGACTGGTGGCGCCTCCTGCCATCTCTTACGATATGTACATGGGCTACCAGCAGATCCCGAAAAGATTGCCACTAATGAACCTGAGAGAATATGCCACTTTTATTAATGAAAGAAATAAAGGTATAGGCTGGGGATTTGATACCCGCGAAGAATTTGTGAATCCTCAATACCTGGGTGAAGGAACCGACTGGCAGAAAGAACTTTTCAGGAATGCCCCTATGTCTAATCATTCCCTTACTATAAACGGTGGCGATGTAAGAACGCAATACCTGCTTTCAGGTTCTTTTTTTAAACAGGAAGGTATTGCTGTAGGATCTGACTTCCAACGCCTTTCAGTTCGCCTGAACCTCGACAATAAAACGACCAACTGGTTAAAGATCGGTACCAGCCTGCAGCTGGTGAATATTAAAGAAAATGTGAACACCTCAGGGTCTAGTGTGATCAATACAGCATTGAGCCAAACACCGGATATTGCGGTGAAAAACCCTGACGGAAGCTGGGGCGGGAACTACAATCCCGACGGCTGGGTGAACAATAATATTGTCAACCCATACGCCATCGCCCTGATCAATAAAGACCAGGTGAACAGGAACCAGCTGTTTGGAAATTTATACGCTGAGATCCAGTTCTACAAAGATCTCAGTCTCCGCAATGAAGCGACTATCAGTTACTCTACCGCCACAGAAGACAGGTTTAATCCTACCTACACCTTTGGCCTGGTTAAAAATACACTCAACAGCGCTTCCTATATCTATAACCAGAACCAGTTCACTACTATCAGGAACTATCTTACTTATACCCATGATTTCCAGGGCCGTTACAATGTGAACGCATTGCTGGGACACGAAGCCCAGGTGAGTACCAACGAAGGCTCCAGCGCTACCAGGAATAATTTTCCTTCCAACAATGTACAGGTGATCAGTAGCGGAGACCCTACCACCGCCACTAATACGGGAACAAAGGGACAAAATGCGCTGGAATCCTATTTCGGCAGGGTGAACTTTGGGTTGGATGATAAATACCTGTTCACCGTCAACCTGCGGGCAGACGGATCTTCCAAGTTTGCGCCAGATAACCGTTGGGTGAACACTTACTCCGGCGCCTTCGCATGGAAGCTCAAAAATGAAGAATTCCTGAAGCAATCCAGGAACGTAAACGATTTAAAACTGAAACAGGGATATGGTCTGACCAATAACCAGAATATCAGGGACTATGCGTATACTTCTACCTTAACTACGGTAGCTACAGGCCTTACCGGTATAGCCCAGCTTACAGTGAATGTGGGCAACCCGCTTGTGCAGTGGGAAAAAACCAAGTATGCAAACATAGGCCTGGAGGGTACGTTGTTTAACTGGCGATTGAATTTTGCCTTAGACGTATATAACCGCAGAACAGACGGCCTGGTGATGCAAATACCGCTTCCATTATATTCCGGTACTTCAATTGGTTATGCGCCGGGTGCATTGGATGCTCCTTATGTTAACATAGGAACGGTTAATAACAAAGGTTTTGACTTCAGGATCAGCTCAACCAATATCCAGACGAAGAAGTTTAGCTGGAAAACTGATATCACCGTTTCAAGGAATATTAATGAAGTGCTCAAACTGAATACAGATGGCGCATCTCTCAACCGTGAATACACCAATACGGTGGTAGGCAGATCGATCGGCGAGTTTTATGGTTATGTGATAGACGGTGGAGTATTTGCTACGGCGAAGGAATTGGAAACGCATCCCCGTCCGGCCAAGAACAAAGTGCCTGCACCTGTAGGCGCCAGCGGCGGAAGCATCTGGTTCGGAGACCTGAAATTCAAAGACCTGGATGGTGATGGAGTTATCGACGAGGCCGACCAGACTTTCCTGGGCTCGCCAATCCCTAAATACCAGATTGGTTTTAATAATAGTTTCTCCTATAAAAATTTCGATCTGAATATCTTTTTCAATGCCAATATTGGCAACAAAGTATTCAACCAGCTGCGGAAAAATGGAGAATATCCCGGCACCAGCTTTGGTTACCTGCGTAACCTCATGAATTATGCGCAACTGGAACTGATAGATCCTAAAGGTTCGGCTACCGACATCAATAATGTGTATGTTAAGAACCCTGAAACCAGGGTAGTAGGTATGAGGAATGATAATACGAATGACAATAACAGGAACTCAGACAAGTTCGTGGAAAACGGCAGCTTCCTGCGTTGCAAGAATATTACTTTAGGTTATTCTTTCCCTGAAAAATTACTCAGCAAGATCAGTATTCACTACCTGCGGGTGTATTTCAATGTTACCAACGCCTTTATTATCTCCAAGTATTCGGGAATGGATCCTGAGATCGGATCATGGGACCCGTTAAATGCAGGAATTGACAACGGATTTTACCCGCAACCCCGCGTATACACAATTGGAGCGAATATTAAACTGACCAAATAAAGGCATTCATCTTAATACCTGATTAGTATGAAGACATTAATAAAAAAATTACTCTACTGCCAGATAATGATAATAGTGTTGGCAGGATGTTCAAAGAGTTTCCTGGACCGTCCGCCACTGTCGCAGATCAGCGCAGATAATTTTTATCAGTCAAGCAACGACCTGAGATTGGCAACAGCGGCGCTGTATGCAGGTACTCCCTGGGGCGAGTGGAATTACAGTTGTTACCTGCCAATAGGTGATGTATTAAGCGGCAACATGTCGGTAGGTTATTGGCGAGATGCCGTTCAGCTGAACACGTTTGCCATTACCGGCGCCAATGAGATCATGGTAGCCAACTGGAGAGCGTTCTACAAAGTTGTCGCGCATTGCAACGTTACTATCAAAGCGATCGAGGAGAAAACTCCTGATTCTGTTCCTTTGCTTAACAAGAATGCAGCCATCGCAGAAGCGCGCTTTATCAGGGGCTTTATATACTATAACCTGGCAGTTTTATGGGGGGCGGTACCTATTATAGAAGATAACAGCAAGCTTGTTGTTACTCCGCTGGTTAACCGTGTAAAAACTGAACATGTATACCAGTTTGCGATCAACGACCTGCGATTTGCAGCCGAACATCTGCCTGTTACAGATGTGGCCGGGCGGGTAACCACCTGGTCGGCGCAGGGAATGCTGGCAAAAGCTTACCTGACAATTGCGGGGCTGAACCAGAATGGTTCGCGCAACACCGCCTTGCTCGACAGTGCAAAGAAATATGCGGGCAATGTTTGCAAGAACAGCGGGTTAGCGCTGCTGCCTAATTACGCCAACCTGTTCAAAGCGCAATTCAATGATAATCCGGAGTCCCTGTTTGCATTGCAGTGGGCGCCCGGCGGCGGATGGCTGGAAGGAAATATGTTGCAGATCTATTCTTCCGGCGGAACCGAAATTTCACCGAACGGAACGGCCGGCTGGTTTGGTATTGGGCCAACCGTAGATATGTTCAGGCTCTATACATTAAAAGATTCGATCAGGCGGAAAGCTACTTTTATGCTGAAAGGCGATCATTATCCTGAACTGAATGCGGCCGGCGGCGGGTTTACCTTTACCGGCGACAATGCCTTAAAGAAGCATATCATAGGAACCAATAAAGACAACAACGCCCCAACTATGAACTTGTTCTCATCCATTGAACATAATGCGTTGTTGCGATTGGCAGATGTGTACCTGATATACGCAGAATCTATACTCGGTAACAACACCAACACCACCGATGGCGAAGCACTTCTTTACTTTAATAAAGTGCGGGAAAGGGCCGGCCTGGCGCCTGCAACCAAGGTGAATGCTGATAGCCTGATGATTGAGCGCCGGATAGAGTTAGCAGGAGAGGGGCACTATTGGACAGATCTCGTAAGATTGTCTTACTACAACTCTAAAAAAGCGATTAGTATACTGGTAGGTGAAAAACGTGTACCATTTAGTTACACAGATGGCGTAATAACAGAAAAAGACCCTTGGGGACCAATCACTCCGCCTACTGTCAACACTTTCACTTTCCCGCTTCCATCATCTGAAATCACAGCTAATCCGAAATTACTGGAAGCGCCGGTATCTTATTATTAAGCTAAAAAATATTTCCAGTGGATAAAATATTTTCTAACTCAACCAGCAACCGTTTACTGTTATTTTTTTTGGCATTGGTTGCAATGGCAGGACAATCTGCCTGCAGAAAAGATGAACAAAAAGCAGGACCTGTAATCACTCACGTGAGAAATTACGCTGCATCTCCTAATGATACGTTGGTGACCTCCGTATTTGCCGGCCAGTGGGTTGTATTATCCGGCCATGGCCTCAGCGATGCTTTGCAGGTAAGTTTCAACGGCGTACCTGCTTCCATAAAAAGCGTAATGTTCTCTGATACCACCGCAGTGATGCAGGTGCCGGCTGTTATACCTTTCCCTACTATCCCGGCCGAAAAGCTAAACGTAATAACATATGTAACTTCAAAAGGAACGACTAGTTACAAGTTTGATATCCTGGCGCCACCGCCAACGATAACATCCATTTCAAACGAAAATGCCAAGGCAGGCGATTCTGTATATATTTATGGCTCCAACCTTTTCTTTATAGAAAAGCTTTCCTTCGCCGGGGAAGTGATCAGCGATTTCTCGATGGCTGCAGACGGTACCGTTGTTGGCTTTATACTGCCACATCTGGCTCATAGCGGTAAGGTTATTGTTACTACAAAATCAGGAGTCGATTCTACCAGGTTTAATGTAAACGATCCGGTAACCGGCGTGATTTGCAACTTCGATGACATCAACCCGTTCTCCTGGGGCACCAACCTGGAAAACAGCAGCACTGAATTCCCCGGGAACAGCGGCACCTATGCTGTATTAAAGAATGATGTACTGGCGGCAGGCGACGGTACATGGTGGAACAACCAGCGAAGCATCAATACAAACAATGTACAATGGATTCCTAAAGATAGCCTTAACACCGCGATCGACGGGTATGCATTGAAGTTTGAATTGAATGTACCATCAACATGGAATGGAACAACCCTCTATGTAGTACGGAATTACGACATGGCGTTCCTTGCCAGGTACGAACCCTGGGTAAGCTCAACAGGCGCCGCGGTGAACTATTCCGCCAAAGGATGGCGAACAGTAACCATTCCGCTCACCATGTTCAGAACCAACAGCGGGAAAGGAGTAAGTGCAGGCAGCCTGACTGAATTGCTGGGCGCTGATGCTTTCAGTCCTATTAATATCCAAACGGCCAATTTCCTTTCTGTACCAACTGCCACAGGTTTTTACGGGGCGATAGACAATATCAGGATCGTAAAGATCAAGTAAGGAACTAACAAGGTTTTGAAGAATGGCGAAAAAGCATGCTGGCTAATAGAACATTACATGCCAATTACCATTCCAGACAATATCGCTGTTGTATTCAAAAAATAATACAATAAGCCGGTTAAAGTGTAACGAAAAGTCTCCCGCCTGAAAGCCGGGGGACTTTTCTTTTTGGCAAACCATTCTTTTGGGTTTTATGTTTAACACAGAGTTTAAATGGAATTTGTAAGATTGTATGGCACTCACCGGTGACCCTACAACTGTTAAACTTTAAATAGTAAGCTATGCCTGTTCCTGCAACTGTCAAGACAACTGTTTTGACCATGCTTTATATTGTCGGTATTTTAATGGTTTACCCGCTTTTATCTTATTACCTGGGCCTGGGGCGTTTACTGCCGGCATTCCCCAACCAGGTTTACATCCATGTTTACTGCAGCGGGCCGCTATTGATCATCGTCGGATTTTTGTTGTTCTTTGTTTACCGGCAGCGCTTTCCGGGATCGGTTTTCTTTCTTATTGGCATATTGTGTATTGCGGCTGTTTTATATGAAGTAAGAGAAGGATGGTAAAAAGAATTAGTTATAAGTAACTTTGTTGGTGTTCGGCCAGGCATAAACGGGCCAATATCAACAAACCCATGATGAAATGTTTTACGACTGCTTTCCTGCTGTTATCTGTGATCGTTGCCGGGGCGCAGGGGATAGAGGATGAAGATGGCGATATGCCACGGTTACGGACATACGATAGTACTTATAGTTTAGCATCGTTGGTGACGCGGGATCTCTCGCGCAACCAGGAAAGAAGATACAGGTATACCGATCCGGCTTCTCTTGTGGGGCAGCAGATCATTTTCCTGCAACGCAACCGTGGTTTCAAAGGCGGGGAGTTCACGAAAGAAGATACAGTGTTCTTTGTGTTCCGCTCCCATTCTGTGCCTGTCGGCGCATTGCTCACCACTGAAATGAAGAGTTTTTTACGCCAGCCTTCTAATCACCTGTATGTGGCGGATGTTACCAACAAGCTGCCGAAATATGAACTTGCGGAAAAGACGGGCGAACAAACCAGCATCTATAAACCCACCCTGTATTGGAATAGGGCGACTAACGTACTGTTTCCCGGCACTGATTATTCTGATCTCGAAAACAAGACCTTTACCATTACCGGCGCTAAACTAAACGCGAAAGCGGCGGTTCCTTTTTATGAGTTTGAATTGAAAGATGATGCCGGTGAAACCATTACCTGGAAAGTAAAGATTACAGACCTGCGGAGCTATGATGTGGCAATAAGCGGGCAGCTGGCTAAACTGCGCGAAACCTGGTTGAATAAGAACTTCTACATGTACAGGAAAGGATACTTTTATGTAAAGCCCGGTTATACCAATATCCTCGACGGAAAAAGATATGAATACGCCGATGATAAAAAGTGGCATTGCACCGCTGTTAAGTTCTTAATGAACGAGCATTTCAGGTTTGCTGCATTATATATTGTGTTGGAAGATGATGAAGGAACAACATTGGCTGTTACGCCGGAATACGACCGCTTTGCAGGCGACCTGCCGGCGGAGCATCTTTATACGGAAGAGGAGTACCTGAAGTTAAAGGCTGGGAAAAAATAATTTTCTTTCCGAAAATATAGGAGATATTGCCGCATTGTCGCTCGCCGTGCAGGCAGCGGCAATGTGATACCTGCAATTAGAAAAAGCAACCGGGGAGAAATCTCTCCCCGGTTGCCTTAGATCTTAACTGAGTCGCCAGTTCAATACCAGCAGGGTGTTTTCTTTTCCGATACCTCGTTTTCTGCTACCAGCGTAGTTAAAACGCCGATACTGGGTTGGTTGACAGTTACCGTGAAGGGTTGTGATTTTTCCAGGTTATTCATCTTAATAAACCTTATAACTTTTTTCGCCAATGCTTTAATACAGAAGTGATTTCCTTGCAGGAATGGGCATATACCTAACGAATATAAAATGGAAAATAAATTTTTTGTTTTAACCTAAAAATTTATTTTCCTGGCTCATATTTGCAAATGTATCAACGATAGATATCGTGTTGTATTAATTTTTAAGTAAATATTATGTCGGAACCCAATTCATTGTTTGCGAGAATACACCTCTCCCAAGAGCGTTTTGAAACCTTTTTAGCGGCCCCGCCCAAGCCGCCCGTCCTGGATGCCAACTGGACAAATTGGTGGAATACACGTAAAATGTATAGCCCGCATCCCCTGAGCGAAAATGATCTTTATGCTTATAATGCTGCATCCAATAAAGCTATCCTTGATGGCTGGATGGAGAATAAGAATACGGGAACATTCTATGATTATGATGAAACGGGGCAGACGCTGAACCTTGGCCTGATCTTTTTTTCAGAGAACTACGGGGAAATGATCCCTATGCTGTCGTTTATTCTGAGCCTGGCGGAGTATAAAGAGAATAACCCGGACGATTTTTGCATTGTCTTTCCCTTTTTCTGGGGAGATGAAGACCTGAGCGTTTACATAACCTTTGAGGGGAATACTGCCCGCCTGGATGCAGAACTGGAATCTGTCGCCCAATTGGACCCAGCTAAACTGAAATACGCAGAAGATTATTTACAACGGAAAGCTGCGGAGATTTTCCCGCAGGATTAAAAAAAGTATATGCAACCGGTTTTTGAAGTAAAGAAATTTAACGACATAAAGCATTTGTTGCCGGCAGGTTCCTGGTGGATAAAGCACAGGCGCCATGAAGACATGTCAAACGAATATGCTGCATTCTATGAAGGAAATGCGGTTACAGAAAATATCAATCTCGACTTTTTTAACCTGGATATTTCGCTTAACGACGAATCGTTGAGGGAGAGTATTGGTTTGATAGTAATAACAGGAAACCTGCGGGCTAAAAATATAATGAACGCTGAAACAGATGGGGCGGTGTCGTTAATTGTACTCGGCAACCTGGAGGCGGATAATATCGCCGTAGGCGGACAGGAGATCTACGTTTGCGGCGACCTTCTGGTGCATGACCTCTATTGGGGAGACTACAACCACGGGGAGCTGCAGGCAGAGGGGCATGTTGCTGCACGGGTGTTCATGGCTACAGACGAATACCATTTCGATTGGAAGCGTTTCCTCCGGAAAGAGAATGTTGATATCGCCCTGCTGGCAAACGACGACGACGCAAACGGGGATATCTCCAGGGAGGTGATGGAATCGGCATTTGAAGAGGCCTGCCTGGTTGATGACGTAGAAGCGGATGAAATTTATAGTTTTAAAGACTGGCTGGATGCTGCCGAGATAAACAGGCGCCTTGGGGCGAATGAGCCGGTATTGCGCGGTGAGATCGCCGCCCGGGAAGAAGAAACCATCCCGTATGTCTTCGAGGGCGATTTCCTTACAGACAACAATATGGAACGTTTCAGGACCTCTTTCCTCTTCTCCCTTTTTGGCAGTTCTGAAAGTGCATTGAAGAAAATAGAATTCTGGAGAGAAGATACTTTTACAAGGGTAACTGTACAACAGGATAAGCCTCTCTCTACCAATCTTTATTTCCAGCATAAAGAGGAATATGCGATAATGGTCTTCTGTTTTGAATATGAAAATTCGCTGCGCCGGGCCATTACCTATAAATCGCTGACAGGCGACGACCAGGAATGGCATTCCCTGGATTTACAACATCCGCAACCTCATCTCCGTAGCCTGTTAGAAACAGGATATAAAAACCTGTTGAAAGAATTTTCGGCCATGGAATTTTACCAGCAGAAATTCAGGGAAGAAGTTACACTGGAAAAAGCCAGGACGATTATGGCGCTTCCGCTGGTGAAGCAAAGATACAGCGACTACTATAACGATGAGGCAGAAGTGTTGTACATAGGCAATTTAATGATAGAATTCAGGCAGGAAGATCCTGCAACGGAGCGGGCGCCCAGGATCGGTATCATCCAAAGCATACCTCATGCGGAAGAGGAAGATGACAGGTTTGCTTTCTTCCATTTTGATATCATCAAAGATGAAGCAGGCAATGAACGGGTAACGCTGCGGACGCAAGATGCAGATGGGTACGATAGTACTGTGTATAATGTTTCGGTTACAGACACAGGAAAGTTTAAAAAGGCCCTGGAGTTTTTTGCATTGCTGGAAAAGAAGATCTTTCCGTTGAATGAAAAATACCTGGCCGAGTTGAACGCGAACAGGGAGAATGAATAATGAAGAAAAGATTAAATGTCTTGTTCCCATTGCAGGAAGATGTTGCGGTTGGGAATAACCAGGCAAGAAATATAATAGAGTTATGAGTGAGTTTTCGGGCTATGAAAAGATGCCCAATAGTTTTAAAAAATTGCAGTTGGATGAAAGTGATTTTTCCAGGTTGGAGAAATTGAAGTGGGTGGTTACGGAAAAAGTGCATGGCGCGAATTTTAGTTTTGTGTATGAAGATGGCAGCCTGAAATTTGCCAAGAGAAGGGAATACCTGAAATGGACGGATGATTTCTTTGGATTCCAGTTGGTAGTGAGCCGTTTGGAAAACAATATACTCCGGTTGTTTGAGCGCCTCAGCGCTGAAGTACAGGGTGCTAAATACATTGTATACGGCGAGTTGTTTGGCGGCAAATATCCTCACCCGGAAGTAGCGGAAGACAAGCAGGTACAGGCTGTTCAAACAGGCGTTTATTATACGCCGGGCATACATTTCTGCGCTTTTGATATTGCAATAGAAACAGCAGACGGCAAACAATACCTGGATTATGAAACAGCAGTGAATTATTTCGAACAGTTTGGGATATTTTACGCAAAGCCGTTGTTCATAGGCCGATTTAACGAGGCGCTCAATTTCAATACCAGGATCAATTCGGCTATTCCTTCAGCCTTCCAGCTGCCTGAGTTGAGCAATAACCTCATAGAAGGCGTGGTTGTAAAGCCTTTTAATCAGCCCGCTGACAGCCAGTTTGCCGACCGGCCTATCGTGAAGTTGAAGAACCCCGAATTTGATGAAGAGGAAAAATTTCACCAGGCGGCCCGTTGGTCTTTTATCCCGGAAGTATCTTCGAAAACGGAGGATCTTTCTTACATCGTAGATGAGTTGAAAACCTATGTTACGGTTAACAGGCTCAAAAGCGCTGTTTCCAAGATCGGCGCCCTGGATATGAATAATGAAACGAGAGTAGCGGAGATCCAGTCGGAATTCCTGGAAGATGTGCTCACCGATTTTAAAGAGAATTATGGTAATATACTGGAAGAATTTTCTGCTGAAGAAAAAGAGTGGGTAATGGAAAGGCTGAAGTCAGCAATCTACCGCACAATGGTTTTTGCGGGCAACGAGTAAAAGATTAATCCAAAAAAAGGTCTGTCTCCTCACCGGGAGGCAGACCTTTTTCATTGATGTTTATTTAGCGGTCAGCGCTTCTCCTTCGAAGGCAATACCAGCCCAGCCATGGGCTACGAACTGCCTGATGTTCTGGTGATCCGTTCCATGAGGGTTCTGTAATACAGACTGGTAATGTTCTGCAAATAAAGGCAGTGTGTCCTCTTCTTTCAGTTGGTGTATTTTGGCAAAAGAGAAAACCTTTGCGCTGCCCTGGTTCTGGGTAGCTTCGTTATACGCATCGCCATTCCTGAAAGCTGTAGGCTGATGATGGTAATGGGTTTCTATAAAATCAATCACTTCTTTGAAAGTGACGGCGTTCTCTTTAGATCTTTTAATCAAGTCATCCAGTTGTTCTTTCATGTCGCAATGCTGTATTTAATGTGTTCGGCAAAGATAAAGGGCTGACCGGTAAAGGCCAACCCTTGTTTTTTAGTTGTTATATTGATGATCTTAAAAAAGACTGTATAATGCTTTTCGAATAGCTTTTAAACAGGAGGCTACCTGTTTCTCCAGGGTACTGACAGGAACCTGCAGTTCAACGGCCGCTTCTTTATAAGACTTTTCTTCTTCCTTTATAAGCCTGTATGCTGCCTGCTTTTGCACAGAAAGTCGGGCGATCGTTGCAGCAATGGTTTGGTGGGTTTCCCTGAACGACAACTGGGTTGCGGGCGTATAATCTTCAATTGCTTCTTCATCTGTCGTCCAATCGCCTTTTAGTATAAGCTGATGTTTGAGACGTTTGCGGTGCCAGTCCATCAGCTGGTTGTAAGCGATACCGAAAATATAATTTTCCCATTGATGGCTGATTACAACAGTTCTTTTTTCCCATGCACGCAGGTAACAATCCTGCAACAGATCCTCGCAGAGCACAGCATCCCTTGTATGCTTCATGAAAAGCCGGTAAAGCCGGTCTTTCGACTTTTCAAAGGCTTCCAGGAAAGCGTTGGCTTCATTCGTATGTTCACTAGTGATTTGCATGTAGCCGGCAAAATTAATCGACTGGAATACAAGTAGGTCCGCTTAACATAAATTTCATAATGTGGAATACGAAGTACAAAATAGATAATTTTTTCTCATTCCCAACAAAAAAATTCCTTAACAATTAGTTTACACAGGCATTGGCGGAAAGTGAATGCTTTAACGAACATGTATATGCAAGAAGTATCAAAAAAACTAAATCCTACGATATGGACCAGGATAAATCCATCTGGCAGAGATATATGAATGGTACCGCCACCGAGGCGGAACTGCGGGCGCTGTATGAAATGCTGGAGAAAGGCGAAGGTCCTTATCCTGAGGAGGTAATGAATCGGGAAATGGAGGGCAGCGACCTCATGCCGGCCCAAATGGCGGAGCGTTTGCGTAAAAAGCTGGAGGAAGCCGCAGGCGTCAGGAAGCCCCTTATCCGGCGTTCATTTTATTACTATGCAGGTACTGCCGCCGCCGTCCTGTTCCTGTTTGCAGGTTACGCCTTGTACCTGAACCTCAACACAAACGCGCGCGGGGTAAAGAGTTATGGCGGTAAAACAAATACGGGCAACGCACCGCAACTGGTCGTGTTACCTGATCAGTCGAAGGTTTGGGTAAATAAAAACAGTACCCTCCTGGTAAGCGAAGATTTCGCAAATGACCGGTCCCTGCAACTGGAGGGGGAGGCTTATTTTGAAGTTACTACCGATCCCAAACACCCGCTTACCATTGAGAGTGGCGGAACTATAACGCAAGTGCTGGGAACAACTTTCAATATAGATAACAACGTAGACGGAAACCTGCGCATAACATTAATATCCGGGGCAATTAAAGTCAGCGATCCGGAAAATTCTTTTTCAGCTCAGCTGAAACCCGGAGAAACGCTTATAAACAAGGAGAACAAAAGAGAGATTGTCAAAACAGGAAGCCTTGATGTTATCGGATGGATGCATGGCAATATGATATTCAACCAGATCCCGCTGAAAGAAGCGCTGAAGAGAGTAAGCGAGCATTATAACAAGCCGGTATTCGCGGACGACTCGCTGCTCTCTGGCAAGGTAGTGACCGCAGACTACCCTGCTGAAGCCACGCTGGAAGAAGTATTAAACCATATGCTGTTCATCTACCAGTTGAAAATCACCAAAGATGCAATGGGAAATATAGTTATTACATCAAAACCATAATAAAAAAGCAGGGCCTCGCCTGGCCCTGCCCGAAAAAAACGTTCCGAAAAAACGCTTAAAACATCCGCAAAGTATGAAAAAAAAGGTAAACCGCCTGCGACAGCAGTCAGGCGCCTGGATCCTTATTGCCTTCATTGGGCTGCTGTCTGCCTGGCCATCTGCCTATTCAAATGCCCAGACAGAAAAGTTATCAGCCCCCGTAACGCTTAAAGCAGAAGCTATACTGTTAACTACAGTTCTGCAGCAACTGCAACAGCAGACACACTACATTTTTTCCTACGATCAGCCCCAGTTATCTGCTATTCGCCTAAAACAGGTTAACTGGAGGAACACGCCGTTGGGAACTGTATTGGAGCAGTTAAAAGCACAGACAGGAGTTGACTATACAGTACTTGGCAAAAATATCGCTGTGGCCCTTGTACGTGCTTCCTCTTCTTCCGGCAAAGAGCAACCGGGAAAACTGACAGGTAAAATTACCGATGCCGCCAACGGGGAAATACTTATAGGCTCCGGTATCCGTGTTGGAAGCAAAGGCGCTGCAAGTAATGAACAGGGAATATATACACTGGAGTTGCCGGAGGGTACCTATATCGCTGAAGCGTCATTCATTGGATATAAGAACAACCGCATAGCGCCTGTAACCATTAAGGCGGGAACAACTACCAGGCTGGATATCGCACTTCAACGCCAGGAAGGCAAACTGCAGGAAGTAGTGGTAACGGCATTGGGTATAAAGAAAGACGAAAAATCGCTGGGCTACGCCATTCAGAAAGTAGATGGAGATGAAGTAAGCAGCGCTCCAACAAATAACTGGATCAACGCGCTTAGCGGGAAGGTAGCAGGGCTTACCCTCAACAAGGTAGGAGGCCCGCTGGGCTCAAGCGATGTTGTATTGCGCGGCGACAATGTACTGGCGCTGGGAGGCAGCACAGCCCTGATAGTGGTAGACGGGGTGCCTATCAGCACAGCCCAGTCGGGAACCGGGAACGGTCCATTAGTGGATGCAGACAGCCCTGTAGATTTTGGAAGTTCGCTCAGTGACCTGAACCCAGAAGAGATTGAAAGCATCACGGTGTTGAAAGGCCCGGGTGCTACTGCACTGTATGGGTCAAGGGCTTCCAACGGCGCCATCGTCATTACAACAAAATCAAATAACAAAACAAAAGGCTGGGGCGTCTATGCCAACACCGTCCAGGAAATAAGCCAGGTGAACAGGTGGCCGGATTATCAATATGAATACGGCGCGGGCGGTGGCGGCGCCAGGTATTATTCGTATGGCAACACGGTGGATGGCAATTCGTTGCAAACAGCAACGGCGGCCTGGGGTGCCAGGTTTGCGGGCCAGTCTTACTTCCAGTACAATTCGCCGATCGATCCGGTTACCGGGCAAAGAACTGAACGCGTACCATGGGTACCTTATGAAAATGCTTATAAGGGAATCTTCAGGAACGGTTTTACAAGCACAAATACAATTGGTGTAGCCGGGCCAAATATGAGAGCAGGAATTACCTATCTTAAAAATAACTGGATAACCCCAAATTCAGGCTTTAGCAGGGTGTCTGCCTGGCTCTCGGGAAACCAGAAAATATCAAACAAAGTTACCATCAGCGGAAAGCTGAACTATAACCGGAAGTTTAGCGATAACCTGCCGGCACAGGGCTACAACAACCAAACCATCATGTATTACGTGAACCAGACGGCTCCAAACAATAACGTGGAATGGAATAAACCCATGTGGCTTCCTAACCAGGAGCAGGTAGCACAACAAAGCCCATTCTGGCCGGGAATGGATAATCCATACCTTATTTCGTATGAAATGCTGAATGGCACAGATAAACACGATGTCATAGGCAATATTAACGCAGTGGTGCAGCTTACTCCCAGGCTTAGTCTTTCGCTTCGTTCGGGCATGGATCTGAACTACGAATTCAGAACACAGCTACGTCCTATGTCTACCTATAAATTTAAGCAAGGTATGTACAGGCAGCAATCTGTTTTCAGGATAGAGAACAATAGCGATTTCCTGTTGAAGTATGACAATAAACTGCCCGGCGGAATCAAGTATACAGCCAGCTTCGGAGGCAACCAACGGTTTAACGATTATAAATACACGGATAACCGGGCGGATAATTTGGTGATACCAGGGGTTTATAACCTGGGAAACAGCAGGGACCCTGTTGTTACCATTCCTGATAGGGCAAGCTTCCTGGTTAACAGTTTATATGGATTCCTGAACCTGAATTTTCGTGAGAAAGTATTCCTGGAATTAACAGGAAGGAATGACTGGTCTTCTACGCTTCCAAAACAAAATCAATCCTTCTTTTACCCAAGTATCAATGCCAGCGTGTTGTTGGATAAGCTTGTAAAACTGCCGCAGTTCGTATCGCAGGCCAAGTTTCGGGCTTCGTACGCCAGCACTGGTGTGGATGCAAGAACAGCATATACTTTCCTGGAAAACTATTCGTCCACCAGCTTCCCGGGATCGCTTACATCGCCAGGCACATTGCCTAACAAGAACCTGAAGCCCCAGTTGACGAACGCCATTGAAGCAGGAGGTGATTTCAGGTTCCTGAACAGCCGGTTGGGCATCGATTGGTCTGTATACCGCAATGTGACGAACAACCAGATATTAAGCCTGCCGATCGACGGCGCAAGTGGGTATTCAAATGCTATGGTGAATATCGGGAAAGTGCAGAATAAGGGAGTTGAAATTATGCTTACCGGTATTCCTTACTACAACCGTGACTTCAGGTGGAATGTAACTTTGAACTGGGCGGCAAACAGGAGTAAAGCATTGGAGTTAACTACCAGCCCGGGATCAGAAGGAATGCTGATCTTATATAATGTAAGCTGGGCCAGCATCCAGGTAGTAGCGCAGGAAGGAAAATCTTTCCCCCAGCTCTATGGTTTAGGATTGAAACGCACTCCTGATGGCCAGGTGATCTATGATAATTCCGGGCTTCCATTGCTGACGGATACGCTGCAAAACAGGGGAAGCATCAGCCCCGACTGGCAGGGAGGTATTAAAAATGAACTTTCTTATAAACGGCTAAGATTTTCTTTCCTGGTAGATATACGCCAGGGAGGTAAGATGATGTCTTATTCTCATGCTATTATGGCGGCCAATGGGAAATTAAGAGAAACATTGCCGGGGAGAGAAACAGGAATTGTAGGGCCAGGCGTTGTACAAAAAGCGGACGGTACTTATGTGCCTAATACAACTAACGTTTCTGCAGCTACTTATTACTCCCGCTACTTCAATTACACTAATATGGAAGCAAATGTCTTTTCCACAAGTTTTGTGAAACTGCGGGAAGTAACACTGAATTATGATCTTCCCAAAAAATGGTTGAAAGGCACATTTATCAAGCAATTGGCTGTCGGGGTATATGGCAGGGACCTGTTCAACTGGACAAAATTCCCGATGTACGACCCCGAAACGGCTACAATGAACGGGTCGCAGATCATGGCAGGAATTGAGATAGGCCAATTTCCTTCTACCAGGGCAATAGGCGCAAATTTAAAACTGGATTTTTAAGAAATTAGTTATGAGAAGAATATACTTCATCCTGATATTAATAGTTGCTTGCACAACAGCTTGTCTTAAAAGCCTTGATGATTACAGGATTGATCCGGAGGCTGTTAATGGCGCACAACCTTCATCCTTCCTGTCAAATACTTTATACACCCTAACAACAACGGTTATACGTGCAGGCCATACTACCAATAACCAACTGATGCAGGTAGCTGCAACGAAGAACAATGGCAACGGGCCAGACCGGTACCGTATACTGCCCTCTGTATTTACAGTATTCTGGAATCCTTTATACAAACAGCTTCGCAACATTGAGACGATGCTGGACCTGGCGCAGAAAAGAAATGATGTAAATTATGAAGCGATTGCCTATACCCTTAAAGCATGGGCAGGATCAATACTGACCGATACCCATGGTGATATTCCTTTCAGTAATGCATTGCTGGGCGCAGAACAGAACACCACGCCGGTATTTGATACCCAGCAGCAGGTTTATGATTCATTGCTTGTATATCTTGAAAGGGCCAACACATTATATAATGTCAATAAAGTATTGAGTGGGGAAGACCTGTTATTCAATGCCAACCAGAATGTAGCAAATGTGCTGAAGTGGAAGAAGTTCACCAATGCTTTGCATCTTCGTTTGCTGATGCGTATCGCGCATAAATCGACCGTGTATGCCGATCAGCTGAAAGCCATGCTGGCAGATCCGGGAAAGTACCCGCTCATGAACAGCGTATCTGACGGCGCTTCCCTGTACTATACCAACATAATTCCTTTCCAGAATCCATATTACAGCACCAGGGATTTCGATTTCAACGGAAGCGACAACTATGCCAAGTTCTTTATAGACTACCTCAAAGAAGTGCAGGACCCGAGGTTGCCGGTTTGGGCAACAAAAACCGGCAGTACTTACAGCGGTATACCAACAGGATTTCCATTATCGCAGCAAGACGCCATATCGGGTACCGTATTCTCAACTTACCAGTTGGGGCTTAAAACATCGAGCTACCTCGGCAGCATCCTGCAATATGCCGAGCAGGAATTCCTCCTGGCCGAAGCTTGTCTGAATGGCTATATGGCCGATGATGCGAAGAAGCATTACAACAATGGCATTGCCGCTTCCTGCAGCTACTGGGGAGTTACAAGCATTCCTGACGCTTTCCTGTCGCATCCGAAAGTTGCTTATAACGGGACAATGGAACAGATTATTACGCAGAAGTATTTTGCGCTGTTCGAGAATGGCTTCGAGCAGTGGTTTGAATACCGCCGCACAGGCTTCCCGGTACTCAATAAAGGCGAGGAAATGTATAACGATGGGGTGATGCCTTCGAGGTTGTGTTACCCTAATACGGAACTTACTTTTAACAGGGCCAATTACCTGGATGTGGTAAAACGGATAGGAAAAGACGATATCAATACAAAAGTCTGGTGGCAACAACGATAATTCAGTATTCAATTAAACAGCAATTTATGCTCCGCAATATTTATATACTTATTTGCCTGTTCATATTAGTTGCATCCTGCAAAAAGGATACGTATACTGCTGATCCTTATTCTTTGTGGGAAGTACGATACCAATATAAAGGCGCTGATGCGCAGCTGCCTCCCAGCCTCATCTGGGGAGTGGTAACAAATGATCACAGCAACGGCAATACGCCGTCGAATTACGTAACTGTACAATTTGCCGACAGGGCCATTGTATTATTGGTTGATGATGCGAAATCTTTCCAGCTGGGAGATTCTATTAAAGTAAATGTAACGGGGCATACCATAACAAGAGACAATGGCACATTAGCTATAAAGGATGTGAAAGCCGATTCAATACAGGTACTGGCGAAGAATAAAGGCGCCAAAGCAAATACGAATGCCCTGCCTGTACTGAAAAACAACGGAACCGACTTCGATTGCTCGCTTGTAACCATTAAAGGAAATGTAAAAGTGAAACCTGGCGATAATGCTGCATATAGGGGCGATCATTACCTGGTAAGCGGTTCTGATACTATTATATTGCATACAGAGCCAAATGCCAGCTTTGCAAATAATTTGCTGCCTGCAAGCGGAACATTCACCGGCAACTTTTATTTGCGTACCAATGGAGCGGGCCAGCTGGCGCCCCAGTTATGGATCAGAAAGTTAAACGATGTAAAATAAATAAACCATGAAAAGAAGGAATTTTATCAGGAACACTTCCGTGTCGTTATTGGCAGCGCTTAATGCGCCACAGCTTTCAAGCGCTGTTGGCCATGCAAGCAACAGGAAAAGTACCTTTACGCCTATACGATTCGGCATTATCAGCGACCTGCATCAGGATTTTAGCTTTGATGCACCGGCCAGGCTGGAGGCTTTTATCAGCGATATGCAGAAATGGAAGCCTGATATGATCATTCAACTGGGAGATTTTTGTCAACCTAAAAAGGAGAATGATGTAATCATGGATATCTGGAACCGGTTTGCCGGCCCTGCTTATCATGTAGTTGGCAACCATGAAACCGATGCAGGTTTTACGCCTGCAGATGCGGCCAGGTACTGGAAAATGCCTAACAGCTATTACTCCTTCGATTTGAAAGGATATCATTTTGTTGTGTTGGATGGGAATGATCATAACCCGGCTCATCAGCCTAAACTAAAGTATGAGCATTATATCGGGGAGGAACAAATGCAATGGCTGGCGGCGGATCTTGATAAAACCGGGTTGCCTGTTATTATATTTTGTCACCAGGGATTTGATAATGACGGAGGCGTAGATAATGCTGCACAAGTGAGGTTATTGATAGAACATGCCAACAGGAAGAGCGGCTTCCGCAAAGTACAGATGGCATTTTCGGGTCATTTTCACCAGGATTACTACAATGTTATAAACGGGGTGCATCATGTTCAGATCAACAGCGCTACCTATTATTGGAGAGGAACTAAGTATGTTGATGAACCATTTGGACCAGCCCTGCACAAACAATATCCTTTACTGAAGTATATGTCTTATTACCGTGATCCGTTATGGGCAAGGGTTGAAATAGGCGGCGACGGCACTGTCAGGATAATGGGAAGAAGCAGCAGCTTCATGTATAAGACGCCGCAGCAATTGGGGATACCGGTGAATGACTGGACTTATCCGGCGGTTTCTCAGATATCAGATAGAACATTTAAGCTGAACAAGCAGCTGTAAATAAATGGGGTGTTCAAGGAACACCCTATTTATTTTTAAATATTTGTGCCTTCATTTTCGCATAGTCAGTTAGTCAACATTTTTTTACACACCCTGGCTAGCCGACCGCCTGAAAATCAATAACCTACCTGTCTTGCCATTAAAATTCGAATTTCCCTATTCCAAAACTGGCATTTTTTGATTAACTTGTTAACAGGGAAAAAGCATAGTAAAAAATGATTGGATAAGCAGACTGGCAGCGAGTTTACTATATAGTTAACCTACAAAATATTTCAGTTATGCAGGAAATCATCGTAACAGTAGAAGGTAAGGATTATACCATTCAAACACAGCAGTCCAATCTCCAACAGCTTTACATAGTAAAAGCCTGCGATGCCGATACAGTATATTGTGTATCTGACGATGGGGAAATAAAACCCAGGGATATTTCAAATCCTCCTGAGAAATTGCTGAAGATTGGAAGTGCGATCAAAAGTTATTTTGCCTAAAATTTTTTAATACTAAAATAATTAGTATTTTTGTCGCAGACATATTATAAAAGCCTCTGAGGCTCGCTATTTCTGCATTTGGCGTTTCTTGGGGGCTTTTTAATAAATTGTTTTGCTAATTAATTTAGTATTGTTATGCATAACCCCCTCGCTATTTTATCCGAAGACTTGTTGGATGCATTGCTGCTGCATGGGCATAAATATTTTGTGCGACAAAGTTATCCCAGGGGTCTCGATCATTTTGACGGGACATTAAAAGAAGCCTTTTTATTTAGCGCCTACAAGGAGCTGCAGCCTGCCGAAAAACATTACCTGCACCTCGCGTCCGATCCACGCCGGCATATTTACTACATAGGGCAGGAAGGAGATATCAAGAGAATGAGGATCGCTGCCAGCCAACCGGCCGGTTACAGGGCATATAGCGATAAACTGGCTACCCGTGAATGGGAACCCGCTAATATCCTTAAGAGTAAGGTCAAGAATAGCAATATTAAATGGAGGTCGAAAGACGCCCCGGTGGATGCGCAGCTTTTCTTAGAATATGGTGAACTCATGCTGAGCCTTTCCAACGGCAAACAGGTACTCAAGATCAAGTTGAGTGAAGTGGAAAGATTGTAAAGCGTAATCGCCAAACAGGTGTTCCTGTTTCGTTAAAGCTTTGCGGTGTTATTGCCCTGGCGTGAATAGGTTGGTCCGCCAGGCTTCTCATGCAAACATGCGGGCAGTTTCGTCAAAGCGATTGTGTTTGCTATGTGTTGATGAATTGTCTACCAGCTTCTCATGTCAACATGCGTGTAGTTTTCATTGAAACAACTGTGTTTACTGCGGCATTGATGATTAACTTGCCGGGTTTAGTATACAAACATGCCTGTAGTTTCATTGAAGCATTACATCGTTAGCGCCACACCAACCCATTACGCCTCCGGCGACTTCATCTGCCACGCCCTGGGCCGCGTAAAAGTCCGGAATCCCAGGTGCGAAAGCGTTGCACCGCCATAACCTGAATGTTTCCTGCCACTCCACGGAAGCCCCGGCGTTAGCCGGTCGCAGCAGTTCCAGTAACTGGTGCCGCTGTTAATACGCGACAGAACCTTTTCTGCACGTTCCTTTGATTTGCTGTATACGCCCGCCGTCAGACCATATTCGGTATCCGCCATTAACTGGGAGGCTTCATTGTCGTCTTTCACTTTCATAATGCCAATGACAGGACCGAAGCTCTCTTCCGTCATTACCGCCATTCGGTGATTCACCTCTGTAAGCACTGTAGGTTCAAAATAATTACCGGTATGCGAAATGATCTTGCCTCCCAGGCGCAGCGTAGCGCCTTTGCTGAGCGCATCCTCGACCTGCGATTGCAGTACCTGCAATTGGCTTCGCCGCGTGATAGCGCCAAAATAAACGCCTTCCTCCGTCGGGTAACCCAGCTTCCATGATTTCACAGTAGCCAGGAACGATTCCAGGAACGCATCATAGATATTTTCATGCACATACACCCTCTCTACAGCGCAGCAACTCTGCCCATTATTATAAAACGCGCCATCCGCCACAGCCGCCGCCACTTTCGGGATATCGTCTATATCATCCATCACATATACCGGGTCTTTGCCGCCAAGTTCCAGTTGGCAAGGCGCCATTCTCTCCGTCACTTTTTTCAATACCGCTTTACCCGTTTTATAAGAGCCGGTGAAACAGTAACCGTCAAATGGCAACTCCGTCATTTTCTCGCCGGTTGCCCTGCCTCCCAATATTAACCTGAACCCATGATTGCCCACACCCGCATAATACATTAACCTGTCAATCTCCATACCCGTTAACAAGGCGTATTCCGACGGCTTGTAAAGCACGGAGTTGCCTGCCAGCAACGCAGTGACAAACGCATTCACCCCAACAAGATAAGGGTAGTTCCAGGCCGAGATCACGCATACTACGCCTATAGGCTCATACGTGATCTTTTCATAAAGGGTATCGGAATGTGTGATAAGCTCGTCTGACAGGTATTTCTCTGCATTATCGGTCAGCCATTTAACGCGACCGATAGCGCCGTTGATCTCGTTGTACGATTGCCAGGTTGGCTTGCCTATTTCTTCTGTAAGCACGGCGGCGATCTTGTCTTTCCGTTTTTCCATCTGCTCTCCGAACTTCTGCATCAATGCAATACGTTCAGAAAGCGGGGTGGCCTTCCATTGCTGGTGTTGCGCCACGATCACGTCATACTCTGCCTGCAGGTCAATGAACCTGTCTTCGCCTATTGTTTTAATATATCCTCCGGTAGCTGGGTTAAAGATCTGCATACTTATGGGTTCTGACTGCGTTAATAAATGCTGATTTGATATTACGGGAGAAAGGACTTTCCTCTTTCCTTTTCATCCGCTCGGGGTGCCATTGTACGGCCAGCATAAAGGCTTTGTTGGTTTTATCCTTATACTCGATCCCTTCAATGATGCCATCGGTATCGGAATAGGCGCTGATCATGATATTGTCTCCCAGCATGTCGGGCCTGATAGCCTGGTGATGCGCGCTGTTCACGATTCCCCGATCCACTTCAGTAATACTATGTAAAAGCGTATCAGGTACTATAGTGATCCGGTGTTCTTTATCAACGGTGGCCCTTTTATGAATGCCGTTAGATAGTTCGCCTATATCTTCAAAGACTTTTCCTCCTTCCAGGATATTGATATATTGAAGTCCCCGGCAAATGCCCAGTACCGGCAGGCGATGTGATTTTGCATATTCATAGATGAGCTTTTCAAACTGGTCCCTCTCCGGTAGAAAAGCAGTAGGACGATATGCATACTCCATGTCGCCTCCATAAAGGGATGGCTGCACATCTATGCCGCCTGTTAGAACAAACCCTTCACATTTGCTGATATCTTCCGTATTATTCTTTATAAATGAAAGAATGATTATTTCCAGGTCATCTCCCAGGTCCTGGGCGGTGAACCATTGTTCATAATTCTGGAAATTGGCTTCTGTATAACTGATGCCGATTTTCTTTTTCATGGTCTTATACTGTTATAAAGCGGTTTCATACAGTGCCCGGAAATGGTCCCTGCTCACCGGTTTGGGGTTGTTGGGGTGAGCGAAATCTGCATATGCCAGGTCTGCCAGCGTATCCAGGTGTTCCGGCTGTACGCCGATGTCTTTTAACCTGTGAGGAATACCGATCTTGCTGTTCAGGTCAAATAAATACTGTACCACTGCTTCTCCCGTTTCTTCTTTCAGTTCCAGCGTTCTGGCTATTCTCCTGAATTTGTCTTCAAACCCTTCTATATTAAACTGCATGCCGTAAGGAATATTAACGGCATTGGCTAAACCGTGATGGGTGTCGAGCAGGGACGATAACGGATGCGCCAGTGAATGCACCACTCCCAGGCCTTTCTGGAATGCTATGGCCCCCATCATGGAAGCCATCAGCATTTTGCTGCGGCTTTCGATGGTTGGCTGGTTCGTAGCTTCCACGATCGCATCTTTGATCAGCGACATGCCTTCCAGCGCAATACCATCGCAAAGCGGGTGAGGATTCTTGGCCAGGAATGCTTCCATGTTGTGGGTCAGTGCATCCATGCCTGTAGCCGCCGTAATAAAAGGAGGAAGTTCCATGGTGAGCATCGGATCAGCAAACACGATGCTGGCCATCAGTTTGGGAGAGAATAATATTTTCTTCTGATGAGTGACATCGTCGGCAATAATAGCGCTTCGTCCAACTTCACTGCCTGTACCTGAGGTTGTAGGAACGGTAATGAATGGAGGTACATCATTGGTTACATAAACATCGCCGCCTACCAGGTCGTCGTATTTGAAGAGATCTTCCCTGTGGTTTACCCGTAAGGCAATGGCCCTGGCCACATCTATCGCCGCGCCGCCGCCTATGCCAATGATACTGTCACGGCCGGTATCATCCCATTGTTCACATCCTTTGTATACATCGCTTTTAACAGGATTTTTGTGAATGTCTGAAAACACGGCTACAGAAATATTTTTCTTCTCCAGGTCATCAACGATGGCTTTAAAGAAAGGAAGGGTAGCTACTGTAGGGTCTGTCACTATCAGCGGTTTTTGCAGTCCCTTCTGTTGCAGATAAGCCGGTAACTCGTTAATGGCGCCAACGCCAAAACGGATAGTGGTCGGAAAATTATACTGGAATACCATAGATCAGATGATTTCAAAATATCTTTTAAGTTCCCAATCGGTTACTGCTTTTGCATACTGTCGCCATTCCCATTCTCTTGTTTGAGTGAAGTGCGTCACAAATGCTTCTCCGAAAAGCTCTTTGGCCAGGCCGGATGTTTTCATTTGCTGCGTGGCGGCTTGCAAGGTTTGCGGCAACACGCCGTTGGAAGTGTCTTTATAGCCGTTTCCTATTGTATGTGCTTTATCGAGTGGCATTTTATTCTTCACTCCATATAATCCCGCTGCCAGGCAGGCTGCCATAGCAAGATAAGGATTGGTATCCGAGCCCACAACCCTTGTTTCCAGGCGGGTAGCTTTGCTGCCGCAGGGCAACGAGCGGAGGGCAACTGTGCGGTTGTCTATCCCCCAGGTGAGGTTAGTAGGCGCCCAGGCTCCTTCTACCAGTCGTTTATAACTATTGACGGTAGGCGCGATCATAGGCAGGATATGAGGAAGACAATATAACTGACCTGCTATATAGCTTCTCATTACTTCGCTCATTGTATGCGGATCGTCAGCCGAATAGAACAGGTTATGTTCTGAATTTTTATCCCATAAACTCTGGTGTACATGGCCGCTGCAACCCGGGAGATTTTCGCTTATCTTAGCCATGAAAGTGGCCATGATGCCATGTTTATAAGCAATCTCCTTTACCGCCGTTTTAAACAGGAGCGCCTGGTCGGCCGCCTGCAATATACCCGCGTATTTGATCGCCGCTTCATACACGCCCGGACCTGTTTCTGTATGCAACCCTTCTACCGGTATATCAAATTTTACCAGCCATTCGAACAGGTTGCTCATAAACTCATTTTTTAACGCGCTGCGAAGAATGGAATATCCAAACATCCCGGGAGTAATGGGAGCAAGGTCCCTGTAGTTTTTCTGCTGTGCAGAATCCGGCGTTTCAGTGAAATTGAACCATTCGAACTCCTGTGAAAAATAAGGCGTATACCCGCTGTCTGTTGCCTCGGCAATCACTTTCTTGAGGAGCTGCCGCGGACAGGCATGAACAGGTTCGTCTTTCTCTGTTACAAATTCTCCCAGAAAGAACGGCAGGTCGTTTTCCCAGGGGATCTTGCGGAAAGTGTTGAGGTCGATCCGTACCAATGCATCAGGGTAGCCGGTATGCCAGCCGGTGAAATCTACATTGTCATATACCACATCTCCCACATCCCAACCCAGCGTAACATCACAGAACCCAAGCCGGCCCTGAACTACCGACCTGAATTTTTCTGCAGAGATATATTTTCCTCTCAATACGCCATCAATATCTGCGATCGCAATTTTCACCTTCCCGGCAGGGTGATGCTGAACATACGATAAAATATCAGGATGATTCATACTTGGCCAGGTTTAATAATGAGATATAATAGAAAACTGATTAGTAGTATGGAGAAATAAATGATGCCTAAGTAAAGATTGAAGATAAACATCGCCACAATGGAAATGATCGCGATACCGAGTGCCAACAGGGGGAAAAGCGGGTATAGCGCCACCCTGAAAGGACGGTGCAGGCCGGGTTCTTTCTTTCTTAACAACAACAACGAGATCATGGAAAATATGTACAACGTGAGCGCCCCGAAAACAGACAGGATGATGATCTCCGCAGTTTTCCCGGACAACAGCGCCAGGATGCCTATAACCATGTTGGCGGCCAAAGCGTTGGCCGGCGTATGAAAGCGGGGAGAGATCCTGCCTAAAACAGCGGGCAGGTTTTGTACCCTTCCCATTTCATAGGTAGATCTGCCGGCGGCCAGTATAAGTCCGTGGAAGGATGCAACAAGCCCGAACAGGCCAACAGTGATCAACAGGTGATACATAGGATGATCCGGCCCTGTTACCCTGGCCAGGGCCAGTGGGAGGGGAGAGTCGGAAGTTTCGCCGCTGCTTCCGTTCTTGTATACGATGGTCTCCCATCCGGCTATCCCGGTTGCCGATACAAAGATCAGTATACATAATATGGCCAGCGTAAATATGGCCCATCCAAATCCTTTGCTGATGTCTTTCTGCGGGTTCTTTGTTTCTTCCGCCACATTGGCAATTCCTTCTATCCCTAAAAAGAACCAGATGGCAAAAGGAATAGCAGCAAAGGCCCCCTGCCAGCCGTTGGGTAATGCATGATGAGTAAGGTTCTCTGCTTTAAAGGAAGGAAGGGTGAGACCTGAAAACAACAGCAATTCCCCTACGGCCAGTATCGTTACGATCACTTCAAAACTGGCAGCGGCTTTTACGCCATAGATATTCAGTCCGGTAAAAATGAGATAGATAAAGATTGCGCTGCCCAGGATAGGCACCTGTGGCATGAATGCATTGAAATAAGCGCCAATTGCAAATGCAATGGCTGGAGGGGCAAGAATGAATTCCACTACCTGGGCAATACCGGCAATAAAGCCCCAGTTGCGACCCATTGCCTTGCCTGCATAATCGAACACGCCGCCTGCCTTGGGGATAGCGCAGGCCAGTTCTGCATAACTGAAAGTAAAGGTGATGTACATGATCATGATCACCAGCGTAGCAAGGGCCATACCTCCCGTACCACCCTTTTCCAAACCCAGATTCCATCCAAAATACATTCCTGAAATAACGTATCCTACTCCAAGTCCCCACAACATAAACGGAGTAAGTGTCTTCTTCAAGCTCTTGTTTTGTGTCATCTGAAAAGATCTAATGAGTGTTACCGTAATATAACATAAAAAAGTTGCTTTTAATAGTATCGCAGGTATTCTGTATCCACGAAAAAATGCGCTACCTTGTCCGATGGCTTTAAACAAACAGTTATGTCAATTTATCGACTCATCGCTTTTAGTTTATTTTACCTGTTAACCGCCAGTAGTAGAGCAAGCGCAGAGAGCGAGATTATGTTAAACCAGACGGGCTTTTATCCTTATGCCCCTAAATTCGCTGTGGTAGCGGGTCCTGTAACTGCTGCCAGTTTTTACCTGTTAAATGAAGCAAAGGATACCGTTTTTACAGGGAAGCTGGGAGCAGAACAACATTCTTCCAATTCAAACCTGGTTACCAGGCTGATTGATTTTTCAGCGTTCTCTGATACCGGTACTTACCGGCTCGCGGTGCCGGGCGCCGTTACCTCTTATCCTTTTTACATCAGGCCGGCTGTGATGAATGCTGTAGCTATTGCAGTGCTGAAAGGATACTATTACCAGCGGGCTTCCATGCCCCTGCTGCCCGCCTATGCAGGCAAATGGGCGCGTGCTGCCGGGCATCCGGATGCCGACGTGACCATCCATCCCAACGCTGCTGACCAGTTCAGGCCCGCCGGTACTAAAATCCCAACTCCTCTTGGCTGGTACGACGCCGGCGATTACAATAAATACATCGTCAACTCCGGTATCACCATGGGCACACTGTTAGGGGCCTACGAAGATTTTCCTGAATACTTTAACCATCTTTCTACTAATATTCCTGAAAGCGGCAACCAGGTTCCCGACCTGCTCAATGAAGCGATCTATAACCTGCGCTGGATGCTGACCATGCAGGATGCCAACGATGGAGGCGTATATCACAAATGCACCAACGCCGGTTTCGATAACATGGTAATGCCCGATAAAGCCAGGGCTACCCGTTACGTAGTACAAAAGAGCACGGCAGCAGCGCTCGATTTTGCCGCCGTTACTGCGCAGGCTTCCAGGGTATTGAAACCTTTTTTACCCGCCCTGGCCGACAGCTGCCTGAAGGCTTCCCGGAAAGCATGGAAATGGGCCGAAGGACATCCCGGGGTACCTTATAACCAGGATAGCATCAACAAGCTATACAGCCCCGCTATCTCTACCGGTACATATGGCGATAACCGCTTCCATGACGAATGGGTATGGGCTGCAGCCGAGCTTTATTCCACAACTGGAGATGCGGCATTCCTGCGGGCATTCGAAGCCTATTTACCCAATACCGTACAATTGCCTAACTGGGGCAACGTCGCTATGCTGGGCTATTATACCATGTTGCGCAAAGATCGGTCATCTTCTTTGTCGACCCGCCTGCAGGAAGATGTGTTAAAACTGGCCACGCATTACCTGGATTTTTACTCTGCTTTTCATACGGTAATGGGGCAGTCGGTGCGTGATTTTACCTGGGGAAGCAACGATGTGGCAGCGCACCAGGGGATGTTGCTGTTATTTGCTTACCGCCTCACCCGCGACAAACGGTATGTGAACAGGGCATTGGAAAACCTGGATTATATTTTAGGAAGAAATGCGACGGGATATTCGTTCGTAACAGGGTATGGAAGCAAAACACCTATGTTCCCTCATCACCGGCCATCGGCAGCCGACGGGATTGCCGAACCGGTTCCCGGCCTGGTGGCAGGGGGGCCTAACCCCGGGATGCAGGATAAATGCAAATATGAATTTACAGATCCTGAAAGAGCTTATACAGATCAAACGGCTTCTTATGCCTCTAATGAAATAGCCATTAACTGGAATGCGCCGTTGGTGTATTTGGCTAATGGAATAGAAGCGCTGCAACAAGAAGCAGGTTATGTGAAAACGCCCGTTAAGTAAATACTCAACGGGCGTTTGAAAGATTCACTATTCTAAACTATTTATTTATTCCGGTATCCCACCATAAGCGGGTGCCTCCTTCATCTTTATTTCCAAGCAATTTCACTCCCTCTGCCACCGTAGCCGGGTTGGTGCTGTATTCATTTTGCGGGAAAGGCAATCTCCTGATCTGGATCTTTGTATCGATAGTTCCGCCGCTCTTGTTCTCCACAACCGGGAACAGTTTAGGATAACCTGTTCTGCGGAACTCTGTCCATGCTTCCTGTCCTTCAGGGAACATTGCCAGCCATTTCTGGGTGATGATACGTTCCAGTTTTTCCGGTTCAGCCGCCGATTCAGACCATTTGATAGTGATGGTAGATACCTTTTTGATATCGTTAACCGAATTCCGCGGATCTTTATAATCAGCCATCACGCTGTCTTTATTCGACAGGTAATCGCCTATCGGCACCTGCCATTGATTCATGGAGGCGGTCACTCCCTGCTCGTATAAACTTTGCACTGATCCGCCGGCATTAGCCCATCCTTTTAACGCGGCTTCCGCTCTCAGGAAGTAAACTTCTGCTGCCGTCATCAACTGAACCGGTGAATTCAGGTTGAATGCAGTCTTGCTCAGGAAAGAGTATTTGCCATAGTTGTCTTTTGATACTGCACTGCCGATACGGATACCCAGGTACTGGCCTGCTGACTTGTCGTCGGTTGACTTGCTCATGTATTTGGCAATACGCGGGTCATTATATCCTGTGAGATAAGATTGCAGGCTGGCATTGATATGTATATCTTCCCAGATAGTGGAAATGAATACCAGCGGATTGGTGAATCCTTGTCCAACCTTTACATTCATATTATCTGCGTTATCAGTGATCACGCCGCCGTTGGCCGGATTCAGCGCAATTTCTGCTTCTGCCTTCGCTTTTTCCGGCGCTATATTCCTGATGTGCATCGCCAGGCGCAGGCGCAGCGAGTTACAGAATTTCAGCCATTGGGTAAAGTTGCCGTTGTATACTACGTCGAAATTGCCGAAGTTGAATGGCAGCGGTTTGGTATCTGCAATTTGCGCGCGCAGGTATTGCGCTGCGGTGTCCAGCTCCAGGAAGAAACGATTGTATATCTGCTCCTGGCTGTCGTAAGGCACGGTGGTTAAATTCAATCCTACCTTGCTGTAAGGGATAGGACCATAGATATCAGTAACCCGGCTCATACCGGCTACTTTCACTATCAATGCAACGCCCCATACGGCAGGAAAGGTTTTTTCTATTCCTGTTGCACGAAGTTTAAAAATAGGAGACATCACGCTGAGGTAACCCACTTTGAATGGCTCACCGTTCCATCCTGTTACCAGGCCGTAGTTAGTATTGTTAACGCCGCTGGCAAAGTTGGTAGCCGTCATAAAATAACCGCTGTAACAGTCGGCATTCAGGTTCTGCTGTAACTGGAAAGAGTTCGGATCGCCGCCCCCGGAGAAGTTGTAGATCGCCATCTGGGCAGATTTCAGATAGAGGCCCAGCCCATTGAAATCCGGGCCTAACTGATCTGAAGAAACACCTGTGTTGTTGGTGTTGTACAACTCGAAATTTTTAGTACAAGCGATTAGAGAAGCGGATAAGATACCGGTTGCGACAAGCGCCCGGACACTAAAACCACGAAGTATATTAGATAATTTCATTGTAATCAGTTTTCAGTGACAAATTAGAAGGAAGCATTCAGTGTTAAACCATAACTGCGTGTAGCAGGCGGCATGAAAATGTCTACACCGCTTAAACCATTGCCTGTCGACATAGTTTGCTCCGGATCAAATGGCGCTTTCTTAGACAGGTACAAGAGGTTGCGGCCAGCCAGTGAAAGCTTTAATGTTTTAAAGAATTTGTCTTTTATCGGGAACATATAACCGATTGCCGCTTCACGCAACCTGATAGTGGTAGCGTCGTACAGGTAAGCAGAAGAAACGCCTTCGCGGCCGCCTACCACCGAATACCATTTCTGTGCATCCACTACGCTGACAGGATTGTTGTTCTCATCCACGCCGTTTACTTTTACTCCGCCTGCATTACGGGCATCGGCAGAAGCCTGCGATACGCCATAGCTATCCATCATCGCCTGGGTGATAGAAACTACCTTGCCTCCGAACTTGCCGTCTAACAGGAAAGAGAAAGTGAAGTTCTTATAAGCGAAGTTGTTATTCCAACCTAACTGCCATCTTGTATTGGCGTTGCCTAAATAAACCATGTCTCCGCCTTGTTTTACCGGAGCTCCGTCTTTTATCAGCACTCTGCCCTGGTTATCTGTTGCCAGTACAGTACCATAGATGTCGCCGAACGAACCGCCCACTTTGAACTGGGAAGCGTAGTTAGCGCCTGACTGACCGCTGAGGGAGAAACGATCTACCTGGTCGCTCAATGATACGATAGTGTTCTTATTAGTGGCAAAGTTCAGACCTGTTGTCCAGCTAAGGTTCTTGTCTTTCAGTACATCATATCTCACCATGGCTTCCAGACCTTCGTTCTGGATATTACCGGCGTTGATGAAATAAGTGTTGTACAATGTTCCCTGCGGAGCCAGGATCTCCATGGTCTGGCCATGGGTATTGGTTTTATAATAAGTGAGGTCCACGTTTAACCTGCTCTGGAAGAAACGCCATTCGGTACCGAATTCCAGCGATTTTGTTTTTTCAGGTTTTAATAACTTGAATGGAATAGCGGTACTTACGATGATGTTTCCACCGGGGCCAATGGTGTTCTCAGCCGGGTTGCTCTGGTAAGGTAACGGAGAGTTTCCTACTTCGGCGTATGATCCGCGTACTTTGGCGAACGAGATGAAATCAGGCAGCTTGGCTACTTCGGTCAGTATCACGTTCAAGCCCGCAGACGGGTAGAAGTAAGACATGTTTGGCGTGAACGCCAGGGCAGAAGACCAGTCGTTGCGGGCTGTCAGATCCAGGAATAACCAGTTTTTGTAAGAGATATTCGCGCTGGCAAAAACAGATTGCCATTGCCCGTGTTTTTCAGGGCTGGTACCTGTATTATTGGCATTGATCTTTTGGAAGTTCTGCAGGGTGAAAACGTTCGGGATATATAATCCATCCTTGCCGGAGTTCATGAATATGCCCTGGGTTTTTATGTCCCTGATGCTACCGCCTATCAGGCCGGTGATCTGGAAATCTTTTACCGGTATGTTGAAGTTGGCGATCAGGTCACCGTATTGTTGTGTAACGGTATTGTTGCTGAAATTATAGACGCCATTCGGGGAAGAAACTGCATTCTGGGAACCTGCATAAACTTTCTGGTCGTAAGTATCGGTGATCCTGTCTATGCTTCCGCGGGCCTGTACATTGAACCATGAGTTTACATCGTATTTCAGGCTGGCGTTCAGCAATAACCGGTTACGGTCAAGCGAATTAGGGTTACGGTTGATGATCCACCAGGGGTTTTGCTGAACATCTTCATCAAATGCCCAGTTCTGGGTCATCAGGTAGTTCCTGCTCGGATCAGCCACTTCGAACTGGTTCTTATATACGCTGAGGTCTTTTCCTCGCGGGTACAGGTACAGACCAGTCAGTGGATTGAAATAGAACCCGGAGAGCGGCGTATTGTCAATTTTCTGGGTCATGTAGTTCACATCAGCGGAAGCTGTCAGCTTGTCGTTGAAGAGGTGACCTGTTTCTTTGAAGTTGATGTTATGTCTGCCCAGCTTATTTCCCGGCTCAATACCTCTTGCGCTGGTATTGGCATAAGAGAAATAGGTCTGTGCTTTTTCTGAACCGGCTGAAAGGCTGATGGCGTTGGTGAAATTGGTACCTGTCTGGAAGAAGGAAGAGAGGTTGTCGGTTCCTCCGCTGATCTTATCGCCCCAGCTGGTAGTGGATCCGGGGGCCGTTTGGCCGTAACTGTTCTGGAATTTTGGTTTATATGCCGCCTGGCTTACGTTGAAACCGGAAGAGAGGCTAACCAGTGTTTTGCCTGCTTTACCGGATTTGGTGGTAACGATGATCACGCCGTTAGCGCCCTGGCTGCCATAAAGAGCGGCGGCGGAAGCGCCTTTCAGTACTGAAATGCTTTCGATGTCTTCAGGGTTCAGGTTGGAGATCGGGTCGCCTCCGTCGTAAGCCGTACTACCGCCATAAACGCTGGTAGGCTGGTTGGTGAGGTTGTTGTTCATCGGAACTCCATCGATCACATACAATGCCTGGTTGCTGTTCATGCCGGATTTATTACCGCGCAGGATCACTTTAGCCGATCCGCCCACGCCGGAAGAGCTGGAGCTGATGGTCAGACCCGCTACTTTACCATTGAGGGTGTTAATAAGGTTCGGATCTTTTGCTTTAGTGATCTCTAAACCATCAACCTGCTGGGTAGCATAAGTAATTGTCTTTTCAGAGCGTTTGATACCCAGTGCTGTTACCACAACGGCGCCTAACTGGCTGTCTTGCGGGGCCAGGGAAACAGTGATGTTCTTATCGTTGCCTACTGTCACCTGTTTGCTTTCGTAACCTACCATGCTGATGACCAGCACATCGCCGGGGTTGGCGTTGATGGAGAAGTTTCCTTTCTCATCGGTAATGGTTCCTTTGCTGGTGCCTTTGATCTGTATAGATACGCCGGGAAGCAGCTCGCCAGCCGGGCTTTTAACCACGCCATGCACCGGGCTTACCTGCTGCAGGATATCAGTTGCAGAACTGGCAATCCCTTTAGGGCTGATAACAATGGTTTTATCAACAAAGGAATATTGAAATAATCTTTTATCCAGGCAGGCATTCAAAACGTCAGTCAGTTGCGCCTGGTGCATATTCAGATTTAACGGAGCGACTTGTTGCAGCAGTTTTTCATCGTAGATAAATTCATAACCGGTTTGACGATTGATTGCGTTGAATACGTCGTACAGCGGAAGGTTTTTACCCTTGATGCTAACGGTTTGTGAAAAAGTTTTAGCGCTCAGATTAAGAGTGAATACCAATGTCAGTATTGCAGTTAATCGCATAATCAGGAATAATTTTCTGTGCATACGCCCGCTTATACCACGGACTTTGCATGTACCGAGTAGTTCCATACATTTGTGTTGTTGGCTTAAAAAAATCAGTTTCTAACGAGTAAGGGAATTGAAATTGCCAGCATTCACCGGGGGCATTGCAGTGCTTCCGGTTTTTTTTGACAAGTGATGATAAGTTTAAGTTTCAATACTGTTCATATTCAAGTGATTAATTCATAAGTGGATTAATATTTACTAGTGACCTGCAGGGACGTGTGGCCTTACCAGGATTTTGTTTCCATTGAACTCGATGTCTATCAGCTTGGTGGCTGAAAGGATCTGTAATAATGATGATGCATTTTCTCTGCGTGAAATAAGTCCGGTGAACCGTTTGTCGGACAGATCGCCTTCGTAGGCCACATCTATGTTGTACCACCTGGAGATCTGCCGCATGATTGTATATATATTGGTGTTTCGGAACCTGAATTTGCCATCTTTCCAGGCAAGCGCTTGTTCCAGATCTGCTTTCTGAATATTGAAATTGTCGGAGCCCTGCAGCAGCGTACCGCCGTAGCCCGGCGCCAGCAGGCTTTTGGTATTTCCGTGTACCAGTTGTACAGCGCCCGATTCCAGGGTAGTTACCACTCCCTGTTCATCCGGGTAGGCCATGATATTGAAACTTGTTCCCAGTACATCTACCGACATATCGGAGTTGCCTTTTACCTTCACTTTAAAAGGCTGGCTGGCATTGGCCGCTACCTGGAAATAGCCTTCGCCGGTTAGCTCCACGCTTCTTTCCCCTTTATCGAAGGAGGTAGGGAAACGTATGCTGCTGGCGGCATTCAGCCAAACTTTGGTGCCATCTGCCAGGGTGAGCTGGTATTGACCACCCCGGGGAGTAACAACTGTATTGTATACCACCTGGTTATCCTGCCCGTTTGACTGGTAGGAGAGCCCTTCCTGGGTATTGACAATACTTGTACTCCCCTGTTGCGCCAATGACCCTTGAACACTGCTGTCGAGCGGGATTTTTCTGCCGTCGGCCAGCACCAGCATGGCTTTATCAGATCCTGGTTGAATATTAACCGCAACTTGCCTGGCAGGCTGGGAGGGCGATTTCCTGAGTAACAATGCTCCCCCGATAATAGCAATACCTGCTACCATGGCCGCTGCCATCTGCCATACCTTAAACGGGAACACCTTGCGGCGGGAGCTATTGAAAACTTCCTCCAGGATCGCTTCTCCATATTCTTCCTTCCATTTGCTTTCTACCGGGGGCGGTTGATATAATGTATTCAGTATATCGGCTTTCACCTCCGGCGCATAATCGTCTGACTCGATGAGCGAATGCAAGCGCAACAGCTCTTCATGGCTGATCTGACCAAGTTTGTATTTTTCGAGCAATTGCTGTAATTCATTCATAAGTTGATGCGTTTAGAAAGTCGGGCAGTTCTAAAGACGCGCAACTATTCCAAAAGGAGTATGCAGGTTAAAAAAAATTTAACTTTTTTTAAAGAATGGCTGCCAGCCTATCTTTTCAGGAGAAGAAGCAACAGGATAGTCAGGGGAATATCATTCTGGATACGCGCTTTTACGAAGGCGCGAATCGAATTTGTGGCGAGGCTGATCTGTTTTTTTACTGTATTGACCGAGATGTTAAGCTGGTTGGAGATCTCTTCATTGCTCCAGCCGGCATTTTTGGCCAGGTAAACCTTTTTTCTTTCGGGCGGGAGCTGTTCAACAGCCTTATTAACAATATCGGCGTATTCTTTTTGTAACAAAAGGTGATCTGTATCGTTCTGGGAATCGGGGAGATGCTTGAAATGGTAGTCCATAGCTTTCAGCCTGACCAGCTGCTTCTTGAACCCATCATATACGCGGTTACGGGTCAGGATAAAGAGGTAGTCGCGGAAGCTTTTAACGCCAGACATTTCTTCCCTCTTCAGCCAGATCTTTAAAAAGATCTCCTGGACAATTTCCCTTGCCGCCTGTTCGTCTTTTAAGTATAACAAGGCCGCATCAAAGACCTGCGGGCTGTAATAGTTAAAAAGTTGAGTGTAAGCAGCGGTATCGCCTTTGGCAACAAGTTGAAGCAGGAATGATTCGTCTGTTGGCATTTGATTCAGCAAAACCAGTAATTTAGACTCGAACAATTAAGGTGAATAAAAGTAAATTTAGGGGAGACAAAATTAATAATAAAATAAAATATCGCCGGGCCGGGATGGTTATATTGTATAGTAAGAAATAATTATGTAAGTTTATTTTCTATGCGCGACAGGCTTAGGATCGCTGGCACCATCACCATTTAATACGCATATCTGATGCGTTGCTGAAAAATATCTTCGTTACCAATAAATCCTGAATTATGAATGAATACCAGTTCTGGCAGGTCATTGAAGATGCCTGGGCCGCTTCTCCTGAATTGCTGAAGATGCGTAACGAGGTATTGAAAACAAATGATGCCGCTATTATCGAAGATCTGACGGGAAGCGTATATGGTCCTATTACCAATAATATCCGCGATATTTTGCTGACCCTCAGCAAAGAAGAGCTGACCCGGTTCAATCGCTGGATGGAACAAAAGCTTTACCAGATCGACAGGAAGGAGGTTCAGGCCTATACAGACGGGAGCGACGACGGGTTCCTCTATTGCCGCTGTTTTATTGTAGGCATGGGAAAAGATTATTATGAAAAGATCGACCAGGACCCTTCCCTGGCTACCTGCGACGCAGAAGCTGAAATTGTTGGATTTATTGGTTATGTTGTGTATGAAGAATTATTTAAAGAAGAATTTGAAAGATTTGCAGAACATTGCATAGAAAGTTGCTCCAACCGGGCTGGCTGGGCGGAGGCTTAAACCTGTATTCGAGTTATTACCTTAAAGCTTATGTTATGAAAACACTATCTGTAATGCTGGCGTTATGTTTTTCCCTGTTAGGAAAATTAACCGCCCAACAAGCCCCCATTGGCGCATGGAAGTCCACGAACGGCGATGTAACCAGCATTTTGCTCATCACTCCAACCTGGTTCACCGTTACAGATTACAAGGAAAAAGAATTCCTTTCCAGCTACGGCGGTACATGGAAAGGCGGCGAAAACGGAGAAGTGGCCATCACCATGTATTACAATACCAGTGATAAGTCACAGGTTGGCCAGACCTCTAAAGTGCCTGTCAGTATGGACAATGGGCGTTTAACTACCTCCGGGGGCGGCGTTTCCCAGGAATGGACAAAAATCGACGACGGCGAAGGACCACTTGCAGGCAACTGGCGTATCACGTCCCGGGAACAGGACGGTAAGATGAACTCCATTCCCCTGGCCGCCAGGAGAACGCTTAAAATCCTCACAGGCACCCGCTTTCAATGGGTTGCTATTAATACAGAAACCGGCGAGTTCTTCGGATCAGGAGGAGGTACGTATACTTTTAAAGACGGTACCTATACTGAGAAACTGGAATTCTTTTCCAGGGACAATTCCCGCGTTGGCGCATCATTGTCTTTTAAAGGCAAAGTGGAAGGCGATAACTGGGATCACTCAGGACTAAGTTCCAAAGGTGACCCGATCCACGAGATCTGGACCCGGACAGAATAGTTGCCGGCAAAACAATATAAATGGAAAAGGGGCGTAAGATCTTTCCTTACAGGAATACATCTTACGCCCCTTTCAGATATCTTAACCGGTTAACTACCAGCCAATGCCATAGTCTTCGCCATGGTTGCTGCTTCCGCCCCAGAGCGAACCATGGGCGCTGTCGATATAGATGGCGTTAATAGGCCCGCTTGTTCTTTCTCCAAAACTCAGATGGTAGCCCATCTGCTCCAATGCCTTCCGGGTTGCTTCAGGCGTATTTTTATTCAACAGGATCTCGCCAGGGTGAGGGGCCCTGTCTTTGATCGTAGAGCCGCCTAACGAAAGCCATAGTTGATTGGTATTGATATTGGAGGCTTCCGACGCCTGTTGTACGGTCATCCCGAATTCCACTACGTTCAGGAAGAACTGCAGCAGGTTCTGATCCTGCGTATCGCCTCCCTGTACGCCAAAACAGAGGTATGGTCTGCCATTTTTCAACGCCATGGAAGGAGTTAAGGTAACCCGCGGACGTTTGCCGGGAGCTATTACGTTAAAGGGGCAGATAGCCGAATCGAGCACAAAGCTCTGCGCCCGCTGGCTCATACCTACTCCTGTTTTTCCTGCTATGCAGGCAGGCAGCCATCCGCCGCTGGGGGTGATAGAAACCACCCAACCGTCTTTGTCTGCCGCTTCCACGCTGGTAGTGCCTCTCCACAAACGGTCCATATAAGCGCTGTCGGGGCCCTGGTAAGCGTAAAGCGCATCTGTATTACCAGTGTTCAGCAGGGTGGTGGCGTCGTGTTTCGGAACAAAGCCGCCGGGCTTACGCCCTGAAGTGGTATCGGCCAACTGCGCCCGCTCCTCCAGGAAATGGAGATATGGATTGGTTTTGCCGATGTACGGATACGGATCTCCGGGGCCGGTATTCGCATCGTTCATGGTAGTATTGATCTGCGCAGCCCTGGCCTTTGCATAGTCTTTATTTAACAGGCCTGCAATGGCGGGGTTCTTATTAAAAGCAGGATCGCCATAATAAAAATCCCTGTCGGCAAATGTCATATTCATGGTCTGGTACAGGGTATGGATATATTCTTTAGAGTTATACCCCATTTTCTTCAGATCAAAATTTTCCAGGATGTTCAGGCTTTGCAGCAGCATAGGCCCCTGGGTCCATTCCTGCAGCTTGTATACTTCAATGCCTTTATAGTTGGTGTGCAAAGGCGCTTCTTCAACAGGTTTCCAGCGGGCAAGATCTTCCAGGGTGATCAACCCTCCCTGTTCCTGGCATCCTCTCACAAATTCTTTTGCAATATCCCCTTTGTAAAAACGGTCATAAGCTGCCATGATAGCGGCTTTACGGCTTTTGCCCTGTTTCAGGGCGGCAGTTTCCGCTTCTACCATTTTGGTGAGTGTTGCCAGCAGGTCTTTCTGTACAAAGATCTCTCCTGCTTCGGGGGCCTCTCTTTTTTCGCCCGGGTGGGTAAGGAATACAGCTTTGCTGTACGGCCATTCCTTGATATATTTCTTTCCTCTTTCTATGCTGTTGGCAGTCTGGGCGTCGATCGGGTAACCAGCCGCCATTTCCATGGCCGGCGCCAGCACTTGTTTAAGGCTCATGGTGCCGTAGTTGGCCAGCATATAACATAAGCCGCCGGGTGTACCAGGCGTTACAGCCGCCAGCGGGCCATATTCCGGTGGGAAATCGTATCCTTTGCTTTTATAGTATTCAGGTGTTGCACCGGTAGGAGCTACGCCCAATGCGTTGATGGCGATCACTTTACCGGTTTTGGGATTGTAGATAAGCGCCTGGGTTTCGCCTCCCCAGCTTAATACATCCCACATAGTGCAGGTAGCGGCCAGCATGGCGCAGGCGGCATCTACGGCGTTCCCGTGTTGCTGGAAGATCATGGCGCCTGCCGTAGCAGCCAGCGGTTTGCCTGTAACGGCCATCCAGTTCCTGCCATGCAACGGCGGTTTCTGAGTTTGTTGTGCCTGCGCTGCGGAAACGGAGAGCAGCAGCGCAAAAAGGAGTAAGCGTTTCATATAGGCGAATGTAAAAAAAATCAGAACTTATCTTGTGGTGATCCCTGATTTTAATATCCTGACCGTTACCATCAACTGTCCGGTATGCCGCATAGTATGTTCAGCGGCGTGGAATAACAAACCTATTACCGTAGAAGGAAGTTGTTTCCTTCCCACTCCCCTGAAATCAGTTAAACTGTCTTCCGGGGTAACGATCAGCTGCATAAGCGCTGCATGCACCTGTTTGTTGAAATGATCCAGAAGTTCTTCCAATGATCCTGTTGGTTTTCCTTCTGCCGCCAGGTAATCGAACTGTCGCTGGGTTAACGGCTGACTGGTGGCATAGGTGAAGAGCCTGTCCAACACTCCGGCCATATGTTGCAGGTGAAAGCCCGGCGAGGCCGATCCTGCTGGTTGTTCCCAGAGAAGGGATTCCGGAAAGTCTTGCATTAATTCATTTACTTCCTGGTTTGCCTGCAATAAAGCATGGGCAACAGGTTGCAACAACGCCGGAACTCCTTCTACCGGTCCGGCCATCCAATACTCAGTGGCCATATTTACTGGGTTTAAACATTTGCAATATCGTATACTACCACTTTGTCCCAGAGGTGACTGTAGTTTTTAATAAACTCCTGGTGAACAGGGTGGTCCTGGTATACTGCTTGCCCCTTTAAGTCGTTGAAGAACAACAGTTCGGAAACTGCCCAGCTTTTATCTACCACGTCTCTTTTCTCAGTGTCTGCAACGATGCCGACCTGTATGTCTTTCACTGTTTCGATTTTTGCCAGGGTTTTTACGCCTTCAACCAGTTTGTCTCTGTCTTCTTTGGAATCCGGGTTTTTCAACCAGAAAAACACGTGGTGAACGATTGGGTATTTTTTTGCCATATTATTAGAGGGTATTGCTGCAGCAGCGGTAGTGCCAACGGCCAATGCGGCTGCGGTTCCTAAAAATTTCCTTCTGTCTGTGTTGCTCATATTAAAAATAGTTCTGGCCTGAAAATAATAAACCTGGACCAAATATTCTAGAAAGATAAATAACCTTAACCTGTTCGCCCCTAATATTCAGGGTTTCGTACCATTTGGGAATTTCATCCCGATACTATGAGTAATATTGCCTTAAATAATCTCAGGAGTATGACCCAATTCAAAAAAATTGAATTTGCTATAGTTACGGGTATTTTTTTATTGCTGATGTTCTCGCTGCTGTATCCGAGTATCATATATAACGTATTTGAATTGCAGCGGATCTACGGGTATAAGTTCGCCAGGTACGACCAGGTGTTCGACTATTACCTGCATTACCTGATCCCTTCCCTTGGCCGGATCATGCTGGTTTATGTCAGTTTCCTGCTGGTTAACTTCATTATATTGCCCAAATACCTGGAAACCGGCAAATGGGCGCCTGGGATATTGTTGCTGGTACCGGTAGGGTTATTCTATTTTATTTTCATGATGGTAGCCAATTCCTACTACTACGGCTATCTCTTTGGCGTGTATAAAACGATCAGGGGAGCTAACATGCACTTCGCCAAATCGGCCTTTATTGTTACCCTGTTTTCAGCGTTGGTGTATGTTTTTTACTACTACTGCCGGAAGCTGTTCGTGGATAAACTGTATTCCCGCTTCTTTACAGATCCTGTATTCCGCAAAATGATGACAGAGATCCTGTGGGCGTCGGGCTTGTTCGTTGCTTTGTTCTGCCTGTCGTTCAGCGATTCGAGGGACCTTGGGCTCCTGATATTCTTCTTTGGCCCTTCCCAGATAGCCGTGTTCTTTATTTTGCGTTACCGGGTTTTCCCCCAGTTTACAGAAGAGCACAGGAATAAATGGCTCCTGGCAAGGGATGGGATACTGACCATTATTATCTGCAATACCATCATTTCGCTCATCTGCAGGGCGCTTTTTCATGGCGACGGCGGAAATATTGCAGCCCTGTGGGGTATCGGATGCTTTATTTCATTATTCATAGTTGCGCCAACCGACTGGTTTTTATACCGTTCCCAGTTGAGTCAGCAGAAAACAGTGGTCAGCCTGAAGAAAGCGCTGGGACATTCTTCCGCAAACCTGGATTTCCTGCGCTCCCAGATCAATCCCCATTTCCTGTTCAATGCTCTCAATACCCTTTATGGTACCGCTTTACAGGAAGAAGCTCCGCGTACAAGCGAAGGGATCCAGAAACTGGGAGATATGATGCGTTTTATGCTGCACGATAATAACCTGGCGAAAATTTCGTTGGAGAAAGAGATCACGTACTTACAGAATTATATAGATCTGCAGCGATTAAGGGTGATGTCGTCGCCCGATATCATAATAGAAGTGAATATCGACGAAAGTGATTGTAATCATGAGATTGCGCCCATGTTGTTGATCCCTTTTGTAGAAAATGCCTTTAAACATGGAATCAGCTTGCGTCGTCGTTCCAAGATCACTATATCAATGAGCTGTAACAGCAGGCAGATCTTCTTCGATGTTTATAACAGTGTACATCCCCGCCCTGAAAACGACCCGGAGAAAGATGGAATGGGCATCGGTTTGAAAAATGTAAAAGAACGTTTATCGTTATTATATCCTAATAACCATGAATTGAGCATACGCAAGACAGCCAGCGAGTTTTTTGTACACCTGACGATCAATGTTAACAATCAATAATAACGGAGAATGATTAAAAAAGAAGAGCAGCCAACTACTCCCGATGGGATGACCCGGTTTTTATGGTGGCTCGCTGCAGCAGATATCGACATCCTGAATGAATGCCGTACCGAGAAAGAACGTTTCAGAATTATAGGGATATCCGTACTGGTAACCTGGATATTCGCTACCCTGGCCTGGGGATACTTTTTTTCAACGATCCTCGACGATGATATGATCGTAGGACTGCTGGCCCTGTTCTTTGGCTTCGCCATTTTATCCATAGACCGCACACTGATCTCTGCAATGTCGCGCTCGCAGGGCGGCGTAAAGATCATGCCGCTCCTCTTCCGGCTGGTGCTGGCTATCACCATCGGTTTATTTGTTTCTCAACCGGTTGTACTGATGTTGTTTAAGAAAGACATCAATGCACAACTGGAACTTTCCCGTCAAACAAAACTGGATGCCTACCGGCAGCAACTTGCCAAATTAAATGCAGCGGAGTTAAACGGGTACCAGCAATCCATGGCCGAAGGAAAACAACGCCTGGCCGAAAAGGAAGAAGAGCTGAAAGTATACAGGGAAGCCTATATTAAAGAAACAGACGGCACCGGCGGCAGTGGCAGGATAGGAGAGTCGGCCATCGCCAAAGTGAAGAAAATGGCCTATCTCAAATCAGAAGAGGAATTGCAGGCCATGGAAAGAACCTGGGCTCCCAAACAACGGGAAATACAGGCGAAGATCAACCGCCTTCACAGTGAAGACAGCCTGAAAGAAAGCATCTACCTGGGAACGCTTACCAATGGCTTCCTGGCACAGATAGAAGCCCTGAATGAATTAACAGCCACTCATCCGCCGGTTCAGCAACGCTACCGGCTTATTGTATTTATAATTGTGCTGATAGAAGTAATGCCGCTTTTAAGCAAAGTACTGATGCCAAGGGGCGAGTATGACGAGAAGCTGGCGGCTGCCACCGCACAGGGAGCTGTAGGGGCGCAATTGGAAGCCGATAAGGGAGAGGCGCTGGCGCAACACTACCAGGAAGCCGCATTGGCTGCCGACAAGGAAATGATAGACCAGTTGTTCGCAGCATCCAGCGATCTGCGGAAAGAACAGGTGGAAAACCTTGTTAAAGAATGGAAGCAGCGGGAAGATAACCAATACCGCCGTTTCTGGGAACAGGCAAAAAAGCTGCTGATAGGAAAAATGTGAACCCAAAGAAATTGGTAACTTAGAATTATGCTTACTGCTATTGCAATAGATGATGAACCGGTAGCCCTGGCGGTGATCGAAAACCATGCATCAAGGGTGCCCTTCCTGGAAATGAAAGGCTTCTTCACCAACGCGTTTGAAGCGATCGACTTTTTAAGCAAAGAAAAAGTGGACCTGCTGTTCATTGATATTAAAATGCCGGATATCTCCGGACTGGATTTCATTGGCAGCCTGCCTAATCCGCCAATGACAGTTTTTACTACCGCTTACTCAGAACATGCGGTGAAAAGTTTTGAGCTGGATGCGATCGACTACCTGCTGAAACCTTTCTCGCTGATCCGGTTTATGAAGGCCTGCAATAAGGCCAACAGCCTGCTGCAGCTGAAACAGCAGCAGGGAACAACCGCCCTGGTGAAAGAACCGGAATACATCTTTATCAAAAGCGGGTATGAGCAGTTCAGGGTGAAACTGGAAGATATCCTCTACCTGGAAAGCGCCGGCAACTACGTGAATTTTGTACTGACAGATAAAAAACTGATCTCCCGCTTATCCATGCAGGAAGCGATAGACCTCCTGCCTGTGAATACATTCACCAGGGTGCACCGCTCCTACATCGTAGCTAATAACAAAATTGAAAGGGCCGACAGGAACTCGCTGTACATTTGCAACATTCCTATCCCGATAGGCGCTGCTTATGCTACAGCGATAGAGAAAATATTCAGCACCAGGTAAGTTTGTCGCACCGACAATTATTTTTAATTTTTTTTAAAATATACTTGCTTCCGGAGTTCTAAAACAATATTTTAGAATTCTAAAAACCCACGTATATGAGTAATAATAACAACCGCAGACAATTTTTAAGACAATTAGGATGGTATACTATGGGAGTAGGCATGCTTCCGGCAGCCCTGGCAGCCTGTAATACCGGGAAATCCACTAAAACAGAAGAGGGAACGAAAGATAGCAGTACAGCGCCTGCACCTGCATCTTCATCCCAGTCGGGAGCTATAGACGATGGCCTGTTCTTCAAGATCTCATTAGCCGAATGGTCTTTCCATAAAGCATTGTTTGCCGGTAAAATGAGTCACCTGGATTTTCCTGGAAGAGCGAAAAAGGAATTCGGGATCAGTGGGGTAGAATATGTGAACCAGTTCTTTAAAGATAAAGCTAAAGACAAAGCATACCTGGGCGAGTTAAAGAAAAGATGCGACGACCTGGGCGTAAGAAGCGTTTTAATCATGTGTGATGGAGAAGGAGAGATGGGTGACCTGGATAATAAGAGAAGACAGCAGGCGGTTGAAAACCATTACAAATGGGTAGAAGCTGCGCAGTTCCTCGGTTGTCATGCTATCAGGGTAAATGCAGCGGGCGAAGGAAGCCCCGACGCCGTAGCCAAAGCGGCAGCGGATTCCCTGACCAAGCTGGGTACCTTTGGTAAAGAACATGGTATCAGCGTGATCGTAGAAAATCACGGAGGTATATCTTCAGACGGCAAATGGCTGAGCGGCATCATGAAAGCCGTGAATATGCCGGAAGTAGGCACCCTGCCCGACCTTGGCAACTTCTGCATCAAAGGAACGCCTGAACATTGCGAACAGGCTTACGACAGGTACCAGGGAGTAACCGAGTTAATGCCGTTTGCCAAAGGCGTTAGCGCCAAGTCGTACAATTTCGGCGATGATGGAAATGAAACAGAAATAGACTACGGCAAAATGCTGAACATCGTTAAAGCCGCGGGCTACAAAGGATACATAGGAATTGAATACGAAGGAGAGAAATTGTCTGAAGAAGATGGTATCCGTAAAACACTGGCGTTATTGCAGAAATACGGCCGTGTTTAGTTGCACGCAAAGAAAGTAAGAGAGCAAGAGACATAAGGATAATTAAAAGCGGAGATGAGGTAACGTATTGAGTACTTCATCTCCGCTTTTTCGTGGGAATAAGGGATGGATTTTAGACTTTATTGTTGGGCTTCATTCCTGCTGCTTTGCAGGCCATTGAAGGATACCTGCGTTTTGCAGGACGTTTCTAACCGCAACCGCTTTGGCTACCTGTTGTTCATCTTTGGAGGAAACCGGCGATTCATCCAACACTATCAACCTGTTCTTCTTTTCATATACATCAAGAGCTAGTTGATCCAGCACCGCATTGTTGAAATAACTCATCCAGCCAATGCTGAAAACAGAACCGGGCTGCTTTAACTTCGATCGGAATTCATTGGACGTAACCCACCCGGCATAAGGTTGCCAGAAAGAAACAGATTGTTCGAAGAGTTCCTTTACAAAATTATATTCATAGAAGGCCGGCACAGGTTGGGCGGGGAATTTTATCACAACGCTGTTGGGAATTTCATTGCCATACACTCTTCCATCGGGAGCGCTTACTTTATGATGCCCGATATTAACGGAAATAGTCAATGGGTCGTCACTCTTTTTCGTAGCTGTAAATAAGTCGCAATAAAAACCGCTGTCTGAAAATGAATCCAGCGTCAGGTTGGTGTCTCTTGATCCATCCGGCTTGATATACCAGGCATCTTCATTAAATAAAAGCGGCAAAAAAAGTTCGGGCGAATGGCTTAAGGAGTTGAAATCAATTTCCATTGAATGAGCATCCAGGAGCGATAGGTGTAAAAACTCCGGGTGCCACGATTGCAGCAGTGCAACATACTTTGTTAACAAATCAATAAACCCGGCAGCAGATAGCTTCCTGTCTTGCCAGTAAAGGTACAAACCCAGTTTTTCTCCCTGCATACTTTATGAAATAGGTTATAAATGCATTTTCCCGGTTCAGGCGCCAGCCAGTTCTTCGTTCAGCTCCTGCAGCAACTGGTTCAGCGAACAGGGTATGGATGAATGGACAAAGGCCACCGCCACTTCAAAAGGATCTACCATTGCCGATTGGTTGGAAAGGCGTGAAAAACGGCCCGTAACAATACGGTCAAAGGTACGGCTGCCGGGCGTTTCGTTCTCCATCCAGCACCCCTGGAATTTTTGCACCAGGTACTCGCCTATGAAGTAGCCGATACGGGTAACAATCCACTGAAAATCTTCTTCCGCTACTTCCTGGTTTTTCATAAAGTCGTCCAGGAACCCTACGTATTTTTCCGCATCCGTCAACACCGCATATGCCTGCGGCGCTTCCAGGTCGGTGAAAAATTCAACCAGAACCGGCATGCGCTCATTAAGAATGGTATCCAATTCCTTTTTCTTGTCCATAAACCTGCTTTTTTCTCTTGCTTCAGCCTAACTAATTTACGAACATCCGAAAAATCAAATCTTCCTTCCTCCCCAAATATTCATTTCCCCACCTGCTTCTAATCTCTCTGCTCTTCTTATCCTTTCTCCTTCCGCTCTCCTTATCCTTTAACCTTTCGCTCTTCATATCCTTACGCCCCTTTGCCTCCTTCCGCGTCTTTGCGTGCACCCCCGTTATTTTAGTGTAACCTTCACCGTATTATGGCCTATTTTGTATTTAAGCGGGATACTGTTGCCCAGTTGTTTCAACACATCCTCCAGCGAGGCATGTGTGAATGTAAGGGAAGGAATATCCTTCAGTTTTGTACCATCTCCTTCTATTGTTATTTCTACGCCATACCAGTCTTCCAGCTTCCGCGATAACTGCATGATGGTCAGGTCGTGTATCACCAGCGAATCGGCCAGCCAGCTTTCCAGCTCTTCAGGTTGGTAAGTTTCTTTTTCCATCAGGTCAATTTCGTTGTTGGCCAGCACCATCTGCCCCCGTTCAAGGATCTCCGGCTGGTTGTCGGTAGGCGAGAAGTAGGATTTACCGACTTTCAGTTTGCCGTTCAATACATAAAGCGTAGCGCCATGTTGCGCGGCAAAGGAACGCATCCTGAAAGTGGTGCCCAGTACAGTAGCTTTTAGTTTATCGCTGGTCACGCTGAAGCTGTCTTTACCCGGCTTAACATCGAAAAACGCATCTCCATCCAGGATAACAGCCCGGTTTCCCTGTTGGTAATTTTCAGGAACCTCGAGGATACTTTCGGCATTGAGGATCACTTTACTGCTGTCGGGTAGGAAGAATGTTTTTCTGAAGCCCGTTTCACCTTTGTAGGTCTGGTAGTTTACACCTGGCGTTCTGAGATCTTTGGATGCTGAAGTTTTGCCTGTTTCCCCGTTACAACCCATTAATACTATACCAGCGGTAAAAGCCGTGAAAAATATAGTATCGCATTTAAATAGCATATTCCAGGTATTTTGTATGTATGTTTAAAACCCTAAATGTAATAAATTAAACAGAGGCAGAAAGATAAGCTTAAGCAATTTATGAGAAGCAATAGACAATTTCTGTTAACGGTATTAAAAAGTTATGTTGATATTATAATGATTTTTGTTTAGAACGCAGGCGCCCCCTAACTTTGCGGCCCATGGAAAAGCAGCTATCTTTATCTTTTGATAATACGGCTATTGCATTCGAGGCAAAGACCGATAAGGCTCTTAAAAAAGCCAATTTTCTTTTCAGCAATATAGGCAAGCCCTGGTTGGTAAAACTGGGCGCGGTATTTACACCGATCGCCTTTAAATTAAGATTGCCTGTAAAAGGTCTGATAAAGAACACCATCTTCTCCCAGTTCTGTGGGGGCGAAACACTGGAAGAAGCAGCTACAACAGCCCTGAAACTAGGCAATTACCATGTAGCCGTAGTACTGGATTACGGGGTAGAAGCTATGGAAGGAGAAGAAAGTTACGACGCTGCATTACCAGAGTTTATCCGTGCCATTGAATACGCTGCTTCCCGCCCGGATATTCCATTCATCGCTATTAAAGTAACAGGTTTTGCCAGGTTTGAGCTGCTGGAAAAAGTTCACAGGAAAGAAACTTTAACGCCAGAAGAACAGGCGGAATATAAAAGGGTAAGAGATCGTATTTACACCATTGCAGCAGCCGGCGCCAAACATTCGGTAGCCATATTGGTAGATGCGGAAGAATCGTGGATCCAGGGGCCGGTAGATGAACTCACCAACGAAATGATGTCGCTGTTCAATAAAGAGAAAGTGATCGTTTATAACACTTTCCAGATGTATTGCCACGACAGGCTCGAATACCTGAAAATATCCCTGGCCGCTGCACAGAAAGGGGGCTACCTCCTGGGCGCAAAGCTGGTACGGGGCGCCTACATGGAAAAAGAGAATAAAAGAGCTGCTGAAAACAATTATCCAACTCCAATACAGCCAAGTAAAGCAGCTACAGATAAAGATTACGATACCGCAGTAGCGCTTTGCCTGGAGAACCTCGACAAACTGGCAGTGTTCATCGGCACGCATAACGAAAACAGTTGCATGCTGGCTGCCCGTATCATGCACGAAAAAGGAATGGCACATAACCATCCGCATGTAAGTTTTTCGCAACTCCTGGGGATGAGCGATAATATCACTTTCAACCTGGCGCATGCCGGCTACAATGTATCCAAATACCTGCCTTACGGTCCGGTAAAAGATGTGATGCCATACCTGATCCGCAGGGCGCAGGAAAATACTTCCATAGCCGGGCAGATGGGACGGGAATTAAGCCTGATCAGGAAAGAAATGAAACGCAGGGGCCTGTAACCCAACAACATACCGATCATATTGAAACGGGTAGCTTACCAGGGTAGGTTATCCGTTTTTTCATTAACTTGCCCCCTAATATGGACCAGTATCTTACTCTCTTAAAGCATATACTCGACACAGGAACAGTTAAAACAGATAGGACCGGAACCGGTACAACCAGTTGCTTCGGTTACCAGATGCGTTTTAACCTGGCCGAAGGGTTTCCTATGGTTACCACTAAGAAACTGCACCTGAAATCTATCATTTACGAATTATTATGGTTCCTGAAAGGAGATACCAATATCAAATACCTGAAAGAACATAATGTTAGTATCTGGGACGAATGGGCTGATGAAAACGGCGACCTGGGGCCTGTATACGGCAAACAGTGGAGAAGTTGGGAAACCCGCGATGGCAGGGTGATCGACCAGATCACTGACGCCGTGAACACCATCAGGAAAAACCCCGATTCCCGCAGGATCATTGTGAATGCGTGGAACGTGGGCGACCTGCCTCAAATGGCGCTGAGTCCATGCCATTGCCTTTTCCAGTTCTATGTTACGCCCCCGGATACTGCCAAAGGCGAAACCAGGGGAAAACTCAGTTGCCAGTTGTACCAGCGCAGTGCGGACGTTTTCCTGGGCGTTCCTTTCAATATAGCTTCTTACGCTTTACTTACCATGATGATGGCGCAGGTCTGCGACCTGGAGCCGGGCGATTTCGTACACACATTCGGCGATGTACATCTTTACAGCAATCATATGGAACAGGCCAGGCTGCAGCTTAGCAGAACGCCGTTCCCGTTACCGGTTATGAAGATCAATCCTGAAGTAAAAGATATTTTTTCTTTCAGGTTTGAGGATTTCGAATTGGTAAATTATCAGTCTCATCCTGCTATTAAAGCACCGGTAGCAGTATAATCATTTTCGTTCTATGCGTGTATCGATCATTGTTGCAGCTTCTGAAAACAATGTTATTGGCATTAATAATATGCTGCCATGGAAACTTCCTACGGATCTGAAGTATTTTAAAACCACCACGATGGGGAAGCCTATCATTATGGGCCGTAAAACTTTCGAATCGTTAGGTAAAGCATTGCCTGGCCGCCCGAACATTGTGATCACCCGGCAGGCTGATTTCACGGCGGAAGGCGTGTATGTAACCAATTCGCTGGAAGAGGCAGTGAAAAAGGGAATGTCGTTCGGCGGGGATGAATTGTTCATTACAGGAGGCGCGCAAATCTTTGATGAGGCCTGGCCATTGGTAAGCCGCATCTATCTTACCCGTGTTTATGCCGTTGTGCATGGCGATGCGTTTTTCCCGCAGATAAATGGCAATGAGTTTGAACTGGTGAAAGATGAAAGGCATGAAGAAAATGAAAAAGATGAATACCCTTTTTCCTTCCAGGTATGGGAAAGGATCTGAGGTTATTTGAAGATAACAGTTCCCATGCCATTGGTTAACTCTCTTTCCAATGCATTCAGGTGTTTCTGCATTTCCAGGCAGGTCATTAACTGGTTGATGTCCGATGTTTTTTTCGCCTCTTCCTGGTTCTCGTAAATAAGTTTTTTGATCTTTCTTAAGATAAGATAGTTGGTAGTGGAGATAGTGTCTTTCAGGTAAGCATTATCTCCATATACTGTATCAATTTCAAAGCGCTCCTTCCAGTTCATACTGAGGTCGGCTTCTTTATCTTCCAGTATTTGGGCTATTTCTTTAGACAGTTGCTGATCTTCATGGTAAAGGAACCATTTCCTGTCGAGCAGCTCTCCTGAATCGTACCGCTGTTTGTATTCCCTGAGGATACGCTTTACCAGCTCGCTTTCTGCCAGCGCTTCAAAGTCGTAAGGCAACCTGAAAATATAATCTGCAACGGTAGTATTATCTTCTTCACTGAACGGTTTGTCGCCGAAGCGGAGCAATATCTTTACCAGTTCCCTTTCCTGCCGTTCGTGACCGCTGATGAGGGAGTCTACGGATATCCCGGTTTCTGCGGCTTCCATGGCGGCTATGGCCTCTTCGCTCAGTGCATCGCCTCCCTGGTTTTTAAGGGCGGCATTTTCGCGTTTTACAAGGCGGTCGCGGATGAATTTATTGACCAGTTGTATCAGCCCCTGTTCATCGATGTTTAGTAACTGGCTGCACTGGCGGATGTAATCCTGCTGTTTGGTGAAATCTTCCGCCTTGTCGATCTTGGAGATGGTTTCGGCGATTTCATTAACCAGCTGCGATTTTTTTGCGCTGTCGCTCCCTGCTTCCTGCATGCTGAGCTGCAGTTTGAAGAGAACGAAGTCTTTTTTGTTTTCCTCGATGAATTCCCTGAAGGCCTGGGCACCGATCTTCTGCACATAGCTGTCGGGGTCTTCTTTATCCGGCAACAGTACCAGCTTTACGTTCAATCCTTCTTCAACAGCCATATCCAATCCTCTCAACGCTGCTTTTACGCCGGCGCTGTCGCCATCGTACAGGATGGTGAGGTTGTTGGTATATTTCTTTATGAGACGAAGCTGGTCCTGGGTAAGGGAAGTACCGCTGGAAGCCACAACGTTTTCAACCCCTGCCTGGTGAAGGGAGATTACGTCGGTATATCCTTCCACGAGAAGGCATTCATTCAGTTTATCTATCGAATGGCGGGCGAAGTAGGTTCCATACAGCACCCGGCTTTTGACGTAAATATCGTTTTCGGGCGAGTTGATATACTTGGGCGCACGATCGTGCTTCCCGAGAATACGGGCGCCGAATCCCAGTATTTTACCCGACTGGTTATGAATGGGGAAGATGACCCTGCCGCGGTAATTATCGGCTGGCTGCTCGTTCCGGATAGTGACAAGCCCTGTTTTCTGCAGGTATTCCAGGTTATAGCCTTTTGCCAGCGCCGATTGGGCGAAGGAGTTAAAGGTATTCAGACAGTAGCCTAACTGGAATTTTTTGATGGTTTCTTCCGTAAATCCCCTTTCTTCAAAATAACTCAGACCGACATTCTGTCCTTCTTCCGAATTGAACAGGGTGTCGGTAAAGTATTCCCTTGCGTAGTTATTGATGATATAGAGGCTGTCGGCCAGCAGCTGTTGCTGCTTTTGTTCGGCGCTGACCTCTGTTTCCTCCAGTTCTATCTGGTAGCGTTGGGCTAACCAGCGCAGGGCTTCAACATAGGAGTACTTTTCGTGCTCCATGATGAAGTTGATGGTATTGCCGCTGGCGCCGCAACCAAAGCATTTATAGATCTCTTTGCTGGGCGATACGGTGAAGGAAGGACTTTTTTCGTTGTGGAAAGGGCACAGGCCAAGGTAGTTGGCCCCTCTCTTTTTCAGTTTAACGAAAGAGCCAACTATTTCCACAATATCTATGCGGCTGAGTATCTGTTGTATAGAATGCTGGGAAATCACGGTTTCAAACTTGCAAATGCGAAAGTACGTTAAAATCACATAGCATGAAGGGGCGATCAAATACCCCCTTATAAGCCTGGAAAAATAAAAAACTAGATTAAATTGTCAGATAATTTATATATTTTTATACTATTAAAAACCTAACCAAAACCCCCCGTATCCTATGATGAGAAATCTACTAACTACTCTTTTTGCTTTTCTTCTTTTCCTCTCGGCCGCCAGGGCGGGGGATGGAGGACCGGGTGCGCCTGTGATCAAAGCATACCCTAACCCGACTACCGGCGTATTTTACTGCCAGTTACCGGCTGGCGCTTCCAAACAGGTATTACTGGAAATTTACAGCCCTGTGGGCGCGTTGGTGCAACGTCGTACACTGGAGGGTTCTTCCGCCGGTGCAAAGGTGACGATAGACCTGCGCAACCAGCCTAAAGGCCTGTACTACCTTCGCGTAAACGGTCATAAAGCCGTTCCTGTTGTGATCATCTGAGATGGCCGCTTTTTTCCTTATATTTGATAGGTTAAAAAACGCCAAACAATCTTAATTTATCAGATGAAAGAAGTATTTATTGTATCGAGTGTACGTACGCCGATCGGGTCGTTTAACGGGGCTTTATCCGGTGTGCCGGCTACCAGGCTTGGATCTGTTGTTATCAAGGCCGCACTGGAAAGGGCCAACGTAAAACCTGACCAGGTGAACGAAGTATATATGGGTAACGTGATCAGCGCTAACCTGGGCCAGGCTCCTGCCAACCAGGCCAGCCTGGGCGCCGGGATTCCGGACACCGTTCCCTGTACCACGGTGAATAAAGTATGCGCTTCCGGTATGAAAGCGATCATGCTGGGCGCCCAAAGCATTATGTTGGGTGATAATGATATAGTAGTGGCAGGAGGAATGGAAAATATGAGCGCGGTTCCCTATTACCTGGATAAGGCCAGGAATGGGTATAAACTGGGACATGGAACCCTGACAGATGGCATTATCAGGGACGGGTTATGGGACCCGTACCATGATTATCACATGGGTAACGCCGCAGAACTCTGCGCAAAAGAATATAATATCTCCCGCGAAGAGCAGGACGCCTATGCAACGGAAAGCTACAAAAGAGCTGCAGCCGCCTGGCAGGAAGGCTTGTTCAATGCCGAAGTAGTGCCTGTTGAAGTTCCTGGCAAGCAGGTGGTGACAGTGACCGAAGATGAAGATTATAAAAAAGTGATCTTCGAGAAGATTCCGTCCCTGAAGCCAAGTTTCCAGAAAGACGGTACTATTACCGCTGCCAACGCGTCTAACATCAACGACGGCGCTGCTGCCGTGGTATTGGTAAGCGGCGAGAAAGTGAAAGAACTGGGCTTGAAGCCCCTGGCTAAGATCATCAGCTTTGCGGATGCCTCACAGGCGCCGGAATGGTTTACTACCACGCCTGTAAAAGCTATTCAGAAGGCGTTGGACAAAGCAGGAAAAAAGATCAGCGATGTAGATTATATGGAGGTTAATGAAGCCTTTTCGGTGGTGCCTATCGCTAATGCCCGCGACCTGGGTATTTCGCTGGATAAGGTGAATATCTGGGGAGGAGGCGTGTCAATGGGCCATCCTATTGGTTGCAGCGGCGCACGTATAGTTACTACTTTGAACAGCATCCTGCATAATAAAAATGCAACGCTCGGAGTGGCAGGCATCTGCAACGGGGGCGGGGGAGCCAGCGCTATCGTAATTGAACGCGTATAACCATGTTAGTTATATAACAGTTGAAGGCTGGCCTGTGGCCGGCCTTTTTTATGTGTGCCAGGCATGTGTTATATCTCTAGGGTGCAAGTCCCGAATGCGCTTTGTAGTAGGAAGCATTAGCCAATAGCAAGGGTGTCCACTGTAAAGTGGAATCTGAAGGAAGCTGGCGGCAAACATCCGGGCCGACGAACAGAAACTGTATACAAGGCGGGGCTACAAGGGTGATGTTGCATAAGAAACAAAAACCCGATACTACACAGATTGTAACAACGTAAATGCAGCGGCTACATGGATGGAAAGCGATAACACTTACCCTGGGAGGCCCTGTTTTTTTTTTACAGGGAGTCAGCCGAGGTCATAGTAGGCAGGGAAACGAGCCATCTCCCGAAGTACAAGGGTAAAGATGGACGACTCACAGACAAGCTGAAGGACCGAATGTTAGAATGGCAAAGGAATTTGACCAGGTGCATAACAAAGCGTTAACAACCGAAACACTTAAGAGAACTGCTGTAACAGGACCAGAAGCCGGAAGCCGAAGGAAGTTATAGCAGGAGTTGAGCCGAGCTATGAACCGGAAAAGGACAATGCCCTGGATTTTTTTTTCAGAATTAAGTTGCTATGCTGGAAGAAATACTTGACTTCAGAAACATACAGAAAGCCCTGCAACG
>NZ_FNRL01000039.1:0-408 GCF_900107795.1 Chitinophaga terrae (ex Kim and Jung 2007)
AACTATCCCTGCGACTGGGTGAAATTTACAGAAATTGTAAATGTAAAGAGGATGCATTCAAAAAATTAGCCCTATGGTATAACGACGTAGAAGAAGCAGGAATATTATCTTTTAAAACTGTTGCCAGGACTATGAGAACTCATTATCTAGGTATTCTCAACTTCTTCAATAACCGGGCAACTAACGCCGCTGCTGAATCTTTCAATGCCAAGATAAAGTCCTTCAGAAATGCACTCAGAGGAGTACGGGACGTTGAATTTTTTCTCTACAGGTTAACCAAACTATATGCTTAATTTTTACCTAATCCCCCAATTATTCAACTTGATCCGTAGAGACGGGGTCGAGTCCTGTCCGGTCCGCAAGAGTTGAGGTCACATCGGAAACGGTGTGACTTTTTTGTTTTTGGGA
>NZ_FNRL01000039.1:791-45849 GCF_900107795.1 Chitinophaga terrae (ex Kim and Jung 2007)
GTTCGAGTCCCGTCCGGTCCGCAAGAGTTAAGGTCACATCGGAAACGATGTGACTTTTTTGTTTTTTTGGGAACTGCCTTGTCACGGTCTCTACTGAGTAGAGACGGGGTCGAGTCCCGTCCGGTCCGCAAAAGTTAAGGTCATATTGGAAACAGTGTGGCTTTTTTGTTTTAGGAGCTGCCTTGTCACGGTCTCTACTCAGTAGAGACGGGGGCGAGTCCTGTCCGGTCCGCATAACAGAACATAACGGTTCCAAAAGACTGATACGTTTTAGGGTAAAAGCTTGTAAGTCGATGATTACGGGCTTTTCCCTTTGGTATTCATTACAGCAGTTAGCAAACCTAAACAACAATGGCATCGTCCACTGTCTTCCTATACAATACATGTTGTTGCAAGCGATGCCCCGTTGGCAATGCCGGATGTAGAAATTCACCTGTTTTTTTCATGCCTGCTTTCTGCATAACGCGCTCAGATCTTTTGTTAATTACGGCAGTAAATGACCACACCTCTTTCGCATTTAAAACTTCAAACGCATACTGAAGGCAACGTAAAGCACCCTCTGTGGCATAACCTTGCCCCCATTCAGATTGCAATAACCTCCACCCAATTTCAAGGCAGGGTGTGAACCATGCATTAAACGAAGGATGGTTCAGACCGATGAAGCCGATAAAGCTGCCTGTATCCAGGCGATCCACCGCATAAAAGCAATACTTATGCTCATTGAAATGGTCACGGAATCTGGCAACGACTGATTTTGTTTCATTATAGCTAAGCACTCGGGGGAAGTGCTCCATTACAACAGGGTCCGCATTCAGTGCAGCGAAGACCGGAATGTCCGCGTCCCGCCACTCTCGAAAACCAAGACGTTCCGATTGGAAAATATAACTGCTATTCATCACCGTGAAATTAAAGAATGTAGCCGATAGCGTTCTAAAAATGAGCTGCAGGTATTCGCGATTCCAGCTATCCTTGTTGTGTATTGGCTCCGTCAGGAAATGTTGCAAGTTTGCCTGCTCAATGGTCTTGATCTTAGCAACACCATGACTAGTATCAACCAGGGACTTGATATCAATGTTCCCTTCATTTTTCAAATCCTTTCTCTTCCATGCATGTATAAGGGGAAAATTGAATAACAATATTCCGGCAAAATTCAGGTTGTTTGAATTATTTTAAGCATAGATCTTATACCTTACAAAGGTGTTAAACCGTCTCTACTTAATAGAAACGTGGTCGAGTCCTGGCCGGTCCGTAAAAAACATATTAGAAATAGGCTCATGTCTTTTGGAGTAATATTTTATTAATGCAATTTTTTGAAGATTGCTGAGCTGTCACAGCCTGGGGTTGTATCCTCTGGGTTGAACCCCTTTTAACCCTGGCTGGGAAGAAGTTCTTCTTATTTTAATAAGTCCCGTCCATCAGTCTTTATTCTTTACTTCTAATTTGCTCGCGGATGAATTGTTTCTCCCGCTCGAGTTCCAGACGTAACTCATCTTCTGTAGGCAGTACCAACCGATACTTGGATGCAAACAATTGCTTATTTTCCTCTAATACACTATATTTCACTATTGTTTGATCCTTTTCTGTACAAAGGATTATTCCTATAGTAGGATTATCTCCCTCTGTTTTCATACGATCTTCAAATAAACGCACATACATATCCATTTGGCCTATGTCCTGGTGAGAAAGTTCTTTAATTTTAAGGTCAATAAGAACAAAACACTTCAATATATAATTGTAAAAAACCAAATCAATATAAAAATGTTTAGTCTCGGTAGAGATACGATACTGTCGGCCAACAAAAGAGAAACCTTTGCCCAATTCTAACAGAAACTGCTGTAAGTTGCTAATAATGGCAGATTCGATATCGCTTTCAGTAAACCCGGATTGCATATTTACTCCCAAAAACTCCAATACATACGGGTCTTTTATGAGATCTACCGGATGTATCTTCTCCATTTTTTCCTGTTCCCTTAGCGCCTCGCGCTTATTCTGCGTAGAAAGCAATCTCTCATAATACAAGCTATTAATATTACGCTCTAACACCCTTGTACTCCATCTTTCAGCAGCAGCCTCACTAAGATAATACTCTCTTGCTTTGGGGTTATCTACCCTCATAATCAGACGATAATGAGTCCAACTCAATTGGCTACGCAGTGCGTAGCTTTTATCCCATTCAGGGAAAATCAGGTAAAATTGTCTAAAATTTTTAAGGTTAGCGATCGAAAATCCTTTCCCTAGTTCTTTAGAAAGTTGCCTGGAAAGCCCTTGTATAAGAAATTCTCCATAGTCAGCACGTTCTTTGCCCTGTTGTTCTTCTTGAAAAATACGTTTCCCAATTTGCCAATATGCATTAACCATAGCAGAATTAATAGCAGAATAAGCATTCTGCCTTGCTTTCTCAAATATATTCTTGATATCCGTTATGAATGATTTTTCAAGCATGCTTTAAATATTCCATCCAAACTTACATGAAATTATTCTTCGACGCTACTTGCTTTAGATATATATTTCCATCCAACTGAAAGAGCCTCCAAGCTTCTCACCGTTACTTTCCAACCTTTCAACCTCATACAACCCTCCTCTCCATCCCCCAAAAGAAAAAACCGCATAAATCCTGCGATCTAAGCGGCTTTCATATCTTTTGACAAACCTATTTTTACTTCCCTTTCTGAAATTGCCGGATATTCTTTCTTATCCTACTCAACGAAGTTGCTGTAATTCCCAAATAAGAGGCAATATATACCAACGGTACCCTGTTAGCCAAGTTAGGGGAGTTTTTCAAGAAATCTAAATACCTGGTTTTGGCATCTGTATTCAACTTCGGCTGCACTACATTCACTTTATCTAACAGGGTTTTTATAGTTACCTTACTGATAATTTTATCCCAATCAATTATAGTTTTAGAAAGTTCTTGAAAATTTTCCTGTGAAAGCGTTATCAGCTTACAATCTGTAACAGCCTGTATGTAAATCATTGACGGAATCCCGTGGTTAAAACTCTCCAGGTCCACGACAAAATGATTTTCATCTACGAAATGATGAACGATCTCTTCACCTTTGTTATTGTAATAACAAATCATCAAAACACCTTCCGTTACAAAACCAATATGTTTGGCAATTTTTCCGGCTTCAGAAAAATAGCTGCCCTTCGGCAAATTTCTTTCTGAAGCTTTAGCCTTGATCAAATCAATTTGCTGTTGATTCAAATGACCGAATTGCAATAAATAGCTGATAAGATCCTCCATACATTAATTGCCTAAAAAAGCTTTCTTCCTTTTATTCAATACTGAATTTATTCCTTCCAAAAGCAACTCATTATGCCGCGTTGTCGCATCATCTCCCGCAAAATAATGCAATTGCTGCTTATCATCTGTCGCGGCTTCATATATAACCCGGGCAATATCTGCCGGATCATCACCCTGCATTGCAGAACCGGGATTGGCATAAGCAGCTAACACCTTGTTCCAATCGTTGTGGTAGGCGTCGTGTAATGTCATTTGTGCATTAGCAACGAAATTTGTTTGCATAAAACCGGGAACGATTGTTTTAATCTTAATTCCCAGCCTGTCCAACTCGTAACTCATTCCCTCGGTCCAGGTCTCTAATGCGGATTTGGTAGCTGCATACAACGACATAAAAGGATCCGGAATATAAGCTCCCAAGGATGTTGTAGTGATGATCGTGCCTTTTCTCCGCGCCCTGAAATAAGGCAGAAATGCCCTGGTCAGACGAATTGGCCCGAAAACATTCGTATTGAACTGTTGTTCCATCTGTTCATCAGAAGTTGCTTCTAACGCTCCGGCCAAAACATATCCTGCATTGTTAAACAATACATCAATGGCGCCGATCTGTTCAGCCTTTGCAGCTACATCATTAATTTGACCTGGATCACTAACGTCCAATTGCAAAAGATGTATATTGGGCAGTTGAGAAAGCTCCGATTCGCTATCGGGATTGCTCATTGTTGCTATTACCGTCCATCCTTTTTCCGCAAATAGTTTAGCGGTAATCTTTCCTAAACCGGAAGATGCTCCTGTAATAAAAATTGTTTTGTTCATCGCTTCATTTTTATCTTCTTGCAAAGAACAATAATTAAACACTTACAGGGCTTGCCAAATGGCAAGAAATGATCCGGTGGCAGCCACTCACCTCAAAAACCGGTTCGCAAACCGTATATATTGATCCCAGTCATACGGCGTCATCGCATGCTCGCCTTCCCGGATATGATACCCGATAGCCCCCTCTCCGACCGGCTGACCAACAGCCGGGGGCACCGGCGTATCTAACCCTTTAGCTCCGTATAAAGTATATACAGGCGTAGCATACCATCCGGATAAATATTCTCCGACAGGATCTGCCCACTGATCTTTTGATGCGCTGGCAATGTAAACCGGCCGTGGCGCGATCAATGCAATCAACTCATGAAAATCAACCGGCAATTCGTCTTCCTTATCATTAAATTTTTTAAAATTCCCGCTAAACCAATGAGGGAAGGCTTTATTCATCAAAGCAATCGTTTCTCCGTATTTCCTTCTTGTAATTGCTGCCCCCCCTTCGCCCGAGTTGTTGGAAATAACCAAAGCAAACCGCCGGTCTTGCGCCCCAGCCCATAGCGCCGTTTTGCCTAAACGGGAGTGACCTACGACTGCTACCTTTTTTGCATCAATATCTTTATCTGTTTCCAGGTAGTCGAGCGCCCGGCTTAACCCCCAGGCCCATACGCCTATAGCGCCCCATTCATCGGCAGCCGGTTCTGTTTGTCCTTTTTTATAGAACAAAGGGGCTATTCCTGCATTTACGCTATTCGCACTGTCTGGCTGCAGGTCGCCATAATAAGCGGTTGCCAGGCCATACCCCGCGGCAAGGATCTTTTCTACAGGCCAGTCGTCGCTTTGGGTACCACGGGAGGCTTCAGTTCCCAAATGATCCTTGTATGCAGGTTCTGATGTGTATCGTACCCACTGCTTTGAAATGATTATCCCTGTATCGCGATGCACTACCTGATTACCTCCGAAGTTCAACCCCAGGAACACCGGTACAGGCTTGTTCCTGTTGTTAGGCAGGTAAAGCAGCAGATCCATATAATGTTGCTCATCGGACGAGAAATATATCCGCACCTGCTTACGTGTAGCCGTTCCATTTATAGCATGCGGATTGACCGACATTGAAACAAATCTCACCGGAATTGCTTTTACCGGGGTTTTACCCTGAACGTTTTTCTCAAACAAGGCCAGTATTTCGGGGCGACGCACCTTCTCCCATTCGGCCACTGAATTTACTGTTTTGCCCGACTGAGTACGCATCGCCTCCGGCAGATGATAATCGGTCGCCGCTTCTTTAGGGGCCTGCGCAAAACAGGAAGAAACAATCGCTATCTGCAGAAGAAAACTGAGAATAATTTTTTGCTTCATTTTCAAAAATAAATTGCCTGACTTATTAACCGTGGCGTTTTACTAATGCCATCCCAATGCTTTTTATTTCCAAAGCTCTTCTATGGTATTTATACCTGCTATCGTTGATCATTATATCCACACAGTATCATACAAAATACCAATTATGGACGATATTCCCATATATCTCCTGAGCGCATAGTAACCCTTGGACTGGTATACAACAGGGTAGACCCATCTGTATCATAAATATAAAAATGCCCTGTTTCAATATTGGTATTCATGTATAACTTAATCCGGTCGGGGCCGTAGGCTCGTTCTATATCTCCCCATTGCGCTCCGGTCCTGTCGCTGATGAAGAGCACCTTCTTCTGCAGCCATTTCGCATGGATCGCATTGTGATCAAGCGTAGAAACAGGCCCTGCTCCATACAGCACTCCATACAGGCGATTGTCTTTGGTCACAAAACCTGCAGATGTGATGTACCGGTCCGACGCTCCAAGGTTAGTTGTAAGCTGCTGGCTGGCAGGAAAAGTTGCCGGACCTGTGCCTACGCTATATCTCAACTCGTTGCCGTTGATATGCAGCACCATCAAGTAATAGTTATTACCGCTGTAGGTAAACTTCTTCACATCCTGCGCTACCAGTCCTTCGTTCAATACATCGCCGGTGTAAGTAAAGTTTATCATATCGGTACTGGTAGCATGATGAACGGCAAAGGCATGGCCGGTACTGGGATAGTTAAAGTCGTTGAAGTAAAGATGATATGTTCCGCTTTCGTAATAAATCACATTAGAACCATTTACATCCGCATTATTCCAGTTGGTGTACCCGCTCATATTAAGCAGGTAAGACGCATTGCCTGAAGAAGGCGTCCAGTTCACTCCATTGGTCGAAGTTGCATAACCAGGTTTATTGATCGCTGGCGAGCCGCCGTAACTGGTATAAAACATACGCCAGATACCATCAGCGGTTTTTATCACTGTTTCATTATTCATGTGTATCATCACTCCCTTATCGATCATCAGGGCATGCGGGTTGAATGTAAGGAAGTTATCGTTGGTAACGGTAACAGATATACGATCGTGCCCATCTGTTGTTCCATCCCAACCCCCAAAATAAACATTCCATGCGCCGCCGTTAGCCTGTATACTCGGCGCATATACGTTGCTGTTGCCGCCCGGCTGCGCCGCAATAATAGGATTTCGCTCATCATAATTCCAGTTGCTCATTTTTGTAGGATTGAAAGTACCCGAACCAACATTCCTGATCTCATTTTGCTGATAAACACTGTTATTCCCTATATACCTGAACTGATTGAACCGTGCGTCATAACCGGCGCCTACCTCGGCCAACTGGAACACATAGTTGTTAACGTTATCTTTCCCCAATGCAGTGGCAACAACCTGGATACCATTCGTATAAACGGCAGATGGTAACGGCAATATCACCCAACCCTGCTGCGGCGCAGGAAAAGCGGTATCTGTAGCCGCAAGCACCCAGTTGCTCCCGTCAGACGTATACACCTTGAAACTAACGGGAAACCCGAGGGCTGCAGCGCCGTTATAACGAGGAAGCATCTTTATATAATTCACACTATCGAAGCCATTAAACCAGTAAGCTACCCACTCCGTTACCCCTGCACTGCTATGCGTGTTGGAGCTCCAAATAGTAGCATCATTACTGTCTTTCAATGCGGCAGCCGGCCATAAAGCAGAGGAGGCCGATACGCTCGCCACAGGAATATCTGTGCTTTCAAATACAATAGCCTGCTGCGTTGTCATTGTCTTGCCGGCTGATATCTTCTGCAAAGCCGCTTTCTCACACCCCCAAAACACCATAACAGCGCCCATGAAAATAATCGCATAAAGTTTCATAAGATGGAATTTAATATGTGTAATATTGAATAGCTGGAATGTTATATCAGTACGTTGGTATCAACAAGAAAAATCTGAGGTCTTCAATCGCTGTATCTGCATGCTTTTTCCAAATTAACAAGAAATAATTGTACAGCCGTCCTGTACCGTCATGTACCGGGGATAACTTTATGATGATCAATCCCGGCTACCTGTGGCATGCTTTGGCCTAAAAGGCCCTTTTTTTATCCTGGATCCCCCTTCCGTTAATTACTGCCATCCCTTACTTTTGACCTATCTCTTAAACAACCAAACTAAAGCTACTTACATGAGAACTGTATCTTATGGTATAAATATCAGCCTGGATGGCTATTGCGATCACACTTTCGCCAACCCGGACGCTGAACTTCATGATTATTTCACCGGCTTAATGAGGAATGCCGACCTGCTTTTTTTCGGTCGCGTCATGTACCAGCTAATGTTCCCGTTTTGGTCTGATATGGCAAGAGACCAGTCTGGCTCCCCAGACGAGAATAGATTTGCAGAAAGAATTACAGCAATTGATAAGGTTGTAATTTCAAGAACCCTGGAAAATGCGGAGAATAATACGCGGATCATTCGAAGCAATCCCGCGGCCGAATTGCTCGAATTGAAACAGCTACCAGGTAAAAATATCTTTGTAGACAGTGTGAGCCTGCTACCGGAGCTGTTAGCAGCAGGTATCATAGATGAATTTCATTTGGTTATTCACCCGGTGTTCGTAGGAAAGGGAAGACCATTACTTCAAGCGGGCAGCCTCCAGGATATGGTTAACCTGGAGCTGGTCAATACCATCAACTTCAAATCCGGCTGCGTAGCGCATCATTACCGGAAACAATGACAACCAGTAATATATTTTGCAGGTCTGGTAAAACATAAAGAAACGGGGATATTTTACCTGCGGTAGATATGCACTATTGTTCCCCCTGGGAAAATCTTAACATCCACTAACTTCAGGTAAAGTGGTGTTGCAAGGCCGCTGAATATCGATTGTCCAGCTCCTAAAAGCACGGGATGAACAACCAAATGAAATTCATCCACGAGTCCTGTGGCTACCAGGCTTTTCACAAATCCGGCGCCCCCGATCGCAACAATGGGTTTACCTTCCTCTTCTTTGAGCTCCCTGATCGCCTCTGCAAGATCGCCGTCAAAGATCCGTGCATCTGCCCAGGAAGCTGCGGCGGCTGAGGGTTCGGCCCCGGCATCAAATCCTTTGAACCCCTTCCTGGTAAAGACCGCCTTAGGAATCTCGTTCATTGGTGCGGCAAAGGCATCGGTAGAAACAACCCAATAAGGCGCCATCATCTCAAACGATTTCCTACCCATGATAGTCAGCCCGGCATCCCAGGATTGCTCCACTGCCCAGGCTTTGGACTCTTCATCCCCCGTTTTGAAGATCCAGTCGTTTTCCCCATTTGGGCCGGCCACAAACCCGTCGACCGACATTGACATCTTTATTTTCAACTTTCTCATAGAATAAAATCGTTTCCCAAATTTAGCCCTGAGTTTTTTGATGGGAAGGGGGATAAAGCGACAATCTAAGGGGGCATTGTATCTACCAGGTTTTTTATTTAACCAGAACTTTTTCTGATTTTGAAATATTGCGTGATGAATTTCCAAAGTGTAAAACAAAGTCTCCTGCTTCCACATTCCAGGACCTTTTGGTTTATCGTAAAAAGCCAGATCGGCGACGTTTATTTCCAGGTCACGGCAATCGCCTATTGCGAAACTGGTATAGGAAAGACCATATCCAAACGGAAATGAGGAACTATTTTTTTGGTATCAAACCAACGGTATGCTACCCAATAAACCTGCACACCCCGGCAACACCCGCCTTACAATTTATCTCATTTCCTCAATTTTCATTTTTCATTAAGAGGTGATCCCGTTAGCCGGGAGAATCACCAATTAAAAAACCAGGAAAACCGGGCCCCCCAATCATTGCATTCATCTTTAAGCCTCATCTCCACATCCCCGGCCTTCCTGGCACTATTATTAACAAGAATGATCAATAGATCACCATCCCTGGTTTTGTTTTAACACGTTATTTGACAAAGTGATCTGTGAGTAAGGGATCTGAGCAAATCCTTTTGTTTCAATCACCTTCGATGCGAGAATAGTTTTAGTAGTATTAACGCCCCCATTCTGAACGGTAGCAGATTCGGCAATGGCGTTAGCGGCAACGTTGATGCCCTGGCGAAGCAGATCCCAGTAACGGATACCTTCTCCTGCAAACTCCAGTCTTCTCTCGTTCATAATATTTGCCTGGTTCACAGGAATTTGAACAAAGCTGTCGCCCAACGCTCTTTTACGAACATCGTCGAAATATTTCTGCGCATCCGGAGCGCCTAATTCGGCCGCCATCAACAATACATCAGCATACCGGATAGATACATAATCCTGGTACTGGCTGATCATAAAGCTTGCGCCGCCCATTTTCTCTGCCAGGCTTCTTCCTGCTTCATCTGCCATCGGCGTGTATTTCTTAATGCAGTAACCGGTGTATTCGCGCTGGTCTTTTATATTCTGGAAGTCCAGCTTTTCATCTTTTATTGAAATGATAGAAGCGCTTCTGCGGCTATCGCCGGGCGAGAAAGCATTCCAGAGTCTTGGATTCACGGTTGCGCCTCCCCAGCCCATGCCGTAAGGATAAATGCTCTGGATACGGATACCAAACATCACCATCCAGGTGTTACCATCTACGTTTCCATTCCAGTTGCTGGTATATGTATACTTGATGGCAAATACCGTTTCTTTATTGTCTTCTCCTACGTAGTTGTTCAGGGAAGCGGCAGGCCATAAATTGGCGAATTTATCTACAAGGCCAAAACCTCCGTTGTTAATAACATCCTGCACGTAAGCAAGCGCCTCGGCTTTTGTTACTTCTCCAACCAGGTCTCCTTTTCCATAGTAACCGGTGTAGAAGAGGAACACACGGCCAATCAGCGATTCGGCGGCCCATTTGGTCACTCGTCCCCTGGTTGAGGGGTCCTGGCTGCCATAGCTGGTTGCAGGCAGATTAGATGCGGCAAACTTCAGGTCGGTAGCAATCAGTTTATAAACATTATCAGCGCTTTCCTGCGGTACATTGTCGGTAGTTGGTTTAGTGATAAGCGGAATATTACCGAATAACCGAACCATATCGAAATAGCAAAATGCGCGTATATACCTTGCTTCTGCCTCGTAAGTATTGCGCAACGTGGTATTACCTTTCCAGTCGATACCATCGATATGCGAGAGCAACATATTAACACGGTAAATTGCTTTATAATAAAGACCCCATGTGTCGCCAAACATATCCTGGTCGGAAGGCGAACGGAGTTTATCAAATTCGTCCATCATCTGGTAACCGAATCCATCGGCATTGCCGGTACCTCCGAATGCTTCGTCAGACATGATCGCTGAAGCAACGGGAAGAGCTACGCCGCCAGACCAAACCCGCTGCAAACCATCGTATATTCCTACCAGCGCTTTCCAGCCATCGTCAGGTGTTTTATAGAAATTCTGTTCAGTAGCCGAGGTCACATCTTCTGTGTCCAGGAAGCTCTTTTTACAGGCGCCTAATGACAACAATGCTGCAACCAGTATATAAATTTTCAAGTTTTTCATCGTCAGATCATTTTAAATTAGAAACGAATGTTTGCGCCAACCATATAAGTTCTCGGACGTGGATAATAACCCAGGTCTACGCCGGATGAAAAGCCTTCGTTATACCCAACTTCAGGGTCCATACCTTTATACTTGGTAATGATGAAAGCATTTTGTACTGACGCATATACCCTCACCTTACCCAGGTAACTTTTCTTAGCCAGGCGGGAGAAATCGTATCCCAACGTAATGTTATTGATACGCAGGTATTTGCCGTCATAAACATAGAGGTCGGAGATCTGAGACCAGTTAACGCCATCTTCTGTTACTCTCGGTATCCTGTTGGAAGTTCCGGGTCCATGCCAGCGATCCAGGATCTCTGCAGTATAGTTGCCGAAACCGCCCGGACTTCTGTATGATTGTATGATCTGGTTGCCTGTTACGCCGGATGCCTGAACAAGGAAATCGAATCCTTTATAGCCCAGTGTAATGTTAAAACCGTAGGTGAAATGAGGGTTCGGATCACCGATCTTTGTTTTATCGTTAGCGTCAATAACTCCGTTTCCATCTAAATCAACATACCGGACATCTCCCGGTTTTGCATCAGGTTGGATAGGTTTGCCATCCGGACCTTTATAAGCCAGTACTTCGTCTGTGCTCTGGAAAATGCCTGCTGTCTTATATCCCCAGAAATAACCAACCGGTTCCCCGTTAGCTGCGCGGTAAAATTCACCGGCGTTGGCATACAATACATTGGTATTACCATGAAGCACATGGTCATTGGTTGGTATATTTCCTATCCTGTTCTTGTTATAAGCCCCGTTCACGCCAATGGAATAGCTGAAGTCTTTACCAATGCTGTTGCTGTAGTTCAGCGCCAGCTCCACACCTGAATTTTTCACGTCTCCCCCGTTGATGAGCGGCGCATCAGCTCCGGCTGTTGCCAGGATCGGTACAGTGATCAACCAGTCTTTTGTTTTCTTGACATAATAATCGAAGGTTACATTCAACCGGTCGAACAAGGTAGCGTCGAAACCGATATTTGTCTGCTCTGAAGTTTCCCATTTTACATTCGGGTTAGCAATACGGCTTGGGTAAGCGCCCTGGGTATTTACCCCTTCAACCGGTCCGAATATATAATAGGTATTGCTGAAAGTAATCGGAGATAAGAACTGGTAAGCGGTCACATTCTGGTTACCTACCTGTCCCCAGCTTCCGCGGATCTTCAGGAAATTCAGCCAGTCAACACCCTGCATAAAATCTTCCATTGTAGTTACCCAACCGGCAGATACGGATGGGAAATAACCCCAGCGGTTACCCGGTGCAAACCTGGAAGAACCATCGGCGCGGAAAGTAAGGTTCAATAAGTATTTTTCGCGGAAATCGTATTGGAGACGCCCGAACACCGACATCAGGGCGCTTTCGGTAGGCCCTCCGCCAACGCTCATATAAGGCGCGCCCCTGTTTACGTTCTGGGCAACAGACAAATAAGCGTGCCGCATATCGGCTACCCGCAGATCAAAGTTGCTGCCGTTCATGGCAACAGTCTGCGTTTTCAATGAAGAGCTACCAACCATTGCACTGAAGTGATGGTCTGTATGCACGTTGAAATCGTAGCTGAGCAAGTTATCGAACTGGATAGTTCTGCCGCTACCCATTGACTGCGATACTTTGGCTGTATCGTTGAATGAATAGATAGAAAGATGGTATACCGGGGTATAGCCATGGCTTTGATTAGCGTAATAATTCAGGCCTAAGCTGGAGCGGAATTTCAATCCTTTAATTGGCTCTACCTGCAGATACACGTCACCAAATAAACCCTGGTTGCTATTGCGGTTGCGGGTAGTATAATCCATTACGGCATAAGGGTTGGCCTCACCATTGTTCCAGGACTGATCAGGCTTCCCGGGATACCAGCCTTTCCTGTCGCTTGGGTAATAGTTGCCGTCTGCATCATACATCGGCAGGAATGGGCTGACAGTGAAAGCACTGCGTAAAGTGTTGTTATATTGGCCATCTACGAGGATCCCATGGTTGTTTTGATAGTTGAAAGTAAGGTGTTCGCCTATCTTAACAATGTTCTGGTATAAGTTGTGTTCTGAGTTGATCCTGAAAGTATAGCGGTCGAAGTAAGAAATGCCGGAACCGCCTACGATACCTCCCTGGCTGGTATAGCCGAGGGATAAAGAGTAAATGGAACCTGCGTTACCTCCCTGTACTCCGAGTACGTAGTTCTGGGTAGGAACGTTGCTTTTGAACATCTGGTCGAGCCAGTTGGTATTTACAGGCAGGTTATTCACTACGTCATCGCTGAAGTATGGCGCTTTGCCTGAATTTACCGCGGCTTCATTTATAATGGTAGCATATTCTTTTGCGTTCAGCAGCCTGGTTTTGCGGGGAACCTGCTGTAAACCGTAGTAAGCGTCCAGGGTTACCTGCGGTTTCTGGTTCACCTTTCCTGTTCTTGTAGTAACGAGGATAACGCCGTTTGCGGCCTGTGAACCATAGATAGCGGCGGAAGCAGCATCTTTCAGGATGTCCATGGATGCGATGTCGGCAGGGTTCAGGTAAGAAATATCGCTGGTCTGAACACCGTCTACAATATACAGCGGAGAGAAGTTGCCTACGGTACCTTTACCGCGGATCACTACGTTCATTCCAGCTCCTGGCTGGCCTGAGTAAGAAGTGATCTGAACGCCGGGCGCCTGACCTTGCAGGGCCTGCAGTGCAGTAGTGGTATTCTGTTTTTCGAGATCGGCGCCTTTAACCTGTACATTGGCCCCGGTAACGAGTTTCTTTTTCTGTACGCCATACCCGATCACTACCACATTTTCCAACTGGCTTTCTGCTTCCTGTAATTCGATTTTCATCTCGTTGGAAGTTATTTTTATCTCGCGGGAGACGAACCCAACTGAAGTGATCTGGAGTATATCGCCAATAGCAGCGGTGATGGAGAACTTCCCTGCATCGTTTGCAATGGTAGACACGTGAGTGCCTTTCACAGTAACCGAAGCTGCCGGAACCGGCGCGGAAGTAAGTTGACTGGTAATTGTACCATTCACCTTACCTGTTTGGGCAAGGGCGGTTTGGCTAAGGGCAAAGACCCAAACAGTACCCCATAGCAGTAAGAGTCGCAAGCGAATAATGCTGGCTGATTTCATACGCGTGAATTTAAATTGGCTACTTTTTTATTGTTAATTGTTTTCCTTCATAAACCACTTCTCTGTCGCATGCTGCATCAAAATCGAGTTGCCGGTTTTTGCCGGGTGTTATGATATTGATCCGGAAAGTTCTTTTTTGCAACATGCCGTTGAATGAACCTTTTCGTTCGCCTATCGTAACTGTTGCCGTTGCTTCATTATATTTTACAGGGATAACGGAGAACGCGCCTTTCTCGTAATTGTAGTTGGCGCCTTCATCTTCATACAGGTTAAAGGAAGCATCCGCGCCTGTATAAATATTCAGGGTTATGGTATCCGGACGTTTTTCTGTGGTGTACTGCAATTCTGGTCCGAACGGCAGTATAGAACCGGCTTTTACAAACAAGGGCATTCTTTCATAAGGAGCTGCTGCGGCGATCTTCTGGCCGCCGGCATACCACTTGCCTGAATACAGGTCATACCATCCTGCGCTTTCAGGCAGGTACAAGCCACGTTGGGTTTGTTTGTATTCATACACCGGGTTAACCAGGAGGGCCGGGCCAAACATATACTGGTCTGCAATGTTCAGTACCGCAGTATCTTTTGGAAAGTCCATAGCCAGCCCGCGCATTATCGTATAGTCGTTATGGTAAGCCCATCCGGCCAGCGAATAGATGTAAGGAAGCAGGCGATAACGCAGTTTATCGTAATAGAGGAAGCTCTTGTAAGCCGGATGCTCTTCCGGCGCAGTATTAAATACCTCGCGGTACGGGAATTGACCGTGCGAGCGGAATAAAGGAACAAACGCCCCGAACTGCGACCAGCGGGTCATTAATTCTCTCCATTCTTCCAGGCTCTCTGCATCCGGAGTTTCGAATTTCCGTGGTACTACAAAGCCGCCGATATCCATGGTCCAGTATGGGAGCCCGGACATAGAGAAATTCACCCCGGCTGTTATCTGCGCTTTCATATCTGCCCAGGTAGAACCAATATCGCCGCTCCATATTGCTGCCGCATAACGTTGGGAGCCGGCAAAACCGGAACGCGTCAACAGGAAAACCCTTTTATCAGGATCTGTAGAGCGCTGTCCTTCGTAAATGCCTTTGGCATTTTGCAGCGGATAGGCATTCAGGTATTCTGCCGCGCTACCCAAAGCAGTAGGCGTCATTTGCAGTTTTCTCCTGGCAGGACTTACGTTGGAAAGGATGTCTGGCTCGCTGGCATCCATCCACCACGCGTCAATTCCTTTGCTGTAGATCTTATTATTGATGAGGTTCCAGAAGCCTTTGCGGGCGGCTTTATTGAAAGCGTCATAAAAAGTGGAAACATATCCCTGCCCTATCCAGTCTTTTTGCCTGTCGGCAATATTTCTTTTATAGAGCCAGCCGTTTTTCTCAAATTCATTATAGGCAGGTATGCCGTCGTAGAACTTCGGCCATACGGATATCATGATCTTCGTGTTGTAAGTGTTATGCAACGCGGCGATCATACTGTCGGGAGATGGGAAACGTTTTTCGTCAAATTCCTGGCTGCCCCATTCCGCTTCTCTCCAGTAACTCCAGTCGAGCACGATATTATCAATAGGTATCTGTCTTTTACGGAATTCTTTCACAGTAGAGAGGATCTCGTCCTGTGTTTTGTACCTCTCCCGGCTTTGCCAGAAGCCCAGGGCCCATTTAGGCACTATTGGCGCTTTGCCGGTCAGCGCCCGGTAGCCGGAGATCACTTCATCCATGTTGTTGCCATACACGAAATAATAGTCGACCTGTTTGCCCGCTTCGGAAGAGAAACTGAAACTATTTTGCTGTTCAGGGCTCAAAGGCTCCTGCCATTTCAGGGAAATGTAGGATTCGCCCGCTTCAGGGATCCATTCAATTTTTACCGGTACTTTCTTACCTTTTTCAAAGTCGTAGGATACCAATGCAGAGGCAGGGTTCCAGGCTTTTCTCCAGCGGTCGAGCACCAATTGGCCGTTCAACCATACCTTCAGCGATCCGCCGTAGGTGAACCGGAACTGGTGGAGGCCCGACAGGTGACTGGACAGGCTACCCTCCCAGGTCACTTTGCCGGAGGCCGGCGTAAACTCTTCGGGTAACTGGATCTTTGAGTCGCCCAGGAACTCCATATTTATATTAGTCTCCGCTCTCTGAACAGCGATTTCCCCTGGCTTACGGATATCGTTGGTATATGTGGCGGTAAGCCATCCGGCTTCATCTTTCTTTGAAAAAAGCTGTAATGAAGAAAGCGGGTGAAGCGGCCTTACATCGCCGGCCCTGGTGAGGGAGTAGTTATCCCAGAGGATACCATAGTTTTTATTGGAGATGAGGAAAGGAATGGCTACTTCCGTGTTATTCTGGAAGAAGGTAACCTGCTGGCCGCGGTAGTTCATAACGCCGTCCTGGTGTTGGCCCAGGCCATACCAGGCATCCCCATCGGTCGACTCGAAGGTCTGTGTTATTGTATAATATCGCTGTCCATCGAATACGGCGGGTTGAAAACTTCTGCCCAATACCTGTTTCTCGGCCAGTATTTTTTTCCCGGAAAGGTCTGTAAAGGTAACAGCGCCGGTTTGATGGTTTACGGTAGCGATCAACTTGCCGGTTTTGAGGGTCAGGCGATCTTTGGAAGGAACGACATCCCAGGTGAGGCCCGGCTTTTTCTGGTAAATGGTGACGAGGCTGTTTCCAGGCGTTAATATTTTACCCGGGGCTGCAATCACTCTTATAATATTATCTGCTATTACTTCCAGTTTAACGGTGTTGGGTGAACCAGTGAACAGGGAGTCGGTATATACCAGTACTCCGTCAGGCAGTTTAACATAAGCAGGAGGCTCAGCCAATAAGTCATTCTTGAACAAAAAAGTCAGCACGCAAAAAAATAGCAATCGTAATTTCATACTCGTGGATTAGAGGACTGTAAAACTATTGCTATGCTGTCAGAAGCCTGGGGCTCGAATGATTCAACAAAGGGGTTTCAATGTTACAAATCGCTGAACCTCGCTGGCAACGCTTGTTGGCGGCCCATTCCGGGCTCCCGTTCTTAGCGCTTGTTGCTGTTTTTCGCAGTGGATGGAAACATTTTATACCCCAATCAGATATATTCTATACCCTTTGTTGCGAACGGGGCTAAGTAACTTTAGTAAGTATTATTCCGCGTATTCAAATTGCCTCGTTATGAAAACACTTTTACTCACACCGGTTTTCCGAACCGTTATGTCTTGTAACGCCTGTCTAAAAGATACCCTTATAATTAAGTGTAAAATCAACACTTAAAATAAGATATAATGACCCCAAGGCCAGAGATAACCGGGTTTGTCTAAATAATAAATGTCTGTTGCTTATCAATTGGTTCAATAATGCCAGCGGTTATATCTTATGGGCATCCGTCTGCTCTCCTGTTCCCGATGATGTGTCGGCTGTTGCTGTGGTTATAAAAAACGAGCCATCACGTCCACGAATGAAATAAACAACACACTCCACTTCTCTAAAACGTAAGCAAATGAAACATTTTCTATTCTTATCTGCACTGTTAATACACAGGTGTAAACTGTGGCTTGCGGGAGTCATAGTACTCCTTTCGGTTACTGCCAGGGGGCAGCTGCCTACCGCCCAGCAAGTGGCCAGCCAGATGAAGGTTGGCTGGAACCTGGGGAATACCCTGGAAGCTATTTGCGGGGAAAACGCCTGGGGTAACCCCAATGCTACCCAGGCATTGATCAATTCTGTAAAAGCGGCGGGGTTCAATACGGTAAGGATACCATGCGCCTGGGATTGTCATACCACCAACGGAGTAATTGACGCCAACTGGTTAGCGCGTGTGAAAACGGTGGTCGACTATTGCATAAACAATAATATGTATGCGATCATCAACATTCACTGGGATGGGGGCTGGTTGGAGAATAACTGTACGCCCGGCGCCCAGAACGCTGTAAATGCGAAACAGCAGAATTACTGGACGCAGATCGCCAATTATTTTAAGAATTATAATGAACGGTTGCTTTTTGCGAGTGCGAATGAGCCGGCGGTTAGCGATGCAACGGGTATGGCGGTTCTTTTATCTTATCACCAGACTTTCGTAAACGCGGTTAGGGCAACGGGCGGAAACAATAGTTCCCGGAGTCTTATCATCCAGGGCCCTTCAACAAATACAGACCAGACCTATACCCTGATGAACACCCTGCCAACCGACCAGATCTCCAACCGTTTGATGGTAGAAGTACACTACTATGCGCCCTGGCAGTTCTGCGGCTTAACATCGGATGCCTCATGGGGTAATATGTTTTATTATTGGGGGAACGGCTATCACTCTACTACCCAAATCGACAGGAACAGCACCTGGGGAGAAGAAAGCGAAGTGGAAAGGGCATTGGGGCTGATGAAAACCAAATTCGTGGATAACGGCATCCCGGTGATCATCGGGGAATATGGCGCTATTAAAAGAACAAACCCGGCAGATCTTTCCCTTCACCTGGCGTCACGGGAATATTTTAACAGGTATGTTACCAGTTCTGCGAGAAACAAAGGGATGATTCCAATCTATTGGGACAACGGCGCTTCCGACTTTGGCATATTTAACCGCAATAACGCGGCAGTAAGCGACCAGGGAGTGATAAACGCCATCATGCAGGGAGCAGGCGGAAGCGGCGGGTATATTACCCTGACCAACCGGGCTACCGGGCTGTTGATAGATGGCATTGGCAGAACGGCCAATGGGTCCAATTGTTCGCAATGGGGCAATAGCGGAAGCTACAACCAGCAATGGACATTGGAAACAGCGGGCAGTTATGTGAAACTTAAGAACCGGGCCACGGGGTTGTATTTAGATGGAATGGGCAGAACGGCTAATGGCTCAATTGCCGGGCAATGGGCCAACAGCAGCAGCAACAACCAACAATGGAGCATGGAGAGTACGGGAGGTTATGTAAGGTTTAAGAACCGGGCAACCGGCTTGTATCTTGATGGCCTTGGACAGTCGGGCAACGGGGCCGACCTGGGTCAATGGGCTACCAGCTCCAGCTATAACCAGCAATGGTCTACTGCTACTGTAACCAACGCACGGGTTGCGGCGACGGCAGCCTCCCTGACATATGTAGACGCTGATAAGACCACCGCATCGGTTGAGTTATATCCCAACCCTTCTTCATCAATTTTTAACCTCGTGGTTAATGATAACGAAAAGATCCTCCTTATCCAGGTTGTTGATATAACAGGCCGGGTGGTGGAAACAATAAAACCCGTAACTGTTAAAAACCGGTTGGAATTTGGCGGGTCACTCAAGCCGAATACCTATATAGTAAAGGTTACCGTATAGTAAAGGTTACCGGCGCCAACTGGACAAAATCATTTAAGATCATTAAGCAATAGCGCGTTTTGCACTAACAGCGCAGATCATTATATCAATAATGGCAATAGTCACCAGGTGATTATTGCCATTATTTTTCAACGGATGGAGATACGGTCTTATGCCCATATGCAAGTCCAGTAAACCCATACAATAAACAGTACCTGTAACGGAATTCTAAACCAGAGGTAGGATACCCCGGGTCCTATACCTTCCGGTCTTTGATAATCTATCCTGTTGATTGCAGCGTTGATATTAGCGGGTAGAAGGCAGATAAAGAATAGTATGAGCAACCAGCCGGTAAGCGTGGTAGCAAGCGAGAAGAATAATGCTATTGCTGCAAGTATTTCGATAATACCTGTTGCCACTACCCAAAACTCCTTATAGGGTATGGCTGCCGGCATCATCTGCGTCATTCCTTTTTTATATAAAAAATGACCAAGGGCGGTAAATAACAGCATAGATCCCATCCCGATCCGGCCGGCGTGCATGTAATCAGGATCTTTTCCCAATACCAGGTAAACAACAATAGCCAATAATGTAATGCTTAATAAAACGATCAGAGGTTTCATAGTTAAATAATATAGATATATTTAACTCTAATCTATGTATTTTATTGCAACTAATTGTAAACTGGTTACCAGGAGGCTGGATAATTTGTTAATAAGTGAAGACCGGTCTTAATGGGTTTTCCGTTGGTGAACCTGGTAATAAAAAAGAGCTCCGGCAAAATAGGCCGCCACGTCTCCCCAATCGGCAACGGATGATGATACATAACAGGGAACGATCAACTCAAACACCAGCGCTGTATACAGCGCCATCAGCAATAAATAATACAAGGGATAAGTATAACCGGTATTTCTTAATACAATATAGCGGGTAAAAGACAGGGATAAATGCGCTGCCACTGGTATAAACAGGAAATCCGTCAGCCAGTTATTCACCCAGGGAAGGGGCAGGGATAAACTTCTAAAGCCCCTTACCAGCAGGTAAAGTACAATATAGGTAGTAAAGAGCGGGTCGACCGTTCCTTTTATAAAGCGAAGGAAATAGCTGCCGCCAATACCAGCGATACGCATGAAAATAGTATTAAAAACATGGCAAATCCTATGTTCTTGCTCACTTTTACAATCGGCTTATCGTCGGGCTTTACCGGGAACACCGCTTCTCTGAGCCTTTTCAGTAAAGGTTTACTGTCTTCTCCCTGCCGGGTCTGTTGCTCTTCCATCTTTCAAAATTTAGAACAAATGTACTAATATTTTCTAAATTAGAACAATTGTTCTAATTTAGATCATGCAAACGAAAGATAAGATCCTGGAAGCAGCATTAGCTTTATATAACAGCAACGGGGTAAACAACATTACTACCCGTCATATTGCCGCCAGTATTAACATCAGTGCCGGCAATCTGCACTACCATTTCAAACATACAGACGATATTATACAAGCCTTATACGACCGGTTATCGGGTGAGTTTGACGGTATTATTTCCCGGATACAGCAGGCGAACATCGAAAACCTGGAATCGCTCAGCGCCTTTGCATATGAGTCGTTCGAACTGGTTTACAAGTACAGGTTCATCTTCCTCGGCTTTGTGGATATCGGGGCCCGGATACCGTCCATTAAGGCAGCCTATCAGCAGCTTATGCGGAAAAGAAAGAGGGAGTTTAAAGGAGTGTTCAGGCTGCTGGTCAGCAACGGTACATTCAGGGACGATATTCCCGATACGGTGTGGACAGCCCTTGTTACCCAGATATTTATTGTGGCGGATTTCTGGCTTTCAAACAATGAGCTGACCTTGCAGTTGGAAGGAAAGAAAGCGATCAACCATTATACGAAGGTATTTGAGGCGATGTTTTTTCCGTACATGCGGTAGGGTTATAAATAAAAAAGGCCCCTGACGGAGCGCTTTAATGGGGTTATCAGCAATGAACATCAATGGCCGGACTCACTCTCTCTATCTTTTATTGTTTGTTTTCCTTTTGTATCGCGGGTATTTTTTTGCACCGCAATGGCAGAAAAAAGGCTAAGCAGGAATGACATAGCATAAAAACCTTTCTCACTTTTTGTCAGTTCTGCATTCCATAACCCTACTACCAGCAATAGGATGGCAAGTAAGGTGGAAAACCAGGCCAACCCGTAATAAATACCGGTAACAGGAATTCCCTCGAGCTGGTCGCGAACCGATTTTTGAAGGGAGATAGCTGAAAACAGGCCGAACATCAATACAGTGAAGTAATATCCTTTTTCATTCAGTTGCATTTCTGCATTATACAATCCAACATTAAAAGCTACAATACCCGCTAGAAGCGCTATCCAGGAGGCAGCAATAAAAGCGGCGGAAGGTTGTTGCGTTGTTTTCTGTTCCATAAAGGCAATTTTATGGACACAAAACTATCATTCTTCCGCTATATTATTTTTGACATTAATCAAAAATCTATATAATAATTGTTAAAGCCGGCTACGGACACGGCTAAGCGTTTCCTGGGAAATGCCCAGGTATGAAGCAATATAGCCTAAAGGAACCCGTTCAATTATATGGGGAGAGCGTTGCAAAAGATTTTCGTATAGTTCGGAAGCCGTCCTGAATTGGGCATTCACAAAACGCTCTTCCAGGCGGATATAATATTTTTCATAAGCAATCCTTATCAGCCGTTCCGCCTCGTGGTATTCATTCAGCAATTCTTCCAGCGCCTCTTTGGAAATAGACCATAATACGCATCCTTCCATTAACTGGATGTTCTCTACAGCCGGTTCCTGGGTAATAAAGCTATGAAAAGAGGTTACAAAATCGTTCTCGAACCCGAACCAATGGGTGATCTCCTTGCCTTCAAGATTATAAAACCCGCGTACAGAGCCCTGCTCAATAAAATACAGGTGCCGGCATACCCGCCCTTCTGTAATAAGGAACTCATTTTTTGGCAGTACCACTTTGGTGACACGATCCAGCAGGCGTTGCTGCATCTCCGCGCTTAACTGGTGAATATTTCTGAGCTGATCAAGAAGCCTGTTCATCCTGTAAAAATAAAAAACAGATACGGAAGCAGCAATTCCCGCTGTTTTAAATAAATCTTATATCAAAATGCCCCGTTCACCTGTTATATCTTGTAACGCTTAATAACTTTAACGAAATTAGTATCCTATCAATACTATTCAGCATGAAAATTCTATGGAACTATCTGAAGCCACATAAATGGCTGGTTGTATCAGCCCTTTTGCTTGCCGGCGCCAGCCAGGTGTTAAGTATGGTTGATCCTATCATTTTCGGGAAAATAGTAGATAATTACGCCAGCAACCCCAATCACAGGCCGCAGGCCGAACTGGTGAAGGGCGTCCTTTTCTGGCTTGGGATAGCCATTGCCGTAGCCTTACTGGCCCGGCTGGCAAAATCGTTCCAGGACTACATGATCCGGCTGGTAGTTCAGCAGTTCGGTATGCAGGTATTTAACGACGGGCTGAAACAAACCCTCCGGCTCTCCTTCGAAGAATACGAAGAACAGCGAAGCGGCGAAACCCTGGCAGTACTGCAGAAAGTAAGAACAGATACAGAGCGGTTCATCACCGCCTTTATCAATATCCTCTTTACCTCCCTGGTTGGAATGGCTTTCCTTATCTGGTATGCCATTACCAAAAACTGGACGCTTATACCCGTATTCGTAATTGGCATCGTATTCCTGGGCGGACTTACAGGTTTGCTCAGCAAACGGATGAAAACTGTGCAAAGGGCCATTAACCGGGAAACCCTGCAACTTTCGGGCGCCATTACTGAATCGCTGAGGAATATTGAGCTGGTGAAAAGCCTTGGGCTGACCTTCCCCGAGATCAGGCGGCTAAAGACGTTTACCAGGGAAATATTTGACCTGGAGATGAAGAAAACAAAACAGGTAAGAACGCTTTCGTTCCTGCAGGGCACTACCCTGAACATCCTGAAACAATCCATCCTCTTTATCCTCCTCTGGCTTATATTCAGGAACATCCTGACAACAGGGGAGCTGATCTCCATGCAGTTCATCACCGCCACTATATTCGTACCCATGCAGGACCTGGGAAATATTATCATCCAGTACCGGGAAGCCGAAGCCTCCCTGCACCTGTTCGACAGGCTGATGAAACGCCCTATAGAAGTACGTCCTGAACACCCTATAGAAATCGGACCTTTGCAACAGATAAGGTTCGACAACGTAATTTTCAGGCATAAAACCGCTACCTCCAACGCCATCGACGGCATCAGCTTTACCGTGGAAACCGGCGATACCATTGCATTCGTAGGCCCCTCCGGTTCAGGAAAATCTACACTGGTGAAACTCCTGGTCGGCCTGTATAAAACAAACGGAGGGGAAATATATTTTAATGACATCCCCTCTTCGGAGATCAGGTACAACGCCCTGCGCAGGCAGATCGGCTTTGTAACGCAGGACACTCAATTGTTTGCCGGCACCATCAAAGACAACCTGCTTTTCGTAAAACCCGACGCTACGGACGAAGAGGTGCTCGACGCCCTGGAAAAAGCCTCCTGCAATGCGCTGTTAGCCAGGTCAGACAAAGGCATCTATACCCGCCTGGGAGAAGGCGGAGTAAAGCTCTCGGGAGGTGAAAAACAGCGTATATCCATTGCCAGGGCATTGGTACGCAAACCCCGGCTGTTGATCTTTGACGAAGCTACCAGCGCACTGGACTCGCTCACCGAAGAAGCGATTACAGATACTGTCAGGAACATCTCCGCCAGGCGGGAACAGATAACCGTATTGATCGCCCATCGGCTGTCGACCATCCTGCATGCCGACAGGATCGTCGTACTTGAAAAAGGTCACATTACGGAAGTGGGCACCCACGAAGAACTGCTGGCCAATAAAGGTCTTTACTATGCGATGTGGCGGCAGCAGATAGGCGAACGCAGATCTGCTTTCCGCAACACCGCAGATATACAGGAAGAGGACGACGAAAATGAAGAACCGGTTAATTTTTAAACTGTAGCCCTTCTGCGGCCAAAGCCTCTCTTAACCTTGGTATAGAACTGGGGCCAACGCCATGCAACGCCAGAATATCTGCCTCGCTGTACCTGGCCAGCTGCTTCACTGTTTTTATGCCTTTACCCATTAATGCCCGTTGGGCGGGTTGTGAAAGCGAAGAGAGAAAACCAGCAGGAGCGGGCTTGGCTCTTTCCGCATCTTCTGCTATCCTGAATTTTACGATCCTGCTGATCAGATCAGCAGGCAAAGGCTGGTCCAGCGGGAACTGTACAGTCCCTTTCGACTGCTTATAGCTGGATAATTCCTTTTTAAATTTTTCTATGCCGCTGGGTGTCGGATAAAAACCAATATGGTTCTTGAACGCAGCAAAATATACCAGGTTTCCATTTTGCCTGTAGGCTGGTATGCCGTAACTAATTTTTTCTTCAGCCTTAGGCGCAGCCTTGCGGATAATTTTGCGCATCTCATTTAACAGCTGTTGAACAGCTGTTGGAAACCCTGCTATATACGCATCTACATTCGGGGCTTTTCTTTCCATATGCTGTACTTTTTTAGATAAAATTAGAAGATTTCAACGTTCTGTGATTGGGGGAATGAGACAGAAACAGTGGGCGTTCACGACATTTTTAAATTAGCTGGCCCATTTTTCTGAAATGTATACCTTCGTAGAAAAGATAGTATGGATATCCAGGCCCTAAGAAATGACACGCCAGGTTGTAAAAATGTTGTCCACTTCAATAATGCAGGCGCTTCTCTCATGCCGCAACAGGTACTGAAAGCCGTACAGGACTACCTTGAAACGGAAGCCGGCTACGGAGGCTACGAAACTGCCGCCAAATACCAGGAAAGGATCAATCAGTTCTATGATGCAGGCGCCAGGCTGCTGCACTGCCAACCCAGGAACATCGCCTTTACCACCAATGCAACGGATAGTTACATAAAAGCATTATCATCGATCCCTTTGCAAAAAGATGACGTTGTGTTGTTGACCAAAAACGATTATTCTTCCAACTTTATCTCCCTTCTTTCTCTCCGGGAAAGAACCGGCATACGATTAATTGAAATCAATAACAGCGCAAGCGGGGAATTAGACCTGAACGACCTGGAAGAAAAAATCAGGAAGTATCAGCCGAAGCTGTTATCTGTCACCCATATACCCACCAGTTCCGGACTGGTGCAACCAGTAGATGAGATCGGCCAGCTCGTTAAACAACATGATATCTTTTACCTGTTGGATGCCTGCCAGTCTATAGGCCAGCTGGATGTAGACGCAATAAGTACGCATGCCGACTTTATTTGTGGAACCAGCCGTAAATTTTTACGCGGCCCAAGGGGCGGCGGAATTTTGTATGTATCAGACAAGGCATTGGAAAGGAAGCTGACGCCCCTCTACCCTGATCTCGGCGCCGCGCTCTGGACCAGCAGGGATACTTACGAGGTGCTTAAGGATGCCAAAAGATTTGAGCTGTGGGAAAAGTCGTATGCCCTTATCATGGGTAGTATTGCAGCAATAGAATATGCAACCAACATTGGCCTGAACAATATCTGGCAACGGAACCAGGAACTGGTTGCCCTGCTGAGGAAAGAACTGACAGCAGCGGGCATGACCCTGCAGGACAAAGGACAAATACATAGCGCCATTATTACCTTCACTCTCCCTGTTCAGGCAAGCGGCGATACGCTGAAAAAATACTTAAATGAAAGAGGCATCAATATATCCATCACTCCCAAAAGCTCCGCGGTAATTGATTTTGAAGAAAAAAATATCGACTGGGCAGCCAGGGTTTCCCCACATTATTATAACACGGAAGAAGAGATCCACATCCTTATTGATGCGTTAAGATCATTTAATAAACTATCATAAATTTTTATATTATTTTAGGCCTATAACCTATAAATATGAAATCAAAACAAATCGCCATCGGCCAGCATCATCTTGCCTATTATGAGCAAAACAGCGAAGCGGATCACACCATTTTTTTTGTACATGGCAATTGCACTTCTTCCACAGCATGGAAAGAACAAATGAGCAGTCCTTTATTGAAAGATTACAGGCTGGTGGCGTTTGACCTGCCGGCTCACGGGCAGTCATCTACGTTTCCTTCCTATACTATGCCGGCATTGGGAGAAGTTATTCATACCGCCGCCAGCCAGTTAAACAAAAAAGGTGCGCAGTATATTATTGCCGGGGTGTCTATCGGTACTAATGTTGTTGCTGAATCGCTGGCTTTCGGCCAGGAGGCGGCTGGTATTGTGCTGGCAGGCCCGTGTATCGTAGGAGGCAGTATTGGTTTGCAGGAAGTAGCCCTGCCGGATATAGATCTGCATGTAGGATTTGTTGAAGCAGCGCCGGTAGACGAGGTAAAAACATACGCCATCCTGGCGGGATTAGCCGAAAACAGCTCGCAGCTGGACGATTTTGTAACTGCATACTACCAGGCCGATAAAGCATTCAGACCAGCGCTCTGGGATAGTATCATATCCGGCAGGCACAGCGATGAAATAGCCCTGCTGCAAAAGGCCGGTAAACCTGCCTTGGTGATCTTTGGAGCAGACGAGAAAATATGCGATATCAACTACCTCGATAACGTCCGCCTGCCATTATGGAGAGATAAGATCTTCAAAATACCGGCAGCAGGTCACCTGGTTCAGTCGAACCAACCGGGTATATTTAGCCAATACTTAAAGGAGTTTGCAGACGAAATAATTAAATAAGCTGGTTTTTAACGGCATAGGTGATCAGTTCTGTAGCATTGCCGGCGCCGCATTTTTCCATCATATTCCTGCGATGGGCGATGACGGTATGCTCGCTGAGGTAAAGCTTACGGGAGATCGCTTTGCTGGTAAGCCCTTCTGCTACATACAGCAATATTTCCTTTTCGCGTTTGGTAAAAAGGCTATCCTCTTTATGAATATAGTAAGCCTTTTTTGACACCTGGTTTCCTGCACCGAGGAAATGGGTATTATCTACCTTTTCCACTACCTGGATCACGGGATTATCAGCTTTGAAATGTTCTACATTGGTTATTACGCCAAAGCTTAACAAAGGGTTTCCTTTACTGTCTGATTTAATAAAACAATTGCGTTGCAGGAGATTGATATATCGTCCTCCTTTTGTCTGGAAACGGAAATTGTAGCTGAACACATAGTTGGGATGTTCTGCCGGCGGGATCTTTCTGAGTATAGACAGCCTGTCAGGAAAGATCTCTTCGTTGAACAAACGCAGATGGTCTTTCTGGTATTTATCCAGGGTTAAGGATAACCCATCCTTTATAAAATCGCTGCACTGATAGCCTAATAATAGCTGCATCGATTTTGATACAACAGTATATTTGCCTGTAGTATAGTCCAGTAAATAGATCCAGGGAATGCTATGACTAAAAACCGAATTGCTGACGTCTGCAAAATGTAGTATACGCTCTAATCCTTCTGTTTGTAATTGCTCTCTGGAATAAGTTTGCTGTCTTATATGGTTGATATATCCTAACCAGGAATTAGTATCTTTTTTTCTTTTCATAGATACCGATTTAGGGGTTGCGTGATATAAAGGTAACTAAAAATCACGGAACAGTTGCTTACCTTTATACCGTTATGCAAATACCGCCGGCGCCCATATTGCAAGCATATATAAAACACTATTTGTTCCTGAGAACGAATGAAGTAAGGGGAATGAACAGGCTTCGCTTTTTTGCCGACGGAAATACCGGGATCGTTTTCTCAGAACAACTGGCCAATTCAGCAGGCCTGTTGCCGCGTACGCTGGTATACGGACAGCTCGATACTTTCCAGGACCTGTATTGCACAGGGGTTACGGAAATGATGATAGCAGTATTGCAACCGTTAGGGTTATATCACCTTTTTAATCTTCCGCCGGCGGAGATCGGGCAGCAAGGTATTTCACTCAGCGAAATCACAGGACCAAAGGCCGACAGGCTATGGGAACAGGTTTGCAACGCCAACCAACCCCGGGAAAAGATCAGGATCTTTGAGGCATTCATTCTGCCTCTTATCAACAAACCCTTACCCGCCGAACTGGAAAAGGCGCTTGAGTATATCGCCATAGAAAAAGGACAGGTGAACATAACTGCATTATGTACCTTTACCGGCTGGCATGAAAGGAAGCTGGAACGATATTTTGCAACGCATATCGGCGTCGGCCCTAAAAAATATACAGATCTCATCAGGATACAATCGTTTATCAAACAACTGAAAAAAGCGCCTAATCTTACCGCTGCCAGTCATGCCGCGGGGTATTATGATCAACCGCATCTTATCAGGACATTCAGGAAACATACCGGCCTCACTCCTTCTCAATACTTACAGGCCAACCCGCTGGCCAGTAATTTTTTAGCTATTTAACAACCGATGTCGGAAATATACATTTTTAGCATTCCCGTGTCCGTTAGTTTTGGGGTATGGAAAAGTTAAAAGTGGCTACCGCCCAATTCGAAAATAAAAGCAACGACAAAGCTTATAACTTATCGGTAATTGACAGGCTTTCAGCAAAAGCTGCAGCAGAAGGCAACCAGGTGATCGCTTTTCATGAATGTTCTGTAACCGGCTATTCTTTTGCCAGGAAGTTGTCGCGAAATGAAATGCTGGAACTGGCAGAGCCCATACCTGATGGACTTTCTGTGAAAACGCTGATAACAATTGCCGCTAAAAACAACATCGTTATACTGGCCGGGCTTTTTGAAAAAGATGCCGATGATAAATTATACAAGGCATATGTATGCGTGGATAAAAACGGGTTGATCGCAAAATACAGGAAACTGCATCCTTTTATCAACCCGCATCTTACCCCTGGCGACAGCTACTGCATATTTGACCTGTATGGCTGGAAATGCGGTATCCTTATCTGTTATGATAACAACATCATAGAAAATGTAAGAGCAACCAGGCTGCTGGGAGCTGATATCATTTTTATGCCGCATGTAACTATGTGCACCCCTTCTACCCGCCCCGGAGCAGGGTTTGTTGATCCCGCACTCTGGGAAAACCGGGAGAGCGATCCAACCTCCCTGCGCCTGGAGTTTGAAGGCATGAAAGGAAGGGGCTGGCTGATGAAATGGTTGCCCGCAAGAGCGTACGACAACGCGATATACGTTGTATTTTCCAACCCTATCGGGATGGATGATGACCAGTTAAAAAACGGATGCGCCATGATCCTCGACCCGTTCGGGGATATTTTAAGCGAATGCAAAACGTTGGGAGATGACTTTGCCAGCGCTGTATTAACGCCCGAAAAACTGACGCAGGCAGGCGGATACAGGTATATACAGGCAAGAAGACCAGAGCTGTACAGGGATATACTTGGTCAACCGCATGCTTCTTCACAAAAAGTAGTATGGATGCAAAATGCAGACGGTAAAAATAACAACAGCCAGCAGTAAGAAGCTGGCTGTTACCTATCTCTATAAATTTCCTTTCTTCAGTTCTTCAACTGCATAATCAACCGCCCTGGCAGTAAGGGCCATATATGTTAAAGAAGGGTTCTGATTACCTACGGAAGTCATGCATGCGCCATCTGTTACAAAAACGTTCCTGCATGCATGCAACTGATTCCATTTATTCAATAAGGAGGTTTTAGGATCTTTTCCCATCCTGACGCCTCCCATTTCGTGGATGTCCAGTCCCGGCGCCTGGTTGGTATCCCAGGTATAAATATCTTTGCAGCCGGCCTTTTCCAGCATCTCAACACCCTGGGCCTGGAAATCTTTCATCGACGCTATATCATTATCATCATACCCTACAGCAGTAACCAGCAAAGGCATGTCCCATTCGTCGCGCTGCTCTTTGCTGAGGCGTACATGATTCTCCTTTTTAGGAATAGTTTCTCCCTGCATCCCCATATACACCGACCAGCCGCCTGGTTCGCCCAATCCGTCTTTCCAGGCCGCGCCTATGCCATCTTTCCCATATGCATTCCCCCAGCCGCTCCTGCCAACGCTATAATACATCATGTAGCCGCCAAGGAAAGGCATATCGCGTTTAAAAACATTCCTGAACGAAGGAATAAACGCCGCTGTAGGCCGGCGGCCGTAGTAGTATTTATCCTCAAATCCTTCCATGCGGGCGCCTATGCTTCCGCGGTAATTATGGAAAGCAATGTACCTGCCCAGCAGGTCATTTTCATTACCCAGACCATTGGCAAACCGGTTGGAAACGGAATTCAGCAAAATCAGGTTAGTATTGAGCGTACCGGCATTTACGAAGATCACCTTTGCAAAATATTCCGTGGCTTTTTTGGTATGGGCGTCTATTACTCTCACTCCTGTTGCCTTTCCCTTTGCTTCATCATAGATCACAGAATGCACAACTGAGTCGGGTTTCAGGGTCAGATTCCCTGTTTTGGCAGCCCAGGGCAAGGTAGAGGAGTTAGAGCTGAAATAGCCTCCAAAAGGGCATCCGCGTTCGCAAAGACTTCTTGCCTGGCATTGATTGCGCCCTTGCTGATAATGTACATCCTGTGGCTTGGTCAGATGGGCGCAACGGCCAATGATAACATGTCGGTCGTTATAATGTTCTTTAACTTTCTGTTGAATATGCTTTTCTGCGCAGTTCAGTTCCCAGGGCGGAAGAAATTCGCCGTCGGGCAGGTTCACCAACCCGTCTTTATTTCCGCTGATGCCTACAAACTTTTCTACATGGCTGTACCAGGGCGCCAGGTCGTTGTACCCGATAGGCCATTCCACTGCATACCCATCGCGGGCGGGCGATTCAAATTCAAACCTGCTCCAGCGCTGGGTCTGACGCCCCCAGATCAGGGATTTGCCGCCAACCTGGTATCCACGGATCCAGTCGAAGGGTTTTTCCTGTACATAAGGATGCTCTTTATCTTTTACGATGAAGTGAGCGGATGTTTCATTAAACGCATAACATCTTGCCGCTATAGGATTATCGTGGCTTTCGGATAAGGATACCCGTCCCCTGTGCGGGAAGTCCCACGGATTTTTGGTGGCGGTAGGATAATCTTTCAGGTGCTTTACATCTCTTCCTCTTTCCAATACCAGGGTTTTCAACCCTTTTTCACAAAATTCTTTTGCCGCCCATCCTCCGCTGATCCCTGAGCCTATTACAATTACATCGTAAGTGTTTGCCGCGGTTCCCCGGGTATTGATCTGAACGCTGTCCACTGTTAACATAGCTATTGTTTTTAAAGATGTTCACTGGTTTATGATGATAGGATATGTGTTAGATCCATTACAGGTTATTAATAACAGAGAAAGATTAGTTTCTCATAAGGTGGAACTGGGCATTCAAATTATAAATTTTCCCAGGCAAATAAAAGCATATTGCTAAAATTTATTTCAATGCTTCTTCGTGCTGATAGCCGGTAAAGGAATGGAAAAAAGAAGTGCCTGACCGGAGCGGGGAAAAATTGGGTAAAGGTGTTGCCATTCTCATCAATCTTCGTCACTCAGAACATTCATTTTACGCTGCTAATGCATCCTGCGCTAACCGGCCACCCTGTTTAAACCCTCTACAGGCTTGTATATAAACCAAACCCGATGTTTTGCAGCCAACGGAGCAACCTGCTACCCGCTTAGCATAAAACTTGCAGCGGCTAAGGTATGCCTTCATCTGTTGTTGCACATATGATCTATAAACCCGAAACCCAAACATTGCGTATCGTTTACGTATCAGGAATGGTATATGATTATAGCCCGGTTCCGGAATCCGTTTACCAGGAAATGAAGGCTGCCTTTTCAAAAGGAACATTTCTGAACGAAAAGATCAAAGGGCGCTATCCGTATAAAAAAGTGAATTAAGCCAGTATCCTTCATACGAGATTGCGTCACACTAAACCTGGGCTATGCCTCCGCGCAACGACTGATGCAGCTAAAAGACTCCATCAATCTTCTTTTCGGAGATAAAGCCATTGATTTCTGGACAGGGCTTGGCTACCCCAACGGCTATATCGACAGCCTTTATAACAGCGGAGATGATGTGCATTTTAATGCAGCCGGTCAACGCATCCTTTTTGAACGCGGGGTAGCAAAGAACATCCCTTCGGTGTTATGCGGCAGTACAGCCAGGCACGCATAGCCCGTAGAAGCAGCACCAACCTTCAAACCATTGGTAGCAGGATTTTCAAACACACCTGCTTCAACAATAAAAATATACCCGAATCCTGCCACCTCTTATGTCTCTTTGCCTTCTTTGCGCCTCTGCGTGAAACTAACTTTCAGCGATTGCGTTCAGGAAAGCCGTCATAGATTGCTCTTTTTGCAGTTGAAGTTTCTTCCTGATCCTATATCTTTTTATCTCTACTCCTCTTACAGAAATTGCCAGCAACTGTGCAATCTCTTTGGTAGATAACTGCAGTTGCAGGTAGGCGCATACTTTCAGGTCGGTAGGCGTTAAGGTAGGGAAACGGCTTTTCAGTTTTTTAAGGAAATCGTTGTTGATCTCGTCGAAGTGGCTGGCAAATTTATCCCAGTTATCGCTGTTTTTTTCTGCGTCGTTTAATAGCAGTAATGCGTCTTTGATCTCGGGGTTGTTGCCATATTTCTTATATACGCCGGCCAGGATGTCTTTTACTTTTCCCAGGGCGTCACCCTTTTCTACCAGGTGCATAGAGGCATCGGCCAGGGCATTGTTTTTATAGTGGATTTCGTTGGCCAGTTTTTCATTCTGCAGTTTGATGATCTCCTTTTCATTCTTTTCGATCTCCAGCTGGTGTATGTATTTCAGGCGTTGTTGTTCTTCGTCGAATTTCCGCTGTTGTTTGGCGAGGTTGCGCAATTGCCAGTGATACAACAGGAAAAGGACGCCTATAAATAACAGCAGGTAGGCAAGGTAAGCCCAGATGGTTTTATACCAGGCGGGAGCTACGATGAAGCTGTAGGTGACTACAGACGATTCATGGCCCAGGTTGTCGTGGGCCTTCACTTTGAAAGTATAGTAACCATCCGGCAGGTTGGTATAATCTTTTTCTGGCTTGGCCGACCAGGCCGACCATTTATTATCATAACCTTCCAACTGGTAGCTATATTCTATATTATTCTGAAGTCCATAAGCCGGCGAACTGTATTCGAAATGGAAAGAGTTGTAACTGCTGGGTAATGTTAATAACTCCTTCTCTCCCTGCGTATAGCCATGTGCCGCCCGCTCCTTAAAATAGCCGCCGAAAATAATGCTGTCTGATTTCCCGAAGGCTTTCACCTGTCCAAGTAATACTTTAATAACCTGTTTGCTGTTGGTGTACTTTTTATAATTGAGATGTATTACGCCTTTTTCAGACCCGATGAAAATATTCTCGCTGTTGTAGGGATAAATATTTTCGAACCCGAGCAGGATCTTTCCATTCAGTTCGGGGATCATGGTAATAGAAAACGGTTGGCGGGTATTCAGCTGGTTGTAGTTGACAACGCCGATCGTTTTCCCGCTGCAGAACCAGATATTTCCATCGGCATCTTCATTCAGGTAACGGATCTCCATATTCCCGAAAACAGGAGTAAGAAAGTCGGAAGGTGTGAATTTGTTGGCAGCAGGATTAAATTCATAAATACCTTTAGTGGTACAGAACACTACCCTGTTCCTTATTTTAAAAACATAATTACTTAGGGCAGAAGGCAGACCGTTTTCGGTATACAGGTGATAGGAAATAGATCTCTGGTCGGGAGATAGTTGGAGCCTGTAAACGCCCCTGTAGGGGTGAGAAGCCCATATATTATTATTGTTGTCGATTTCCAGGAACCGTAAAGATTCTTCGGGTCCTTCTGCTTTGTTTGTTGCAGAGAAATGACCATCCTGGTATTTTAGCCGGCTGATGCCGGTGTAGGTTCCTACCAATGTTTCTTCGGCAGGGAAAACTGCCGTCAGCGGTTTATATAGCCAGGCGCCTGTACGGTCTGATAATCTTACGCTGCTATGATCTTTCAGTACCGCAATGCCTGTGTGTTGGCCCAGCAGGAGCTGGTTATTCACTTCATCCAATCTCCATATCTCTCCCCTGCTATTCTCTACCCTGGCAAAATTACCCTTGGAAAAGCTCAGGTCGCCGTTCTCATTATTCAGGGGTACATAATAAGCGCCATCGGAAGTAGCTATGTAAAGTTCGTTGCGGAATATTTTGGTAGAGTAACCTGAAAGTTCATTCCGGGTATTGGGAGTGATGTATTTTACCGCGGAGTTATAGGCGATCATGCTGATCCCGTTGTTCAATCCTACCCATACATTATTATTCCTGTCAAGAAATACGCTGATCACATCATTATTCTGCAAGCCTTCTGTTCTGCCTATCTGTTGTACTACTTTCCCGTTGAAATCGGTGACAATACATCCATCTGCTGTAGTGCCTATCATCAGTTCTGAAGCATTGATCCGCGCTGCCACATTGGCGTTGCTGGAAGAAAGCGGGGGTTGATGACGGATGATTGAGTCTTTATATAGATAATAGATACCGTCGGCCTGGGTGCTTACCAGTATGCTGTCGGCGCCGATGCTCGTGATACCGGTGATAAGGGTATTGTTAAGTTTAGGGTTGGTATGCACGGGTATCCATTGCTGCCCCTGCAACCGGAGCAGCCCATTCAATTTATCCTGTGCGTAGATGGTAGTACCTGCCTTTTTGAAGTATAGCCAGTCGTTGGCATATACTTTTATCCGTTTATTGCTGTATTCAAATATCCTGTCGGATGCCTGGAAATAGACAGCTCCTTTATGGATCTCTATGCGCCAGATGTCCGCAAACTTGTTAAATTGCTCCGGAATCTGGTCTTTCAATGAATTATAAGACAAATTTCCGTTAGCTCCCGTACTGAAGTAGCCTATTTCTCCCTGTCCCCCTACATATATATTGTCCTCTTCATCAATACCCAATGCCCGAACGATGGTACGGTTAGGAAGAGGATAGATCTTCCAGTGGCTTCCGTCGTAAGTGAGCATTCCCTCGTTATTCGCAAAATAGAGTATATCCCTGCTGTCTTGTTTTATATCCCAGGTTTGAGTACCGGCCTGGTAATCGCTTTTGCTGTAGTTAATGATCTGTGGTAATCCTATAGTATTCTGAGCGGTTAATGTTCCGCAAAAGGCAAAAAACAATATGATTACTAGCAAACTTGGTTTCATAACGGCGGCATTACTTCGGTTGATGTAGTAATGATGTAGTTGATATTTATTAAAAATCAATCAGTTATTATAAAATGATGTATTAGTGTTGTGGCGTTAAAGTTGTCATCGATTTTAGCAAATCCTAATTTCACTTCCCTAAAGTAGCATGTAAGATAAGCAGAATTATCAACCAACAGTTCAATGCAATAAACGTAAAAAATACATCTGTAACATATAAAAACAACCAAGTTAAATCATCCCTTAACGATTAGACAAAAGCCTTGTACGAAACATTATCTAAAAACATTTCACGTATGAAAAGAATCTTACAGCGAATTCCCGTGCTGGTATTTCTGTTGTTTGTGCATGTTGCCTGGTCACAACAACGAACAGTTACCGGGAAAGTAACCGACGAATCTGGTTCCCCGGTACCCGGGGCTTCCGTATCGGCCAAATTATCCAAAAAGGCGGTAGCTGCCGATGCTGAAGGCAACTTCTCTATTACCGTACTACCTGACGAAAAAGTACTGACTATATCAGCCATCAGCTTCGCAACACAGGAAGTGCCTGTAGGAAATGGCATTGTTGCCGTACGCCTGAAACAATCCGACAAAGAACTGAGCGAAGTGGTAGTGGTAGGATATGGTACCCAGAAGATCACCCAGGTATCCGGCGCTATTTCTACCGTCAAGGCAGAAGACATCCAGCGGCTGAAGCCTGTAAGGATAGAAGAAGGATTGCAGGGGTTAACAGCCGGCGTGAACGTGATCCAGAGCGGTTCGCCTGGCGCCAAACCTACCGTGCTGGTAAGAGGTATCCCTTCCTTTAGCGGCGTAGACCCCCTGGTGATTATCGACGGGGTTCAGCAAACGCTCGACGACCTGAACGCCCTGAACCCATCCGATGTCGAAAGCATGAACGTATTAAAAGATGCGGCTACATCGGCTATCTATGGCATCAAAGGCGGTAACGGGGTGATCGTGGTGACTACCCGCAGCGGTATGAAAAACCAGAAGCCGGAGATTAACGTAAACCTGAACTACGGTTCACAGGAAGTGTTGAAAACCATCGGCGTGTTAAATGCAACAGAATATGCCGCTATGATCAATGAAGGCAGCACCGCCGCCGGAGGCAATGTGATCTTCCCCGATCTTTCCAAGCTCGGGAAAGGCACTAACTGGCAGAAAGAGATCTTCCACAATGCGCCTATACAGAACTACAGTGTAAGCGCCAGGGGTGGGAGCGACAGGATCACCTACTTTGTTTCCGGGTCTTATGTAGGCCAGGATGGGATTGTTGGAGGCGGAGATAAATCGAATTTCAACAGGATCAACGGTACTGCCAATTTAGCAGCAGATATCACCAGCAAATTGAAGTTGCTGGTAAATACCAGTTACGCCAATATTAAATCACAGGGTATACAGGAAAACTCCTTTAACTCTATCATAGGCAGCGCCCTGAACTTCGATCCTACCGTGCCTGTGTATAACGACGTGCCTAATACAGTAGGCAAATATGGTTTCAGCAACCTCCTGCTGTCGGAGATCTTTAACCCGCTTACAAAGCTCGACAATACCTACAACCAATCCAATGGCAATAAGATGTGGGGCAAAGTGGAATTGCAATATGAAGTTATCAAAAACCTGAAACTGACCACCCGCTTTGGTTATACCAACTGGGACCAGATAGGCAAAAGTTTCACCCCACTTGTTTTCTACGGACCACTGAACGTGGAAAACACCATGAATGCCGATGGTTCCACAGTTACCATCAAAAATGGGTTAGGCCAGATCTCGTCCAGCGCTCATAACAGCGTGAACGAATATAAGAACAGCAACTCCAGCTACGTTTCAGAAACCTTTGCCAGCTATAATTTCAACATAAAAGAAGATCACCACTTTGATGCGGTATTAGGTCTGAGCCTTTCCAGGAGTAATTTCTACAACATGAATGTTACCGCCCAGGATGTACCTTTCAATTCATGGGAGTTTGCAGACGTCAATGCCGCTACAGGTACCAATACCGCCGCCGTGGTTTACTTCCGCGACACGGTGATCAACGGTGTAGCTATGCAGGTAAGAGATCCGCGCGGCGACGTGGCGGCCAACCTGAATGGCAGAACAATGGGCCAAAGCAGGGGATTCAGGAAAAACCTCTCCTATTTCGGCAGGGTGAACTACGATTATAAAGAAAAATACCTGGCGTCTATCAGCGTACGCCGTGATGGTTCCTACGCTTTCCCTGAAAACAAATTCGCTGACTTCGTTGCAGGATCTGTGGGCTGGATCATTTCAAGGGAAAATTTCTGGGAATCTGAATTTTTCAATTACCTGAAAGTGAGAGCAAGCTACGGTTCTGTGGGTAACGAAAACATTACTCCGCCAATCGTTAAAGTAGTTACCGGCGGTCCGAACTACGACGATGCTAACAACAACGGTTACACGTTCGGTAATACCTTCGTTCCGGGATCTACCATCGCTTCTTATGCCAACCCGATAGCGGGATGGGAGAAACAGATACAGATCAACGCCGGGTTTGATGTAAGCTTCTTCCAGAACAAGTTCAGCATCACTGCCGATTATTACCAGAAAGATGTAAAAGGCCTGTTGTTCAAACCTCTTGTATCGCTGTACATGGGAACAGCTAAGGTACCGGATGCCAATATCGGTTCCACAAGAAGCCGCGGTGTGGATATCTCTGTGGGGTATACCGACAGGCTGTCCAAAGACTTTTCTATTAACACCCGCGTGAATGTAACAACTACCAACAACCTGGTTACCCAAACCAACTCCGATAACAGTTTCGTGCTTTACGGCGGTAACTACTTCAATGGCCAGTCGCAGAATGTAACAGCTTTTGAAGCAGGCAAAGCGCCTGGCTATTTCTTTGGCTTCAAAACCAATGGCCTTTTCCAGACGGCAGACGAGATCAACAAAGCACCTAAACAACTGGGAGCAAGACCCGGCGATATCAGGTTCGTGGATATGAATGGCGATGGCCAGATCACAGACGCCGATAAAACCGAGATCGGCAATCCATTCCCTAAATTCACTTTGGGCTGGAACCTCACCCTGAACTACAGGAATTTTGATTTCAACGTATTTGCCTTCGCCTCCTATGGCAACGACATCTACAGGGCTTATGAAAGGAACGCCAACTATACCAACAAGTTCAGGAATATATTAGACAGGTGGACCGGTCCGGGTTCGACCAACGACGCTAAAAATCCACGCTATTCATTTACTGATGACAATAACAACGCCAGGGCGTCTGACAGGTATATCGAAGATGGTTCTTTCATCAAGATCAAGAACATACAATTGGGTTATACTTTCCGCCAACCATTCCTGAAAAGAGCCGGATTTAAAGATATACGTATTTACGCACAGGTAAAAAATGCCTACACATTCACCAGGTACTCAGGATTTGATCCGGAAATCGCTGGCGGTATTATGAATACAGGTGTCGACAGAGGTGCTTATCCACAGTCCAGGGTCTGGGCTTTGGGTCTTGATTTCAAACTCTAATACTCCACGTAAAAACATCAACTCATGAAAAACATACTTAAAATAGCAGGCGTTATATTTTTCCTCGTTACTTCCCAGTCGTGCAAGAAATGGGTAGATTATAGTCCCCACGACGATTTCCAGGTAACCGACCTCGATTACCTGAAGTCGGAGAGCGACTACCGCACGATGGTGATAAGTTGTTACAGTCCGCTCCAGTGGCTTAACCAGGCAGTCCCTATCGGCGACATTGCTTCAGACAACTCCGTTACCGGCGGCGAATCGGCCAGCGATGTGTTGGGTTTGCAACAGATCGACGATTTTACCCATAGCCCGAATAACGATTACCTGACGGAGATCTGGAAATCGGCCTACGAGGGTATTAACAGGGTGAATTACCTGACCCAGTTTAAAGATAAGAATCCTGCCGGCACTGCTATCAGCTTCACCGGAAAGGATGCGTTGTATGGAGAGATCTATTTCCTTCGTGCATATTATTATTGGACATTGGTTAGATTTTTTGGAGATGTACCATTGTTTGTTGATCGCCGCCTGACGCTGGCCGATTCTAAAACCCTTACCCGCACCGCTGCTGCAGATGTTTACAAACAAATTGAGGCGGATCTTAACAGCGCTATTGGCGTACTTCCTACGGCGCCTTATCAGCCGGGCCGTGTTACGAAATATGCCGCACAGGCATTGCTGGGGAAAGTACTGATCTATCAGAATAAGTTCGACGCTGCCGCCACTATGCTGGAAAATGTGATCGCCGGACCATTCACCTTAGTTCCTGAATTTGGCGACATCTTTCTCCAGTCAGGAGAAAACGGGCCTGAATCTGTATTCGAGATCCAGTACTCCAACCTTTCCCCCTACTATAACTGGGGCGGTGCAACAAGGGGCCAGGGTAACTATGCCGTACAGCAGTGTGGAATACGGGGATTAAACGGAAGTAGTCCTTATGCTGCAGGATGGAGCACTAACCTTCCCAGCGCAGACCTGGCAAAAGCATACCAGGCCGGCGACCAGCGTAAAGATGTGACCGTCCTGGATATAGAAGCCTATAAAGCGGCGCACCCTGAATATGGCATCACTTACCAGGTAGCTCCATATAAGAATACAGGTTTGTATAATCAGAAATATTTACCAAGAAAAGGAGAAACATCCGGGCAACTGGAGCTGAACTACCTGAATAACTACCGGACCATTCGTTTTGCGGAAGTATTGCTGCTGGCGGCAGAAGCCTACAACCGTTCATCCACGCCCAACGATGCAAAAGCACAGACCTACCTGAACAGGGTAAGACAACGAGCATTTAAAGACAACCTGCATAATATCACCCTTACCGGCAGCGCGCTTACCAACGCGATCTGGAACGAGCGCCGGCTGGAGTTGGCGATGGAAGGCGACAGGTTCTTTGACCTGGTAAGAACAGGCAAAGCAGCATCTGTACTTCCAAAATTCCAGGCAAATAAGCATGAGTTGTTCCCGATACCGCAACAGGAAGTTGAGATCTCAGGTCTTAAACAAAATCCAAACTATTAATAGTTAAAAGCTCCACGAATGAAAAGATCAATCATCATATTATCGTTGTTTGCTACGGTTTATGGCTGCAGCAAAATACCGGATGGGGACCTGGACTTTCTAAAAACACAGGCGGCGCCATCTTCCAACACCTTACTGTTCGATGTGTCTAACGACAACTCGGGGAAGGTTACCATTACCCCCAACAGTGCAGGCGCCAGCTCCTATGTTATCAATTTTGGAGATGGAAGCACAGAAACGGCAACCGTATTACCAGGAAAAAACGTCACCCACGTATACAAGGAAGGTGTATATCCTGTAAAGGTAACTGCTAAGAGTATGAACGGGTTAACATCCGACACTACAGCACAGCTTACAGTTACCTTCAGGGCACCTGAAAATGTTGTGATCAATGCCAGTACAGATGCGCATAAAGCAACTGTTTCAGCAACCGCCGACTATGCAACAGGAGGCTTTAAAGTAAGCTTCGGGGAAAGCGCCAATGAAGAGCCTACCCTGATTGCTGCGGGGGCAAGCCTGGAACATACTTACGCCAAAGCGGGCAATTACACGATCAAAGTGGAAGCGCTGAGCGGCGGGGCTGCAACCACTGTTGCAACAAAAGACATCACGATCTACGACCCGATCACTTTACCTATGACATTTGAACTGGCTACCGTTAATTATGCCTGGGGCGATTTCGGAGGGAATTCTACATCCGTTATCCCTAACCCATATAAAACAGGCATTAATACCAGTGCAACCGTGGGTAAAATTGTGAAGAACGGGCAGGAAACATGGGCCGGCAATTATATCATCATGAGCGCGCCTATCGACTTTACCCAGCACAAGGTATTTAAAGTAAAAGTTTATTCATGGCGTGCAGGCATGAGAGTATTACTCCAGCTTGAAAGGAATGGCGACAATACCTTCCAGGAGAATATGGAAGCAGTGACCACTAAAGCTAACCAGTGGGAAACACTGACCTTCGATTTCAGCGGCAAGATAAAAGACAACAGCAAATTGCTGCAGAACATTCTTTTCTTCCTGGATAACGGGGTAAGGGGGAATTCTACAGATCAATTCACCCTGTTGTTCGACGACATTGAATTAACTAACTAATACGGCAAAACGAATATTATGAAACACATCATTAATAAATTACTGGTCCCCGTATTGGGCTTTATGCTGGTAGCAATGGCTTCCTGCGAAAAGGAATATCATTTCGGAGATCTGACAACTCCCGCCAAACCGGTGCTGAACATTACGGTAGTGGGTAAAGACGCTACGCATCCGAATGGTAACGGATCAGGCAACATCAATGTAAATATCCAGTCGCAGAACGGGATCAATTACAAAGTGGATTTTGGAGATGGAGAAGCGCCACAAACTTCTACAACCAGCGAATTTAGTTACCAGTACAAACACACAGGTATTAAAACAGTAACCGTTTCCGTTACGGTGTATGGAAAAGGCGGCGTGTCGAGCACCAACAGTGAAACGATCACTGTTTACCGCGAGTTTGAGCCGAACCCTGAATTGGTAACGATGCTTACAAACAATGGCGCCAAAAAATGGAGGGTGGATAAAGACGCATCAGCGCATCTGGGAGTAGGCGATGCAGCATCGATGGTTCCAGGCTGGTGGGGTGCAGGACCTAACGAGAAAGCGGGGCTTGGCATTTACGACGACGTGTATACATTCACCGCACAGGGAAATGTTTTTGAACATACTACCAACAACGATCTTTTCGGGAAGAAGGAATACCTGAAAGATTTTGACCCGTCGCTTACCGGCACCGGCGACTTTACGCTTACCGGCCCGACCGCTGCCAGCTATACCACCACCTTCAGTTATGATGGCAGCGCCACTGAAGAATTTATTATCTTCTCAGGGAAAGGACATTTGGGAATGTATTTAGGAGCACACAAATTCCAGATCCTGGAAAGATCTGCCACGCATATGACATTACGTTGCGTGCAGGACCCGGGAGCCTGGTATGTTAAAATCATAGCAATTGAATAGTGTATGAAATATTTAACTGGAATTATGCTGGCGTTACTGATAAGTACCGCCAGCTGCGGAAAAAATGATAATCCATCGTCTCCGCCGCAACTGGCGCCAACGGATCTTAAGATCAACGCCGTAGTAGCCGCCGACAGTACAGGCGCCGTCTCTTTTACGGCAACCGCCAGGAATGCGGTCAGCTATGATTTTGATTTCGGGAATGGCAAAAGCAAAGCGGGAACAAATGGAACTGTACAGTATACCTACAGCGGAACCGGCGACCAGACCTTTACCGTGAAAGTGACGGCGAAAAGCGAAAGCGGGTTAACAGCTACGGGATCTACGAATGTAAAGGTGAGCATTTCGAAGCTGTTGGTATGGTCGGACGAGTTTTCGGACGACGGGGCTCCGAATCCTGAGAAATGGGGATATGATATTGGTACAGGCAGTAATGGCTGGGGAAATAACGAAGCGCAGTATTATACTGACCGTCCGGAGAACGTAAGTATAAAAGACGGTATCCTGAGAATAACTGCACAGAAAGAGAACTACTCAGGAAACTCCTATACTTCGGCGAGGTTGCTTACCAAGGGGAAATTTGATTTCACTTACGGACGAGTGGAAGTCAGCGCCAAGCTGCCTACCGGCGGCGGAACCTGGCCGGCTATATGGATGCTGGGCAGCAATATCACTACTCTTGGCTGGCCTGATTGCGGGGAGATAGATATCATGGAGTTTAAAGGGAACGAGCCTACCAAGCTTTATTCTACCCTGCATTATCCGGGTCATTTTGGCGGTAACGGGAATGGTACTACTATCAACAGGAATGATCTCAGCACATCTTTCCATAAATATACTATGGACTGGACGCCTGCGGCACTGAAGTTTTACGTAGATGGCCAGTTGTATTTTACTTTTAAGAATGAAGCGACGCTGCCATTCAACAACAAATTCTTCCTGTTGCTGAACTTCGCTATGGGAGGTAATTTTGGAGGAGCAATTGATCCTGCATTTACTAAATCGACCTTTGAAGTAGATTATGTAAGGGTTTATAAGAACTGATATTTGATAATAGGACAAGGACGGTAGACGGGGGTTTGCACATTGGTGCAAGCCCCTTTTTATTCCTGGGAAAGACGTTCGAGCGTATCGCGTTCCTGTTTGGATAAACTGTTGATGCCTTTCGAATGGATCTTCTCCAGGATCGCATCCAGTTCCTTTTGTTTATTGGCTTTCTCGAAGTTATAACGGTGATCGATATCCGAAAACAGGTTATTTTGCCGGTAATAGAGGTTGTCGACCAACAGCAGGTATGGTTTATGGATGATCACATAAATAAAAAATACCGCCGGCGCCAGGATGGTAACGATTGTTGCCGTGTTGGTAAGCAGTATTTCAGGGGTGCTTACGCAGGCGATCAGGAGCCCGACAAGTCCGCCTCCCAGGTGCGCATCATGTCCTATATTGTCGTCTTTCGACCTGATTCCGTAAATCGCATAGAGTACATATCCCAGGCCATAGACCCAGCCGGGTATGCTGAGCAGGCCAAACAGGTGAATATTCATGCCCGGGTAAAGGGCGATACAGGCGAAAATAACGCCGCAAACTGCACCGGAGGCGCCCACGGCGCTATAAGGAGGGTTATGCCGGTGTAGGTATAAAGAGAGGAGGTTACCTCCAATGAGGCTTCCGAAGTACAGCACGAGGTAGGTAAGCGGGTGCAGGGCTGGTTCCAGGTAGAAGCTGAAGAGGCACAGGGAGAGCATATTAAAGAACAGGTGCATCCAGCTTACGTGTAAAAAGCCTGAAGAGATGAGGCGTATATATTCTTTATATACCAGTATCCGTTCTATTTCAAAGTTATACCGGTTAAAAAAGCTTCTGTTTTGCAGGCCTTTCCAGGAAAAAACGAAGTTGGCAGTAATGATTACCAGACTAAGAGCGCCAATATTTATCATTGAATAGGGAATTTGCCGTTAACAATAATAAATATATCAAATTAGTGGCTGTTCTGAAAAAAATGGATTTTCAAAAAAAATTTGGAAGATTAAGAATAATGTTGCTACATTTGCACTCCCGAAACGGTAGAGCACAGCTTTAACAGTTTCAAGGATCGGTAGTTCAGTTGGTTAGAATGCCGCCCTGTCACGGCGGAGGTCGCGGGTTCGAGTCCCGTCCGGTCCGCGAGGACAGAAGGTCACATCGGAAAATGGTGTGACCTTTTTGTTTTCTGGATGTGCCTTGTCATGGTCTCTACTCAGTAGAGACGGGTTCGAGTCCCGTCCGGTCCGCGAGGACAGAAGGTGGATCAAGTTGAATAATTGGGGGATTAGGTAAAAATTAAGCATATAGTTTGGTTAACCTGTAGAGAAAAAATTCAACGTCCCGTACTCCTCTGAGTGCATTTCTGAAGGACTTTATCTTGGCATTGAAAGATTCAGCAGCGGCGTTAGTTGCCCGGTTATTGAAGAAGTTGAGAATACCTAGATAATGAGTTCTCATAGTCCTGGCAACAGTTTTAAAAGATAATATTCCTGCTTCTTCTACGTCGTTATACCATAGGGCTAATTTTTTGAATGCATCCTCTTTACATTTACAATTTCTGTAAATTTCACCCAGTCGCAGGGATAGTTGGTAGGACT
>NZ_FNRL01000040.1 GCF_900107795.1 Chitinophaga terrae (ex Kim and Jung 2007)
CAGAAAAGTCTACAATCGTCTGCGCATATGTATCTGGAAGCAATGGAAAACCATCCGTAACCGGTACCGTAATCTTATAAAACTTGGCTTATCAAAGTATTACGCAAGGATGTGGAGCAAAACGAGTATAGGTTACAGCCGTGCGGCTCGTAGTCCGATACTATGCAGAACCCTCACCAACGCATACTTTAGGAAAGAAGGCTATGTCGGATTTTACGAACGCTATTATCTGAAAACAGAAAGTCAGATTAAATTATTCTAACAAACCGCCGTATACCAGACCGGTACGTACGGTGGTGTGAGAGGACAGTGAGGGAAATAATCCCTCACTTCCTACTCGATTGCCTGCTGTTCCTCAACGCTATCGTGGTATCGATAGTGGTCCGGGAGCATTCCAGTTGTATATGTACGCTGTCTTTCCCGGTTTTCGACATATGCACGTTCCTGAACTGGCTGTAGGTCCTGAATACATCCGGTTTCTTTCTTTCAAACAACAATAGTTTGCTCTCTACGATATTATAATCATAAAAATAACTGAACAGGCCAGTGGATTGGGCTTCCAGGGAGAAACGGGAGTCGATTTTATGCCGTGTCACCTCGTCGGTGAACAGGAACCCAAGTATGAAAACCAGGGCAATGTACCTGGAAGGCGGCAGCAGGAGGGCTACCAGCAATAACACCGGGAACCCAAAAAAGCAGAGCAGGTAGGCGTACCTGGCGCTGGTATCAGGTTTAGACAACCCGTAGAGCATCATGCCGGTGCCGGCATACAGGGAAAAGATCACGCCTTCGGTATTGGAACCCCTGAATCCCCAGTTGTTGAGGAGCAGTAGTCCGCAAAGTGCCGAAAGGCAGGCAAATAAAAGGTGCGTATACCAAAGCAGTAACCTGGCTTCCGGCATATTGGTTTTTTTGATCTTGAAAGAAAGGGCTAATAAAAAGCAGATAGCCAGGATGTAAATGGTTATCATAACCGAAAAAGTTAGCGTTAGGCAGGGATGAATTTAAAAATATAAATATATAAATTTTTAATAATAAAAAATGGTTTATAAAGGCTTGATGTTGTTATAATAATTATTAATCCGTTCTTTCCTTTGCTTTTTCATTTACAAACAATATTTTTGCCCTGCCTTATTATAGGGCATTAAAACTTTTCAATAAGAATAGCATGCGTCAGATAGCTTTCAGACAAGCCTTAAGAGAAGCCCTGCAGGAGGAATTTCGTCGTGATGACAAAGTATTCCTTATGGGGGAGGAAGTAGCCGAATACAATGGTGCTTATAAAGTGAGCCAGGGAATGCTGGATGAGTTTGGTCCAAAACGTGTAATTGACACGCCGATCGCGGAGCTTGGATTTGCTGCCATTGGAGTGGGAGCCGCCCAGAATGGTTTGCGTCCCGTTGTTGAATTCATGACCTGGAACTTTGCTGTGTTAGCATTAGACCAAATACTTAATACAGCTTCTAAAATGCTGGCAATGAGTGGTGGCCAGATCGGTTGTCCTATTGTGTTCCGCGGACCAAACGGTTCCGCAGGCCAGTTAGGCGCTCAGCACTCGACTGCATTTGAAAGCTACTATGCCAATATCCCTGGTTTAAAAGTGATATCAGTATCTAACCCATACGATGCAAAAGGTTTGCTTAAAGCAGCCATCCGCGATGATGACCCGGTTATCTTCATGGAGAGCGAGTTAATGTATGGAGATATGGGTGAAGTTCCTGAAGAAGAATATATCATCCCTATCGGTAAAGCAGATATCAAACGCGCCGGTAAAGACGTGACTATCGTTTCTTTCAACAAAATGATGAAAGTAGCTTTGGGCGCGGCGGAAGAACTGGCAAAAGAAGGTATCGAAGCTGAGGTGATCGACTTACGGACAATCAGACCACTGGATTGGTTTACCATCCTGGAATCAGTGAAGAAAACCAACCGCCTGGTAATTGTAGAAGAACAATGGCCATTCTCCAGCGTTTCTTCCGAAATCACTTACCGTATCCAGAAAGAAGGTTTCGATTACCTGGACGCTCCTATCCGCCGTATCACTGCTGCGGATGCGCCAATGCACTATGCGCCAAACCTGGTAAAACTCTACCTGCCAGATATCGAGCGCACAGTAAAACTGGTGAAGGAAGTAATGTATATGAAGAAGTAGCTTCACGCGAACGTTTCACGCAAAGGGGCATAAGAAGCAAAGAAGCATAAGATATTATTTTAAGTGAAATAAGAAAGCAAAGGAAGGGAGATGGTGTTATATAACAAATAACACCATCTCCCTTCCTTTGTTTCTTAAAATCCGCTTAGGTCAAAAAAATCTTATGCTTCTTTGCTTCTTATGCCCCTTTGCGTGAAACATTCGCGTGAAAACCTCAGGAGAAGAGATCGCTCGATAAATACCTGTCGCCACGGTCGCAGATAATGCAAACAATTGTGCCCCTGCTCAGTTCCTTGGATAGTCTTAGTGCTGCCGCTACGGCGCCGCCGCTGCTCATACCGCAGAAAACAGCTTCCTCCCGGGCCAGTCTTTTACTCATGGCACGGGCTTCTTCTTCAGAAATATCCATTAGCCTGTCAACGCGCGACTTATCGAAGATCTTTGGAAGATAAGCTTCCGGCCATTTACGTATACCCGGTATACGTGAGCCTTCCGTAGGCTGGCAACCAACGATCTGGATACCCTGGTTTTGCTCTTTCAGGAATTTGGAAACCCCCATGATGGTGCCGGTAGTACCCATAGCGCTAACGAAGTGAGTGACCCTGCCGGCAGTATCCCGCCAGATTTCAGGACCGGTGGTTTTATAGTGCATGCCATAGTTATCAGGATTGGCAAACTGGTTAAGCATATAATAACCTCCCTGCGCTACTTTCTCGTTGGCATAATCGATAGATCCTTCCATCGATAATTCCTTAGGCGTAAGCGTTACTTTGGCGCCATAAACTTCCATGGTCAGCACCCGCTCGCGGGTAGCATCTGCAGGCATCACCAGTTCTATCTCCAAACCAAACAAACAGGCGATCATTGCCAGCGCTATACCCGTGTTTCCACTGGTTGCTTCGATCAGCTTCATACCCGGCTTGATATCACCGCGGTCTAAAGCTCCTTTGATCATACCATAGGCAGCCCTGTCTTTTACGCTTCCTGCCGGGTTGTTGCCTTCCAGTTTGGCGAAGATCTGTACGTTGGGATTAACGGATATCTTCCTTAATTCTACCATTGGCGTATTGCCAATGAGTTCTATAATCGATGCCATGTCTTTATATTTTATTCCTGGTACTTGTGTTCGGGCCTGTAATAGATCCTGGAGAAAGGAGCTACGCTCCTGATAAGCCATACGTTTCCGCCAATCACGCTGTGATGCCCGATCACCGTATCTCCGCCGAGGATCGTAGCACCTGCATATATCACCACATGTTCCTCAATGGTCGGGTGACGTTTGCTCCGCGCCATACTCTTTTCTATGCTGAGCGCTCCCAATGTTACGCCCTGGTATATTTTGACATGCGGACCAATCACAGTAGTTTCACCGATCACGATGCCTGTTCCGTGGTCTATGCAGCACCAGGGGGCAATAACGGCGCCGGGATGAATATCCACTCCGGTACGCGAATGCGCCAGTTCCGTGATCATGCGGGGCAATACCGGTATGCTCAACTGGTACAGTGCATGCGCGATCCTGTAAAATGCAATAGCGTAGAAGCCGGGATATGCACGGATGATCTCATAATTGCAGGAAGCTGCAGGGTCGCCCTGGTAAATAGCTTCCGCATCTTTCGTCAGTTCATCGTAGATCACAGGCACCCTGTTCATAAAGGCTTTACCCAGTTCTTCAGCAGAGGAGGGAAGCTGGGGAGCCATCGACTGCAACAACTGTTGCAACTGCGCTTCCAGATCTATGCTATATCGTTCCAGTGCTATCGGATCTTTGATTACCTGGCCGGTATGTTCGGGAAATAACCAATTGAGCAGGTTACTTACAAATTCGTCTACAGCCCCTGTTGCCGGATAAGCATTGGCTGCCGCCATTTGGTGACGCCGCTTCAGTGCTGCTAAAAAATCGTCGTTCATATAAGGAGCGAATTACAGGATCTCAACATTTATCCGTTGTGAAAGTAATGATTATCCTGTAAAATTAGTAGACTAATCGGTAATTAGCAAGCTAAAGGTCCTGCCGTTCTTTCCACAGGTATGCGCCTTCCATAATAAGGTCAAATACGGGGTCCTTTATATCGTAATACGCATCTACATCATCAGGAAAATACTTCGCCAACTGCTTTTTTATTTCTGCATACGCCTGGGCAGCATATTTGTTTGCCCGCAGGTAGTCGCGACACAAAATTGCGTATTCCTGGTTGAATGCTCCCTGCACCCGGACATGTAAATTGACGCGGGGTGTTTCAAGCATATACAAATGCTTTCTCAGCCCCGCCTCGGGGATGTCGTCCCGGCCTGGTGGCCGGTGGTCCTGGTAAATTCCTGTCTTTTTAAACCCCAGCTCTTCCAGCTTTTCCTGTATGGGAGCGTCCAGGGTTTCGACCGTAATCTGCATGTCAATCACATCTTTGGCGGGCATACCCGGCACGCTGGTAGAACCGATATGATCTACACGGATAATCCGGTCGCCCAACGAAGTCCTGACCTGTTCTGCAATTTGCCCGAATTTATCAACCCATTGCGGTTGATAAGGAATGATCTCAATTGTTGCTGACATGTTAAATGAGGTTGACTATACTGCAAGTTTAATTGATTATCTTTATTTTTGCCCGTTACGCAGCAGCAGCTAGCGGTTTTTATACATAACCTAAAACAATTATGGCTAATATTTTAATCATAGATGACGAGAAAAGCATTCGTAAAACCCTTTCAGAAATATTAAGTTATGAAGGATATAAAATTGAAGAAGCTGCAGATGGAATAGAAGGGTTTAAGATGTTTCAGGCTAAAACCTATGATGCCGTGCTGTGTGATATTAAGATGCCGAAGATGGATGGACTGGAATTCCTGGAAAAGGCGAAGGAAGTGAACGCTGATGTGCCTATTATCATGGTTTCAGGCCACGGAAATATAGATACTGCAGTAGATGCCGTAAAGAAAGGCGCTTATGATTATATTTCAAAACCGCCGGATCTGAACCGTTTGCTGATCACTTTGCGCAACGCGCTGGATAAGACCACATTGGTGACTGAAACGAAAACATTGCGTCGCAAGGTGCATAAAGTACCTGAAATGATAGGTCAGTCGGCCCCCATTATAAAGATCAAGGAAACAATTGATAAAGTAGCGCCTACGGATGCAAGGGTGTTGATCACCGGCGATAACGGGGCTGGTAAAGAGCTGGTAGCCCGCTGGCTTCATGAAAGAAGCAACCGCGCAAGCGGCCCGCTGGTAGAAGTGAACTGCGCTGCCATCCCAAGTGAACTGATAGAAAGTGAATTATTCGGTCACGAAAAAGGTTCTTTTACTTCTGCTGTAAAACAACGTATAGGCAAGTTTGAACAGGCCAACGGCGGAACCCTGTTCCTGGACGAGATCGGGGATATGAGCCTGAGCGCCCAGGCCAAGGTACTGAGAGCTTTACAGGAAGGAAAGATCACCAGGGTAGGGGGCGACAAAGAAATCAGTGTAGACGTTCGCGTTGTAGCGGCAACCAATAAAGACCTGTTGCAGGAAGTTGAAGCCAAAAACTTCAGGCTGGATCTTTATCACCGTTTAAGCGTTATCCTCATCCATGTACCATCATTGAACGACAGGAAAGAAGATATTCCTTTACTGGTAGATAGTTTCCTGGAAAGCGTTTGCAGTGAATACGGCATTCCCAAGAAAGGAATTGATAAGGATGCCATGAAAGCATTGCAGCAGCATAACTGGACAGGCAACATCAGGGAACTGCGCAATGTTGTAGAACGGTTGGTGATCCTGTCGGGCAAAACTATTTCTGCGGAAGATGTGAATGATTTCGTGGTACCGAACCGCGAGAGGAAAAAAGTAAGTTCGTAATAGCATGCAGAAACATCTGTATCTGATAAGCGGTTTAGGAGCGGATGAAAGAATTTTTGATAACCTGATCTTTCCTCCGGGCTATAAGGTGACTTATTTGCCCTGGTTCCAGCCGCAACCGGAAGAGCCCATCAGTCAGTATGCCGCCAGGATGGCGCAGCACATACAGGCTGATGGGCCTTGTGTTTTACTGGGTGTTTCATTTGGAGGCATTATGAGCCTGGAGATCGCCAGGCACCGGCCGGTCGATAAAATTATCCTGCTATCCAGCATCAAGAGCAGCAGGGAAAAGCCTTTTTATTATAACCTGATCAGGAAATTGAAGATACACCGTTTGCCAGATCAGCTGATCTACAAGCATAGGGGAGGGATAGTCAGGCGGTTCCTCAACACCGAAACGCCGTATGAGCAACAACTGGTGAACGAATACCTGCAGAAACAAGACCTGACATTTACCAAATGGGCAGTGAACGCAATCCTGCATTGGGAATACGATAACAAACCCGCGGAACTTATCCACATCCATGGGGCCAACGACCTGCCGTTCCCGGCCAGGTACCTGCAACCAACCCACCTGGTGCCCAATGCAGGGCATTTCATGGTTCTAAACCGGGCGGCCATCATCAACCAGATACTGACAGAGGTTTTATAGGCGACAACTTCCGCTTTTTTATTGCAAACCGGTATAAATCAGGGTTTAACCGGGTGAGAACGCCCTACATCTTTAAAAATATCAATATATTATCTTTAAACAGATTTTAAGAAAACTTTTGTTAAATAATAGCTTAAGGGTAACAACAGAATATTATATTTGCCTTTTTAAGCATCTAACAAGCACCTGAATGAATCTGGCATTTTGGAAAAAAAATAAGGACAATCAGCCAAAGAAAAAGAAATCTGTGGCTAGAGAATGGTTAGACGCTGGTATTTTCGCTATAGTAGCTGCCACGCTTATCCGCACTTTCATCTTCGAGGCCTATACCATCCCTACGCCATCTATGGAAAAGACCTTGCTCGTAAACGACTTCCTTTTTGTAAGCAAGATCAGCTACGGCCCGCGTATCCCGATGACACCACTGGCTGTTCCGTTCGTACATCATACCATGCCTTTCACTAAGTCTACCAAAGCTTATTCCGAGGCCATCAAATGGAAGTACAGGCGCTTGCCCGGATTCTCCGATATTAAACGTTATGATGTAGTAGTGTTCAACTTCCCGGAAGGCGATTCTGTGGCGCTAGGTACCGACGAACCAAGTTATTACAACCTGGTAAGGCATATGGGCTGGGAAGCTACTCATAACTCTTACAAGATCATTACACGGCCTGTCGACAAGCGCGAAAACTACATCAAACGCTGCATGGCCCAGGCAGGCGATACCATCAAGATCATCAATGGCGCTGTTTACGTAAATGGCCAGGCTGCACCGGTACCTCCGGGAAGCCAACATAAATACATCGTTGAAACCACCGGCGATCCTATCAATCCAAGCCGCCTGGAAGAACTGGGCGTAAGCTCTGTTGAATCGTTCGTTATGGGCAACAACAGGTATGTTTACAACATGACCCCCGAAGCTGCAGCCGCAGTTGCCGAGCTAAAGCCTGTTGTAAAAAGCGTTTCCGTATATGTAGATTCAGAGGCTTCAGCAATGTTCGATTCTGTGGCTGTATTCCCGCACGATACCGCTCATTTCAAATGGACAGAAGAGAACTTTGGTCCGCTCTATATACCTAAAAAAGGAGTTACTGTAAAGCTGGATGATAGCAATATTGCTCTGTATGAAAGAGTGATCAGGGTATATGAAGGCAATACACTGGAACGCAAAGATGGCAAGATCATCATCAACGGTCAACCTGCCGACAGTTATACTTTCAAAATGAATTATTACTGGATGATGGGTGATAACCGTAACAATTCACTGGATTCCCGTTTCTGGGGCTTTGTACCGGAAGATCATATTGTAGGTAAAGCATGGCTGATCTGGATGAGTTATGGAGAAGGCGGTATTCGCTGGAGCAGGATCTTCAAAAGCATTAAATAAACGTCTTTCAGGATATCAGGTAAAGGACTGGCTTTTGTGCCGGTCCTTTTTCTTTTGTATTTTGTACTCAAATAATAAACCCCGTTAGCGATGGAAAGACATCAGTTGCAGATAAATTTGCTCGTTTATGATTCGATCAGCGAGCTGGAAGACCGGGATGCCTGGTTGTTGCAGGAGGCCAGGGAAGTAACCGCGCAGGCTTACGCTCCTTATTCACAATTCCAGGTTGGCGCAGTGATACGGTTAGTGAACGGCGAGATCATTGCCGGAACGAACCAGGAAAATACCTCTTTCCCCGTTGGATTATGTGCAGAGCGTGTAGCCTTGTCCGCTGCCTCCGCCATTTATCCCAATGAACCCATCGATACCATTGCTGTAAGTTACCGCAGTTTGCACGGCGAAAATGACAGTCCTATTTCCCCATGCGGCATTTGCCGGCAAACCCTGGCAGAGTATGAGCTGCGCCAGGAAACGCCTATCCGTCTTATCATGGGTGGGTTGCAGGGAAAAGTCCTGGTAGTGGAGCGTTCCAACGATCTGTTACCTTTGGGCTTCAACCTGGACGCATTAAACCATTAAAATATATTATTGATTTTTTCTATTATTTCTGTATATATTTGTCGCGCATCTACGCCAGCGATTCATGAAACCCTGCCAATTTACGACCTACCTATGTTGTATTGTATTTTGTACTGCAATTTACAGTACACCGGTATCAGGTTACTTTGTTGAAAAAGAAGTTTCGGCAACAGGCTACCGGGGAAGGTTATACGTGAAAGAAGATTCACTGAAACTGGCATTAAAATATCAACAATTGGCACACGACTTGTATGACAGTGGACACTTTAAAAAAGCTATAGTTCAATGGAAAAAAGTATTACAATTGCAACCCGGTAATGCTTTTGCGATGTTTATGTTAGGAAAGTCGTATATCGGTGTAGGTGATAATAAAAAAGGAACTGCGCTATGTGACCAGGCAGTAAAATTAACAGCCAAATAAATCGTCGTTCCACCAGATAAATAAAATATTTGCCACAGTGTGGGAGATTTAAAAAACCAGCGCATTAAGGATAGGCAAGCTCCTTTTTCGCTGCGCTGCTTGCTGTGGTAGTTTTCTTCGGCAGTTTGGCCACGGTGGCTGAAAGCTGCTAACGCTGTGATCTTACGGGCACAGCGTTTTTTATTTCACGCAGGAGTTTCACGCAGAGGGGCATAAGAAGCAAAGAAGCATAAGATATATTTTTAAGGAAAATAAGAAAGCAAAGAGGAAGATTGTGTTATAATCTTACTTCTTTGCTTTCTTAATATTCGCTCTGGTCAAAAATTCTTATGCTTCTTTGCTTCTTATGCCCCTCTGCGTGAAACAAGCGCGTGAAACTACATGCGTTCGGGTACACGGATACCTAATAGTTTCATGCTTTGTTTGATGGTGTTCGCGGTGAGCATGATCAGTTGGGTACGCAGCAATTTCTTCTCTTCGCTGGATGCGCGTATGATAGAATAGGTTGGCACGCCGTCTACTTTCTCTGCATAGAAGGAGTTGAACAATTGCGCCAGTTGGAAGGCGTAATTCGCCACAATAGATGGACTTAATTCCTTGTATGCTTCGATAATAATATTAGAGAACTGTTCATTTAAAATTATCAGTTCCCTTTCCAGTGGCAGCAGCTCTTCTTTGAATTGAACAGCTTCCAGTGATGGCAGTTCTCCCAGGTCCCGGAGGATGGATTTAATACGTGCGTAAGCGTATTGAATGAACGGCCCCGTGAATCCCTGCAGCTCGATAGATTCGTGAGGGTTGAAGATCATCTTCTTCTTAGGGTCTACTCTCAACAGGAAAAATTTCATTGCGCCGATACCAACGGTATCAAACAATTCACGCAGTTCTTCTTCAGAGAAAGAATCCAGGTTCTTGCCTGATTCTTTTGTTTTCTCTTCAGCTGTTTTTACCATTTCATCTATCAGGTCGTCGGCGTCTACAACGGTACCTTCGCGGCTCTTCATTCTTCCTTCCGGCAATTCTACCATGCCGTAGCTCACGTGTACGATACCATCTGCAGATGGTTCGCCCAGTTTCTTCAGGATCAGTTGCAGTACCTTGAAGTGGTAGTTCTGTTCATCAGCCACTACGTACATGCTCTTTTCCATATGGTATTGGTCGTACTTCAGGCGTGCAGTTCCAAGGTCCTGTGTCATGTAAACGGACGTGCCGTCGCCTCTTAAAAGCAGCTTTTGATCAAGGCCGTCGGCTGTCAGGTCAATCCAGACAGAATTATCTTCTTTCTTAAATAATACGCCTTTTTCTAAACCATCAGCTACCAGGTCTTTACCCAGGAGATAGGTTTCACTTTCGAAGTACATCTGGTCAAAGTCAATGCCCAGGCGTTTATAGGTTTGTTCAAAACCTTCGTATACCCAGCTATTCATTTGGGCCCAGAGTTCCCTGACTTCGGGGTTTCCGGCTTCCCACTGCTGCAACATGATCTTTGCCTGTTGCATGATCTCAGTTTTATTACGGGACATTTCTTTAATGTCGGCCATAATTTTACTGGTTTTCTCTTCGTTTTCCTTTACTTCCGGCTTGTGAAGGGCAGTTACCAGCTTTTCCAGTTTCTCGGCTTCGGCGGCGTCAAAATCCTGGAAGTCTTTTTCCAGTACGCGATCGATGATCACTTCCGCCTGTTCTTTTACCACTGTTTCAAACTTCACGTAATAGTCGCCTACCAGGTGATCGCCTTTAATACCGGTAGATTGAGGCGTATCCCCATGTGCAAAAAGCTGCCAGGCCAGCATGGATTTACAGATATGTATCCCCCTGTCGTTTACCAGGTTGGCTTTTATCACCTCATAACCATTAGCCTTGATGATCTCTGCAATGGAATATCCAAGGAAGTTATTACGCAGATGCCCCAGGTGTAACGGTTTGTTGGTATTGGGAGAAGAATATTCTACCATGATCTTTTTACCGTTGGAAGGTAAAAAGCCTCTTTCCGCGTTTTTATATTGTTGCTGAAGGAAGTTGATCCAGTAAGCATCGTTGATGCTGAGGTTCAGGAATCCTTTAACTACATTGAATTTGGAGATCAGGTCAGGATTATTGGCCACTAAATATTCGCCTATGCTTTGAGCGGTTTCTTCAGGTTTTTGTCGGCTAACCTTAGTAAAAGAGAAAACAACAATGGTATATTCACCTTCAAACTCAGGTTTAGTGGTATTGATAGCAATATCTGCCTCTGAAACCTGCTGATTATACAGTGAATTAACGGCTACTACCGCCGCCTGTCTGATTGATTGTACAACACTCATGCTGAAATTAATTAATGCGAGCAACAAAGATAGGTAAAGAAGTTTTCACGCAAAGGGGGCATAAGATTTTTTATTAGAGCGGTTGTTTCACGCAGAGAGGCATAAGAAGCAAAGAAGCAAAGATTTTTGTTTTAAGGAAAATAAGAAAGCAAAGCAAAGGAGATTGCGTTATATATAACAAATAACGTAATCTCCCTTCTTTTGCTTCTTAAATTCGCTTCGATCCAAAAAATCTTTGCTTCTTTGCTTCTTATGCCTCTCTGCGTGAAACAACCGCTCTAATAAAAAATCTTATGTCCCCTTTGCGTGAAACAACCGCGTGAAACTAGAAGATGTAGAACAGGTCGATCTGGGCTACAGAGTTTTTGCGGTTGATCTTATCGGAGTCGTAAACGTTGGTCAGACCGAAATTGTACCTGGCGCCAATTCCGAGGCCCATATCGAATTTATAACCGAAACCGAAGTTCAGCCCGAAGTCTACGGTTTTCATATTGTCTTTTACATCTACGCTTACACCGCCGCTTTTAGCTTTTGCTGATGTTAAAAAGCCGATCTGCGGACCTCCTTCCAGGTAAAACTCGTCGATAATATGATATTGTGCCAGTACCGGTACATTGATATAATCCAGTTTCATGGTGCCTTCGGTGGTAACAGCGCCCCAAAGGATGTCATTTTTTACTTTGGTACCCTGGGTAGAGTATTGTACTTCCGGCTGGATAGCCCAGTTGTTGTCCAGTTTAAAGTTTACAAGCGCACCTGCATTGAAACCGGCTAACACTTTAGACCCGTTGGTGGAAGTGAGTTTAGAGAGATTTAATCCGCCTTTTACTCCAAATTTTACGTCCTGGGCCTTTACTGCCAGCATACTACCAATTAATAAAACGCCAGACAGAATAAATTTTTTCATGATATGATATTTTTATTGCCGGCAACCTGGCAACAAATGTGCCGGTTTTAAAAAATTGTGAAATATCAGAGCGCTTTCAGCATCCAGTTGTCACAGCCAAAATGACCGGTATTGCCCATAGGACCCGACAAATATTCAAACCCGAACTGTTCATATACTTTCCTTGCGCGGGCCAGTTCAGGGCTGGTTTCCAGGTAACAGTGCGTATAGCCCTGCTCTTTGGCGAATTGCAGGCATAAGGTGATGAGCTTTCCTGCCAGGCCTTTGCCCCGGGCCTCGGGAAGCAGGTACATTTTCTGCAGTTCGCAGATCTCTCCAGGTCCTCCATCCAGGGGATGTATCCCTGCCCCTCCAATTACCTGTCCGTCTATTTCCGCTACATAATAGATAGCCCTGGGTTTATCAAAAAGCGTAGAAAGATGGTCGGTGGCCGGATCCGCATAAGCGGTACCTGGTTTGTTCATCCCGAATTCTGTTAAGGTGGTTCTTACTATGTTGGCTATAATAGGGTCGTCGGCAGTTTGCAATACCCTGATGTTTACAGATTCCATGGGGCGAATGTAATAATTCCCGTTATAAAATAAGGGGTGCGCCTGAAAAGGCACACCCCTGTTATATTTATACTTTTTGCTGTCAGTTAATTAAAAGATATAGAACTCAACTCTCCTGTTCTTCTGGCGACCGGCTGCCGTTTTGTTGCTGGCAATCGGCTGTGTCATGCCATATCCTACTGCCTCGATTTTCGAAGCATTGGCGCCATGGCTTACCAGGTATGCTTTTACGGCTTCCGCGCGTTCTCTTGACAAGGCCAGGTTTCTTTCTTTACTACCTACGTTATCGGTATGACCGCTTAGTTTCAGGTTCAGGTTCTTGCGTTTCAGCAGGTCTGCAACCCTATCCAGCGCCGGGTAAGAAGATGGTTTGATAGTGGCTTTCGCGAAATCAAATTCCAGGTTCTGGATAGCTTCTTTTACTATCCGGTTATCTTCTTCCGTGATCACTACCTTTTCCTCTACTTTCTCCGGTACAGGTAATGGACAACCGGATCCGTCTACCTTGGTATTGGCAGGGGTGCCCGGGCATTTATCGAAGTAGTCGGAAACGCCGTCTCCATCGCTATCTTTTGTCAGTTTATCCACATCAGCCGTCAACCTGGCATTATTAGCGGCTGTAGCCTCCAGGCTGGCAGCCAGTGCGGCTTTCTGTGCCTGCAGTTCATCATATGTCTGTTTTGCAGGGTTATGCCACTGTAGCTGTTTTTTACCTTTCTTGCCCAGTGCAAACTCTAAACCTGCATAACCGTACGAAAATTTGTCTTTATTCGGTCCATGCCAATAGCCGTCGAGGTTATCGCCGTCTGTATAATACATCGTATAGCCCAGGTCGAGGTTTACATATTCAGAAAGCCTGAATTTCAAACCTGCGCCAACAGGGATTACCAGTTCCTGTATGCTTTTGTCGTTCGCCTTATATTTAAAGGTGCTTCCATCCTGGCGGGTTAATTCCGGTTTGTAACCGGCAATACCTCCACCTACGGAGGCGTAGAGCTGTACAAAATTCTCCCTGAACAGCCAGTTAACGGTGGTAATGTTGAAGACTGCATTCAGGGTAGCTGTCCAGTTAAGTTTAGTGTCAAAAGACTTGTAGGGACTGTTAGGAGCGGAACCGTTGCCCAGGTTCTTGCTGTTATCCCCTTTCAGGGTACCTCCCAGGTAGTCGGCCCTCAGGGCAAAAAAGTGCAGGAGCTGGTATTTAACATAAGCGCCATAGGCGCCGCCAGCTTTCCACTTGGTAAAATCGTTACTTCCGCCCGTTGCGGCAACCGGGGCTAACACACCGCCATTGACGCCAATAGACCATGTTTTGTAATCCTGCTGGCCACGAAACAACCGGGGAGTGGAGGTAGTGGTATTGGTTGCAGTTGGTTGATCCTGGGCCTGGCTGACTGCCGGGGTTATTGCTAAAAGCAAAAGGGCAGCGCTCCATAGAGTGGTTTTCTTCATGTGAATAAAAGGTTAATAGTTACAAATAGCTAGTACAGGAAATAAATAGTCAAGCAGGCAGGCGAGGTTATGAACAATTTGGGTTATTATTTATTTAGTTATAGATGGAATATATCCTGGCTGGTTAACACAAAAAAGCAGGTGTATAAATATCTAAGAACTAAATTGATAGGTCAAATATAAACTACCGGACTGACATAATTTCATATTTTTTTGCTTGGCATAATCATTGACAAACCAACGACAAATACATAGACAACTTACAACTAAAGGATAATCTTTTATACTATGGGAAAAATAATAGGCATTGACTTAGGAACTACCAACTCATGCGTTGCCGTTATGGAAGGTAACGAACCGGTAGTGATTGCCAATGATGAGGGAAGGAGAACAACCCCATCTGTAGTGGCGTTTTTAAAGAATGGAGAAAGAAAGGTGGGTGATCCGGCAAAACGGCAGGCTATTACAAACCCCGTAAATACGATCATGTCAGTGAAGCGTTTTATGGGTCGTCATTTCGATGAAGTGGCCAACGAGATCAGTCACGTTACCTATAAAGTAGTTAGAGGAGATAATAACACTACCCGTATAGATATTGACGGTAGATTATATACACCACAGGAAATCTCAGCAATGATCCTTCAGAAAATGAAGAAAACTGCTGAAGATTATTTAGGCCAGGAAGTTAACGAAGCGGTAATTACCGTTCCTGCTTACTTCAACGACGCTCAGCGTCAGGCTACCAAAGAAGCCGGTGAAATTGCAGGTCTGAACGTTCGCCGTATCATCAACGAACCTACCGCCGCTGCATTGGCTTACGGTTTGGATAAAAAACACGCCGACAGCAAAATAGCAGTATTTGACCTTGGTGGAGGTACCTTCGATATCTCTATCCTGGAACTGGGCGACGGCGTATTCGAAGTAAAATCTACCAACGGTGATACTCACCTGGGTGGTGACGATTTCGATAAAGTGATCATGGACTGGCTGGCAGACGAATTCAAGAAAGATGAAGCAGTTGACCTGCACAAAGATCCAATGGCATGGCAGCGTCTGAAAGAAGCAGCAGAAAAAGCAAAAATTGAACTGTCTTCTTCCCAGGAAACTGAAATCAACCTGCCATATATCACAGCAGTAGACGGTGTTCCTAAACACCTGGTTAAAAAACTGACCCGTGCTAAATTCGAACAACTGAGCGACAGCCTGGTTGAAAGAACACTGGAACCTTGCCGCAAAGCGCTGAAAGACGCAGGCCTGAACACCAGCGAGATCGACGAGATCATCCTGGTAGGTGGTTCTACCCGTATCCCTAAAATCCAGGAAGTGGTAGAAAAATTCTTCGGTAAAAAACCAAACAAAGGCGTAAACCCTGACGAAGTAGTTGCCGTAGGTGCTGCTATCCAGGGTGGCGTATTAACCGGTGAAGTAAAGGATGTATTGCTGCTCGACGTTACCCCGCTTTCTCTGGGTATCGAAACAATGGGCGGTGTAATGACCAAACTCATCGAAGCCAATACAACTATTCCTACCAAGAAATCTGAAACCTTCTCTACTGCTGCCGATAACCAGCCAAGCGTGGAAATCAACGTACTGCAAGGTGAAAGACCAATGGCTAACCAAAACAGGTCGCTGGGCCGCTTCATCCTGAACGATATTCCTCCTGCTCCGCGTGGTGTTCCTAAGATCGAAGTAACCTTCGATATCGACGCAAACGGTATCCTGCACGTTACAGCGAAAGACCAGGGAACCGGTAAAACTCAGAACATCCGTATCGAAGCAGGTAGCGGCTTAAGCAAGGAAGAAGTTGAAAAAATGAAAGCAGAAGCGAAAGCTAACGAAACTGCCGACAAAGAACAACGCGAAAAGATCGAAACCCTCAATAAAGCTGATAGCCTGATCTTCCAAACTGAAAAACAAGTGAAGGAATATGGCGATAAATTGCCTGCTGATAAAAAAGCTGCAATCGAATCAGCCCTCAACAAACTGAGAGAAGCACACAAAGCACAGGATGTTGCACAGGTAAATACAGCTATGCCTGAACTGGAAGCTGCATGGACCGCTGCATCTGAAGAGCTGTATAAAGCTTCCCAGGGTCAGCCAGGCGGCGCGGAAGGCGCACAAGCTAACGCAGGTGGCGCTCAGGGCCAGCAAGGCGGCGGTAACGACGGAGTAACCGACGCAGAATTTGAGGAAGTAAAATAATACGATTTCTCAGCATAAATAAAGCGAAAGCTATAAGGGCGTTTAATCCCCTTATAGCTTTCGCTTTTATTGTTTAAGCTTATTTTATTACTTTGGGCCCGGCGTTCAGCCGGAGATCCAGATGAATTATAGAATACGTTTCTACCTCCGCTATCATACCCACTACGGGCAAGATCTCTTCTTGCTGGGAAACCTTGCAGCCCTGGGTAACGACCTGCCGGAGAAGGCTATACCAATGAAATGGCTAAACGAAGAATGGTGGTATGCCGATGTACTGGTGGCCGCAACCGATCTTTCCCTTCTTCAATATCAATATCTTTTAAAACAACAATCAGATACCCATTTCGATGGTATTGTACGCCAGCTGAAATTGCCTGCAACAATAAAGGAACTGGTATTTATTGATAACTGGATGGATGCAGCCGATCCGCGTATTGCCGGTTTGTCGGCCCCTTTTGCAAAGGTGTTTTTTCAACGGCCGGTTGCCGAAACGGCCAATGGCTTTGCCGAAGCCACACATCTTTTCAGGGTACATGCCCCATTCCTGCCAACACGCCAGGTTGTTTGCCTGGTGGGCAACCAACTGCCCGGCGGTAACTGGAATACAAGGGAACCTGTACTCCTGCAATATGATCAGCAAGGCTGGTTTTCAGCGCCCCTCGATCTTAGCGCCGCAGCTATGCCTTTTGAATACAAATACGGGATCTACGACCTGGACCTGCAGCAGTTTGTAAAGTATGAAGAAGGAGAGAACAGGATATTGAACACCGCTGCTGCAAAAGATCGCCAAGTAGTATTGCACGATGGATATATAAGAGTAGAAACGCCGCAATGGAAAGGAGCAGGAGTAGCTATTCCCGTTTTCAGTATCCGAACCCCCGAAGGTTTTGGAACAGGCGAATTTTCTGATCTGCCGGCCCTGGGGCGATGGGCTAAAGCAAATGATCTTCAGCTGATCCAGTTGCTGCCTGTTAACGATACTACCCAAACCCACACCTGGACAGACTCCTATCCCTATGCCGCCATATCTTCCTTTGCCTTGCATCCCTTATATATCAGGCTGGAAGAAGTAGGCAGACTACCTGATAGTCATCCCCTGCAGAAACAATTCGACCGCCTACGTAAATGGCTAAACGAAAGAGAATTTGTGGAGTATGAAACGGTGACAGCCTTTAAGCAGGCGTACCTGAAAGCTTTGCACAGCCAGTTGGGAGCGCAGTTGCAGACGGAAACCTATTGGGAATGGTTTTCTTCCAATGAATCCTGGCTCTTGCCTTATGCAGTATTTTCTTTCCTGAGAGATAAATATAAGACAAACGATTTTCAACGATGGGAGGAACACCAGGTGTATGACGCGGATGCAATTCACCAGTTGATGATCACAAACGAAGCTGTTGCCAATACGGTACATTATCACTGCTTCGTTCAATATCATCTTCATCTTCAACTAAAGAAAGCCACAGAAACCCTTCACCAGATGGGCATTGCACTGAAAGGCGACCTACCTATCGGCGTTGCCAAAGGAAGTGCAGATGTATGGGTCAATCCATCTTCCTATCACCTTACCATGCAGGCGGGCGCTCCGCCAGACGGCTTTGCTGCGGAAGGGCAGAACTGGGGCTTTCCTACCTACAACTGGAAACAGATGCTGGGCGATGGTTTGAGCTGGTGGCAGCAACGCTTAAAGCACATGGCTGTATACTTCGATGCCTTCAGGATAGATCATATCCTGGGGTTTTTCCGGATATGGCAAATACCTGGCGGCGCAGTGAGCGGAATCCTCGGATATTTTGATCCTGCCATCCCGGTGGTAAAGGAAGAATTTATCCAGAGAGGGATTGACTGGAATGAAGACAGGTTTTGTGAACCATTTATTACAGAAGAGATACTGGAAGAACATTTCGGAAACTATGCAGGGATGATCAGGGCCGGACTGATGGAAATATCAGGCGGCCGGTACAGGTTATTGCCTGCTTATGCAACGCAACGGTTGGTACAACAATCATCGCTTCCCGCCGCTGTAAAAAACATCCTTCTGCAATTGCAAACAGACGTCCTTTTTATCAAGGCAATACAGGCGGGTAAAACAGTGTATCATCCACGTTACAGGATGGAAGAAACACGCTCGTTTGCCGCTTTAAAACCCTACGACCAGGCGCAGCTGAGAAGTTTGTACAACAACTATTTCCATAACAGGCAGGAAAATATCTGGCGTAAGGAAGCGTTGAAAAAATTGCCGGTTATCAGGCGGGCAACGAATATGCTGATCTGTGGAGAAGACCTCGGTCCTTTGCCGCATTGCCTGCCGGAAGTTTTGCGGTCGCTGGGTGTTTTAAGCCTGGAAGTGGAACGAATGCCCAAGAAAGCAGGGCAACAGTTTACAGATATCCGGCAGGCCAATTACCTGTCGGTGCTCACACCATCAACACATGATATGTCGACTCTCCGGGGCTGGTGGCAGGAAGATCCGGCAATAACAAATAATTATTACAGGAATATATTAGGCTTGCCGGGAAATGCTCCGCAACTGCCAGGCTACGGCCTGGTCAAAGAGATCATTCAACGTCACAGGGCTGCGCCGGCTATGTGGCGTATCTTCCAGGTGCAGGACTTGCTGGCGGCGTCAGGAAATCATACCTTGCAGGAACCCGACAGCGAACGGATAAATATACCTGCAAACACACAGCATTACTGGCGGTACCGTGTTCCGCATACTTTCACCCTTTATGAACAGACTGTATGAAACTAACGTTATATCCATACGAATTGAAGTTCAGGCATACTTTTACCATCTCCCGTAAATCGAAAGACGTGCAACCTTTGCTGGTGGCTAAATTGGAACAGGATGGAGAACATGGATTGGGAGAAACAGCCGACAATGCCTACTATAACATGACGGTTCCCCGCCTGGTAGCAGATATCGAAGAACACAGGTCATTCATCGAAAATTATCATCTTACCACTCCGCAACAACTATGGGAGGACCTGTATCCACGGTTGAAAAATAACCTGTTCGCACTGTGCGCGCTTGATATCGCGGCCTGGGACCTCTATGCCAAATTGCAGCATAAAAAGCTGTATGAAGTCTGGCAACTGGATATTTCGCATAACCCGCTTACCGACTATACGATCGGGATCGATACGATCCCTAATATGGTAAAAAAACTGAAAGATTTTCCCTGGCCTATTTACAAGATCAAGTTGGGCACCAGGGAGGATATCGCCATTATAAAAGCCCTGAGAGAGCATACCAACGCGGTTTTCAGGGTAGATGCCAACTGTGCCTGGCAGGTAGATGAAACGTTGAACAATGCGCTTGAATTGAAAGAGCTGGGAGTGGAGTTTATAGAACAACCCATGCCGGCGAGCGATACAGAAGGCATGAAAGTTATTTATGAGCAATCAGTTCTTCCTGTGATCGCCGATGAAAGTTGCATCCTGGAATCGGATGTAGCTGCCTGCAGGGGCCTGTTTCACGGTATTAACATTAAGCTGACCAAATGCGGTGGGATCACCCCGGCATTGCGAATGATAAAGGAAGCGAGGAAGTATGGAATGAAAGTAATGACGGGCAGCATGAACGAAAGTACCGTAGGTACTTCAGCAGTGGCGCACTTGCTTCCGTTGCTCGATTACGTAGATATGGACGGGCCATTGCTGCTGGCGGAAGACACAGCATCCGGCATCACTATGAAAGATGGCAGGGTCTTTTACGCTGATCGTAACGGCACCGGCGCCGAGTTGTGGTAAGGCTATACTTCCGGCTCGTACCACGATTCCGCAAGAAAAACATAATCTTCTATTGTGCCCGTTGCAACGATGGTTTTGCCTGCCAGCGGCATCAGTTCGTTAGGCATAAAAGGATTCCCGTCGGCCTGCCTGATAAGGTATTCGCCCTGGTCGGTAACGATATAAACAGCCAGGTGTTCGCTTTTGCTCTTGATAGCAAAAGGACGTAAAACAAGGCGGCCTGTAAGGGTGATGGTATTATTTGCTGACATACTCCCGGTAACCTAAGATTTGATTATTTTTCTCTTTAACAACTAACACCTTCCTGATGGGTGTTCCTTCATGTTCTGCCGGCTCCGAAAATACATGAAATTTAACAGAATGCGCCTGCTGATGATATTTCTTTTTCCTGTTGATAAATACTTTAGGAAGCGTTTTATCTGTGAATTGTTTTTCCTGCAATAATTGACTGATCGCTGAATGCACAGAGGGGTCCACTTCGTCAGTATCTGCCGGGTGTGGAACATGAATAAAATCGTCCAGCATTTTTCCTCTTGCTTCCAGGTTGTCTCTCCTGTTTTGTAATGTATTGATAAATATTTCGCGGGTTTCAGCGACGCCGGGGTCCATATTGTTCACCACGGGTTGCCAGGATGGATCGCCCAGGAGGTTGAACTGTGCTGCTGTTTTCAGTTCGAAGGGGTCCAGGGTCGGCCCCATTTCATTCAGGAACTTCTGGCGGGCTTCCAGGAGCGCTCGGCCTGTAGACGCGCCATTCAGCACATTTTGAAGGAAGAACTGCGTTAGCAGGTCTGCCAGTCCCTGGCCGGTTGATGGTCCATACGCGATGTTGGAGCTTCCCAGGAATCCCAGGGCTTTATTAAGCAGGTAGCTATTGGCAATACTCATTCTTTTTGCCCCGTTCTTCTTTGGATCAAATAACTGGCCGCCATAACAGCATTCGGCGGCAACTACGGTGCCGGGCGAGATCTTGTCTGCGAGGACATCCGACCGGAGAATTAAAGGGAAATCTGTCAGTTTTTGCCCATAATATCCCGGGTTGTTAATGGCGCCATGACAATTAATAAAATGCGTTTTAGGAAAAAGTTCTGTTGTCCAGTTGGTACCGGTAAGTTCATTGTCGCCCGGGGAGATCAGCATTTTATCGTGGTTGCCGAAGATGCCCAGCAGGCTATGGCGGGTTGATTCCTGCCAGTCGTAGGTGCTGATAGAAAAATAGGATTGGTATTCTTCTTTCGCTACCGGGCGGGCATTGATAATATTACTGAGAAGGGTACGCAGGTAATTGACATCAGCAACTGCGGGAATATCCGGGATACGGCCTACTACGCGGGTTGGAGAGATGAATTTGCCCGGATCAGTGTCATACGGCGTATCGCAGGCATACGGCAGATCGCTGGGGATGAAAGCATCCGGATCATGGTCGCCGGGCAGCAGGTTTTTCAGTTTTTGAAGCGGCACTATGTCCTGGGAACCGAGGATCACGATGTAGCCGGGTGTATAGAACCGGTAAAGCTGGTCGATAGCCTGTTTGCATTGTGCTTCATCATTATACACAGTTACCGGGGTGGCATTGGCCGACTGCATTTGAGCGGCATCGTCAAGAAAAATGATCCTGGTATCGAGAAGTTTTTCATTGTCGCGGGCCTGCAGGGCTTTCAGATCATCAAGGATAAGCTGGTAAGGTTCTCCGTATTTCTGCTCAAGTGCAGATCTGTTGGTGATAATAAGTTTCGTCGTCAGCATACGTATAAAAGGGGTAGCCATTACGCTGGATTTAATAGCCAAAAATATTAAATAAACTAATATTTTACGGAAGTTACAGGAGTATTTGCAAACTGTGAAAGTAAAGCGTATTTTTCTGGAAATCGATTTCCATAGTTATGAGAAAAATGATCCTGTTGCCGGTTTTGTTCATTTTAAGCAGTATTATGTCACAAGCCCAGACAATCGCCGTTTTTACAGTGAAAGCGGGGAAGTATGATCGATATAACAGTATAGTATATACGACAATGCCTGACCTTGCTCAGGGGGCTGTGGTGTTGGAAGAAGAAGTGAACGGAAAGAGGCATGCGGTAGCAGGGTACGTGCAGGGTACCCAGTTAAGCTGGATACTGGAAGGAGCAACGCCCGCGGGAAGTGAAAGGAAATTTGTACTGAGCAAGGAAAAAGCGGCTGCGAACGTTTATATGAAGGCGAGAACTGTAAATAACCAGTTGCTGTTGGAGGAAGGCAACCAACCGGTCTTGCAGTATAATTATAACACGGTACCGGCGCCCGGGGGAGTGGATACGCTTTACAACCGTTCAGCTTTTATACATCCTTTATGGGCTCCTAACGGGGTAGTATTAACGAATATTTTCCCTAACGCATCGCATATGCATCATATGGGCATCTGGAATCCATGGACGCATACTTCTTTCGAAGGAAGGGAAACAGACTTCTGGAATATCCAGAAAAAAGAAGGCAAGGTAATTTATGCAGGCGGACTGGAAACATTTTCAGGACCTGTATGGTGCGGTTTCAGATCATCGCAGGATCATATTGCTTTCCTGAAAGATGGGAGTAAAAAAACGGCGATACATGAGACCTGGATGGTAAAGGTCTATCCCGTTTATAAGGAAGGCACCCGGCGGTTATGGGATTTTTCCAGCACCTTCACGCCAGCGACCCCGAGCGGTATTACGTTGCTGCAATACCGTTATGGCGGCGGATTCGGATTACGAACAACGGCATACTTCACACCGGCAACCAGCCAGGTGTCGACATCCGAAGGAAAGACGAGGAAAGATGCAGACAGCACCCGTGCCAGGTGGGTAAAGATTTCGGGCGCCACTCCTGATGGGAAGGCAGGAATGCTGATAATGAATTTCCCGGATAATTACGATTCGCCGGAACCGGTGAGGGTTTGGCCTGAGAATATGGAAGGAGGGGAATTGATGTTTAATTATTCGCCTACCAAAATGAAGAGCTGGCAGCTGACGCCCGGCGCGCGTTACCAGTTAAAGTATCGTGTTATGGTATATTCGGGTGATATTACGGCAGAAGAAGCGGAAGCCGCGTATAACGATTATGCATACCCGGTGGAAGTAAAAGTAGAAATGAAGCAATAAGATGGGGGATATTTGTGAATTACCCCATTTTAATTTATTTTAGTAAGGTGAATGACCCGGGTTTGATTCGGTTAACCTCGAGAGAACCTGTAGATGCGGACATGCAAAACCCTATAGTAATAACCATTTCCTTTTTATGAGTGAACACCTCAATAAGCGTGGACCGGAAACTGATGATCCGCCTTCCTGGGGCAACGTTGTTGCAGGATTGCTGTTAGGTATTGGAGGTGCCATATTGTTTTATTCCAGATACACCCTTTTTCAACATACGGAAAACGCGACGGCAGCTATTACCAGAATAGAGAGTTTGGTTTACCAGGCTAGTGGTAAAAAGGCGATAGTGTTGCTGGCAGTTTATGCGGTTATTTCACTATCCGGTTTCTATCTGGCAATCAGCAATATAGTCAGATTATATAAAGTAAGATCTAAAAGAGATACTTAATGGATAACCTTCCTGAACTGAAAGCCCAATTGTTTGAAGTACACATGAGAGATAAGAAACAGGCGATGCAAGCGTTCCTTATCGTTGAAGTTACTTCTTTACTGATCTTTGCACTGGTTGGCTATGTCCTGCTGGCAGGCCGTCATGGCGCCGTTCCGCCGCCCGTTTTCTGGGTATTGCTGATGCTCCCGGCAGGAGCGGCCATACCTTATCTCATCCGGTTGAATGAAATTGCAAAAAGACCATACAGGATCGTTGAATTGATCGAGTTGCTGGATAGAGGAGAAGTGATCTGCCAACTCATCAACTATACAGATTACAAGATCTTTATCCCGCTGCGATCCGTACGCCTGAAATTTTTTCCTATGGAATATGTACAGATCGTTTTATCCGATCATCCTTCCTTGTTCAAATTGCCTGTTTCGGCTGAAAACGTAGAGTCGATAAAAACTTTATTAAGCAGGCCTGTAGCCCGCCGGTATGGAATTGGTGGAACTACTATACACTGGTCTGCCAACTGAAGGGAAGCAGTTGCGCTTATGATTGATCTTTCGTTAAAAGACTTTTCTCTAAAATGAATGAAAAATAACTGTTAAGAATTAAGGACACATTGCATTTCATAGTTTAAATTCGCCCCATTGTTAACCCGTTAGCAGTTAGTTGAACTGCTAGTTAATTTTCATCGTTTGTTAGCCATGAATAAAAGTATAGGTATTGGTGGAATTGAAGTAACTCCCACCGCCAGTGAGGCAATTGTTGATATTGCACATAACCGGACATTGTTTATTGAACAGTTAACCAGTGACCCACCCGAACAGCCGGTAATAGTTCAGGGGTTGACCAATATTTCCCAGGTATTTGAATATTTCCATCCTGCCGTCCATATCCGCTTCCAGGGGGAGGATGGGCAAGCGGTAGAAGAAAAACTGGCATTTACCCAACTGTCGGGGTTTAGCATAAAAGGGCTTTCCCAGCAAAGTGTTTTCCTGAAAGATCTTTCCTCGGAAAGAGAACAATATGTAAAAATGATGCAGCAATTAGCAGGGAATAAACGGCTGATAGCCGCCCTGGAAGATCCTGCAGCCAGGAGGGCGCTTCTTTCCACTATTCAATCTATGATCTCCACGTTGGAAAATATTAATGTTATTAACCCTTGACTTATTATGGCCAGAACACAACTGCAAAAGGAAGTACCCGCATTTGACATAACCATGCAGGCCGAGCAATTGGTTAAGTTCGGCGGGTTTGACCTGCTTGAAAATACAATTGAAGGAGCCCAGAATTTAAACCCTGAACGGAAAGCAAGAAAGGAGATCTTTCTATCAGAAACTTCCAGGCAAGCGGATAGGGAGGCATTAAAGAAGGCGCTTTATTTGTGGCAGCAACTATTGATGAATTCTGGAACAGTGGATGAAATGAGGAATTATTGCGATAACAAGGTCCAGTCTTTGTCGGGTGTGTTGCTTGCCAACATTAAACAGGCGCTCGACACAATAAAAGAATTAGAAAAAAGCTACCGGAACGTCGCATTATTCTTTGCAAACACCGGCCAGGATAAGGTGAAAAATATTTCTTTTGTCAACGCTTCGTTAGCCCAACTGAAAGATCTGGATAACACCCAGTTCATTGATGCCGTGGAAACAGAGCTGGTAAAACATTACGACAGGTTAGACCTTAAAGAGAATTATAGTTTGTTGGTAATACCTGGTTACCTGGGGGCAAACAAGATCATAGAAAAGTGGGCGCAGATCGCGCACCGGAACAAAGTAATGCTGATAACGGATTTTGCCCACCTGGATGCGCCCGATGATGTGATGGAGATGTTTGATTCAGCTAACCTGACGGGAGGAGAAATACATCGCTCGAATGTGATCATGCTCTGCAACTGGATCATTGGCAGGGAAAAGTACCTGTCTGTAAACGAAGAAGACCATTTATATATACCTCCCTCAGGAGCTTATGCAGGTAAAATATACCAGACATTAATGTCGCAGGTGGCGGCTGGTAAGAAGTTTGGATCATTGGAAGAAGTGGATGCAGTAAAGTTTGCATTGAAGAAAAGCGAGGTAGCGGTTCTGGAGAAAATGGGATTGATCCCGCTGGTGAAAGAGTACGGGAAGGTGATGGCATTCAGTGCGAAAACATTGTTTAACGGCGATAACCTGGGTCTTCAAACCTATTCCGTAGTAAGGGTATTTGATTTTGTTACAAAAGTATTGATGGATTTCCTTAACAGGAGGGCTTTTGAGAACTTTAATGCCAACACAAGAAAGGATGTAGTAAGACAAATAGTCCGCTTCCTGGACGGAATTACAGGGCCCGACAAACTAATAGAAGATTTCAGTATCCAGCGGTTTGAACAGGATCCCCGGCAGAAGGATCGGGTGTACCTGGATGTTCATTTGAAACCTTACTTCCCTGCAAAAAACTTTCTGATCAGGATGGATGGGCAGAAAGGAGATGAAGGAACAGACTGGGATACGGCGTATGAGGAAGATCATAAAAAATAGCATTTATGAGAAAGCATTGGTGTTGTTTGTTAGCTGTTTGTTTGGCAATCCAGGCTCAGTGCCAGGTAAAGCAGGATAGTATTTTTACTGCAAAGGGAACCGTAACGATCATTACATCTGCGCAACCGGTGATCACTTTCCAGTTGGGAGATGGAAAGAATGCAGACTATGACTACCGTATTATAGATGGAAACATAATACTTATCAGGGCAATCAATTCCAATCCTAAGCCTACCAATATTGTTATCAGGGAGGGAAAGGCGCTGCATTATTTTGTCCTGTCGTATAAGGAACACCCGGGGATCGAAGGACTTAAATATTCAATATCAGACGAACAGGAAATACATCCGGTAGCCCGGCCGGATCTTTTCCTGGCTAAAACCATTAAAAGGACAGACCTTGTTCCCATTAATAACCTGTTGAGCAGGCTGGCAGAAAATGAGCAACCTTCAAATGTGGATACTTCAACGGTACAAAAGATTGCAGAGGATTTTGGCAAATACCACAAAGCGAGCAGGAAATACAAAGTGACCGAAGATGGTGTACAGGTGCGTTTCGTTACGACGCTGACCTTGAATGGCTTTACTTATTTCAGTTTGAGGGTTTTTAACAGGCAATCCGCAACCCTGGAGATAGACAGGCCTATCCTCCTGCACAAGCCCCAAGAGCACCCTGCCTTTATGAAATCGCTTCCTGTTATCTTTCAGAGAGCAGGCAGGATTGCCCCGGGGATGCAATCTGATCTGGTATTTGTTGTCAGTTCATGGCAGCACATGAAAAAAGAGCAATTGATCTTTTTATTAAAAGCAAAAAACACGGGTTGGAAGACAGCGATTTATTTACCGGTTAAAGCATTGCGCTAAGTAAAAACTGTATTTAATATTTAGAGATGAAAAGGTATTTAGTATTGTTGATATTTGTACATGTCTTAGATAGGACGTGTGCCCAGGATATCTCTTTTGCAGGCGAGGAATTACCGTTAACAAACCAGTTGGCGCTTCATTACTTCCTGGATATTAGTAATGATAAATTATTTTCTGAACCGCAGCTTAAGGTAATAAGAACCAGGGCCCGGTTGTACTTTCCTATAATTGAGTCGATCCTGGATAAGTACCAAATACCGGAAGATTTCAAATACCTGACCGTAGCGGAGAGTGCTCTACTCAATGTACAATCGGGTAAAAAGGCCAGGGGGATCTGGCAAATTATGCCCGGAACGGCAAAGGAGTTGGGGCTTGCTGTCACTAACGTTGTAGATGAAAGAGAACAGGTTATAAAGTCTACCGTTGCGGCATGCAAACTGCTTAACAAGTTGTATGGCAGGTTTAAGAATTGGACATTAGCGGCCGCAGCTTATAACGCCGGGATGGGGAAGATAAGTAAGGCGGTGAATCAGCAGGGTGTAAATAACTTTTACCAGTTACGAGTGAACAAAGAGACGAACGATTATATTTATAGGATCATCGTTTATAAGTTGTTTTTGCAGGGAAGAATAACAAATAATTCGGTTGTTGACAATGTATTTGATGATGTGTTCAGTGACTGGTCTGTTTTTGCAGGCAACAGTGGTGTGAGGGATTTTAAGTAATGATCGTCTCTCGCTATATCATGGAATATAGCCATATTGATACAACGGGAATAACTACTACTTACGGGCGAAATTGATGCGCCGAAGGAGGTCATTACTTTCTTTGCCATTTCGACGGCGATTTTTTTTGTGCAGCGATGCTACATTGGGAGCAGTGGTGTAGGTAATTTTAGGTAAATGTGCACAAGTTACTCTACCCCCCCGATGAATCTTACATTATACGGAAATACGCCGCATGCTTTTTCTTCAAGTTCAAACCGGATTTCTTCTTCCATTAATTTAATCCTGTCTTTATTAACCTCCCTCGCTATATTATAGTGTATATCAATATTAATACAACGGGAATAACCACTATTCCCCGGCAAGATTGATGTACCGATGGACACAATTACTTTTTTCGCTATTTCGCCGGCGATTTTTTTGCACAGCAATTCTACATCGGAAATAGTGACAATCCGATCTCTCGAAAGCAATTGAAACCTGAAATGGTCGACCTTCCTGGATGGAGAAAGTTGCGCTCTTCCGCCGGTAAGATTACTGAATAGCATTATACTTGAAGATTGGAAATGGCTAGTATTGTATTCCCGGAACCTGCTTCCTTTTTTGGTATTCGTGACCTGGGCGCCGTCAGTTGAACAATATTTTACTGTCAGGTATTTTGCATGAGGCGGGCTTTTAGCAATTAAATGCACACTTGGAACTTTGTTATTTGCCTCGCTGATCTGTTTTTCGATTGCGGAGATGGTTTGTTGCAATGTTTCCAATTGTGATAGGATGTTTTCCCGCCTGCCTAATGTAAAAATGATCTGCTCCGATTTAATTATATCAATCAGCCTGTCGATTTGCGTTATCACCGACCGCTCGTTATGATGAACGATGTTTGATCTAAGCGTCATTTCATGAGCATCAAGGCTTAGGTAACTCTTTTGTGTAATTTCTTTGAACGCTTTATTCTGATCATCCTGCAGGCTGATTACGGCGAAGAATTGGCTATTGGACTCAAGCGGGATAATATTCATTAAAGGATTTGTTTTTATTACTTGTTCTTCCAGCTTCACATTGATTACGGGTATACAATTGATATTGCAAACCATATTTTCTACAAGATCAGGTTCGATGTTCTCAGGAAAGTGCAGTTTTAACCAGAAAGCAGGTTGCTGCAAATTGGGAATATCTAAATGCTCTGCTTCCCTGGTATCGGCGTTTATAAGCCCCGCTAACGGCCGCTCATCGGTGATCGTAATATAATGTTTATTGACCCGCTTGATTGTTCGGTCTATGTATTTATTGTAATGACAGCTGTTCTGCGGAAGGTGGTTGCTTCCTTCGTGAATGTAGTTGCTGTTTTCGGGTTGTAGTTCCCGCTTATGCGAAATGATGTCGTTGTTTCCTTCTCGAACGTAGTTGCTGTTTTCGAAGTGTAATCCCCGTTTATACGAAATATTTTCCTTACCAATGGAAACCTGTAACCAGGACAGGTATTCGTACAGCTTTTCATTGCTGGAATTAAAGCAGATAGTTAGCCCTTTGAGCGAGCGGTTGCTGTGCAAAAAGGAATCTTTATTGCATACCCCCACGCCCAGATAAACAATGTTATGGCCCAGGGACATAGGTTGCAGGCGTGTATAAGTCTCATATTGCCAATGCTTATTGAGTTGCAGGACCATACCGCTGTTTATAAGTACTTGTAATTTCAGCGGGTAAACTGGTTGATTGATTATGGTTGAAACGAAAAGTGGTTGATTGGTTCCTGGTGGGTTATCCACAGCAACAAACTGTTGATAAGGTGTTATTTCCAATATTTCATCTGTTGGCGTCACATGCATTACCCCGTAAGCTGGGAGTGCACCTAATTCCTGTTCTGGTAGCAGCAAAGCGGCTATTTCTTCGGTTATCCGGTTGTCAGCGTTTTTATAGGAGAATGAAAGCTGCGCTAATTCTGAAGCCAATACATCCAATAATAGCTGCACAATTGGATCATATGAAACAGCACTATCTGAAGCAGGATGGTTCCATACCTGGTTGACATGCTTCAACATCCTGTTTTTAATACTTTCTTTGTTATCAAAAGTCATATGCTTTTCTTTTCAGGAAAGGGGAGAGATAAAAAATGAAATATTGCACTGGAAAGGTTGCCGGGTTTCGACAATATGACCAGCTATATAGATGTAAATTCTTTTTTTTACGAATTGGCTGTTAATAGTAGATTGTTCTTCCCGGATATCGGTGATTATCCTGTCAACCTCCACTCTCTTTTCATACTGCCGGATTGCCATTTTGATAGAATATTCTATTCGCATGATCAGGCAATACTTTTCAATTGATATATCAAATTCATCCTTCCACCAGTCGCAGCCATAGCTATCCCTGATTTCCGTGCAGGCTGTTGTTATTATCAGGCGTATATGCTGTTCTATGGACTCTTCCAACGTAATCCTGCTGACGGGCCTTTGTTGCATGATCTCCATGCAGGGGAAGGGGATTGGGTAAAACGTTCCATCCATTTTCTATCATTTAAAAGATCCCCAATACCTTTTTCCGGTTGTTAATGATCGTTATCTCTCTGATGCAGCCGTTCTGATCTTTATTCAGGTTCAGTTGCTCTATTTGCAATTTTCTTTTACCATAGATCCGGTGGCAGAAGGAGTTGAAGTCTATGCTTTCGTTTCCGTTTATGATAACATTGATGGAGGGATCGCAGAGGTATGGCTGGAAGTCGCTTGCTTTCCGTGTTTTATTTGCTACCTGGGAGAGCAGATACTTGAACTCTTCCGTGGTAATTGGGATGAAAGATTTTTTTGGCGGCGGAGAGTTGACTGGCGCCGGCAGTATCTCTACCTGTTTTACTGGCTTGATATCCGGCGCTGTTGGCCGCATGGGAAGTACGAGTATCCGTTTAGTGACCAGGTGGTTGCTGTCATTGTTTACGATCAGGGATAGTACCTGTTCGCCGGGATTATCAAATACAAGTGTGATATTAGACTGTGTATATTTCGCTTCTGGTTGATCAATAAGGCTCCACAACCAGCTCTTCGCCTGTGGAGTATTGTTGGAATACCGGGTTGCTCTTCCCACGTAGGTAGTTGCCGGACCTTCAATTACAGGAAATATTTCTTCTGCGATTTTAGGAATGACCGGAATCAATGCTGGCCGTATCATTACCTCTTTATTCCATCGGCATTTGCCGGCGGTAACACTCACCAGGAAGGTGCCCGGTTTATGGTAGGTATGGTATACCTGTTTGCCTGAGGAACCTTGCCGGTCGCCAAATTCCCAGGTATAGACATATTCAGCCCGCGCGCCTTTTATATCGAAGGCGATCACTTCTCCGGTATGCAGTGTTTTCTGACTGTTAATGATATAAATGCCTATAGCATTACAAATTGGCCGCAGGTTCCATTGAATGTATAACAGAATTAGTGCTAAAATAAATATACTGGCAAACATACGGATGATCATAACATCCAAAAACAGGGGCGCCTTGAATCTGTACTGGCGGTTAACAAACAACATGGTTGGGATTTTGTGATCTGGCAGCAATCTTAAGACAAATTTTTTGATTCAACCTTAATTCTTAACAGAAATTTTTTTACTTTTTTTTTATTAAGAATTAAATGAGCAATTGAATCTCGCGTTATTTTTGTGTCTCACATTTTGAATTTGTTTGTTAACCAATACCGCAGATATGTTTGCCCAGGATACCGGAATTGATTTAATTCAAGCCCTAAAAGAACTGTTAAGATCTGAACAATACATTCGTGCTGAAGTCCTTGTTTTATTGTTTGTCAATGCTGGCGTTCCGCTGTCGCTGATCCATTTTAACACGATTGGTACATTACACAAACCCTATTTGTCGGATACCGTTAAAGTAGATAATAAAGGCGCATTACATTTTTTACTTCCGAGGGCTGGTATATATGATCAGCTGCCTGCCGGGGTATTCCATCACCTCCTGAACGAAACGGATACACTCGCCAAAGCCGTTCGGCAATACCGGCAACACAGGACAGAGGAGATAAATGCAAGACTATTCTTCGGTCCATGCGAAAGGGAGCTTTTTTATCAGCGGTTACTCGTTGAGCAATACGAAGAGGTAATGAGTAATAATTTATCAATGGTCCTGGCGCCCGGGGGTGATATTGAAAATCTTCCGGCTCCTGCTTTGCTGAAAATACGTTTATTGTTGCCATACCTCCATAAAATCGGCGGCCGCAGAAACGAAGTATCCAGGTACCTGGAATGGATACTGGATGAAAGAGTGGAACTTAGTCGCCAACGCTGCGCCGGCAGAACGACTGCGGATGTTGAAAGCAGGCTGAATGCCAGTTGCCTGGGGATAACTACGATAACAGGTCCTGCTTACTATTCAGATATGGAAAGATGGGAGATCTCTATAGGTCCACTCACCAAACCAATACTGGAATTCATGCCGGGGCAAGCATACTGGAGAGTATTGAACCTCTGTTATAAATACTTGCTGCCTTGTGATATAGAAGCAACAACTCAATATTTGTTTCCTGCATCGGAACAAAGTGCATGGTTATCCGACAATGCCACGCAGTCAAGGATTGGGTTGAATTTAGCCATTTAAGCAGAACGGTTGGAGCGTTAAAAAGTCAGACTATGTTTTTCTTTTTCCAGGTTATTAGGGCGGCTCCGCTGATCGGTGCAGGTATTTTACTATGGATCATTTTTCTTAGATCATACAAAGAATTAAAGTACCGGGGCCAGATCTATGTCTATTTAATTTTCCTGTTATTCTTCTGTTTGGCGGTAGCTTCTTATGGTTTCATATACCAGCTTGGAACCTGGCCATTATATACGCTTTTTCAATGCATGTTTGCCTTTATGGGAGGTCTGCATGTCTATTTTGCTTTTACCCGCTGGCAGCTATTGGAAGAGCAGCGAAGTACTATAATATCATTTACGATGATTCCTGTAACAATAGGTCTTACTGCCTTGACAGTTCTTAATGTTCTCCGGATGTCAAATGCCTTTATGTCTGTATTTACCTTATCCAGCGGTCTGGCTTTCGGAGGACCGATTGCATTACACAGGCTTGGCCGATTGGCCGATATACCAACCAGGACCTATCAATGGTGGTTATATCCGCAAAACAGGGAGGTAAAGGAAATGTCGGAAACTGAATTGCGGGATCCGGTTCTCATTGGCTTTTGGATTCAAAAAGATGTGGATGATTATTTTACTTTCTTCAGGGCCAAAGCTCCTATAAAAATGGACCTGGGCGACCTGTTCTATCATTTCGTGGTGGATTATAACGAACGGCATCCCGATACTCCCATAACCTGTTCGGCAGGTAATGGATCATCGTCGGCCTGGTGCTTTTACCAGAAACGTAAATGGTGGTTTAAACCCAGGCTTCTGGATCCGGATAAAGCCGTTTTTATGAACAGGCTGAAAGAGAATGATATAATTATCTGCAGACGTATGACTGAATAATGAATAAAAGTCAACATGCTTTTTCGGATCTAAATCATTACTAATGAATAAATAAAGCAGAATAGCTGAGAGACAGGAAGATTGCTTTGGCATGTGAACAAGGAGTACTACTTTGCTTCAATTCAATGATTGCATGAATGATTCAATGATTGCATGAATGATTCAATGATTGCATGATTGCATGCATGCATGCATGCATGAATGAATGAATGAATGAATGAAGGAAGGAAGGAAGGAGGGAAGGAAGGAAGTGGGGTAGTGGCTTCACCAGGAAGAGTGACCTTATTATTGTAGACGCATGAATTAATCATTGAAACAATGAACTCTATTTCTTTTTTTTCAACCAATTGGGTTGACGGAATGAAAATAAGAAAGCAGCATTTCATCGATTCAGAAAACGCGCTTCTGGATCAGATACGGGATTCCAATACCCTGGATATGAACGGGTACAATTACGGATTATTAGCCATTCCTGGACCTGAAGCTCCGATAAGTTGCTGGTTGAATGCAGACAACCAGGGGGAGTGGAATATCAAGACCACGTATTGCAAGGCAATTACCCCTTCAGGCGCCAGGATTGAAATAAATAACGGGATACTTCAACAATTGTCAGATGACCGGCTCTTTATTGAACTGAACCATAAACCAGAGGAAGTTATTCCCGGGGAGGTATATTTCATCATAATCGGCGTACAGCCATTTAATCGCCGGCCGGTAGGGAAACCCTTATTAGACGAAATTCCTCCCCGGTTTCCATATAGCATTCCAACTTATTACTTAACGGTAATTCATGCCACAGCACTGAATGAGATCAGTGATTTCCAGGTACCGGTTGCAAGGATACAATTTAACAACGGGGCGCCGGCAATCAGCCAGGATTATATTCCGCCTTGCCGGACACTAAAGGCGCATCCAAGATTGGTAGCGATGTTTGAATACTTGCTGGCAATACTGTCTCAAGCTGAACTTCATCTTATTGGAATCATTCAGAAAATACATTTCAAACAGCAATACCACGAATTGGGAGAAGCTATTTTACAACTCTCTACACAATTGATTCATTACCTCAATACAAAACTGGGATTGTTTAAAAACCTGTTGCTTGATCAACCACCAGTTTATATGCTTGAAATAATAGCCGGGATGGCAAGGACATTTAAAAATGCCATTGATCAACGGGCATATTCTACCCGGGAAGAATTGGTCGCTTATTTGTCGGAATGGAGCAGGATTAACGCAAAGGAGATGGAAACTATTTTGACCCAATGTGCGAACCTGCATTATCAACATACCGATATCCAAAATAGTGCGGCCCCGGCTATACGGTTTGCCGAATTTATCAGCAGGTTGTTTCAGAACCTCTGCCAGTTAGACTTTATAGGAAGAAAGCAGGAGGCGAATATTTTCGTGAAGGAAGAATCGCATGATGACGCAAGTTACCTGAGTAAACACAGGATACGTTCCCCGTTTTTTACCGATTAATAACGATAAGTAATTAGGCTGGCATTGAGTTTCTAAACAATAAACCAACACTATGCAACCACTTAATAAACGGGAACGGGTCGCCGCCTTTTTATGGTTCCTGCTATTTTATGTTGTCACAACTACATTGATCATCGCAGCTGTTTTCCTGAACTACCAGGTCCCCGTTCAGGAGAACAAAGACCTTTTAAAGGAATTGCAGAAATGGAGAAAGGACTTTGAGCAGCAGCAGGCCATACACCTTAAATTTAACAGCATAAAGGGAAACCTGGATATTGTTAATGCACCTGAACAGAATGCCGGATATATAGATCAGGTAGTTACAGGCGCCTTAGTTGATATCCGGAATCATATCCCGAAAGAATCGAGCTATTTCAGTTTCTATGATAATATTATCCAGGTTTTCCTGTCGTTGCAGCAAAGCAAACAGCAGTTGAGGAACCTTTTGCGGGCCCAGGAAGAAATAATTTCGTTAAAGGAGAAATTACAACTTCTGAATGATCAGTTGGAAATAAAAAGCAGAGACCTGGATAATTGCAGGCAAATGCTTCTATTGCATAGCAGGAGTAATTAGCTGGTACATGTTGAGATGAAAAATGGACGTTTTGATCAATATCTCGTTGCGGCTGCTGGAGCTATCGCAACCGCGGCTGTTGAGTTGTATCGTTTGAAGAAAAGGCTCCAATCTGTAGCTGTTAGAAGAGCTCTAATCTGTTGCTAAAAGAAAAGTTCTAAGTTGTTGCTGAGGGAGAGGCTCTAGGTTGTTGCTGAGGGAGAGGCTCTAAGCTGTTGCTAAGAAGGAAGCTTTAAGCTGTTGCTAAGAGAGAAGCTCTAAGCTGTTGCTAAGAGAGAAGCTCCAATCTGTTCCTAAGAGAAAAGCTCTAAGTTGTTGCTGAGGGAGAGGCTTTAAGCTGTTGCAGGAACAAAATAAATTACCAGGGAATCGTAAAGATTATCCCAGGTATCGAGGTCCCACGATCATCTGTTAAACCCAAAAAATATACATTATGTCATTTAAAGCAAAGTTAGAGGTAAGCGGACAACAATATAATATCCAGCACGTTACCTATGAGCTATCCCAGGAAATTGATGCTACCGGCAGGCCCTCGGCAATTACAAGAGGAGGGCGGATCCGGATTACAGTGGAGTCGACAGGGCAAACGGAACTTTTCGAATGGATGGTTAACAACTTTGAAAGAAAGGATGGTACAATTACTTTCTTTAAAAGGGATAACGATTCCAAATTAAAAACTCTTGAATTCAAAGAAGGCTACCTCGTGAGGTTCCAGGAATCTTTCGATTATGAAAATGAATATCCCATGTTGATCTCGTTTACCATTTCCGCAAGAGAAATAGTAATGGGAAATGCTACGCACGTTAATGAATGGGTGTAATGCGGCAACCCTAATTTTACACTCCCCATATGATAAGGACTTCGGCCTTCAGCGCATTTACATCCACTGAAAGGCGAAGTCCTCTATCTCCATAGTATTTATATTTTAAAGTTTTCAGGAAAAAGCCCTATTAGTTGAATACAAGGCTCTTATGTGGATAATCAAAGATACAAGGTAACGATTTGGTAACGGTGCTTATTGCTTTGCTTTTCAACGTGTTTCCGTTAGCTCATAGCAAATATACGAATAATAGTAATTACTTAAACTTGATAAATCGTTATTCATCGACTTTCAATGTTATCTCACTAAATTTTGGTATTTCCGCTGTCTCTAAATATTGGCTGGTAATCTTATCAAGAAAAGATTCTGTCATTATATCTTCTTCCAAGAATTGCTCAATATGAGGATAAACGGATAAAATATTTTCATCACTTATCTTTAGTCGATGGCGAATGTTTTTGAAAAATTTTATTTCCGAATATTCAACTTGCTCGTCTGCGTAAATTGTCTGAATAGCAAAGTCAATTAAAATAAGTTCCTCGTCTTCGGTTAGGTTAGCATTGTTTAATAAGTCGAAGTAATTTTTGATGAATTGTTTTCCGTCTATATTAATTCTGTTTACCAATTTGTTTATCTCATCTTGAAAATCAAAATCTTTAAACAAGTCCAATTTTTGACATAAAGATTGTAGCGTTGCAATTCTCTTTTGTCAATATTTCCGTCTGAAGCCATACAGCAAAAAGCTGTTTTCAATAATAGCTTATCAAATGTTATTATGTCCATACTTTTTGATTTTTAAGTTTTAAATCCTATTCTTGGTCTTTCGCCTTTGTTTTCGGTATTTTCTCCGTCCATTTTTGCTTTTATCACTTCGTATTTTTTTAATTCCTGCAAGGAAACAGATGCTTTTGTTTTCTTGATTACTTCTTCTAAAATCTTCATTGAAATTCTTTTTTTTGTTTTCAAAGCTAATCTTGATGCTTCATTAACTAATAATTCAATATCTGCCGAAACATAATGCTCTGTCAGATTTGAAAGTTTCTCGTAATCCATTCCAAAATCCAACGGACGATTTTTCAAATACATTTCAAACATTGCTTTTCTTGCTTCAAAATCAGGTGGCGGTAAATAGAATTTTTTGTCCAACCTTCCTGCTCTCAAAATTGCAGGGTCAATCATATTCGGATAATTGGTTGCTCCAATAATGAAAATTCCTTTTTCTCCTGTTCTGTCCATTTGTGCAAGCATTTCATTAACCGCACTTTTACTCATTTCGTGAACTTCCGAATCTCTGTTAGGTACTAACTCGTTGATTTCGTCAATAAAAATAATAGTGGGTGCGTCTTTCTCTGCTTCTTGAAACATTTTTGCTATGTTTTCTTGTGTAGCATTCACGTATCTACTTTTTAAAGTAGATGGTGTGACCAACATAAAATTAAATCCGACTTCTTCTGCAAAATGTTTTGCAAAAAAAGTTTTACCACAACCTGGCGGACCATAAAGTAACATCCCGTTTGGAATGGTAACTCCGTATTTTGCATATTCTTGGGGATTGTGCAAAGCATCAATCACATCTAACTGTAATTGTTCTTTGAGTTCGTACATTCCTGCTATGGCAGAAAACCCTTTGCCTTTTGCTTTCCTACTTTGAATTTTCTTTTCAGGTTTATCTTCTGATGTTACTTGCTGAACTCTGTCAATATCTTCAATCGCTATTTCCCCATTTAAAGCCTGAATAAATTCACTGACATTTTGAAAGCGATTTTCTACATCTTGATTCAATGCTTTCTTCAAAATAAGATTTACATTTTCAGAATAGCCGATTATTTCATTTGTCAGTTTTGGAAAAGACAAAGACTTTTTCCGTTCATCAATAAGTAATTCTTCTGTTTTATTTCTATCGGATTGAAATTTTGAAATATCTTTAAACCAAGGCGGTAAACCAAAAAGCATTTGATACATTACAGCTCCAACAGAATAAATATCGCTTTGTGGCGAATACAAACTGTTTAAACATTCCGAAGCAACATAGTTTAAGTTTAGATTTTCTTTGTTGTATGCTTTTGTTGACTGATGAAATGACCTTGCATAACCAAAATCAATAATTTTGGCTTTCGGAATATCTTCTGACAAATCCAACATTATATTTTGGGGTGTGATTTCGTTGTGAATAATAGGTTCGGGTAATTTGTGCAAATAATTTAAACCTTTCAAAACGTCTGTAATAATTTGTTGAATATCGTAATAATTGGTAAAAGCTTCTCGGCTTATTCTTTCTGATAATGTTTCTCCTGCAATGAAGTTCAATACCAAAAAGATAAACTTTTTATTTTCAAAGATGAGCTCTCCACTGTCTTTGTACTCAATAATATTATCGTGTTGAATATTTTTCAAAAACTCAATCTCCAACAAATTACTTTCACTATCAAAGGCTGAACGGTGTAATTTTGAATAATTGAATAGTTTCAGGAAATATAATTTTCCGTCTTTCCCTTTTACTCGATAGGTTTCGGCATTAGTTCCCTGTTTGATGAAAAGCATAATATTATACTTTTCATCAATAGAAAACCCTTTTGGTAATATGCCTTTGTATTTTGTCATTTATTTTTTCCTTTTAAACTAATCATCAATCCAACCGCTACTATTACATCCAAAATATTCCATATTTCTCTCCCTAAAGCAATTTTGATAAACGGTTGAAATAATAAAGCTAAAGCACCGTAAATAATCATTTCGGTTTGCTGTCCCTCTTTGTTTGATTGATAAGCTAATAATGCAAAACCTATCAATGCACCGAAACGAACTAATTGGTAATAGCCATAGGGCATATCTAACAAGCACCCGATTAAAAGAACGGCTAATGCTATTTTTATTACTTTAATCATCTATAAGGCTTCTTCGGGATTGCTTGGTCTGGTACTGAAATTTCCGTTTTGTTGCATAATCAGCTCATATTCCAATACATTATTGCTTAAATATTGTGGGTCATCTTTTCCAAAATCTTCATTAGCAATAAACCCTCCTTTTAATTCTCCTCCTTTCATTTCCTTTTCGGGATTCCAACCTTTTCCGTAATAGAAAAAAGCCTGATATGTTCCATTTGGAAATGAGAAAGTATAACTATCGCCAGCCTGAATAAATGCGTGTCTTACAACCTTATCATTCTTCTTAATGGTGACCAAAACATCAGAGTTGCTTGTTCTGACCTTTATTTGTGAGCATCCATAATCATTACAAGACGAATTTCCTCCATAGTATCTTGCGTAGGGAGTTGCTCCTGTGTTTAGCGAATTAGAGATATACCTATTGTAATTCTCCTGTTCTATTCGTTCTTTTTCTAATTGGATTTCTCTTTCTATACGGTCTGCTTCTGCTTGTTTAGCCTGCTCAATTCTCACTTGCTCCAGACGGATATTTTTAGCTCTTTCTTCTTCGGCACGCTGTTGTTCATACTCAATACGTTGTTGCTCTTCACGTGCTAATCGTTCTTTTTTAGCCTGTTCAGATTCACAAGAAGCTAACAGTAATACAGATACCAAAGTTGGAATGATAATTTTTCTCATAGCTTCAAGTTTAGCCTAATGTTTCTTTAGGTTTTTCGTTTTCAGGCATCAAAGAAATCAGTTCAACAAGTATCTGTCGGATCCCCGAAGTTCTACCATTAGTAGCCATTTGTAATCCTTGATTTATTAGTTGGCGAGCTTTAGTTGCATCTTTCCAATGGTAAGTTTCAAAGCTATCATTTAGATGGCGTAAAAATTGAACGTCCATAGCATTCCCTGTAACAGCATTACGAAGTTCAAAATCTAATTGCCCGATTTCTCTTGTAAGTTCTTTAGCATCTTTAGTATTTTTCTCTCTAAGGATATGTTCGATTTTTGTTCTGTACTCCTGAATATGGGCGTTTACACTTTCCATATTCAAATCTCCGTCATCACTATTGTTTCTGATTTTTTCAATTAAATCTTCCAACTCATAAAACGCATCTTTCAGGTCTTGTTCTACTTTAGGCCACTCTGTGGCTTTTTCTGCTCCGTCTAATTTCAGAAGTTCTTTACGTAATCCGTCGAGAATTTTCATTTTTCCGTCTGCACTTCCTTTTTCGTTTTCAAGTTGTTCCTCTAATGTTTCTAAATTTTGAGAAACATCATCAGCATTTACTCTTTGTGCTGTTCGTTTGGCTTTTGTTATTTCGTTTGTTAAAAAAGTTTCTTCGGGTGCTTCGGTGTTTTTGATTTCTACTTCCAATTCTTCAACGTGTTCAATAGTCGGAAATTCTGCACTAAATTTCATCAAAGATGAACCGTCAACTCTAATCGTAATATTTACAGGACTTCCTTTTGGTAAAACTTTTGGCAAGGTTTCTCCTGTGATAACAACTTCGTTTACAAAATTATTCAATAGCGGATTTGTTCCCTCTGCATTATAATCTCCTTGATATATTGGTATTCTTATAATGTCTGTTCGCATTCCTGCTCTTATATCGCTACGTGTATAGAGGTTATCAATAACCCCCACAATTCCCTTTCCGATTTGCTTGTTTTTCTCCAAGCCTTTTGCTGGTTGGAATAAATCCTTTTGTTCGGTTTCAAACCATTTTCCAATACCAATATGATAAGGCAGAACCTGCATTTTGTCCAAACCTCCAATTCCTTGTATAATTGTAAATTGGTTCGGTTGACAATCTAATTTGTTTCCTGTTTCATCATAAACATTGATTTCAAAAGCATTTGATTTTCCCTCTATTAACAAAACGTCAAGAATTGTTGCTTTTTCTCCAATCAGCTTTTTACCACTGCTCCAAGCTCCGTGTAAGCTTCCCTTAAAAAAAGACTGTTAGAGAATAGAAAAATGATTGATAACTTTAACAGTGTATTATGAAAGGTAAACGATTCAACCCGGAGCAGATCAGTAAGATTCTTAAGGAATTCGAGGCGGGTAAAAGTGTTCAGGAGATTACGCGCGAACACGGAGTTAGTCCGGCCTCATTTTACAAATGGCGGCAGCGATACGGTGGCCTTGAGGGCAGCGAGCTGAAACGCGTAAAGGAACTGGAGGAAGAGAACCGCAAGCTTAAGCGGATGTACGCTGATCTTGCCCTTGATTTGGAGGCCGCAAAGGAGGTCATTGCAAAAAAGCTTTGAAGCCCT
>NZ_FNRL01000005.1:0-63480 GCF_900107795.1 Chitinophaga terrae (ex Kim and Jung 2007)
CTTCCTATCCTCGGATCATACACCCGCATCCCATAATCCTGCTGGTTCCCCTCTCCCTTCACTTCATTATCATTCTCCTTCCCATTAAACCCATACCTATAACCCCGTGCTGTACCATCCATACCTCCACTGCCGCCTTCACCAGGTGCACTGTCGCTCTGTCCAGATGCTTACTCAAAGAACTCCCATAAATATATTCCTTTTCCCTCATTTGTTTCTTCAGATGAAAGAAAAAAATCCGGGTGGGCGCTCACGGCGTGAGCGCCCACCCGGACGCAAGCAAGATTGTCCAACGATGATCGAAGGGCCGCCGCTAGTGTTCGCGCGGCTTGTTCTACCGCTGGTGGATCAGGGGGACTAACCTTTGGTAGCTCATCATTATTGATTTGTACCTTGATATTTATCCATGATATATTCATCTATTATCTCCTTCATATCATCTGGCAGAACTTCTTTTAATACTCTCACTGCAATTAGCGTTTTTTGATTAATTACCGCTATATAAATAAGCTTTATTATTTGGTCCCGAAAATTATAATACCAGTCTAGAGGTTTATTCAATTTTGCTAATTTTATAATTATATCAGAATATCCCTCAACGTTATGTTCTGCGGTGTCCAATACCTGCTCAAATAAATACTCAGCAAAGTCAAATGCTTTCGGATCGTCCTTCTCCTTAATGTATGTACATAGAAAATCTAAAATTCTTAATTCTTGTTGAGTCCGTAAATCTACATCTGTCACTACATCACGAGCATCAATTAAAATCTCCAATTGAAACCAATTCCTATTTTTCAAAGCAGTATCCAAATCTTCAAGAAAAAGCTGATTTAAATTACTTGATTTCGATATTTCGTCGATATACTCATCCTTGGCTATCTTTCTTAACTTCATGTATTCAATAGGGCTCTTAAACTCACTATTATATCCTTCACTAGGAGCATCCTTAAGCCTTAGAAAACGTTGCCTAGAATATTCTTGATAATTATTATACTCTTCAATATACCTTTTAAATGCAGTTGAATCAATTATTCTCATATTATAGTAGTTATTTTTTAACGCCTGGAGATGACATATCAATTATAGTCATTTCCTTTATTGCCCAATTAAAATAAATTGATCCTGAATATCCTGGAAAACCGAAATTAATATTTTGGTCATTTTTATAAAGCTTATTCCCAATCATCACATTATATGCTTCATATTTCATGATTGGAAAATTATTGGAACGGGCTTGAAAAATCATATTTGGTGCATGCGCATCTCCAGACGCATTTAGCAACCTATCAAATGTTCCAGCATCAACTTTATATCTAATAAGTATATCATATTTTTTTATTTGGCTCCAGACAAAGGATTTAGAATTTCTCACATAATCCATATTAGCAGTTATAAAAGGGATCTTATCAGATCTATCACCACTAACTGATATAAAACCTTTTGTATTTTTAAATTCAGTCAAGGACATTGCTCTATAATAATATTCGTATCTAGAATCCTGTTTCTCTAGTTCTTCAATATTGTTCGTATAAACAATGTTCGGGTTTAAAGCCTTCGGTGCACTTGATATTGTAGTAGTTATTTTATCTCTTTTACCAAGTGATTCTATCCAAGAATTACCATTTGCACCCCATACTGTTATAGAATTACCATCAGGATTCATTGTAATTGATCCATATGGAGGCACCCTATCAATAAGCGGCATTAAGTAATTTCTCGAATCAACATCAAAACCACCTTGTGAAGCACTTCCTAAAGTATAACGTTGTGGTGCATAGCTTCCAAACCTAACCCCATCGATTGTATTATTAAGATAAACCCGTCCTCCTACAGTCGGTGGTTCTGGAAGAGTCGCAACACCACCACCTGGACCTCCTTCTTTACCTAAAACATCAATCAATGATATAGGGCTATTATTCGCAAAAAGATATGGCGAAAATTCTGGGTATTTCTTAGTCAACGGATCCACACTTAAGAACCTTCCCACTCTCGGATCATACACTCTCGCTTCGAATGCAATCTCATTCCCCTCTCCCTTCACCTCATTATCATTCTCCTTTCCATTAAATCCGAACCTATAACCAGCACCACCTTCAAGCACATTTGCCCCTCCGCTGCCTCCTGCATAACTTCCATCCGCTATATACGCCTGAAATGCATCATTATCCCCAGTCGTAAATCCTGGCTTAAATTCAATAGCGCCGCTGGCTACGTATTCTACAGGCTTGTCGGTGGTCCGGGTGTCGATCGACAAAGTGACCGGTAAAGTATACCCGTTAACGTCGTTGGTACCACTGATCCATCCTCCTTTAATAGCATAGCCGCTGCGGCCGGGCATCAGCATACCAAAAGGATAGTAATCCTGCGAGGTAGTAATAACTGGCTCAAAATGGTCTACATCCGTTCCGTTTAAACTTATAGGACGTTTACGGTCCGAGATAGTAGCCAATACGTTACCAAGGTGATTACTTAATTCAAAGATCTTATTCCCCCGGTTAAAATCGGTATTAATTCCTACCCCTAATGTAGGCAAATTATGTAAATAACCGGTAGTGACGTTCTCGACTTTAATCTGTTCGTTCTGGGTACCTAACCTGCTACTTCCATATAAAGAGGTTTCTGTCAGGGTTAAAGTACCGCTATTAATCGCCGGATTCTTGGTATAGATGCCCAATGTGTTACCGGTCGCATCTTTTACATACCAGGTTTCAACATTGTTAACCTTTTTGCCAATCCGGTTGCCAGCCGCATCGTAAGTGTAATCGATAACTGTACCGCCTTTCTTATAAATCCGCTTAATCTTACCGTATACAGTCCACTTAACGGAGTCAAGACCACTGGAAACATCCTTCACCAGGTTGCCTATTGCGTCGTAGCTATAATTGCCGGCCGACATGTCGTCTATATCCGTTGCATAGCTATTAGCCGCAACGACATCCCGGATATGATCCAACTGGTTTGTACCCGGCAAATATTTGTATGTCAGGTTGTCCATCGCCAGCTTACCCGTAGCGGTGCCATTACCATTACGGAGATATGACTGTATATTGCCATTCCCATCGTAAGTTACCTGCTCTTTGAAGTCGCTCGTTGCGACAGGCGACCACTGGTTAGTAGTAGTATTTAAGCCGCTGGCGGCAGTCATCTTTGTAAGACGGTTTAATACGTCGTATTGGTAATTATACAACAACGGCTTATCTACCCCTGCTATATTAACACCCATCGCCGCTATGTTACCGTTGTATAGTGGATTAAACAAGTTATTACCGGGTCCCGCCGCTCCTGCACCCAATAGATTTACTCCGCCTATGGCCTTATAATCACGATCTCCGTAATAATGCAATGAGTAACCAAAGGCGTCTTTGGCAATGCTGCTGTTGCTTGCCCCATCACCTCCCATATCAAAAACGGGAGACAAAGCACTACCGTTAACTCCTTTCAGCCAACCCTGCAGCGTATAGGCATAGTCGATACCCTGCACCTGCTGCTGACCAATTACAGCACGGGCTAAAGGACCGTGAGCATAATACTTGTAAAAGGCTTCCTTCTCCCAATAAACGTCATCCCTGCTTGTTTCCACATCTGTAAGCCTGTTTTCTGCATCATAAGTATAACGGTGATAAAATGCATCCAGCGAACCAGGTTGATAAGATACTTTATTTACTTTGCCCGAGATAAGATCATAATTATACGCTATCGTTTTAATACGATTCCTGGTAGAAGCTCCCAAACCGGTTAACTTAAAATCCTGGATCAGCGTATCCACATTACCGTGTATATCATAGTTATAGAAGGTACCGTTATTGTATGACAGGATGTTAGCTGCCGGGTTACCATCATAAACAAGGTGGTAACTTACCCGATTCCTCAGGTTGGCGCCTGTGATATATACCCCTAAATCGAACTGGTTGGGCTTATCATACACAGTAACAGTAACCTGCTCCTTTGTATTAGCCGCTGCATTGACCCACTGTTGCAACTGGGCGCTGTTACGGCTGATTATATCAGTCATTGCAGTTGCTGATCTAAGCTGTCCGACTTCTGTAATTCTGCCTAACTCGTCATATAAAGTATAACTATAGTTATTCGCTTTTCGTTGTTCTGCATTTTGCGACACAGCCACTCTACCCAAACGGTCATACCAGAACTTGGATTTTCCGCCATCTGGGCTTTGCTGGCTTACAACCTGGTTAAGCGTGTTATACCTATAAGATGTAGCCAGGAAATGTGCCGGCACCTTAACCGTTCCGGTTTTCCTTGCATTCACAACATCATCTAGCCATTGCCTGCTTGTATCAATCACAACTCCTGCCGGCGGTACTGTTTTAACAAGATTGCCCGCCTGATCGTAGTAATATAGGGTATAGTGATATTCATTTTTGATATAAGAAACCGTAAACCGTTCCTTCTGTAATTGTTTAAGTACCTCCTGTTGATAAGCTGTATTAAAGTTTGCACCGACGGAATCTTTTTTCGCTTTAAGAATTTCTGTCGCTGTACTAACCAAGAAGAATGAACTGTCCGTACAACTCGTCACGGTATTACCTTCCGCCTTCGGGAATGATGGGGTGGCCTGAGGACAAAGTAACGGACCGCGGTAAAGCGATGCCACCGTTGTCGGAATTCCACCTTCGCCTGTATTAGTACACTCAATGAACTTAAGTGTACCAATACAATCCTTAGCAAGTACCGGGCAGTTTGTAGTAGCTGCAGATAGCGCAGACAGGCTTGGGGTCGTAGCCCCTTGGTCAGTGGCAAATGCATACGCCTTGACAGTATCCACCTGATCATCACACAGTTGCCTTCCCTGCCCGTTATACGCAAATAGAGCAGGATTAAACCTACGGTGTCCAACACCAATTAAAGATCCGTCACTATGTGCCAAAAGCTTTACAATCAGGCTGGTGTCTCCCACTACACTGGTGGTTGACCAGGCAACAGTATTATTGCTGTTGAGCTTTAGTACAAACCCTGCATTAATATCGTCTGTTGCCAATTGCGATATAAACATGCTTCCATCGCTATTCATGGAAGTGCCTAGCTTTTTGATAAATTTCCCGGGCTTGGAAATCATATAAGCGGACGAAAGTGCCAGGGAAGTATCCAGATTCAGAATAACGCCAATGCCGTCTTTGGTATTTATATGATTAAACCTCGTTACCGCTACCTTATATCCGCCCGCAGGATTCAGATATAATCCATTCATCTCAGTATGTTGCCCAACACTCCACTCTTTATGCGAGATGAGACTGCCAGTTTGCTTACTAAGTTTAACAAATCCTGGATTAAAGTAATAGTTGTTAAACCAAAGCGAGGAGATAACCAGGTTATTACCATCTTCAATAATCTGCTGGGTAATGTTGAGTCCCGTCATTCTCATCATCCATTTTCCTGAACCATTTTGATCCAGTACCCCGACAGCACCATTCAAAGAGGAACTTGCAGCATCATAGCCGCCAATATAGGCAATGTCGCCATTCGACAACTCCGTCACATCCCTGATATTGATTCCTGTTGTATATTCGGCGTTTGGCCTCATTTTACTCCAGATTACCTGCCCATCGTTACTTACCTTAATAAAAACAGCAGACTGGTCATAAGCGGCAGCAGCGGCAGCACGGGTCATAAAGCTGGTGTCGCCTGCTTTTTGCTGCGCCATCTTCATGCTGGTTGCTGAAGTGGTGGATGTAGCGGCCTTATTAATATAACCCGCTAATAATAGGTTACCATCCTTTAAAGCAAGTACATTAGTTATATATCCTTCATATCCAGGATCAAAAATCCTGGCCCACAGCAAATCTCCATTTGCATTCTTTTTCACCAGCACCGGCCGGCTGCCCGATTTGGTGTTACCTGCTATTACATAATTATTATCGAAGGTCTTTTTAACATCCGTTACCGTCATTAAAACGCTGGAACGCTCAGATGCCAAAGCCAGTTCCAGGTACTTTGTTTTAGCCTTTCCTTTTCCAACGCAGTCGATCATCGTAGTTGACGCTGCCAGGATTTTCTCCGGCGTTGAATATACGCTCACTCCTGCACCCATGTCTGATGGCTGCAATGTTACAGGAACGGAGGAAGCTGTAATGGATTTCGACTGGATGTTATCATCGATATCATCACACATAAGCCTGCCGTCCTTGTCGTACAGGTAAACTGCCGGGTTATTATCAAAATCGCCTGCTCCAACTAGTGTTCCGTCATAGTTCGGCATTAATCTTATAACCGAATTTGCGGTGGTAGACAAACGTCTGCGTGCCCAGGCAACTGTGTTGTTACTATTCCACTTAAGCACATATCCACCATTTATCCCATCTCTGGGAAACTGTGATATTAACAAACTGCCATCTGCGAGTCTTACTGATTTGGCGCCAACAATTCCCTTTCCAAGTGGATTGGATAATTCATAAGCACTGTTGACGCTTAAATTTGAATTAAGATTAAATACTACAATCTTACCTGTATCAACACTAATGTCTGGATACTTGGTTAACACTGCAACATATCCACCGGCTGCTCCTACATACAGGTCGTTCATTACCGTGTGAGAACCAAAATCATAAGACTGCCCGCTTCCAGATGCCGCACCAGTAACCTTGTTAAATTTCATTATTAACGGACTGAAATAGGAGCCGCTGTGATTAAGAGCAGAAACAACCAGGTCGTTCCCATCCTCAATAATATTCTGGGTGATCTTGGCTGCTTCGATATGCTTCATCCACTTTTCATTTCCATTACTATCAAGAAGCCCCATTGTTGAGTTAATGCTAAAAGAGGTAGCATCATATCCTCCTATGTATGCGATATCATTGTTCGATAATTCTATAATATCTCTTACGTTATACCCTGTATGCGTTCCCTCGTTCAACCGTATCTTGTTCCATTCTATCGAGCCATCTTTCCTTACTTTGATGAATATCGTAGCAAGGTTATCCTCAGGCGTAGCTGACGGCACTTCCGCATTAAGTATCATCTTGGAAAGGCCGGAGGAATCAGTTCTTTGAGTCAAAACTCCCGAGGAATCGGCCACGCTCTTCATTGTACTTTTAGCCTGAACACTACCAAGCAAATTAGGTGTTCCTGTAACCGGCGCCTGGTATACGTACCCGGCAACCAGTGTCCCACCGTCGTGCAAAGGCACAACATTGGTGATATAAGACTTGTCGAAAGAATTGTAGATTTTGCTCCAAAGCAAGCTTCCTTTGCTGTTCACTTTAACAAGAACCGGCTTCATATCGGACTTGGTAATTCCTGCAAGCACAAAATTGCTGTCCTTTGTTGCCTTTACGTCAGTTATATAAACCGGAACTTTTGTTCCCTGGTATGTCAGTTGGAATATATTAATAGTGTTACCTCGTTTGGTGATAACGCTATCTGTAAATTGAAGGATATCACAGGAGTCTTTAAAATTCAGATATTCAATATATGACAAGGCATACCCTAACCGGTTATTCATATACGCTGCAAACATGTCAGCCTTTACCTGCTGAACGGAGTCCAGAACCGGCGCATTTGGTTTACCCGGCAATACGGGTAATGCCGCATCGCCAAAATTCTGTTGATAACTCGTAATCAACTGATTAATCACTTTACAGTTGGTACATGGCGCAGGGGTATAACATTGAAACACCGGAGGTATACTCAATACTTTTTCCAGGAAAACGCAGGAAGAGGACGTTGGATGACATGCCGCTATCATATTTTCCAGGTCGATTTGTGATATTTTCACTTTCGATGTCCTGAATAAATATTCTGCAAAAGTTTCCTGGCCAACTTTCGCCCAGGCATACTCTGTTCTGGCGCTATCGAGCTTCGCACATTCACAATCTTCAGGCTTTGTAAATACAGGCCTGTCAGAAGTCCCAGATTGCGCATAATAAGGAGCTGGCACTGTAATCAGGAACTGTGTGGTAGGCGCATGTCCCGGATGTGTATTGTTATGGTTTCGAATTACATCTTCAAAAGACCGGTTATAAAGCGTTGTATTGCTTTTTGGAACTGAGCTGGCTCCATAAGGGTGATTAACATCAGAACCTGCCTTACAGATTTCCAACAACTGGGGAATAATTAAACTAATTTCATTTTCAGAATACCCTCCCTGTTGCAGTTGTTTTGTCCAGGTACTTATATAAGTTTTACAATTTTCCTCGTATAGGCGACCCGGGATTACCCTGGCAGAGTCTTTAATCCTGTCTTTATTGTCTTTGTTCAGATACTCGCTCAATCCCTCACTGGCAAAAGCATCCGCCGTTGTGGCAAAGTGTACTACTTTTCCGCTATCATAAAGCATTTTAATATTCACATTACCGCCATTCTGCTGGCAAACAACATTTGATAACTGTTTGTCGATAACGGATTGTTTTAGTGACAGGTATTGCTCCCTGAAGTTCCGCCATAACATATCAAGATCCCCTTTACACAACCCCGAACCAAAAATACTTTGAGAATCCGGGTAACGGGACGGGCATTCGGTATCAGCAGAGTCGCGGCAAAATGTTGAAACAGCGGCCACTTTGTAGAGCGACCATTTCATATTATTAGGATCCTCCTTCATCCGGTCGAGTATCTCAGTTCTCAATTGTGTTGAGATAATCGCCAGAGAGTCCAATACCATGGATTGCTGATATGGAGCGAATATGCCTCCCTGGCCGGCAGCGGGATTCAAAAATCCGGCAGTCAGGGCTTCCTGGTATGTGTCTGTTGATCTGAATTTAAAGTCCCAGGTCAGGCTTGGTTTAAATGTTTCGAAAGTGACCAGTTTACAGTATTCCGGATGATAAGGTAGTAAAGCCGTCGCCCAAGATGGTTGGAATTTTTCTATAAACTGCTGTGGCAACAGCGCCTGGGGTCTTACGTATTGGCCTGTTGTTTCGTCATACACCAACGCCGGTTTACCATCAGATCCCAGGTAGTTAATTTCGTCCCTTTTATAAATCGGAGAAATATTGTTCCCGTCTGTATAAAAGATAGAGTATTTAAATTGCTGGTCATAAATGTTAGCATATTGCCCGCTTGGAGGAGTCATATCTCCCAACATTGCCGAACGTCTCGAATCTGCCAGTGTGTTTTTACCACAGAGCTTATCGCAATCGGCCAGTAATGTAAGATAGGCATTATCAATCTCTCCCCGGTATTTGACCGAATCTGAAAGCGGCTGCCCCATTTTCTGCATAAAATTGGTGGCAAAACTTTTCCTGTCGCCTAATGCGCTTATACAACTCTGACAGTCGGGAATACAATTCTGATGAGATTGCAGTCTCCGCTGCTCATCGATCAGTGACTCAAGTGTATAACAAACGGCTTCTCTTAAATAAGAATTACGATAAAACTCAAAACGTTCCTGATTAACCTTTAATGTTTTTGTAATTTCATAGGTTCCAGCCTTAAGGTAAACAGAAAAGTTGAGACGCAACGTATCCTGGTAACCGTCATTATTAACTGCATTATAAATTAACGGCTGCTTTCCGGGCAACAACTGGTTAAATTGATCATCGGTTATTTTAATTTCCAATTTGAAGAATACTGGAACAAGCAGCGAAGTATTTCCACCGTCATAGTTACAAACCGGTAAGGCGAAATTTCTTGTGGGAACTGCATAAATAAAATCGTACTGTCCATCCACCGGTACAACAAGTGACTTATGAATAGTCATTACTCCCGAACTAATGTCATTCCTGTCATACCCGCTTATTGTATCTACCACCGGAAGTGCAGTATCAGACGGCAACTTATCTAAATTAGCCGCGGCAGCTCGTCCTGCCAGGGCAGTCGCAATAGTTCTGCCATGCATATCCAGGTAGGTAACGCTATACTGTCCATTTGCATCCCGCACTGCATTCTTAAAGTAATGAGAGGCATCTCCCGCTTCCGTACCAAATAACCTGTCCAGCTCATTCTGGGATGGAGTTCCATAAAAGTACTTGGTTTCGTGATTGCTGTTAATAGTATGGTCAGGTCCCACGCCGCTCTGACGGCTAATGCGCCCGGTATTATCAGGTGTATAAACAGTTTCAGCGAACGGGTAACCACCGGCATTGGGAATATATCTGTTAATACCGCTGGCAGCAGAGTCGTTTCGCCCGCTATAGTACCTGGAAGCACCGGAACTGCTGTCCATAGGCGCAGCGGAAGTAGATAAAAATTCGGCTGGCGAACTGAGCGTATCGTATTTGGAAACATCATAAGTACCGTTTACTCCTGTATTGAAACCTCTTGTATAGGAAATAATATTACTTAATGACGGAGTTGGTAAAACCTGGATAGCGGGCCGTCCCTGCTTATCATAGAATGTTTCCGCAATAATTGTCTTATTAGTGGTATTATCTTTTGTTACCGTTTGCCGGCTGTTCATAATACCATCAAAGTATTGCATTATCACCTTGCGTTTACCTTCTTCAGCAAAACTGATAGTGGATTGCCAGTTAAGCGCATTTTCATGCCCCCGGAATCCGGCTCGTGCAAAGGACGGCGACCAGTAACTTTCTGTACGCTTATTCCCCACCTTCACCTGAACTGCCCGAACCCTGGCAAACAGAACTCCTCCATTATCGTACATCAATGGAATGTCATACTTATTGTCTGTTACAGTAACCCTGCTGGCATTATTCCGGAACACGCGTACAGGATCAATGGGGTTGCCATATACACCATTAAGGATAGCAGACGAATCGACGTATGCCCATTCCAGGTCATATTCATCTGCACCTATTACGGCATTCCACGTTACCTGGACCTGGTCTGCCCCTAAAGAAATGATAGCAGGTTGAAATTTAATTCCGCCCGCTGTATCCCTGCCCGGATCAAACTTATATACCCGGCTAATTTGCATTTCGTTTGTGAGAACAAGCGACTTATTGAATGCCGCATTCGTAGAGGCAAGACTAACCAACTCCAGTTTTACCCAGTGGGAATTAGCAAATACAAAGCTGTTCCTGGATTTGTAGGTGGCGGATGTATCATAATTTATAGATAATGTATCCTGGATTGAATATGTATTATCATCCGTTCCTTTATAGGAAATTTTTACAATAGCTGTTGCAGAAAAGGAGCTTGTCGGATAATCGGCTTTTGTCTCACTTAAAGACAACGTAATAATGTTCTTGGTTGGATATGAAGGCTCCAGTTTTGCCTTGAGCGCATTATCGTAATAGACGTCATCCGTCACAATTACCGCTCCGCCCGGCACCAGCTCACTTTTGCTTAATGTCTTTGTTAATGTAAGCGTGTTTTGGGCCTGGGACGCAGTTGCCAATCCAAGCAAAGCTGCCACAAACAATAAAAAAATTCTAACAGGTATAGGGCTTTTTCTCATCTTAATTAGTTGCTAGGGGATCCAATAAATACTTCATAATCCTTGTATGCCGGAGTGGGAAGCAGTGAATTCGCCTTCTGGGTAAAAAACTGGCGTTCATCAAATTCCGATGCCGATACAGCATTAGTTTTCCGGTAAATGAACAGGGTTCTTACCTGGGCATAAAGATCCTTCGTCGTTTTTTCTTCTTCCGGCAATAAGGATTTCCTGATCACATAATTGACCTCCTTAATCCTTTTATCTCTACTCTCCACTATTATCCTCATCTGCTTATAAGTCATCCCGGCAGGAAAATCAAATCTCAATTCTGTAACATCGCCAACCTCATTAATGGCGCAGGTATTTACCCCGGCCGATTTTATTGCGTCAGTGATCAGTTGTAACGGCGCTGCGGCGTCCGGCATATTATTTTTACCTGTAGGCGCCGCTACATATAGCAGCTTATCATCTTTAAAGGCCATAATACTATACCGGCTATTTTTTACGGTAAGTGTATTGCCAATCTCTCCCCGGTAATTATTCCCCGATATTAATACATATCCTCTGAGCGAGTCAGTAATAATACCAGGGCTGTGTTCATCGGCGTAGGTATAAACTATATCCATTGCTATATCTTCCTTGTTGAACAAGGCACTCGATTCGGCGAGTATTTCGTGGGCTTTTTCCAGGCTACTATTATTTTGTGCGCTAACCTGGCAGACAATAAGTATGCAGCAGCTAATTATAAATATTCTCTTCATCTCTTTATTCTTTAATCAGTGCACTACGGGTTTCTGAAATTGTTTTGATGCCTCTTTCGGTCTCTTTTTTCACACGTATTAATGTTCCATCATCATCATATTCATAGAAGGTTGCATAGTTGTTTTCATCCAGTTGTGCCATTAAGCGTAGGTTGACCGGGTTATAGGAAAATGACTTCATATTGGCGTTGTACGGATGAATTCTTAAATCGTCAAAAAAGACATCCGTATTACCTGTAGCATTAAATGTTACCGTGAAGGTGGTTGCACCCGCAGGGATATCTATCACCTGTTCGATACGCTGCCAGCCTTCTATAATGTTGCCGGTGGGTAAAACATCCATAGAAACGGTTCCCGTTTTGATGGAAACATTGCATTGTGAATAGGTGGTGCAGTTGCATTGATTTTCTTCCTTTACCCAAGCACTAACCAGCATTTTCCTCCCGGCATAGGGAGAAAAAGAGGGAAGAACAACTTTTGCATCAGCCCTTATTGCTTTAAGCAAGGTATCGGTAATTACACATGGGCTTTGGAAGGTTTTAATTACGAAATTAAAATTTTCGTCATCCGAGTTTGTAACCGTAGCTCCCGCAGCCACAGGCTTACCCTTCTTAACCCTGAGGGACCGCAAACCGCTATGTGCATTTTGCGCATCAAAGTCTTGTTTGTTAGCTGAATAGTCGAAGCTCCTCGCTGCCTGGCACAACAAGTCGCCATTAGTAGCAAAATCGTAATCTTCGAAGCCCTCGTAAAGCGATTCCCTGAACCGGGCATTTTGTACAACAGCCGTAGGCATAGTATAATCATACCCATATAATCCAGCGTTGTATCTTCCCAATGGATCTTTATTTTCTATCTCAAACCCTTTGATATTGAAAAGGGTGGATTGAGCATTCCAAACCCAGACACTGGTGTCAGGATCCGCTTTATAAATACTGTCTGTATTCCGTTTAAAGAATGGCAGGAATGAGGCGAAAGCGCCATCCTTTCTTATATTAGTTTCAGGACCTGTAACATCAGCCTCCTTCCTTGAACTATAATATACATAAGTTCTTGAAGGGCGCCAGTTACCAGCAATCCCCAATGTAAAAGGGTTTACTCCAGTATCAAGGACTGCACTATAACAGGTACCACTCGTATCTAAATGCCAATATCCTGACCTGGCCTCTACAGAATGCATCCCTGTAAATATGCCAATAAATACAAAACATGTTAGCAGGAAATATTTTTTAATCATTGGTATGATGTTGAATTATTTTACGATGACGTTATAGTTGCTGTCGATAATTAATTTGTACCCATAACTGATATTGGTTATGCTCCCCAACTTGCCGCGTTGCGGCTTGAAGATCCGTTGAAACTTCGGCGCATGCTTTAGTATTTCGGCCCTGGTTCCGTTAGCTACACGTTCATAGTTCTCTATGAACGTTCCTGAATTATAATCATTGTTGATTGTTTCCGTTACCTGGATTGTAACAGGCAAACTATCTGCCGAAGCGGCAATAGTGCAAGCCTCATCTTCATAAAAATACACTACTACATCAATGTACGTTGCCGTATTATTTAAATCGCTATCCTCTGACACCATGTTCTCCAATTTCAACTTAGCATAATAAGTACAGTAGCTATGCGTCTGAGCATAAGCTGGTCCTTCAACTGCCAGCCTCGCAGCAGCTTTTGAGTTAGCGTCGCTTTGACTGATATAGGAAGTATCTGCTCCTCTCGGAAGAGAATATGTAACGGGGAATGCGCTTTTTCCCGGAGGACAGGATCTTGTAAATGGTCCACTAACAGGATCGCTTAAATAATAGCACCGGCCATGAGAATTTGCATAAGCGGGGCCCTCAGCTTGTAGTCTTGCTTTTGCCTTTTGGTTTGCATCTTCTACGTTTATCAAAGAAGAATCCGTTTTCGCCTTTACCACAAATTGTACCCATTCTCCGATTGCATTTGGATCGCTACATTGCTTCCGGAAGCTCATCGAGACCTCAGTATTATAGTAATAAGTACATCCAATCTGGCGAAGCGCCGTCGCGGGTCCACTTATTTGCAGGAAGTTACGGGCCATTTCATTCGCTTTCTCCTGGCTTTCTACACTTGTAAACTTGCCCGCAGCGATTGTTACCGGTACCCTTTGGGTATTGGCACCACAGGTAACGGTAAATGTATCTGTTCTTGCAACGTTCCTGAAAGTGTCAATGATAATAGCAGGCATTTGCCTGTCAGGAACTTTCCAAAACTGTTTAAAGTCGACCATCGATGCATTTACAACTTGCGAATTGTCGTCCAGCACCAGTTGATTCCCGACCAACGGATTCTTTAACATCGTCACTGTACCTGCAACAGCAGCAATATTTCTTCGCCCTGAACGGACGATTTTCATTTTCACATCGTTACCGGTAAATGGCGTTCCATCCTGGTTCACAAAATAGATGTCAGGACTCTTTCCGTTCAGCATGTTGGCATCCACAGCCCATACTTTGTAGGTCCCTGGCCAGTAAGCGGGCGTTGGGGCGCACTCCGTTCCCGCCACCTTAATTTTTGTATAAGCCAGTATTTCGTCCCCATTGAAAAAATAGTCGCCCACTTTCCCTGTTAAACCACCGGTTATTCTCCCTTCTTTAATGGTGAGACCTGACAATACGGTACCAATGTTCTTGTAGGCGCCTGCCATTCCTTCGTAGATCCAACCGGCAGGATAGGTAAAATTGTATACGCGGTCGTTATACTCATTTTGTACGCTTGTCAGAACAGGATCGCCCGTTTCGGTATCATACAACAGATTGTGGGTAACGACCCTGCTTCCCTTATCTACAACCATCACGCTATCCAATATTCCATGGCGGTTAATGACTTTAGTTGCTGCTACAGATCTGAAGATATTTTCTTCATATTGAGGCAACGGGATAAGTGACGGAATTAAAATAGGCCAGATTCCCGCAGTAAAGAAATCCACGTTCACGCTCACATTTGCACCTATTGTAACGGATTTCTCCTGGCGCATATCGAACATCAACTCCATGTCCTTTCCGACTTCACTAGTCTCTATTTTCCCTTTTGGATTAATTGTTAATACTTTATTATTCAGATGTTTTGCAGGTTGACTCGGGTCATCTACCCGGTAGAAGTTCTCCGTATATGCGATAGGGTGTTCGTCATCGCCCTCTGCATACGAAGCCTGGGACCTAAGCTTACCATTCATATCATTCAGCTCAACTTTAAACCCCTGTGAAACAGCAATAAAATGTTTACTGTTAACCCGTAAAAGTTCCTTCAAAGGTTCCCGGTATCTTTTTTTATTGTGGTCATTTATGACGGTACGTTCCGTAATAGTCGGGAAGTCCTTTGTTGTGTAAAAGCAGGTTTCATCATATCCGTTAACAGACCGGTTATTTTTTGCATTGATGGTTCGAATCCTGACCTTGCTATAACCAACGGAAGGAGCAGGAAAAAACGATTCCCCCAACGGCTCCTCCACATAGCCAACGGTAGTTGGGGCCAGTGCAGCTACTCTTTCCACATATTCAATAGGTTTACGCCAGGGATTTTCTTCTCCCCCCAACAACGGTTCATAAGAGGCCACCCCGCTGCTTATAACGATCTTTTCGCCATCTATTTCCTTAGTAGTTGTATAAGAATATTCTTTTCCATAGACAGCCGCCCGTTGTCCCGTCATTTTGGACCAGTTGTCGTATGTTTTAATCCTCTTCACCCTCAATCCTCCCCCATATTTTTTGAAATTCGGGTTATTCAGCCTAACGAGTGATCTGGTAGTATCCACGTCTCTCACATATTGTTTAATCCTGGCATATTTGTCGAAACCGGCCAACATGCTGTTAACATTGTCTACCTGAGCATACAGCATCTTAATTGTAGCCTCCAGCCCCAGATCGTCTGCCGCCTCTGAACCCGGATAGGCTTTTGACGGCAGGTTTAGTTTCAGGTATTGTAACGCGGTTTTAGTAAGCGGGCTCACATCTCCAGGAGTCAGCCCCGCCTGTGTAATACCTTCAACTTTAAAGTAAATGATTGTTGAAGCACCTTTCGGGAAATAGGCACCATAGCTCGCTATATTAGCATAGCATGGTACATATTCTATTCCGCTGCCATATTTATCGGATGGCATCTTTACAGCCAGCCTGAAATATATTTTATCAAGTCCATCCAAGTATCTTGAAATAATCTCGTCGGATGATTTAACTACATAAGGCACTTTAACTGCTACATATAAGTTATCACCAGTGAGTCCATTATCATATAATTTTGGGGTGAATGCATCTATATTAAGCGGATCTTTATTAGCAAAACCATACAACTGGTACATCTGGGTTGCATGTTTATTCTGCACGTACCCGTAATCATCACTTTCATAGTCGACAGTTATCATTCCGCCGGAAGGGAGAATAATAGTGTCCAGTGTCCATGCAGCCGCATTCGCCGCCGCCAATGCACTATCTTGCAAGGCATAAGGATAATCGGCGTTGTTCACAAGGTTTCCTGGAGTAGAGCCTGGGTTATCAATCTGGTCTTTATAATTGCCCCACCTGTCGTATTTATTGAAAGCATAGTTTGGATTAAGCTTATTGTACCTGAAGCGGTAGGGATTCTTTTTACCTTTCTCATTACCATTGTAACTAAACCAAACTTCTTTAAGGGTAAGTTTACCACTGGTTGTATCCCCCGCAGTAATGCTATGGTTAATACCCTTACACAATTCGTAACTATACTCAAAATGCACGGATTTCACAGGAATGGCCTTTTCGGAGCCATTCTTAATAAAATCGGCCTTTATATAAAGGTCTATCCGCTTTAAACGCCTTGCACCTCCGTCTGATTTATTACCCTGCGCATCCATTTGCAGGAGGTCTTTTCTTTTCTCCAACCTGAAAACTGCTACCATGCTCTTTGACTCAATTGAATGCAGATAATAAAGCTCCTTGGTTCCGCTTACATAACTTCCTTTATCATCCCGGTTATCTGTTTTAAATCCTTCGTTATAAGTAGCCTTATTAGTGTATGGCGCCCGCCACTTATAAGGATTGTTCAGATCCGCAGTTTTAGTGTAGTTGAAACGGATGGCGTTTCCTGCGTCGTCGTCCGAAATTCCATTCCCAGTTACATCAACATAATCGGGTGACAAAATACCTGTCAACAAAAAAGAATGTGCATAAGCCGGCATAAATTCGGCATTGTAATACCAATCTTTTCCTTTGGTATTACTCAGCGTATCATCAACATTCGGTGTATAACTAACCAATCCTTCATCAGGGCTGGCTCCAGATTTATCCACGGAAAAAGTAGTTTCTTTCTGGCTGATATTGTAAACAGGAATTCCATAAACATATCGGCGCCCATCCGGGTTTAGTACATCAATTTCGGAAATATGGTTCTCTTTCCTCATCCTGTTTACTCGCTTCTCCTTATACATGCTATCCGCCCTGAAAACATCCCTATCTTTTTCCAGGAAGAAGAAAGCCGGTGGAATCAATTTATATTCATTATCCCCGAATTTGTCCGACTGCCAGCTTAATTGCAATTCGGCATCAGCAGTAACATTATTATATTGTGTTTCAATATTGTATAACTTCCCTCCTTCCAGGGGTATTGTAGCATATTGGTCTCTGGCCTTCCCTTCATTCAGATCACTAATAAATTCAACACCGTTTATAAACAGCTTCATACCATCATCAGCCCGCAGCTTAAAGTTATAAATACCTGAAAAAGGTACCTTTAGTTTACCCAACAGCTTAAGCGAAAAATATTCTTTCTTGTCGGAGTATGATTGAAACTGGTCTTTATTAAAGAAGGCAATGTCTTTATGCCAGGTATCGTGGCTATAAGTTTGAAACCAGGACGTATAATAGTATTTAGCCAGAAGACCATCTCCATCTCCAATATATTCATCCTTATATTCTGCCTTATTTCTCTTTACTGTAAAAGTGTCTTCCGGGTAATATTCAATATACTTCGACAATCCTACTTCACTAGCTTCTTTAGCTGTGAGATAAGTAATAACCTGGGTTCGTTTTTCTCTTTCGGGTTTTATGGTATTGGCCGGTGTCAGTAAAATATCATCTTGTTGCTCTGCCTTTGCATAAGGGGTCAGGTAAGGCGTATTGTATATGATACCTGTGTTAAATCCCAAAGGTTGGCTAAGTTTTGCAGTTACCACCCGGTCGCCTCCCATGGCATCATAAAAGCTTGTAGCATTAATGGTTTTTTCTCCAGGACTTCTGAAATATGCCGGCTCAAACTTTCCATTGGCCGTTCTGAATCCCAGTACATTTCTCATAAAATTCTGATCATCCCAAAGCGAGGATTTAGTATAAGCGCGGGTGTAAAACAGGTCTGCACCAGCATGTGCTATAAAACCAGCGCCAAAGTCAAGACTTGCGGCGCCGGAGACATCCCGGGTTGTCATTTCATGATCATATACATAACCTATATCATTCCTGTAAGCGCGGAAACTTCCGCCTACTCCCTCTCCTGTCATACTAAATACATCGTAGGTATATGACGGGATAGCGATAGTGGGAACGGGTGGGGCATCCCGGTAGGGGATATCTTTCTCCCTGTTAAAATCCAGTAACGCACCATAATCGCCATTGGCGGCTTCATAATTCAAATAACCATAAGCTGGCAACGTTAGCCTCTTATCCTTATCCGCGATATATTGTTCTGATATGTAGCCTGAGAGTGACACACTTGGGTGCAATACTGTAGCTTCACTACCAATTTTTAATGTAACTGTCATCATCTTATTCGTGTACGCTACGTTCATCGTTGGAGTAAAAGCCGGGTTAGCGAATGAAATACTCGCCGAAGGGCCCGAGGACCTGGTTATCGATGTTTCATTTTTCTTATTCGTTACGTATTTCCTTACTCCTCCTGATACCTGCAAAGAAGTCATACCAGCCCGTGAGTTGTAGCCGGTTGATATACTCACACTACCCACATAAGGATTTTCACTGGCTTTACTTTCACCAAAAGTATGAGACAAGGATGTTCCCAGCGTTATACCAGTTTGTGAATTATTATCGAATGACAACCCGTAGGTCATTCGGCCTTTAGACTTGTTACCAACGCTTAACCCCGCGTTAAATCCCGTTTCCATACCAAAGCCCCTGTAGGTATTGTGAAAGATGCCAAACTTAAATCCGACATCTAACCCAACTCCGAAACTTTCTGTAGGCAGTCCTGCTACCTCCAGATCCAACCCTGCATTGACACCCATGGTTTTGTTTTTTTTCATAGTAACCTCCTTGGTTACAAAGTCAGATGAACCGGTAAAATCGTCTGGTAAGCCACGAAGGTTGCGGGTGATACTACCAGGGTTAACATTCCACCCCAGCCCAACCCAACTGGCTTCCTGGTCCATAGAAATTCCGCTGTTATACCCCAGGGTAACCGGGTAACCACCTACATCCAGTAATGGAATTGAATAAGAGAAATCACCGGTAAAAAGATCAACCATGTTATCAGCGCCTACCGAATGAAATGCTTCCATCTCGGGTTGAGTTGGGCCGCCATCGGTTTCCACTCCTACAATCTCAGGTATTGCAGACTTTCTGTTGGTAGTTTTTATACCCGTAGGCAAAGCAGGTACTTTAACATAAGTGGAAGCCGGAGTTTTAAGATGCTTATTTTCTATCAAACCGGCTGAAATTGTTTCCGCACGTAAATGCAAAGGAAGCAGTATTTGCAGATATATCACCACTAACAAACAGGAGGCAATACATTTTTTCCCTCTTGCTACAAAAGCCAAAATCATGTAAAACTATTTAAAAGGTATAGGGACAATATTCTATTTCTATATCAAAGTCATTGAGGGGTACGGTAAATAAATTTCATTTCCCATATTTCATTCCTGCTATTATACAAACGGAAAGCATATAGTTGGCCATCCGATAATTTGCCGCCCCGGTCAAGCGACAATTCTCCCATGTTATTACCCTGTTGCAGGTTAATGTTTCCATGTTTTACTGCCCTGCTGTTTTGATCGAGGCAGATAATCTCATATCTCACTTTAGAATCGCCGGCGTCGTTTACGTAACTGTATTTCAGAGATCTACTACAGTTGACAACCTGGTTACTGCTTCGTTTTAACTCTATGTATGTGGTCAGATCTACCTGTTTCGCCCGGCTGACAGATTTCATCTTAAACGTCCATACATCCGTTTGTGCAGCATATTGCCTCCCATTATTGGCGGTGATCATCCAGGCATAAGTAATACCGGTATCCAGAACGGGCGCTCCTGCAGGATAGCTCATAAAAGGTTGACGTAATGCTGATGCCCTGTAAACCGGTATATTCGTTTGTATCGCTTCAGCAGCCGACTGATTTTCATATAATGCCACCAATACCATATCATAATTCAGATCAGCGAAGAGGCTGACTGGAGCAGGCGGTATCCACGTAAAGTGAGGCAATGCTTCTTCCAAAATACTTTTATCAACAGGGTTGCTTAGTTGCGGAGGCGACACAGGTTCGACAACGAAATTCAAACAGTCTTCCGCCTGGGGGTTCATGCTTTTATCGCCCATGACCACAACGCTGTAACAAACACGAAATTTACCTGGCGGGAGCAGGGCGTTATCTCTTCTATCGGCAACCGGCGATAGATATTCGTAAGTGATAGGGCCCAGGTCTTTTACCTGTAACTGCCGGGCGCCAGCTCCCAATGTTACCGGCCTTGAAGTACCTGACAACACTGGCTGACCGGTAGTTGCATCCATTAACCGCATTATAAATGTGGCAGTAGCCGGTGAGTTGCTGATGTTGGTTGCAATGATATTCCAGAGTTGTGACTGCTGTAATATCCCCGCAGGAGGCACCTGAGCCGACATAGTTACCTGTGCCTGTGATTTCATGGATATCAATAGTATTAGTGCCATACTATTGAAAAGGGTTTTAACTCGGTTCATAATTAAAATATCTTGGTATAGGTTAATCTTCCGGTCTTATTTGATACTAATTGTTTATTTACTCCAGGCAGGTAACTTTTATCTGCCCGCAACGCGATTTCCCCGATTCTCTTGATATTGATCCTTGCGTTGGCGCCATAGCCCCATTGTATGTTATTCGTTTGGGACTGGTGATTATATTTCAGCGCTCCTCCTATTTCAAACCAATCGAGCATTCGCCAGGTTGTCTCCCCCGTCAGCCCATACAGCGAATATTCCTCTGTCAGCGCTGCCGAAGCTTGACCTGCTATGGTGAATCGTTTCAGGAACAGTGTATGACCTGCCATAATATTCCTGCTATTGAAGTAAACAAAAGCAGTATCAGTTTGCCTGTTATAAAACCTTGAATAAGTGAACATGCTGTTCATCATAATATCGTGATAGGTATAGGTATAAGAAGCCGTTCCTGTTAACATATAAAATAGTTGTTCGCTGAATTGTCCTTCACCCAATTTTATCAACTGCGAAGTGGGCTGATATGCTACACTCAGCACCGGCCATTTTGGTATCCTTACCGTCACCTGTACGCTCTTAAACACGGTATTGCTCTGGTAATTCGATGGGGCATAAAATGTAGCATAATCGTTCTTTCTTATTGCCCCCGCCAGCACTACTTTTTGTTTAAACAAAGGCTGTTCTGCCTGTATATTCCACGCTATCTGCCGCGATCCGGTCGTATAGAAGCTAAACGACTGGAAATCGTTGCCCATTACTTTGTACATAGCAGTCAATCGCGTATAGGTTTGAGGTATAGTTGTATTAAATCCAACAGTATAGGCTTCATTAGAGCGACTGGAAAAATTCATCATGCTCCCGAAATTGGTTTCTCCATGTGGTTTTCTGCTATTATAAGGCATGGAAGAACGTGCTACCTCACCGGTAAGATAGGTTTGCTGGCCAAGTTTCCATTGCGCCTCAAGCGAAATTCCCATCAGGTGATTATCCACCCTTCCTCCGGTATCCGTCACTGCATTGGTACCGTAAAGTTGTTTCCTGCCGGTATAATAGGTCAGATAGATATGATTGGATTCCTTCATTCCCCAACCTGCCCTGATAAGGCTTAAATACTGGGGATTCCTTTTTTCCTTCACAATGAAATTCCTGAACTGGTAATCTACAGTACCTGTAGCAACAGCAAGGTAGTAAGACGGATTGTACTCAACCTGTACCCCTGTTATACTTATATTCCTCGCTGTCAGCTCAGAATAGTCAGCCATGGTCCTCCCGATGCCAAAACTCCTGATTGCCAGCATTGTTCTGAATCCCTTTGGAAGAACGCTATCAGGCAGGTTCATACTTTCCAAAGCATCAGACAATTCTTTGTTATTCCGGCTGTTTTGTAAAGCATCTAATAAGCCCGACTTCAATTTCGCCTGTTTATCCAACAACGATTGGTATCGTTTTTTTACTCCTCCTATCAGTCCTTCCAACGAATCGATCTTCTTAAGCCGGAGTTCCTTCTCGGCTATGATGGTTTGATACAAAGAATCTGTAGGGCCGCTTTGCGTGTATTTGCCCGCCAGCGAATCCAATCGTAACCTGAAGGCCTTTTCTTTTGCTTCTATCAATCGTTGCCTGTAATACGCATCATCATAGGTATACTTGAGAAGGGAAAGAGATTGCTGCAAACTATCAACAAAATTCTTCAACGAATCCATCTCCTTCAACTGCTTCAACCTTCCCGCCGCCCAGCCGCGTGCATTCGCGAGTAATTGGTTCTTAAAATCCATATTATTATAAGAAAGCCTCGCTCCCGTCAGGTTCCTGAACAACGCAGAATTTCCCTGTTGCGTACTGAACGCAACCCGCAACGGGTAACGGTTCCTTATGGTAATACTCAGGTTCGTCTGAACAGTATGTTGCTGGATATCTCTTTCTACATAGGGCGTATCGATATTAGACTGGTAGAAATAATCGTACATAACATTCCCGTGCACTACCAGGAAAGGGGTATGTACAGGTACGGGAACGATATTTTCTTTGCGCACACGCGCACGGACCACCGCTACTTTCGCAGAATCCGGTTTCGAGTATAGGGCAATTGCTATCCTGGTCTTTACCTTTGAATTGTGACGGATAAAAAGGTAACCTGTATCTGTAATATTCTTCGGGCTCATAGACAATACCTGGGCTGATACAGATACAGCGGACATTAGGGTAACAAGCAACAACAATAAATGGAACCTCACGACAACATGATTACAATTATGGTTAATACTATCCGCTAAAAAGACAGGTATACACTTAAATGTAAGACGTTCGGAAAATGACTATATTAATTCTATTCATGGTATAGGATTTACGGGTAAAAACAAACTTTAAGTTCGCGTTCTCAAAGACAAGAACAAATATATTTCTTTTTCAATTAGATCAAAATATTTTTCAACCGGATGATAAACAAAAAGTAAGAAAGAAATGAAAGGTTAGTAACTGTAGCAGGAAAGACGATAAAAAATTTATTTTAAACCGTGTTGTCAATTTATCATGTCGCGCACCTACGCAAACACCTACACGAAATCAATGGTTTTTCATAGGATATGCAACCCTATCTTACCTTCGCAGCCAGCTCCTTCGCTGCCGCCATCGCACCATTCCCGTTCTTACCTCCTTTGATCAGGCTGTTGTTATGATAATAATACCTGCCCTCATTCTTCCGGCTCTTCTTATAATCAAACTGTTTGTCTGAAATCGGCGCGTTGTAAGCATGCGTGATAACATGTGCGTAAATAAGCTGCTGGTCATCGAAATAATAATGCGCAATTTCCTTTCCTCTTTCTCCATACAGATCGTGAGTGATCAACTTCAGCGAATCATTGGAGAAATAAGCAACGGAAACAGCGCCTTCGGTTGCTGATCCTGGTTCGTGTTGCAATTGTTGTTGCCTGTAATTTGTTAATTGCGTGTTCGTGTGCGACACTTTGCTTTTAATAGCATTGATCTTCGACTCTTGTATAGGCAGCAAGAGCAAGAGGTACAGAAAATACTTCATATTACTACAGTTTAGGTATTCCGACTACAATACAGATTATAAATACATATCCCGGAAGCAGTAGTGCCCCGGTTTTAAACTTGATCCTACAGGTCTTAAAAAAGATTCTGGTTGTGTCAAATAACAAATGATCCTGCTTTGAAGATAAATATTTTTATTGTTACCCCTATCCTTCCCAGGCTATTTTATTTTGGCTTCCAGGTCAGCCTGTTTTACTTTTAGGAATGGAAATATGCTTAAAGAAAATCGAGCGCATTCTTTCAGAAAAAATCGTCAAATTTGTTTCCTTATCAACCCCTATCTATATGCAACGGAAGAACCATATCTTCACTTTTTTCATTTTATTACTTTGCAGCTGTTCTACTGATAAGAAAGAATATGTAGAACCATCGCAAGCTATGTTCTGGACAGACCATGACCTGGGTTGCGGACCTATTACGGTTACCTGTAACAATACCACTCAATCCGTTACCGGCTCTTATCCTGAACTGCCGGATTGCGGGGCGCCTAAAGCCGCTACTTTCAACCTGCCTCCCGGCGTTTATACCTACCAGGCAGCCTGCAGCACAAAAACATGGCAGGGAAGCATTACCGTAATAGATGCTGCCTGCACCAGTTTGCAGTTAAAATAGATATTAAAAAGGGGCCTCGCGGGCCCCTGGAAAATTACTTGTTGAAGAATTCGTGGAAGAATAATAGCTGGTATTTTACGGCATTACCCCAATATTTCCAGTTATGCTCTCCCGGCCTTTCCGTATAGTCGTGGTCGATGCCTAATTCCATTAACCGCTGATGCAGCTTGCGGTTTACATCAATAAAGAAGTCTTTAATGCCGCAATCTACAATAATAGCCAGGGTACCTGGTTTTAGTTTATTGACCTGGTTAATGACCGTCCATTCCGTCCAGTTGCTGCCTTCAGGCCCGGGGGCGCCCAGCCGTTTTGCAATATCCCAGTTTTTAGGGAAAGGCCGGAAATCCACGCCTCCGCTCATGCTGCCGGCAGCGCCAAAGGTTTCGGGATGACGGCTGGCCAACCATAACGCACCATGGCCCCCCATACTTAAACCGGCAATAGCTCTCGCTTTGCGGTCCGGGATCGTTTGATAATGCTGATCTATATATTCAGGAATTTCCTTTCCTACATAGGTTTCAAAACGCCAGCTGCTATCGATAGGCGAATCGAAATACCAACTGCCAAATGCGCCATCAGGGCATACAACAATACACTGGTAAGCATCTACCAGCTCCTTAACAGCCGGCACATTGTTCACCCAATTGCCATAGTTACCGCTGTAACCATGCAGGAGGTAAACTACCGGGTAACGGCGATTATGCTCTTTATACGAATCGGGCGTTATTACAACACATTTATAACTGCGATTCATTTTCGCGCTGCGTATATCCAGTGTATCCACAGTTGAGGCGCTGGCAGACTGAGCCAATAATAAGCAAAACAAAAGACGGGCTAGTAATTTCATGGAACCGAATTTAAATAAAAAAGTCTCTACCCGCGGGTAGAGACTACAAAATAATAAAATAACAGCTTATTTAGCAGCAGCTTTCTTCATAGGATTATCTCCTGTTGAAGCGCCACGTACTGCATTTGTGCTTTTGAACAGTTCGAACCGGCTAGGCGCCGTTTCTCTCGGCCACATGTTGTTGCTTTCATCAATATCGGCTGTTTCACGCAACGGGTCGAGCTTTACGGAAGCTACCTGTTTTTCTTTTACAAATACCCTCGTTACCACGTTCTCGTTCTTCCTCCATATATAGGCCGAAATACGATCAATCTCCTTTGTACCGTCTGTATACGTCCATTCAATGATCAATGGCATTACCAGGCCGCCTTTATTAGAGAAGGTCAGTTCGTAGAAGTTCTTTTTGCTTTCATACACCGCTTTTTCTGCCGGTGTCAGGTTGTTATAGAACTGCTCGTAGGCCGCTTTATCTTCCGGGGTCACTTCGAAGCGGTTCCATTTGCTGTAGAAGTCCTGAAGGCTGGTATCTTCATCTACGGCGAATTTCATTCCCGACGCTTTGTTGCGCTGGCGGGCAATGTGATCCAATCCTTTATCGTAAACTTCTTTTGCCGCCTGTTTGGTAGCAACCGGATCGCCGCTGAACCTGAACCATTTTACTGAATCCAGGGAAATATCCACCGGCTCTGTTCCAAAGAACCAACCACGCCAGAACCAATCCAGGTCTACCGCCGAGGCGTCTTCCATTGTCCGGAAGAAATCGGCCGGGGTCGGATGTTTAAAGGCCCAGCGACGCGCATATTCCCTGAATGCAAAATCGAACAGCTCCCGGCCCATTACCGTTTCACGAAGGATATTCAGCGCAGTGGCAGGCTTTGCATAGGCATTAGGCCCGAACTGGATAATATTTTCGGAATTGGTCATGATCGGCTCCAGCTGGTCTTTTGGCATCTTCATGTAATCAACGATCTTATGGGCAGGTCCGCGGGAGGAAGGGAAGTTGTTATCCCACTCCTGCTCCGCCATAAACTGGCAGAAAGTGTTCAAACCTTCGTCCATCCAGGTCCACTGGCGCTCGTCGGAATTCACGATCATAGGGAAGAAGTTATGCCCTACTTCGTGCGTGATCACGCCTATCATGCCGTTCTTCGTAGCTTCAGAATAAGTGCCGTCTTTATCCGCCCTTCCGTAGTTGAAGCAGATCATCGGGTATTCCATACCGTTGGCCGCTTCTACAGAAATAGCCACAGGATAGGGATATGGAATGGTATGTTTGGAATAAGATTTAACCGTGTGAGCCACTACCTTGGTTGAATAACGGCGATATAAAGGATAAGCTTCCGGCCCATAATACGACATAGCCATTACCTTATTTCCTTCAACATTAGCAGCCATTGCATCCCAAACCAGCCGGCGTGAAGAAACCCATGCAAAATCGCGTACATTCTGGGCTTCGTAGATCCAGGTTTTGGTAGCTTTAGCCTTGCCGGCCATAGCATTTTTAGCTTCGTCCAGCGTGACTACTTCTACAGGTTCTTTGCTGCTCTGCGCCTTCTGCCAACGCTGGTACTGTGCCGGGCTCAACATCTCTTTATAATTCTGGCATTCTCCTGTTGCCCCAACCACATGGTCGGCAGGTACCGTCATCTTTACTTTGAAGTTACCGAAAGTGAGCGCAAATTCTCCCCGCCCGGTGAACTGCTTATTCTGCCATCCCTGGAAGTCGGAATACACAGCCAGCCTTGGGTACCACTGGCTTACCGTATAGAGGTAGTTCTTATCTTCCGGGAAGAACTCATATCCTCCGCGGCCGCCTTCCACGGTACGGTTAGACATTTTATACCACCAGCCTACCTTAAAGCGGAATTTCTCGCCCGGCATAAGGGTTTTAGGCAGGTCGATCCGCATCATCGTCTGGTTGATGGTGTATGGCAATGCTTTACCTGATTCGTCGGTTACTTTAACGATCTTCACTCCCAACTCCTGGTTAACGGGCAGGATAGTACGGAGATCATACATGGTCATTTTACCCGACATCTTGTTCTCGTCAAAGAACTGGCTCTCGCTTTTCGGATCATGTTCATTCTCGTCGAGCTGTAGCCAGAGATAGGTAAGCGGGTCGGGCGAGTTGTTGAAATAGGTGACGGTTTCTGAACCTGTCAGCTTCTGGTTTTCATCGTCCAGCTGCGCTTCAATCTCGTAATCTGCCCGCTGCTGCCAGTATTTAGGCCCGGGAGCTCCTGAAGCAGAGCGGTACATGTTAGGCGTTTGCAACATCGTACCCAGCTGTTCAAAGCGGTTGCCATGGTTGGAACCCGGGTTCTGCTGCGCCTGCAGTAAAAGGATGCTGCTGCATAACAAGCCCGTGAGGTAGCATTTTTTTCTCATAATCAGCGTTCAAATTTTTATTCAGATTCTGGTTTATTCGGAAAATGTCCGGATACCTTCAAGCACCATGATAAAAGCGGCTCCGAAAGTGGCCGAAGAAAGGAACATAGTCCAGTCGCGGCGTTTTATCCTTCCAATGTTCACTATCAATGTCGAAAAAATTAATATAGCCATTACTATAACAATCTGCCCTACTTCCAACCCTATATTAAAACCCAGCAAGGGCTGTACTATATTGGCCTGGCTGCCCAACAAGCTTTTCAGGTAGTTGGAAAAACCCAGTCCGTGGATCAGTCCAAAGAACAATGCATAAAAATAGTTGAGCTGCAGGCTCTGCGGCTGCTCCGTTTTACGGAGAATGTTAGATAATGCTGTAATACATATGGTGACAGGAATCAGGAATTCAACTATTTCACTTGGTATGCGGATGATATTTAACACACTCAAAGCCAGCGTTACAGAATGCCCGATAGTAAATGCCGTTACAAGTACCAGTACTTTTTTCCAGTCCCGCAACAGGTAAATAGCGCTCAAGGCAATTACAAACAAAATGTGATCATAAGCATCCCAGTTAACGATATGTTGCCACCCTAATTCAAAATACAACGCGTCCATTTCCCTACTAATCTATAAATTTGGTAATTATAGGAAGTTAAAACTGATTTTTTAAAAATTTTTGTCAAGTGGGGGTATTATTATGTAAATGGTGGATGGCGTGCTGGCTGACCGTATTGCATCCGTTCTATGTAAGTGTGACTGAAATAGCGCATGATGCCGGCAAGCAAGAGTTGCAGGTTACCTGCCGCATTTTCACAGACGATCTCGAAAATACCCTGCGGGCACAGTTTAAAACGCCTGTTGATATTACCAATCCCGCAAACAGGAAAAAGGTAGATGAATATATTGCCGCCTATCTCTCCCAACACCTCGTCATTACGTTAGACGGTAAAACAGTTTCCCTGCATTACCTGGGGTATAAAATAGAAGAAGATGCTGTATGGAGCTTTTTAGAAGCTGAAAAAATACCTGTACCGAAGACAGTACAGGTAAAAAATGATTTATTGTACGAGAAGCATCCTACCCAGATCAATATGATACATGTAATGGTGAATGGTACAAGGAAAAGCTCCAAACTGGATAATCCGAAAAGTCTGGCTACTTTCAGCTTTTAATTCCTGTTATCCAGGAACTTCACCGGCTTGCGGCTGTTCTCAGGGAACTGCATGCGCATGATCTCCTGCTGTGTGGTATATCTCACCTGGGGGATCACTCTCAGCTTGGCCTGCAAGTATGACTTGATCTTCCTGTCCATCTCCTCAGATTCTTCCCTGGGCCAAAGATGAACCAGTATCTCATCGGTTCCCAGCTCATTTGAAAACACTTCTACCACAAACTCTTTCACATCTTCCATATCGTTTAACAGGTCAAATAAGGCAGGGGGATATAAGGTAGTTCCTTTATACTTGATCATCTGTTTACGACGCCCTATCACCGGCGATAAACGAAGGGTCTGGCGGCCGCATTCGCAAACGGTATGATGGTATTCGCAGATATCGCCTGTTTTATAGCGTAACAGCGGCATTCCTTCCACGCCCAGGGTAGTGATAGTCACTTCTCCTGCTTCACCCGGGCCAACCGGCTGGTCGTTTTCGTCCAGCAATTCTACATACAGTAATTCGGGATGATGATGTCCGCCCTTCCCGGCTTTGCACTCGGTGAACGCCGTCTGCATCTCTGTGGAAGCATAGGTGGAATACAACTGAATGTTCCACTGTTCCGTTATCTTTTTGCCCAATACATTCAGCGAGAAGTCTGTATTCCTGATGTTCTCTCCTATGCACACGGCTTTCTTTACGCTGGTGCTGTTGATATCTATGTTATGCTCTTTGGCAAAAGCTATCAGTTTTACAATGAAAGAAGGTACTCCTACGATGGTGGTAGGCTGGATACGCTGTATATTCTCCCACTGCATACTTGGCACTCCCGGTCCCACTCTCAGTACCCCGGCGCCTAATTTCCTGATGCCGTTGTAATAAGCCATACCAGCCATAAACTGCCTGTCGAGGGTCAGCATAAGCTGGTAAATATCGCTATCGGTACCGTCGGCGCAGCTGAAAGAAATGTATTCGTTGTATGCGAGGCGTGACAGGTCCTTCTCTGTAAGCGCTATAATCACCGGTTTGCCCAGCGTACCGCTGGTGGTAGTATATTCTGCTATCCTGCTTTTATCCACACAGAGGAATTCCCAGTTATGTTGCTGCAGGTCTTCTTTGGTAACAGGCGGGATCAGGGATAAGGCATCCAGCGACTGCACAGTATCCGCATGGATCTCATGTTTTTTAAACCAGGATTTATAGAAAGGGGAAAATTCGCGCAGGTAACCCAGCAGGCGTAGTACTTCCTTTTCCTGGTATGCGCGGATCGATTCTTTAGACTGCAATTCTATATCTGGTATGTACATGTTGAGTATATTGAGTTTTATCCTTCCAAAACAACCATCGCTACAGCCGCGTTGTGCTCATGCGAGAGCGACACCCATATTTTGCGGATGCCCAGTTCTTCATACCTGCCGGCGGCTTTGCCTAATAGTATGATAGCAGGTTGCCCGGCGTCATTGTTCCTGATCTCTATTTCATCGAAGTTCACTCCACCGTTTCCCCACCCTGTTCCCAATGCTTTCAGGAATGCTTCCTTGGCGGCAAAACGGGCTGCATAACTCTGCGCCGGTACCGCCTGTTTTTCGCAATAGGCAATTTCAAATGGCGTGAATACAAGATTTCGGAAACCATCTCCCTTAGCCAGTTTTGCAGCTATGCGGGAAACATCTGTTATATCTGTTCCTATTCCCAGGATCATCGCTTTGCAGATTTAGAGATACATAATTCCAGTTGCTTCCTGATATGTTCTTCTTCTCCTTTCGTAGCAATTACTTTTGTGAGCGCAGTTTCATAGTACTTCCTGGCGGCGGCGTAGTTTTTCTGCCTGAAGCAGTAATCTCCCGCCAGCGCATAAGCGTGGTAGTACTCAGGGTTAGCTGCTACCAGGGCCTGGGGATCTATTGTCTTCCCTTCCTTCATTTCATCACGCAGGCGACGGTATTCGTTGAAATCGCGGTATTCTTTCGTTAACAGGAAAGTATCGGCAGGAATGATCCTGGCGCTGTCATAAATCTCATGGTCGGTTTGCAGGCCACGCATAGCGAATATCTTATCCAGGTCGTAAGCTACAAACTCGCCTAACTGCCATGGGCCGGTAGATACCCACACCAAACGTTTCTGCGGCTCAAATACGATAGAATGGTGAGCGATCAACTGGTTAATAGCTTTTTCGTTGCCCTCGCCAATATTGGCATTATGCAGGCCGCCCCGGTCGCGGAGTATCTCTACAGTTTTTTGCACCGTATTGGGCCCTTTCTCTTTCAGCAGTTCCCTGAGGCGTTCGTAACGATAGCTGGAAGCGCTTTCGTTTATTTGCTGGATATTAGAGGAGAGCGCGCCCAGTTGCGGTCCCTGGAAGTGATTGGTGCAGGTGATAAAATCATTTCCCGGGTCATAGATATCCATTCCCTCAGGCGTTTTTTCAATTATCACGGCTTTGTTATCCATGGCCGAACCAACGAGGAACGATTCAGATACGAACATCTTGCGGCGCTGCGCTATTTTCTTTGCTTCTTCTATATTCTGAGCATATTGCAGGATCTCTCTTGCCACCAATGAAACAGGGGTTGCAGCGCCGCTCGGGACGCTGGTTTTAGCAGCATTGATAGTCACTGTCAGTCCTTTTTCGTTCATCCCTGAAACTACGCCGGTGAAGCCACCCCAGGTAACGAACATGAATTTATAACCTTTCGAAGGGTTATAGAAGACAACCATTTTATCTTTTGCAAAATCGTCGCCCATGTAAAAGTCGAAGTTCCGGCCTATGATAAGCGAACTGTCGGCCGATTGCCCGTTCCAGGTGCCAAAAGAAGTACAGCCAACCAGCATCATTCCCTGCAATGCATGCCCGATATCGTGGGCTGCATGGTAGTTCATCAGGCGGGCATAGTTAGTTCCTATATAGTCGTAATTCGGAGAGGCGGAAAAAGATTCTCCATAGATCTCTTCTTTAAATTCTTCGGCCACATGATCAGGCAAGTTCCTGTTAAACCAGCCTATAAAATATTTAAGGAAGTGCAGGTAGGTTTTCGAAGGCACAATTTTGCTGAACTGGGCTACAAAAACATCTTCCTGGCTGCGGATCAGTTCCCCGGATAATTTCCCGTTGATCACCCCTCTTTCAAAGGGCTCTCCTTCCACGTACATTTCATAAAGACCGGAGTTGCTTTTCCTGAACCAGTTATTCCCAATGGTGTAACAGGTGCTGTCGATCTGTGTGCGTTGCAGTTTTAACGTCTCTTTATCTTTTACGGCAGGAGGTTCCATCCCGCTGATAGCCACCAGGTATATGATCAAACCTATTATTAGGGCAAGCAGGCCGCCAAAAACGAATAAAAGGATACGTCCTGCTATTCTCCATCCACTTCTTTTCTTTTGTTTCACTTTACAGCTGTTGACTGATTAATTTCACCTACCAGGAATTCCATACCCAGCAATTCGGCAGATGTGATAATACTACTCAGGGTTACCCCCAAAATTCCATGCAAGTTCAGGTTTTGACCGGTAAGATACAAATTAGAAAGTTTTGTACGGGCAGAAACCATGGTCCGCAGCGGATCTGCACAATCCTTGGCAATGCCGTACATACTGCCATCGCCGGTTCCGAGGTAATCGCGGTACGACAACGGCGTAGCTACATTATACGATAAAATTGCCTCCCTGAATCCCGGGAACCGCTTTTCCACACTCGTGATCAATTGCTCCGCCTTCCGCTGCTTAAACGCTTCATAATCCGCTCCCCTGCTGCAGGCATGGGTGTCGGTATTGAAGGTATGCTGCCAGGGCGCCACCTCTTCATACCGCATGTAGGTCATTATTGCCAGGGCCTCTGCAGAACCGGTAGTCCGGCTGCTGGCAGAAACATACATTGCATAGGTCTGCGGCCATTCTTCTTCCCGGTAATCGATACCCGCCCAGGAATTGTTGCCGGCATGATAGTAATAATTATAGTTCAGGTAAGGGAAACTGCCGGGCTTCAGCGCAACGTTCAACACGAAACCGCCTACAGAATTCGCCAACCCCTCCATCCTGTTGCGATACGCGCCCCGGATAACATCGCTTTGCGTAATGGCCAACGTTTGGGCCGGGTGCAAGTTCGAGATATAATAATCGGCTTTTACTTTGGTTCCATCCTGCAATACCAGGTGATCTACCTTGTCGCCTACTCCCACGATGCCTGTAACAGCCATATTCCGCACAATAGTGCCGCCATTGGCCAGTATCTTGCGGGACAACAGCTTACCTATCTGGGAACCGCCGTCCACACATTTCCAGGAGCTGTTCATATAACTGTTTAAAACCAGGGCATGTACATAGAATGGCGTTTTTTCCGCTACTCCAGCATACAGGAGGTTATTGCCCGCCAACACCTGCTGCAGTTTTTCATTACTGGTGATGCTCCGCAGGTAATCGGCTGTATTCAGGTGCAACACACGCTGTTTTTCTTCATAATCGCCTATCCGCAGGTTATACAGGGGAAATTTGCTGCATACTTCCCTGATCTTGGCGCAGTAAGCCCTCAGGGCTGGTTCTTCACCGGGAAATTGCTTTAAAAGGGTATTTACAAAGTTCTCTTCTCCCTGGGCAATACGGTAAACTTCAGGATCTCCTTCAAACTGGATATGGTCGAAGCCGTCCATATCCATACGTTTTAGTTTCAGATCATCGTAGATCCCGAGATATTTGAAGATCGTACACAGGTTTTCTCCTTCCGCCAATCCACCCAGGTAATGGACGCCGGAATCGAAGATCACTTTATCGCGTGAATAGGTCTGGAGACAACCGCCTATCTGGCGGTTCTTTTCATAAATAGTTACGCGGTAACCATACCGGCTAAGGATTGCACCGCATACCAAACCTCCAAGCCCACTACCTATAATGATTACATCATAGTTGTGCATAATTTTTCAGGGTAACTTTTTTAATAACAAAAATTACATTGGATGTAAACCTTGTATTATCTATCTCTTCTGCTACTGCTCCATACCTGTTCACCATTTCTTTCAGGCGGGTTGCAGACAGGAAGGATAAGCCATGCGCCTGTGTCTTGTTGAATTTAATGATCCTGGTCGACCAGAATTCGGTCATCTTTGTGCCTTCGTGCCTTTCTTTCCTGTCGGCGTCTCCATCGCGGATGATAATGATACCGTCCGGTGACAAGTGATTGATACAGTGTTTCAGTAGGTTTTCCTGCGCATCAGGCGACAGATAATGCAATACATCGCTAAGAATATAGGAATCGTAAATTTTTTCTTCCGGGTTATTGGCATCCATTACTTCAAATTGAAGCTGCGCCGGTTTGTTATAGCACCAGTTAGCGGTAGCTATCTTCTCTTCGTCGTAATCCACTGCCTTGATCTCCCTGCCGGGCGCCGTCCAGGCAAGCATGTAATCCATAAAGCCATAGCCGCAGCCGATATCCAGTATCCTGCCCTGTTTTGGCAGCAACTTATCAAACAGTTCGTAATTATGTTCCAGGCGGGTTTTGATACGCATGTACCATTCCAGCACCGGTCCCTTGTAGATGAAATTATATTTCAGCTGCTCCCTGAAATAAGCCGGCACTTCAATTTCTTCACGCAGTTTTTCATATTCCGCCCTGAAATATCTTCCTATACTTTTTGTTCTGGCGCTATACCCGTTACCCCATTCCTTGTCTTCCGGCTTAATCCTCGGCAGGTATTTCACCGTTACCGTGCCATCTTTTAACAGGAAGTCGCCTTTCGACATCGTATAGGCGGTACCGTGAATAACCATTGGAAGAATATCCAGGTTCAGCGCTTCGGCAATAAAGAATGCGCCTTTATGAAAACGTTTGATCACCGGGTCGGGCGACCTGGTGCCTTCAGGATATACTACAATAGAATATCCCTGGTCGACCATTGACTTGAGCTTGTCTATGGCTCCCTCCGCGCCATCGGCCACAGGGTAGTATTCGGCCATTCTTACCACCGCCCCGAACACCGGCGAACGCCATACCCATTGGTTGGTAAGCAGGATCACTTTAGGATGCAGCATGGTAGAAACCAGGATGTCCAGGAAGGACTGGTGATTGCTGATGATCACCGCAGGTTTTTCCAGCTGTTCATTCAACGGGTTAATAATGCGCTTTGTCACATTACCCATGATGTACAATACACTATGCGTGTAGGCCGATAAGATCTTGTGATACAGCAGTTTTCCTCTTTCCTTTCCGCCCAGTTTCAGTTTAATAAGCAGGAAACCAATGCCTGTCATGATAAAACACCCCAAGGTGAAGTAAGTAAAAGAGAAAACAGATAAGGACCATCCTTTCAGTGTCCATGGCGCATATCCCTTTTTCACCCGGTTCGTGATCAGCCAGTTAAACAATACGGGGATCATTACCTGCGAGATCAGCACTACCGTGCCTATACCAATGATGGAAATTAGCGCTATGGATCTCAGGGAAGGATGTTTGGCAAATATCAACACACCCAGTCCCAGTATCGTGGTAATGGCAGATAAGAAGATGGATGATTTGTAAGATGATAATGTTTTCTTTCCTGTTTTGTATTCCTGCAACAACCCGTCCATGGTAAAGATGCTGTAATCGTCGCCCAAGCCAAAGATGAAAGTTGAAAGAATAATATTTACAATATTAAAGGAAATACCGAACATACCCATAATTCCCAGTATCCACACCCAGCTCAGCACCATGGGAATAAACGTGATCAGCGCCAGTTCTATACGGCCGTAAGAGATAAGCAACGCGGCAAATACCAGCAAAGAGGTCATCCAGGCAATACTGTTGAATTCGTCTTTTATAATTTCTACAAGCCTGTTTGCGGCGTATTGTTTATCCAGCACCGTTGTTCCGGGCAGCTCCTCCAGCGCCTTGTAGACAGCCTGTTTCTTAGCCGGGTCTACTTTCAGCAAAGTGACCAGGGAAGTATTTCCGTTCTTCCGGATAATAAAATCTCCCAGGTTGCCTTGTTGCAACAGTTGGGTATCGTTGGCCGACAGCGGCCGGAAATCTTTATCCAGCAATTGGCCGAAAGCATCGAATGCTTTTTCGCTGAACCCCATTTTTGCTCCTTCACTATGGAGCAAACGCAGGAGCTCCTGCTTCTTTGCAGGAGTCCAGTACTGTTGCCAGCGTTGTATACGCAATGCCTGTTCTTTTTCAGATAACAGCAACGCCTGTACGCCGGCATATTTTTTTACCGCGCCGCCGGCCTGCAGGCGGGCAATAACAGGCAGCAGCTGCTCGCCCTGTTCCAACGCTGTTTCCAGGTTCTTACCATCAGAAACTACGTATACGGTTTGCGCAGTATAGTTATTAACAGCATTTAAGTGTGCTTCCGCAGCTTTTAGTTCAGGGCGCATAAAGTTCATGCGCATCATGTCGCTCTCGAAAGTTACATACCTGGCAGTGTAGAAGAATACGATGGTGAGAACAAAGATCCCGGCCACCAGCCATTTGTTCTTTTCCGGTTTCAGCTCGGAGAATTTGTCCAGCCAGTTATGGTGGTTTGCATCCGGCTGCGCTTTATGTTTATTGCCTGTAACGATCCAGTGAGGCAGGAAGATCAACGAGAAAAGGGCTGCGCCTACAAGGCTCATGGCAGCAAAAAGGCCCACATCCTGCAACATGGGCGAGTGAACGAACTGCAGGCAAAGAAAACCGCCTACAGTGGTGAAGCTGCCCAGGGTCATAGGCATGGCCAGGTCGTTTATCACCTCCCTGATATCATTTGCATGCCTGTAATGATTGAAAACGTGCAACGAGTAGTTCACCGCGATCCCCAATACCACAGCGCCTGCACCCAGGGCCATGACGGCAATATGACCTTTAATGAAGTAAATGCAGGCAAGTGAAAACAGCGCGCCAAATATTACCGGCAGCATTACCAGGAATGGCGCCCGCTTCTTCCTGAAGAAGAGCACGATCAGCAATACCAGCAATACAACTGTGATGCCCTGCGTAAGCAGGGTATCCTGTCTTAACTGCGTGGCATTACCTGCCGATACGGCGGTACCGCCAAAGTAAGTTGCATACACGCCCGGGTACTGTTTATCCAGGCTATCTTTAACCAGGTCCAGCTCCTGCAGGAACCGGGAGTTTACCTTGGTAGCGCCGGGCGGGTTAGCCGGGGTGATGAACATCATTACATTTCTGTGATCTTTGGTGATCACATAGTTGTCATAGAGTTCAAACTGGTCGTCGTATTGCAGGCTTCTTAATTTCCTGATCCCTATCCAGGAAATGCCTACGGGATCTGCCTGGATCATTTTCTTCAACACTACACCGGCCGGCGAGATCAAAGTATTATAGTCGTACTGCAACGACTGTTGCAAAACGGATGGCTGCAACAGGCTGTCTATTTTCTTATAGTCTTCCGCTTCCAGGAATACAGGCAGATGTTGCTGGATGGTTTGCATCAGCCCCATTACTGTACTGTCTTCTGTTTGCGCCTGTATGTTTTTGATATAGGGAGACAGTTTTTCACCAGCGGCGGAAGCCAGGCTGGCCGCGTAGGCTACCAGGGTATCCGGCTGGGCAGCAGCGGAAGTATCTTTCTGCGAGATGGTAATAACCAGTTTATCAGCAAAACGGGAATCCTGGAATACCTGTTGAAGTTTATCCAGCTTTTTATCCTGGGGCAATATCCTGGTAATATCTTCTTCCAGTTTAATTTGTGCAGCAAAATAACTTACCAGCACAAAACAGGCAATGGTAAAACCCCAAAGCGCTATTTTATGCTTTTCAAACCAATTATAAATTGCTACAAAAAAACTTCCCATTGTTTGTTTAATTTCTCTTTCTCCTGAATGATGCCAGTAAGCCCCAGCTTACCAGGCCAGCCAGTATGCCGGCGCCTATGGCCAGCGTAATAGCTCCCAGCACGTATTGCAACATATTGTCGCGGATGGAAGCCAGGCTAAACCCATTTGTGAATAAAAGGTCTTTGGCCGTTTGCCCCATCCATATACGCCCTGTGATGAAGCTTGCAAATATGACAAGCGGTGTAAGCGGCGGCGTACTGATATGCGCTGCCAGGAACACCAGTGCTTTGTTTAACTTAAATCTTATTGAAAGCAGCATGGCTACAAATAACTGGAATCCCCAGATCGGGATAATCCCCATGAATACGCCGAAGCCGATCGCTGCGGCCTTGCGGCCGTTGGATTCATCCGCTCTCAATACTTCTTCCTTCCACATCTTTTTCCAGTTCTCTTTTTTTAAAAGAAAACGGACCAGGTCACGGGGTTTGATATAGAGCAATGCAACAGTTACCAACACCGTGTTCAGTACGCTGATCCTGGAAAAATCCCTGAACGGCTGGAAGTGCGATACCCGTTCTTCCGCTGGCGGATAATATACCTTTACAGGTGTCCAGTCAACTTTAATTCCTCTCCATGCACTTCTCACGATCACTTCTACCTCGAATTCATATTTCGTGCAGAAGAAACGGATCTTGTTGATCAGTTTCAACGGGTATACACGGTACCCTGATTGTGTGTCAGGCGCTTTAAGACCTGTATTTACATAAAACCAGAAGTTGGAGAATTTATTGGCAAAAGTGTTTTTGCCTGGCATATTCTCCTGGTGCAAGTTCCTGGCGCCAATGATCAGCGCTCCCGGCTTTTCTGCCACCTGCTGCAGCATATTGGGCAGATCGTCGGCAAAATGCTGCCCGTCGGCATCCATGGTGATAACGTTTTCGTACCCCTGTTGTGCAGCAAAAGCAAAGCCGCGCCGCAACGCGATTCCCTTACCACGGTTAGGACTATACGACACTACCTGGATGCCTGGAAATTGCCCCAGGATCTCAGGCGTTGCATCGGTAGCGCCATCGTTTACCACGATCACGTGATGGGTATACGACAGTGCGTCCTTTATCACGGCCGCCAGCGTCCCGGCATTATTGTACGTCGGGATCAGCACGGCAGTTTTATGACGCTCAAATAACTCGTTATGTGTAGGTGTACTGCTCACTTATTTAAATAATCCCTGGAATTTCATGAATGTCTTATCCTCCCGCTTCAATGTAGCTGTCACTTTCCACATTCCAGTTTCTTCAGCTTTGTAGGCAACAACCACATCTACCAGCGGCTGTTTTACCGGGTCTATCATTGTCAGGAATTTCATTTGCGAAGCCTTCTGCAGCTTAACAGGAGCCTGGAGGCTGCCGCCCAGCAGTTCTGTAATGATCTGCATCATGCAAACGCCCGGCACTACCGGCTGCTCAGGAAAATGCCCTCCGAAAATGGGGTGGCCGGCATTCAGTTCAATAGTAGTATTTACCTGTCCTGCTTCCTGCTGTTGTTCTTTTACGGTATAAAAATTTCCTGCTAACATGATCTATTGCTTAACTACTTTTTGTAGTGAAATATTGAATTTAAAATGTTCGTGTTTGATCCTGATGGTATCCGGTGTTCCGTTCGTATAGCTTTGCATCCATACGGTTACCGCGGGCCTGCGCCTGGAAGATTTTTCTATACGCACCAGGGAATTACAGTCCTTGCCTGTTATGTAATAGTTGTTACCCTTTGCCGTTGGCACCACCACGTAGCCATATTCGTTATCCGCAGCTGTATGCGCCTGCCGGAGATCCGGGCTCAACAGCACCAGTGCAAAATCCTGTTCCAGTGTTTTTACAACTGCCGGTTTATCCATTTTATCCAGCAGGTAATGTTTAGTGAATTTCCCGTCTTTACTGAATTCGAAATCAAAGAATTTAAAACCCATTTCATTCGCGAAAACCACCCTGGTACTGCTGTCGGGCATCTGCTTGAAAAAAAGCAGGCCGCTCAGATGATGCTTCAGTATATCTACCTGGGTGCTGTATAAAGCAGAAGTAAACCGGGGACGGAATTTCTCTATACATCTTGCATCGCCCTGCGTTGTTTGCAGGTATTTGTACCTGTTGCTGCAACTGCTCAGCAACACCATGCACGCCAAACTACTTAACAGAAAACACCGCATCTGGAATATTTACATTCAATTGTTTATGTAAAAAGCTGATAGTAGTATCATCGCCCGATGCTTCTCCCATTGTTATTTTGGAAACCGAATAATCTGTTTTATCAACCAGCAGGATAATGGAATTGAAGTAGTCTTTCATTACCTTGTTCACCGGTTCCAGCTCCAGCCTGTAGAACTGCGCATTTTCAGAGGCTTTGGTACGGAAATCCGCATTCTCCAGCACAGTACCGCGCACACAGTCGACAGTTATCTTATTGATCTGTTCAAACAGTTTATTGCTTTTACCTGAAACCTTATTCTCCTTTTGCGCATCCTTTATCCTGATATCTTTCCCGTTGATCACCAGCAGGTAGTAAGATGGCTGCAGGTATTCCATTCTAACTTTATTATCTTTTTTAAACCAGAACTTGCCTTTGGATGTGATCTTATCTGAAAGCATGCTCAGGTTCTTCTCCTGTACAAAATCACATTGTATGCTTTGGGTCTGCTGAGCCGCCTTTGCAAACTGTTGTTTCAGGGGCCCAAGATCAGCTACCGGCTTAAACCCTGATTGGGCTTTCACCGCTATACTTCCCATAATACAAACCAATAATAAGAGCCATTTATACATAAGCTGGCAGATTTAGCATTTTATCAATTCTTTCAAAGCGATAGCCCTGTTCCCTGATCCTGCTGATCAGCGTTGGCAGTACAGCGGCTGTAATCTCGCAGGTATCGTGCAGTAAAATAACTGCACCCGGCTGTAACTGCGATACTACGCGGTTTACCAGCTGCGCTTCGTCTTTTGCTACCGTATCCAGCGAGCGGATGTTCCAGCCTACCGGTATATACCCTCCTGCTTTTACCGCCCTGGCCAGGTTAGGATTGGTTACCCCGTATGGCGGACGGAACAAACGGGGTTGCAACCCGGTGCTGTGCGTAGTTAATACATCCATCTCCTGCATATCTTTCAGCATATCGCCGGGCAGCTTCATATCAAACCAAAAGGCATGCGAATAAGTATGATTTCCTATTGTATGCCCTTCGTTGTAAATGCGTTTAAGCAGGGCTTCATTGCCCGGAATATTTTTTCCGATGCAGAAGAAAGCAGCGGGAATATTCTCTTTCTTCAATATGTCGAGGATGCCCGGGGTGAACTGCGGCAGCGGGCCATCATCAAACGACAAAGCCACTACCTTTTCGGAAGTAGCGGCCTCGCAAATAACCTTCATGAAATACCCCGATCTTACATTTATTGCCCCATTTATTGTAAAGGGCAGGTAAATAAGTACAGGTATTGCATACCACCATGCCGAGAAATGGTATCCCAGACCGTATCTCAGGAACAGGATCAGCAACAGGCTGACGATAACGATGATATTTACTATCCTGTTATTCAGCATAGGTTAATAAAACAAAAGAATGATGCGTTCCTTCGTGGTGGTTGTATAGTAATATTTTATTGATCTTTTCAGGAGGATGACCATAGAACATAACGGCATCAGGTACCCTTTGTTCTGCGATCAGGGCATTCGACATCCAGGCTCCGAATGCGGCGGCGGTAGGATATTCGCCGCACAGGTGTTTGAAGCAGGCTTCCGGATGCTCAGGGAACAATGCCTCCGCCACTTCCTCATAAATTTCATCCTGGTCGATATTCCCGTTCCTGCCGGTTACCAGCAGGTCTATATCTTCCGGGGTACAGTTATGCGCTTCCAGGAACTGGACAATATGGCCGATCACCTCTCCTTCCCAAAGCGGTTTATAGAGGGTGGAAACGCCTTTTAATTCCGTTGTGCATAAAGACCCTTTTGTTTTGCTGAGGGTCATGAATGCAGCCCCTTCACCGGCAATAGTTCCGCTATCAGGACTGTTCAGCAGCTCCATTGTTTTTACCGGCGCTTTCTTGTATATGCCGAAGCGCGATAAGATCTGGTGACTGTAATTCGTGATCTCATCCATTCCTCCAACCAGGATGTTATCGGCTCCTCCTTCATCGAGGATCATCATAGCATCCAGCAAGGCGTTCTCGAAAGAAAATCCCCTGTTCACAAAAGTGTTGTTGTAGCCATGGCATTGCAGCAGCAAAGCTATCTGGCCGGCAACAGTATTATGGGTGCTCTGGATAAAAGCGGTAGGGGTGAGCATTTCTTCCTGCTGTTCTACCATCTTCTTTAAAAACACACCCGTATCGTCCAAACATCCGTAGGCTGTACCGGTGATGATGGCGTCGGGCGCTGTGAGGCCCGCTGCTTCCAGGCTTAAGTTGGCGGCAGCAACACCCATCTTTACCACCCTGCTCATACGGCGGATCTGTTTAACGTCTATCCATTGTTTGTAGTCAGGGTCCACAACAGCCAGCCGCACCTGTTCATATTCCTTCAGCGCAGCCAGCAGGGGGCCGCCCTGCGTAGTTTGCTGAGGAGAAACACAACCAGTACCATTGATATAAATACTCATGAATAAAGCTGTTGTTTTTTAAACTTTGGAAAAGATCAAACTTGAACAGTTTCCTCCGAATCCAAAGGAATTAGACATTACATGTTGCAGATCGTGCCCTTCACTCCATTCAGTTTCGGGCGCAAACGGCAATTCCTTCATCTGGTGCTGAAACCTGGCGTTAGGATATACAATTCCCTCTTTTACGGAAAGCGCAGAAAAAACCGCTTCTATACCGCCGCTGGCGCCCAGCGTATGCCCGGTGAATGATTTGGTAGAACTCATTAACGGGTAAGTTGGCGCAAACAGTTTACTGATGGCCGTTCCTTCCGCCACGTCATTATTTTGGGTACCGGTGCCATGTAAATTGATATAGCCTATTTGCTGCGGTTGCAACCCGCTCCTGTCAAGCGCGCCTTTCATAGCCAGGTAATTACCTATGCCATCGGGCGATGAAGCGGTTTGATGATAAGCGTCGTTTGCATTGGCGAAACCGCTTAACCGGCACCATGGCTGTACCTGGGCAGCCAGGCTGTCGGATACCATTACCACGTAACCGGCGCCTTCTCCCAGGTTCAGTCCTACGCGCGTTTCATCGAAAGGCCTGCAGGCTTCCTGGTCGAGGATCATCAGCGTATTAAAGCCATTGAGCGTAAACCGGGTAAGCGAATCAGTTCCGCCGGCGATCACTACATCCAACTGGTTGGATCTGATCAGCCGCGAACCGTACATCAATGCATTGGCGCCTGAAGAACAGGCGGTACTGATCGTTGCAATATGATGACGAATACCCAGCATATCGGCTACCAGCTCAGTAATACTGCCGCATTCGTGGTGCACTACCTGGCGCAAACGCCCACCGTTAGGCGCTTTCAGGTATCCGGCAAAAAAATCTTCTGTTTTATCCATTCCGCCAACTGTATTGCCGGAAACAAATCCTACCCGGTAGCGCGAAATATCGCCGAGGCCTGAAGATTCCCAGGCTTCGCGGGCGGCGATCATGCTCAGCAACGCAGTACGGCTGATCTCTTCCGGCATTCCTGCCATTTCAGCCAGTGTAGCGTTATCCGCTTTCACTTCTGCTACAGGGAACGTAGCATGATGAACGGAACTGAGGTATTTCATAGCAGTCATGCCGGGTTGGTTATCCCGGAACGATTGCAGACAGGCCCGGAGGTTCAGGCCTATTCCACTGATGACACCACCACCTGCTATCCACACCTTTTCACTCATGCCTTTACAGTTTGATTAGCAGTGATGTATTCTGCCATTGTACGCACGGATTGAAAGATCTTCGGACCTTCTTCCGGGTTGGTGATGCTAATGTTATAATGCTGCTTCAACAAAACGATCAGTTCAAGGGCGTCGATAGAATCCAGTCCTAATCCCTCTTTGGAAAACAATGGCTGGTCGTCGCCAATGCTTTCCGGTGTTACTTCCTGCAAGTTTAACTGTTCTATGATCTGCGCTTTCAGATCGGTCATCAACTTTTCCACTGTATTTGGATTAATTTATTAACTATTTAATTTGATATATCGCATTCAGGTTACCTGCTGTCAAAGGCTGTGCTGTAGGTTCATTGCTCACCAGGAACATAGCTGTTTCATATTGTTGGTCCATTACTTCCACCCAACCGCATAAACATCTTTTCAGGGGCGTTGTGGCCAGCAACTGCGTGGCGTAGGCGCTCATCAATTCTGCGTCGAAACGTTCGGATACAAAGAAGGTGTTCTCTCCTTTAAATCCATGCCGGATAGATATTTCGCCCATCACAATGTTAGGCAGCGTATACACGAATAAAGCGGGACTGGCAAATTCCTTCACCGTCTCAAAATACTTCACATCAGTATCCAGGCTGCTGCTGCGGTTAGATAACAATAACCCTGTTTCTTCCGGCTGAAATGCGCTGTTGTCGATATCTTTCAACAACACTTCCGCGGCCAGCCACCCCAGTTTACTCAGGGCGTCCATCTTATGGAACTTCGGGTAGTGACCTGAAAACTGGTCATACGCTGCGCGAAGAAATGCGTTTAAATCTGCATTTCTATCCTGCTCCCATAACAGTTCACCATTTTTTAACACCTGGTGTTCAGCAATGACGACGCTTCCTGTGATATATGCCAACTCGCTATTCAATCTCCGACTGCTTTAGTTTTTCTGTTAATTCAATGGTTCTGGCCAGGCGTTTCAACGCGGTATCATGGTTTTGTACAAACGGATTGCTCATATCCCACACGTAGCCTGCCAATACAGAACATATTTGCCCCTTGATCAACGGGTCCGGGTCTTTTTTAAAGAAGATGGTGTCTAAAGTTCCTTCGTACCAAGCCATTACATATGAGCGGAATGTATTCACACCCTGCAGGGTTGGCTGCATATATTCTTTCTCCCAGTCTACTTCTTCTCCTTTCAGTTTCCTGATCACCAGCTTAGCGGCCGTTTGAGCGGAAACACAAGCCAAAGTTACGCCAGAAGAGAAGATCGGGTCTAAAAATTCTGTTACATTTCCTGTCAGCACGAAGCCATCGCCATAGAACTTATCTGTGGTGGCCGACCAGGACTGCAATACCCGTGGTTCAAACACCAGTTCCACATCCCGGAACCGCTCCCTTGTATAAGGTTCTGCTTCCAGCAATGCACGGTATTTTTCTTCGTCTGTGCCGGGATACTGTTCAAAAAATTCAGGATCTCCTACAAAACCCAGGGAAGTTACCCCGGTGGCAAAAGGAATGATCCATATCCAAACCCCTTTCTTATGTACAACCGCGGTGATGCGGTTAGGTTCATCGGCCATGGAGCGGCGAACATCTTTTGTATGAGCAAACAGCGCTTTACGCGGCTGCAGGTTCGAATTGCGCTCCAGGTTGAACAGGCGCGGGATCACCCGACCGTAGCCGCTTCCGTCTACAATAAACCGGGCGGCTATCTGGTATTGATTGCCATCCTTATCTACAACGGTTGTAACAGAATCGGAACCGTTAAATTCGATGTTTGTTACCGTAGTTTCATAACGAACAGGCACACCCATTTTTTCTACCGTATCGGCCAGCGTTTTATCAAAATCGGCGCGGGTAACCTGCCAGGTCCATGTCCAGCCCGGGGTGAACTGCTCTTTAAAAGTGAAATCGCAAACTGCGTCGCCCTTCACGAATTTAGCGCCGTATTTCTGTTGAAAACCTTTTTCTTTTATAGCGTCAATAAATCCTGCTTCTTCCAATGCTTCCATACTACGCGGCAGCAGGCTTTCCCCGATGACAAACCGCGGGAACTGCATTTTTTCAACTACCAATACGTTGTAGCCAGCCTGGTGAATAATGGAAGCGGCAACTGTTCCCGCAGGACCAGCTCCAATTACTAATACATCTACTTGTTCTGTTTTCATAATAAGGAAGATGATTAAGGATTATTGATTTGGGATTTATGTGTTTAAGGCGTTGTTTCACGCAAAGTAGCAAGGGAAGCAAAGGGACATAAGTTTTTCTTAAAATATCTTATGTTTCTTTGCCTCCTTTCCCTCTTTGCGGGCAACTATTTCTTCTGACATTGTAAGAGCGTATAATTGATTCCCATCTGGTCGTTGGCTGAGATAACCTTCAGGCCTGCATCATCGATACATTGCAGGAAATCTTCTGAATGATACATCTGGCTGTTCCCATTGGCCATGGCTGTGAAATAGAGAGATGTCTGCTGTAAACAGAAAGCTGCTGATTTGAACTGCTGCCTGTCCCAGAATGGTTCCAGGATGTAGATGATGCCATCTTCGTTGAGCGCTTCACGGCAGCGTTTCAGGATAGAAACGATTTCTGCTTCGGAGAAGCAATCCAGGAACTGGCTCATCCAGATAGCGTCGAACCCTGCAGGGAAAGGTATTTCCTCGTGCAGGATGTTGGCGATGTGGAAGTTCACGCGGTGATCTACTCCTGCATCTTTCAGTTTCTGCTGGGCAATATTGGCTTGCCCGGGCAGGTCGAAGATCGTGATCTCCACATCCGGGTCTTTGGCCGTGCAGGCCAGCGCCCATTTCCCGGTGTTTCCACCTATATCCAGCAATTTCTTCGGCTTCTTTTCGAAAACGATATCCAGGGCTGCCGGCGTGGCAAGATCTGAATAATAGTGATCGAAATCGAACCAGCTTTTGCCTATTTCAGGAGGGAGTAAAGACAAACCGGGATAAATTGTATCCCAAGGGCCCAGTTCTTTCAGGCCGGCGGGTTTGCCTTCTCTCAGGCTTTCCTGCAGGTGATTCATCCCTTTATAACAGATATCCTGGGAGAAATCCATGTTTATACGGGTAAGTCTGTCATGTAAAATAAAGTAACCGGTTTTTGTCAGCGTATAACGTTTGTTGTTCACAATGATCAGCTCCATTCCCAAGCCAGCTTCCAGCAATACCCTGACGGCATAACGACTTAACTTGGTCTGTTCCATTATTTCTTCGATCGTAATACCGGTGGAACGGCTGTTGCTGACAGCGGTGAGAATGCCCATATCGCGCAATGCCCTTGTTGCCTGGAACGCTATTGGAGCAAATGCCAGTCGTAATGCCGCTTCCTGTGCTTCCAGCGCTGTTTTAGTTTCTTTATTAAACACGAGACTCGAAAATTTATACTGTATAAAATTATAATCTGGTAAATACCATGGCTGCGTTGCAACCACCGAAACCAGAAACTGTTTTTAAAAAGTGATTTACTTTATGGTGTTGCAACTCGTTAGATACCCTGACCGGCATAGTAACGCCCAGGGTTTCAAATCCTTTCGTTGGCAATATTACTCCTTCACTTGCTGCCTGCATGCTTACTATAGCTTCTATCAACCCTGCAGCGCCAAGGGTATGCCCGTAATAGCCTTTCAGGCTGTTCACGGGCGTTTCTGCCAGTCCTGCATGGTGTAATGCTTTGGCTTCCATTTCGTCGTTATACAGGGTAGCAGTACCATGCGCAGAAACAAAGCCGATATTGGCAGGAGTTAACCCGCTTCCTTCGATCGCCAGTTTCATAACGGCAGCCAATTCCTGTCCTGTACGGGAAGGCCCGGATATATGATTGGCATCGTTGCTGATGCCTCCATTTCCCAATAAGAATTTTGCGCCTACCGGCCGGTTGCTTAAGATCACCGTAGCTGCACCTTCGCCCAATGTAACACCGGAACGGTTGGCATCAAAGGGCTGGCAAGGTTGTGCGCTTACTGCCTGGAACGACTGGAAACCTGATAATACGAAGCGGGTAAAGGCGTCGGCGCCTGTTACCACCACTTTATCATATTTCCCTGAAGCAATCAGCCGGCTTCCGGTTAAAATGGCCACCAAACCGGAAATACAGGCGCTGCTGATCACAATTGGTTCATTGGCGGCTTTGAAGTAAGCGCCAATTTTTTTCGCCGTGTGGAACAGTTGCATTTCCTGTAAAGGCAAAGCGCCTGTTGTGTGTTGTTCCAGCAGCTCGATATTTCCTTTGGTAGTAGATACTATAAACCCGGTACGCGGGTCGGACAGGCTGCAACCGGTATCTTTCAGAACGGCTGCCACAGAGGCGATCACCATTTTCTCGAAACGGGTGTAGCCGGCCAGTTTATAGGTCTCCGTATAGTTCTCCAGTTGGCCCGGGGCCATAATGGAACCGTAAAAAGGAGCGTCCGCAAACGTTGTGTTCTCGTGTTTTGCGATCCCGCTATTACCAAGTAATACCTGATCGAAGTTTTCGCGGGTAGTACTGCCTAATGGACTTACAATATTATCTGCTACTACAAACACTTGCATATTATCTCCCTTATATCAATCCATGACGTTTTTTCCACTCGGTGAAAAATGCAGGGGTGATCAATTGGAGCGTATTGGTTTCTTTGTCCAGGAATACCTGGACGGAAGAACCTTTTGCCACAATTTCGCCGCTTGCAGGATTAGTGAGTGTATATTCAAACCTGATCTTTGCCGCCAGGTCGTCGATAAACTTTGTTTCTACCACTACTTTATCACCATAGCGTAAAGATCGTTTGTAATCGCACTGAATATTTACCACCGGCACTGTATATCCTTCCGCGAAAATATCGAGGTATCGTAACCCATACTTTTCTCCAAAAGCTTCTCTTCCATCTTCGAAATACCGCACATAATGCCCGTGCCATACTATTCCCAACGGATCCGCTTCATTAAATCTTATTAGTATTTCCGTGCGTGCTGTAATCGACATGCTATATACTTTTCAGGCTTGCCAATGGGTTAGCCTTTCTTTTTAGGTTGTTTCTTTTCTTTTGTTGCTACGCCGGTTTTAGCGTCTTTCTTGGATGCTGGCGCAGGCGCTGCCGGTTTTTCTTCTTCCGGATCTGTAGCGTTGGAATATTTTTCCTGGAATTTCCTGTAATCAGAATCGAAATCATCCATCACCTTACGCACAGGCACTACCCAATAGTTGCGAAAACCGAATGCCATAGCAGTTTTCCCGGTCATTCTTTCTGTCATCAAAACATTTTTTCTACCCATGTCAACGATGGTAACATACATAGATGCCTGTTTTTCTGTTTTATTCAGCGCTTCCATGAAGAAGAGGATACCGATGCCGCGTTTGCCGTTAAAATCGTAAGATTTTACCAGGCGTTTAATATCATCTGCAGTCAGGCGATTGAAGTCAGCGCTGTTATCAGATTTGAAATTGTCTTTATTGACAGTTTCGTTGCGCTTATTAACAATGCTCAGATCTGTGGTGTAATTGCTGTGATGGAAAGCATCCGCCAGGTCGTATTTTTTAGGTTCGTTCACTATTACCTGGTTGATGCCTGCAAACTGGCGCGGAACAATGTCGTCCACATTTGCACCTGCATCCCCGATGAGGCGGGTTTGAGTAAAATCGATACCTAACCAGGTAAAGGAAGAATCTTTGTTATCCAGGAAATTCTTCAGAGTCTGGGCATTGGCATTAATGGCAAAAAAACATACCATCAGCGGAAGTACGATAAATGACCTGTAGTTCATAAAGATTATAATTGGGGGTTTGCGAATATTTTCATTTCACATTGCGCCATCAGTTTCCCGTCCAGCGTCACTTTTCCTACAACCATAGTGGCGTTGAAAACGGTTCCTCCGATCTCGGTGGTCGTTTCTATATCAGCTCCGGCAGGAGGCAATTCGAATATTTCCAGGTCTTTTACCGCCCCGATAAACCCCAGTGGCACCGGTTGGTTTTCTTGTCTTGCTATATAACCGATCCGGGCGGCCGCTGTTTGTGCAATATTTTCCATCAGCCCCGGAGCAGCCAGTTTTCCATCTTCCACGAAAATATTATCGGCAGCTATATGAAAGCCGGTACGGATTACAGGGCCATCAACGGCCTTGATACCGTCTATCATTACGATAGGCGGGCGCTGAGGAATGTATGCGGTTATATCGTCTGAATGAATAAACATCTGCACAAATTATTAATAATATGTAACACGAAATAAAAAGAATTATACGAAAAAATTGACAGTATAAACACGTATTATTCCCAAAAGTCGTAATAATTGAACCATTGGATGGGATACCTGTGTATTTTCTGCTCTATTTCGTACACAAAATCGTTGAGCGCCGTGGTAACGCCCTGGTTTTTCCGGCCATGATATTCCCTTGGCTGGGTGGCAAAGAAATGGTAATGGGTAGACGTTTCCTTGAAAGCAAAAACCACTGAAACGGGTACCCTGAAGGTAGCTGCCAGCAGGAACGGCCCAACGGGGAAACGGGCATCCTGGCCCAAAAAGGGAACAGTTGCTGTTTTATTCCCGGGTAGAAAACGGTCCGCATGCATACATACCAGCTCCTGTTTGTTCAGGGCCTCATTGATAGCGTAGATATGCGACAGGTCATCCTTGATCACAATAATGTTCATATTGCGGTCGCCGGTCACCCCCGACAGGTATTCTTTGATTCGCTGGTGTTCACCGTCGAACATGACAATATTCACCCTGGTTTGCAGGCGTTTGAACAGGTGCCCGGCCACTTCCCAGTTGCCCAGGTGCGCGCTCAGGAGGATGCCGCCCTTGCCCCCGGCTACCATTTCCCTGAGGAAATGCTCGCCTTCAAATTCAAAGGTGAAATTACCTGACAGGTCAGCCATCACCGCTATCTTGTCGATCAGCGTCTGGCCGAAGATATAATAGTTGCGATACAGGCTTATTAAGGCTTTCCGGCGGCTAAAGCCGATTTTTGTCCGGAAATAATAATAGATAGGTTTGGAAGAACTCCAGGAAAATACGAAGTAGTAGAACGCCACAAATCTCAGTAACAGATATGCAGGCTTTACTCCTCCGTGTTTGAGCAGGAAAACAAAACAGCTATATCCAAACTTACTTCCCTTCGATTTTCCTTGCCAGGATGGCATTACACCAGTTCTTTTTGTTGTACACGATTAGCTACATAATCATAGAAATCCTGGAAGGTAACAATAGCCTGGAAATCTTCGGGGTTCACTTTAAATCCGAAATTGTCTTCGATGACTACTACCATGTCGATGTAATCCAGACTATCCAGATCCAGCGTGGATTTCATGTTTGCTTCAGGTGTGATCGATTCGGGGTTTGCTTCAAACTCCTCTACCAGAAACTTATTTGTGACAGCGATAATTGTATTGATATCCATAAAAGTGTGTAAATCAGATATAGGTCTGGTTAATAAAAATAATTAGTGAACGTCTTTCTTTGGTCTTGCCAATCCTTATCTGGGGGTCAAAGTTAAAAAATTATTTACTTCCCGTTCCATCCTCTGACAATAAGAGAAGAGTTGGTACCTCCAAAGCCGAAGGAGTTCGACAAAAATACATTAAAATTTTTGTTAATCGTACTGGTAACAATGTTAAGCTTGGCGCTGTCCTCATCCGGGTTCTGCAGGTTGATGTTCGGCGCAATAAAGCCATTCTGCAACATGATCATAGAATACACTATTTCACTGGCTCCAGCCATCCAGCATTCATGCCCGGTCATTGATTTCGTTGAACTTACGTATGGTTTTGTTGCTCCAAACACTTCGTGTATCGCCTTTGCTTCGCTGGCATCACCCGCCACCGTAGACGTGGCATGGGCATTTATATATTCAATATCCCCCGGTTGCAATCCCGCATCTTTCAATGCGATCTGGAGAGATCTTACAGGGCCGTCGACGGTTGGATTGGAAATATGCGCTCCGTTGGAAGAGAAACCATATCCTAATACTTCTCCTAAAATTGTGGCTCCCCTGCGCTGGGCAGATTCCAGGCTTTCCAGGATCACAGTTGCAGCTCCCCCGCTGGGCACCAGCCCGTCCCTATCCTTATCGAAAGGCCGGGAAGCCCTGGTGGGGTCATTTTCCCTGACAGAGAATGCGGCAATTGCATCGAAATTGCCCATAGAATAAACATTTACCTCCTGGGCCCCGCCACAAATGACTGCATCCTGCATCCCGTTCCGGATAAACATATATCCTAAACCGATAGCATGCGAGCCGCTTGCGCAGGCCGCGCTCACGGTAAAGTTCACTCCCCTCAGTTTAAAAATAGTGGCCAGGTTCATGTTTACGGTAGAATTCATAGTCTGGAAAACAGATCCTGACCCTACCAGCATGGTGTCCTTTTTGGCCCTCATGATATCGTTGGCTTCCACTGTAGGCTTGGCACAACTATCATTCCCGTATAATAAGCCAACCGGCATACTGTCAATATACTCCGGCGTCATATTCGCCTGGGCTAACGCTTCACGGGTAGCCATATATGCAAACTCGGCCTGTTCAGGCATCATCAGCCTGGAACGCCTGTCTAACAATCCTTTGAGTTCCGGGCGCTGTACAAAGCCTGTCAATCCAGACCTGTAGCCAAACTCCTTCCGCTCAGGATCCAGCACAATCCCGGATTTTCCCTGGTATAACGAATCCTTCACCTCCTGCATGTTACTGCCTATACAGGAATAAATACCCATGCCAGTGATCACTACTCTATTCATAAACAGTTAGCTTTTCGGCGCTCTGCTAAGCTCACCAAAATTTGCGTAATTCTACAGCGTTAAATATTATTTATCAGGTGTGTAACCCACCATTGATGTTTAAGACCTCTCCTGTTATATAGCCTGCCCCTTTTGAAGCCAGAAAAGCTACGGCTTCCGCTACTTCCTCCGCGGTTCCAAACCTGTTCATCGGCACCTGCGCTGCCAGTTCTTTTTCATTCAATTCAGCTGTCATATCCGTACGGATAAAACCCGGTGCAACAGCATTTATCGTTACCCCCCGTTTCGCCACTTCCTGCGCCAGCGCTTTTGTAGCGCCAATAACGCCGGCCTTGGCCGCCGAATAATTGGTTTGCCCCGGCAATCCCTTGATGCCGGATAATGATACCATGTTGATAATACGTCCGTAACGCTTCAACAACATGCCGTTTATTACCTGCTTGGTAACGTTGAAGAATCCATTTAAACTGATATTCAGAACGTTAGACCATTGGCTCTCGTTCATCCAGAACATCAGCGAATCTTCCCTGATACCCGCATTATTTACTAAAACTTCTATATGATCTTCCTTATGCGCTTCAATCCACCCTCCCAACACCTGCTGTACCTCGGCGGCATCCCCCACATTAAACGCCAGTAACTCGCCTGTACTGCCGGCAGCTTTTACCGCTTCCAATGTTTCGTTGGCGGCAGCTTCATTCCCTTTATAATTGATCAGCACATGATAACCTGCTGACGCCATTTTTATACACACTGCCCTGCCAATACCCCTGGACCCACCTGTTACTAAAGCACATTTCATGAAAATACAAATTACAATTGACCAATAAACGACTCAAAAGGCTATTCGATAAATGTTAACACAGACTTTAAAACTGCAATGGCATATTCTTTACAAGATACTCCTTAATTCGTTGCAGGTCTTTATACAGCGGACTATCTTCAATAAATTTAGGAAAAATCACTCTTACTTCCTGATATACCTTTTTGGAGAAATCGGCCAATCGATCCTGGCATTGCAGGTAATCTACCGCCTGCAATACTGTCATCAGCTGTATAGCCAGTACCTGGAAAGTATTTTCGATCACTTTGCTGGTAATGACAGCAGCATTGCATCCCATGCTCACAATATCCTGGTTATCGTTATTGTTTGGTATGCTGTGCACATACATCGGGAACGATAATGTCTGGTTCTCTGCTACAGTTGAAGTTGCGGTGAACTGAACACCCTGGATACCGAAGTTGAACCCTAATTTACCAAGGTTCATAAACGGAGGGAATTTATGATTCAACTTATCATTCAACAGGTAGTTCAACTGGCGTTCTGCCAGCATGGAAAGTTTGGTGATGGCGATCTTCAGCTTGTCCATTTCCAATGACACGTAGTCGCCGTGGAAGTTGCCTCCATGGAATACATTCTCCATATGATGATCAACAACCGGGTTATCGCTTACGGAATTCAATTCTCCTACCACGATCTTTTCCGCCTGTGCAATGGTTTCGTACACTGGCCCAAGGATCTGGGGTACGCAACGCAGTGAATAATATTCCTGTACTTTATCTTTAAAGATCTCTTCTTCCAGTTCTTTATACAGGTGTTCAGGACGATGACGCACCATTTTGCTTCCTTTCAGGATCTCGCGCATCTTGGCGGCTACCTGCTGCTGGCCTTCATGACGTTTTACCGCATTCAGTTCTGCTGACAGATGGTCGTCGAACGCTTCCACTATCTCGTTGATCATGGCCGACAACACTACCGACCAGCCTAAGAGTTGCTTGGCTTCCAACAGGTTCACCAGCCCGATACCTGTCATTGCAGAAGTACCGTTGATAATAGCCAGGCCTTCCCGTACGTGGATGCCTATCGGTTTCAGGTTCAGTTTAGCAAAAACTTCAGCCGTAGGCTGGTAACTTCCTTCATACCATACTTCTCCTTCTCCTATCAATACCAAAGCCAGGTGCGCCAGTTGTACCAGGTCGCCGCTGGCGCCTACGCCGCCATGTTCAAATACTACAGGGTATACATTTTTGTTGATCAGTTGTTTCAGGAGTTCCACCACTTCAGGATGCACACCTGAATGCGCCTGCATAAAGCTGCTCAAACGGGCTATCATTAATGCTTTGGTGTGAAGGGGCGACATGATCTTGCCTGTTCCCGAGCTATGGCTTCGGATCAGGTTATATTGTAGCTGGAAAGTATCTTTATCGCTGATGCGGTATTGCGCCATAGGCCCAAAACCGGTGTTAATGCCATAGATCAGCTTTTTAGCTGAAAAGGCTTTCAGGAACGAATAGCTTGCTTCTACTTGTTGCAGTGCTGCAGCATCCAGGGTCAATTCAGCGTCTCCGAACAGGAGGCTGGCCACTTCATTCAGAGACAGCGACTTACTTCCGATTGCAACCATTTTATCTTAAATTATATTATTTGTATATGTAAAAAAGTGCTCAAAATTAGCATAAAGCTGGATTTATCCAAATAAATGGGTAGTCACCCAGCGGAATTACGGAAAACTACGTATACGGAAAATACGCATGCACTGCCAGTGGGGCGGTTCATTATTCTACTGTTGTTTCAGTTGGCGGCGGTGTGACAAGTATTTTATCTATACGATGCGCATCCATGTCTACAATCTCGAAAGTGAAATCACGCCAGGTGAATTTCTCACCGGTCGATGGTATATGCTCCAGGTGATGCAAAATAAAACCTGCCAGCGTATCAAAATCCTGCTCAAATTCTGTCATCCAGTCTTCCCTGTCAAATTCTTCCAGGAAATCATAGAATGGTATCTGGGCGTCTACCAGCCAGGTTCCGTCATCTCTCAACACCATTTCATAATCATCTTCTTCTGCGGTTTCCGGGATATCGCCCACAATGGCTTCCAAGATATCGTTCAGGGTGATCATCCCCAGGAAGGTACCGTATTCGTCTACAATGAAAGCGGCGTGCAAATGCGTTTCCTTGAATTTTTCCAGCACCTGGTAAGCGGTATTGTTTTCAGGCACAAATAAAGGTTTCCTGATAATATCGGCCAGGGGAACGGATTTGCCATTGGCCCGGTACAGGTCTTTTATGGTGATCAGTCCTTTGATCGTATCGATCTGTCCATCACATACCGGGTAAACGGAGTGAAGACTGTTATGGATCTTTTCCTGGCTGCCGGCCAGCGTTTCGTTGATATCCAGCCAGGTAATATCGTTGCGATAGGTCATCAGGGAAGTAATATTCCTGTCGCCCAGGTGAAACACCCGTTCGATGATCTCCTGTTCTGTTTCTTCAATAGCGCCGGTGGTCGTTCCTTCGTTGATGATGGCTTTGATCTCTTCTTCTGTAACGTGGGTATCTGCAGATTTTATATTGAATACTTTAACCAGGAAATTGGCGGATGCAGTTAGCAACCAGATAAATGGCCAGGTGATCCTGGAAAGAAGGCGCATTGGGGCTGCCATTGTTTTGGCAATAGTTTCCGGGGCTGCCAGTCCTATTTTTTTGGGAACCAGTTCTCCCAAAATCATAGAGAAATAGGTAATTACAAGAACAATGATGATGGTAGCGAGAGGGCCGCTGTAAGGCTGAAGAGGTGAGAATTGATTCAACCAGGCAACAACATCAGCTTTGATGCTTTCTCCTGAGAAGATACCGGTTAAGATACCAATAAGCGTAATACCGATTTGGACGGTAGAAAGAAAAGTGTCCGGATTGTTAGCCAGCTTAAGAGCTGCTTTTGCTTTTTCATCCCCTTTATTAGCCTGGTTTTCCAGCCTGATTTTGCGTACCGAGACAAGCGCGATTTCAGACATCGAAAAAAGGCCATTCAATAAAATAAGGATGAGGATAATGACGACTTCCATATTTAGCCTAAAAATAACAAATTATTCAAATATCAGGGTAAGAAAAGCCAGCAATAAGCCGATGGCGATTGCCATTACTTTTTTCCTGCTTAATTCGTGGTGCTTGGTACCACTTTCGTAAAAAATAGTGGTGGAAATATGCAAAAATGCGCCTACCACCAATGCCACTACGTATAAGAGGTAGTGTTGAATCACCTCGAAACGACCGCCTAACCATCCTGCTACCAATGCGGCTAAAGGAGTGACCAGCGCAAATATGACCAGGATACGCCATAAAGAAGCTTTGCTTCTTCCGGCATGGATCATTACTGTTATTAACGTCAGGGCTTCGGGGATCTTGTGAGCGGCAACGCCTACCATCAGGGAAGGGAGGGCCGACTGATCCTCGTATTTAAACCCCAGCGGCAAACCTTCCATGAACGCATGGATAGATAAACCGAGCAAAAGGGGCGTTACCGCGATCCGGTGATGATGTTCGCCCGGCATATGCGTATGCCCGTGCTCCATGCCATGAGACAGCTGCTGCAGAAATACCTGCAGGAAGAAACCCAGCACGATATAAATGCCGGCCTGGTGCCCCAATTCATGGTAGATCTCCGGCAACAGGTGCATGATCACTACCCCAAAAAGGAATGCGCCGGTGAAGGCGAGTAAATAGATGGAAAAATTATCGCTCACCCGCTTTACCGTCATAGGAATGATCCCGCCGGTAATAGTGGCCAATAAAATCAATATGAGAAATGTCCAGTTCATGATACCAATTGCTGCTCCAGTCTGATCCTGCGTTGAAAAAAGCTACCTGCCAGCATACCTATAAAAATTCCCATTGCTGCGCCGCCCAATACATCCAGCGGGTAATGCACTCCTACATATACCTGTGCATAACCTATCAGGGCGGCCCAGAGGTAGAATAACCAGGTATAACCTTTAAATGCCGACTTTAAAGTTATGAAACAAAAAGTAGCCAGGGCAAAATGGTTAGCGGCATGGTTAGAGGTAAAGCTGCCGCTCATAGGGCAATATACTACCAGTATACGGGTGTAGTGAGAAACGATGGGGTCCCGGCAAGGACGAATCCTTCCAACTGCGCTCTTCAGGAAGAGGCTGGTTTGATCTGCCAGGGCAAAGCAAAGCAGGAAGAATGCTATCCAGAATACGCCTTTCCAGCCGTAGTTGATCGTAACAAATAAGGCCAGGAAAAGGTACAGTGGCGCCCAAACATAGGGTTCTCTCAAAAAAGGCATCACCACATCCAGCACCCCGTTGTACCATTGCCCGTTAATATGAAGAAATAATCTCAGATCTAGTTTCAGAATTGCTTCCAGCATGTCTATAATTTTGTAGCAATGATGATCAGGCGTGGCGATCGCTGTTCATCGAAGCTGTTAAAATGGTAATCTCCGAATATTTCCGTGATCTGAAGTCCCTGTTTCTTGAACATCGCTTCGAAATCCGCTTTGGTAAAGGCATTCACACTTTCGGTGTACACCAGCCGGCGCATCTGCCGTTTATCCAGGATCTTGATCTGCTTCTGGAAATGTTTGTTCTCCAAAGCCCGGTGAATATCAAAAACCACCTCGTCTTTTTCCTTTATTTCATTAGCTACCAGGTGTTCCGCCACATAGACGCTGTTCAGGTAATCCAGCACCAGTTTTCCTCCCGGCTTCAAAGCATTCTTTAAAGTACGCAGCGCATTGTCGTTCTCCCGCTGGGTATCGAAATACCCGAAACTGGTGAAGAAATTGAACACCACATCAAAATAATTTACCCTGAAAGGCAACCGCATATCATGCTGGAAGAAGCTCAGGTGATCATTTTCCAGCTTCCTGGCAGCGTTGATGCTTTCGATGGAAAGATCGATCCCCGTTACTTCATATCCTTTGCCTGCCAGGTAAACAGCATGACGGCCCCTTCCGCAGGCAACGTCCAGCATCTTCGCTTTTGGCGCCGGGTGAAGGTAAGACAGCAACTTATCTATAAAAGCCGCCGCTTCTTTCTCATCCCTGTTATTATACAATAACTGATAATAAGGTGAGTTGAACCAATCCTGAAACCAGTTTTTATCTATTTCCATGTGTGTGCGTTGACAGCTACAAACAGCGTTATTGTTTTTTATTATTGAACATCAGATAGCGGGTGCTTTCATAGAAGCCATTGGCAAGGCTATCCAGGCTCCTGGCCACACCAGGTTGCTGTGCGCTGATATCTTTCATCGGGTCTGCCTTCAGGTCGTACAACGCCCGGGCATGCGTCCGGGTATTCACTTCAAAAAGATATTGCGAGCCTATCACCGCAAAATAAGGCATCTGGTTGCGGATATACTGGATAAACGCGTACCTGTCGTTGCCTGCGCGGGTGCTATCGAAAATATTAATACCAAGCGTATAATTCCTGTACGGCATGCCTACCAGGCCTGCAACGGTCGGGTAAACATCCAGTAAACTGGCAGGAGCATCGATCACCTGCGGTTTAATATGTTTAGGACTATACATAAATGCGGTGACATGCACTCCGCCTGTTGCCAGCTCATATTCCGGCAGCGGCATAAAGTGATATGGGTCCAGCACACAGTTATGATCTCCAAAAAATACAAAAATCGTGTTATCCAGGTACCCGTCTTTTTTCGCAAGATCGACCAGGTGGCCTACGTTGTAATCTTCGTATCTCAGTGCATTGAACTGGTCGACCGACACAAAACCCGATTGTTTGAACTTTTTCATGTCAAGATCTTTCTCTGCCAGTTTTTTGAAATCGCCCGCTCCCGGTGTGGTAGTGTAGGGGGGATGATTGTCTGCCAACTGCAGGAAAGCAATGAAAGGTTTTTTCTGATCGTTCTCCTTTTTGAATATTTCGCTGGCTTCGGTGATGAGGTCGTAGTCGGAAATCCCCCACACATCGGCTTTCGGCGATTTATACATTCCTTCTTCGTATATCCTGATGCCTTCCACGTTATTGGTGAATACCGCCCTGATGTTTGCCCAGTTGGTGTTTCCGCCGAGCAGGTATAATCTTTCGTACCCTTTAAACTGGTCCATTACGATGCGTTGATCCAGCATTTTAGGGTGACGGCTGGCGGTTTTTACGCCGGTAATATCCGGTAGTCCTGTATGCACGCCGAATACTGTTTTGGCGGTACTGATGGCCGGAACATAGAAGTTCTTAAACAGGATGCCGCTGTCTGCCAATCGTTGCATATTAGGAGTGGCCTGCATCGGGTTGCCGTACATACTGGTTACGGCCGCCCCTGTCGACTCCAGCATTACCAGCACAATGTTCAGGCGGGGTTTCGAGCTGTCGGCGGCTACAGTTCTTACATAGCTGAGCGTTTCGGCGTTTACCGTATCTGTTTTCAGGTAGTTGGCAATAGCAGGATAATATTGTTGTGTTGTTTTTTTATCGAAAGTATCCTTGTCTACAGAAAAATTGCTGATAAAATACAGAATAGGATTTAATCCCAGGCTGGTTATGCCATTATCGCGCGTAAACATTGCCTGGCTCCATCTTAAAGGAAAATAAGCCAGGTTCCCGTATATGCCGGCGGCAAAAAGCAATACCGTGCCCACTACATAACCGGTGAATGGGAGGTTGCGAAGGTAAATTACGGGTTGACCGGCAAATCTTCTCCAGGTGGCTTTTTGCAGCAAATAAACCAGGTACAGGAAAATGATGATGCCTGCCACTCCTTTTACAACGGGATAACTTTGCCAGACCATTCTTGCATTGTCGGCCCTTTCGCCTTTCGCGAAGAAGCGCAGGATGGAAGGGTCGAGGCGTTGCCCAAGGTAAGCATAATGACCAAGGTCAACAATATATAACCAGGTCAGGCCGGCATAAATAATAAAAAGATAACCGAAGACGACTCTACGTATAACCCTGGACGTGAAGAAACGGTTGCGGGTTATGAAAACGAAGATCAGCAGGGGGATCATTAAATAGAGAGTGAGACGGAGATCGAACCTTAATCCGAAATTCCAGGCTTTTATGATAGCTGTACGGTCGGTGATGGTAGTTTTAAGGAAGAAAAGATAAAAAATGACCCTGAACATTACCATCAACAGGAAGAGGTAAAGCGTTTGAACAAACACATAACGAATATACCGGGGTATATTCTTCCAGGAGTATTCCATGTAACGTATAGCTGTTTTTTGAAAAGCGTAGCTGCAAATATAGGGAAAACTGTGTGGGTAAAATGAAAATTAGGCTTGTTCGGTCGTCTGTCGGTCATCTTTTGATAATTAGGAATTCTGAAGTGGATTTTTTTATATTTGCCTTCCCTAAAAATTGAATCTTGTGGCACTGATCAAATCGATTTCCGGTATACGCGGAACCATAGGCGGCAAGCCGGGTGAAGGACTTTCGCCGTTAGATGTAGTTAAATTCACGGCCGCTTATGGCACGTGGCTTAGCCAACATACAGATAATCGGAAAGTTGTAATCGGCCGTGATGGCCGGATTTCCGGTGAAATGATTAAAAACCTGGTAGTATCCACATTGGTTGGGTTAGGGTTTGATGTAGTAGACCTTGGATTGTCTACCACTCCAACCGTTGAATTAGCCGTAACAATGGAAAATGCTGCAGGAGGTATCATTCTTACTGCCAGTCATAACCCGAAAGAATGGAACGCCCTGAAACTGCTGAACAGCAAAGGCGAGTTCATTTCCGGGGAAGATGGCGCAAAATTGCTTGACATTGCAGAAAAGGAGGATTTTTCCTTTGCAGATGTTAACAAACTGGGAACTTACAGGGAAGACGATTCTTACCTGCAGAAGCATATAGACCTGGTTGTTAATTACCCGCTTGTGGATGTAGAAGCCATCAAAGCCCGCAACTTCAAAGTAGTAGTGGATGCTGTTAACTCTACCGGTTCGCTTTTCGTTCCGCCATTGTTAAAAGCGCTGGGCGTACAGGAAGTAGAAGTATTGTTCGGAGAAGTGACAGGTAAATTCAGTCACAACCCTGAACCGCTCCCGGAAAACCTGGTTGCGCTTTCCAATGAAGTAAATAAATCCAATGCCGATCTTGGTATTGCCGTAGACCCGGATGTAGACCGTCTTTGCTTTGTTTGTGAAGATGGCAGCATGTTCGGGGAAGAATATACCCTGGTAGCGGTAGCCGATTACGTGTTAAGCAAGCGTAAAGGAAATACCGTTTCCAACATGTCTTCTACCCAGGCGCTGAAAGATGTAACCCTGAAACACGGGGGCCAGTACACTCCTTCTGCTGTTGGTGAAGTGAATGTTGTGAAGAAGATGAAAGACACCAATGCCGTTATCGGCGGTGAAGGTAATGGCGGTATTATCGTTCCGGACCTGCACTATGGCCGCGACGCTCTCATTGGTATTGGCTTGTTCCTCAGCCACCTGGCGCATTGCAAAAAAAGCATTAAAGCATTGCGTAACAGCTACCCTGATTATTTCATCTCCAAAAACAAAATAGAGCTGGATAAAGGCGTAGATGTAAAAACCATCTTTGAAAAGATCAAAACCAAATACAAAAACCAACCTATCAATACAGAGGATGGTTTGAAAATTGAATTTGATAAAGACTGGGTACACCTGCGTACGTCCAATACGGAGCCTATCATCCGCATCTATGCAGAGAGCCAGAATGAAACTACTGCGGATAACATTGCTAAACGCATCATGCAGGATATTAAAGAGTTCATGCATTGATGAGGTAGTTTCACGCAAAGACGCTGAGAGAGGCAAAGAGGCAAAGGGATTTTTAAGTGAAATAAGAAAGCAAAGGAGTTTTTTTAAGAGAAATTAAGATTGTTAATAAGAAAGCAAAGGAATTTTTTTAAGAGAAATTAAGACTGTTAATAAGAAAGCAAAGGAATTTTTTTTAAGAGAAATTAAGACTGTTAATAAGAAAGCAAAGGGACCGAAGATTGTGTTATATAACATAATCTTCGGTCCCTTTGCTTTCTTAATTACTTCCTTAATAATCTTATCTCACTTAAAAAAATCCTTTGCCTCTTTGCCCCTCTCAGCGTCTTTGCGTGAAACTAACTACTTATATCAGTTCTTTCAGTTTTTCCACTACTTTGTCTACTTCTTCTTTGGTGTTGTTCTTACTGAAAGAGAAACGTACGGCTACTAAGTCAGGATTCTCGTTGATTGCGCGAATAACGTGTGATCCTGCATTAGCGCCGGAGGTACACGCACTGCCGCCGGAAGCGCAGATGCCGTTGATATCCAGGTTGAAGAGGATCATTTCGCTTTTTTCGGTTTTAGGGAACGCTACGTTCAATACGGTGTAGAGGCTACGACCGTATAGATCGCCGTTAAAAGTTACTCCCGGGATGTGTTGTTTCAGCTGCTCTGCCATGTACATCCGGAGGTTGTTGATATGAGTGCTGTGCGCTTCATATTCGGCGGTTGCTATTTCCAGCGCTTTGGCGAAACCGATGATACCATAAAGGTTTTCGGTACCGGCGCGCATATTGCGTTCCTGGCTACCTCCCTGGATGAAAGGTTTTATTTTAACATTTTCGTTAATATATAAAATTCCTACGCCTTTAGGGCCGTGGAATTTATGTCCTGCGCCGGTGATGAAATCTACAGGCGTGTTACGCAGGTCGAACGGGTAGTGTCCGACTGTTTGTACGGTGTCGGAGTGGAAGATGGCGTTAAACTCCCTGCACAGGTTACCGACAGCATGAATATCGAGCAGGTTGCCGATCTCGTTGTTGGCGTGCATGAGCGTTACCAGGCATTTCTCGGTCGACTGGGCAAGCAGTTCGCGTAAATGCGCCATGTCTATATGTCCGTCGGGTTGGATACGAACGAACGACAGGGCAATACCTTCACTGTGATGCAGGTGTTCTACCGTGTGTAATGTGGCGTGGTGCTCAATAGGGGAAGAAATAATATGCCTGCAGCCCAGGTCTTTAATCGCAGCGTTGATGGCAGTATTGCTGCTTTCTGTACCTCCGGAGGTAAAGAAGATCTCGCCTGGATGTGCATTCAGGAGCTTGGCTACGGTTTTACGGGCAGTTTCAATACCGAGTCTGGATTCCCGTCCATAAGAATAGATAGAAGATGGATTTCCAAACTTTTCCGTCATAAATGGCAACATCGCGTCCAATACTGCAGGATCCAGCGAGGTTGTTGCCGCATTGTCAAAGTAAATTCTTTCCAATTTCTGGTGGTTTTTGATAATAAGAACTAAAAATAATGGTGGTTGGGAAGCAAAGTTCCGAAATTGCTGGCAAAGGGGCAAAGTTTTTTGGATGCGGTTTTTTGACTGGAGCGAGTTTTGGCATGCAAAGACGCAAAGGGGTTTTGGACCGGAGCGA
>NZ_FNRL01000005.1:63820-300039 GCF_900107795.1 Chitinophaga terrae (ex Kim and Jung 2007)
GGAGCGAGTTTTGGCATGCAAAGACGCAAAGGTTTTTTGGATCGGAGCGAATGATAGGACCGAAGCGGATTTTTAAGACCGCAAAGGAGCGGATGTTATATATAGGAATGTATAATTTGTTGCCTAATGGTTATTAGTTAATAAACCTCATATATTAGTCATATATACGTATTTACTCCCTCTACCATACCATCTTCCATATGTTCTCCGCTCCTTTGCGGCCTTAAAATTCGCTTCGGTCCAAAAAAATCTTTGCGTCTTTGCATGCCCAAACTCGCTCCGGTCTAAAAAAATCCTCTCCCCGATATACCATCCGCTCCTTTGCGGTCTTAAAAATCCGCTTCGGTCTTGAAACTCGCTCCGGTCAAAAAACCCTTTGCGTCTTTGCATGCCAAACTCGCTTCAAGCCATCACGAATACCGGTTTATCACATCATAGAAGCGGTCGCGATACCCGTCAGAGATCGGGATTGACTGGTTGGCTATCATGACCGTATTCTTCTCAACGCTGTTGATTTTGTTTAAAGAGACGAGGTAAGAGCGGTGAACACGGATGAATTTATCCGCCGGCAGGCGGGTCTCAAATGATTTAAGGCTGCGCAATGTAAGCACAGGCAGGTTATGTGTATAGATCTTTGTATAGTCTTTTAATGCTTCGATGAATAAAATATCTTCCAGGTTGATCTTAATGATCTTGTATTCTGTTTTAATAAAGATGTAATCGTTTACCCAGGCTTCTTCAACAGGCATGTTAACAGGCGCCAGGCTTTTCTGCTGGTTGGCCGACCAGCTTTCATTCACTTTGCCGGCAGCTTTAAGAAAACGTTCGAAAGGCACAGGTTTCAGCAGGTAATCCACTACATCCAGGTTAAAACCATCCAGGGCATATTCGCCGTACGCAGTAGTGAAAACTACCATAGGCGGATGCTTCAATGATTTCAGAAATTGAATACCGGTAATATCGGGCATTTTGATATCCAGGAACACCAGGTCTACCGGCTCCTGCTGGATAAAGCTTAACGCCGTAGCTGCATTCTCAAACTTACCTGCCAGGCTCAGGAAAGGGACTTTGCGGATATAATCCTCCATGATTTCCAGCGCCAGTGGCTCGTCGTCCACTGCAATACACCTTATCATTTTTTCAACGCAATTTTAAGATCAACAATAAATTGACTTTCCATTTCTTTTATGTCTATAGTATGCTCATTACTGTAAAGCATATCCAGTCTTTTTAATACATTCTGGAGCCCTATCCCGCCCTTTTCTGCCACTCTTTCCTTGAAATGACTGTTCCTGACTTCCAGGTTCAGCGTTTCATCAACGATGTCGATATTTATGTCAATAAAGGCATCTTCGGTATAACTGATCCCATGTTTAAAGGCATTTTCCACAAATGGAACAAGCAGCATAGGTTCTATACGCAACGAACCAGGGAAACCCGACATCCGGTAATCGATGTTAATGTCTTTTGGCAATCTTAAACGTTGAATATCAATATAATCCTGTAAATATTTCAGTTCCTGAGATAACAGCACTTTGTCTTCATTCGATTCATAGATCATATATCTCATAATCGTGGATAGCTTCAGGATCGCATGTTCTGTTTGTGTCGACTGTTTATGAGCCAACGAATAAATGGTATTTAGACAGTTAAAAAGGAAGTGAGGATTAATCTGCGACTTTAAAAATTTTAATTCCGCGTTTAATTTCTCCACTTTCAGTTCTTCCCGCTGTTTTTCACTTTTAAACCATTCCATGGCGATCTTGATGAAACCACTCATAAAAAGCATCAGTAATGCGAAGAATCCCGATCGCCGTAATACCTCCGGGAAGAATAAATATTGTAAAAGTTTCGGTTCCTCGCCGGCCGATAAAGTAACGCCCATTCTTGAAAAAGCCGGTGGTACGGGCTTTCCGTGTAATGTAGCCGGTATAGCCGGAACCGCCTGCACCCCGATTGTATCAAACCGACGTATATGGAACGGAGGAAACACCCGCTCTGTTACTAGTCCGTCATGATTTTTTTTATCTAATCTTAAAGCAATGAAAGGGGCACGGCGCGATACGTTCTTAAAGAAATAATAATCCAGCGTAGCCTGCTGGAAAGTGATAAATAACAACACCCCTATCATCAGGGCAAAGTAGGTAACTATCTTTTTCCCGTTGAAGAAACGGGGGATCAGTACATAAATATTCAGGTAGAATACACCGATGAGGAACAGGTTATCAATTAATTCTTTAATGAAAAACCCTGTGTGCAGGATCTGTATCCTGTAAATAAAAAACGGAAAGAATAAAAAACATGCCCAGCCGAGCACGTGTAAGGATATGACAAAGGGACGACTTCTGATAATTTGTTTTAGAGGCGGCATCACATTAATTAATGCGATAAACTTACAGCAGATGAGGTTAGCGTCGTGTTAAAGTTTGTTAATCCTATATAAGGGTTTGTTAAATTTAATTTTATTATTAAAATCTGATTAAAACTAGTATAACCACGGCACAAAATAGTTAGATAGGTCATCTAACTACTTTATGACGTGGTTATTTACGTTGTAAGCCTGGTTATTGAAAATCCGTTATATGCATTGCCAATAGTTCTTCCCGGGAAATCGAAGGCATTTCATTATGCACAATCTTTTCAGCTACGCGCTGGCCTACTTTAACAGCATTTTCCCTTGTTTTGAAAACATGTTTGCCTGGCACGCCGGGAATAATATTCTGGTATATGAATGGCTGTCCGTCGAGGATAATCTTATATCCCCATCCTCCATCCACTTCAAACGGCGCTACCTGCGCTACCGGTTGCCGGTTATCGTCGCTTTCCTTACCCGGAAGCCAGCATAAACCTATCAAACAGATAAGCGCGGCGCCTACACCTATTATTATTTTGTTTCGTTTAGTCATTCTTGTTATACTCAGCGTTCGGATAAAATTCCAACATATCATCAAAAGGCTGGTTATTGGAAACACCCAACACCACAAAGCCACGGTCTTTAACATTGAAGCCGGTAGCGCCTGTTCTTGCAGCTCCTTCAAAATCGGTCTTCTGCGTCCAGCGGTCATTTTGCGGGTTGTATTCCCAAACGGCGGACGAGAGGCTTCCTTTAGTTCCGGATACAATGTAACCTTTGCCCCCTATGGCAAACGACGCTGCTCCGCTACCTTTGAAGTTATAAGAATCATCGAAACTGCTGTCGCTCACATTGTCAATAGAGTTCAGCGTAGCCCAGCTCTTGGTATCTCCGTCGAAAACGTAGAAATCAGTAATAAAGGTGGAATTCGCGGTACCCATACAAACATAAGCCTTGTTGCCGATCACGAATGCAGATGCATCCTGCCTTTTACCGCTGATCATGGCCTGCGCCTGCGTCCAGGAATTGGTAGCCGGGTTATATTCCCAATTATCTACCTGCCAGTTGCCATCGTACCCGGTAGCGATGTATCCAAAGTCCTTCAGTCCGAAAGCTACGGCGCCGTAACGAGGGGTGCCTCCAAAGTCGGCCTTCCTGGTCCAGGCATTAGCATCAGGGTTATATTCATAGAAATCGTTCAGCTTATTTATGCCATCGTACCCTGTACCTATGTAGCCTTTGGTACCGATAGCCATACCTACTGCGCCACTTCTTGCAGGTCCATCAAAGGGGGCAACATTCGTCCACATATTCTGATCTACGTCATAAGCCCAGAAATCCTTCAAGCGGTCATTCCCATCGTAACCCGTTCCTACATAAGCTTTATTACCGATAACAAAAGAAGCTGCATTACTTCTTGCAACCCCGCGATATTGAGGACGCTTCTTCACCCAGTTCCCTAAATAGGTAGTGCTGGTAGAACTCTTTGAACAGGCCGCCAGGGAAGCCATCAATAATAAACAATAACCTTTTAAATAACGCATTAGCATGTTCTTTTTACTGTAGCCAAAATTATCGGCCGCAGCATTCCATCAAACAGGAAATAGCTGTTTTCCTCATTTTAACGGACGGACACCCCTTTTTTATCTACCAAAAGGTTTCTTTAGCCACTAACCCCCAATTCTATACGATAAGCAGCATAACCAGTTTATCCGTTCGTTCATCGATAAATTTTGGCAGTTGGCATATTAAACCAACTGAAAGTACCTAACCTGTCTAAAATTGCGCACCATGAAGCGTACCAGGTATCAAATAATCAGACAACTTTACAGCTACAGCGCCGTATTGTTACTGGCCATCCTTTCCTCCTGCGAGAAAGCAGGATTTAGTTATAATAATATTGTAGATAATAACCAGCAGACTGACTATATACTATCAGATACGCTCACAGTACAGGTTAGTACCATCAAACAGGATTCTATTCCCACTTCCGGAACAGGAGTGCTTCTGACAGGAAGAAAAGCAGATAAATATTTCGGCACCACTACCATTCAAAGCTATTTCCAGATAGCCCAGCCACCGGCTACCGATATACCTAAAACCGGCTCGCAGTTCGACTCCCTGCGGCTTATCATGCATCCAAACGGGTATGTGGCGGGCGACTCGCTGATCGAACAATCTTTCGAGGTATACAGGGTTACCAATACCATCCAGATAGCTAAAAACCTCTATTATCTCTATAACAACAACAGCTTCCCTACAGAAGCAACGCCCCTGGGCAGCTTCCGTGGCATAATAAGACCGCATACCGATAAGCAACTATCTATCCCTCTGTCTGCTGACCTTGGTCAGCAATTATTTGCCATGGTGAGAGATAAAAGCCCCGATGTTACAGACAATGCGAAGTTTATGGACTTCTTTAAAGGACTGAACATACGGCCTACTGCAAAAAGTGCTACCGTATCAGGTTTCGGGGCTGCGGATACCAGTTTATACGTCCGCCTGTACTATCATGTTAATGAGCTGATAACTACAGTAAAATATATTGACCTCAAAATGCAGGCGCCTAACCTGCAATTCAACCAGGCAATCACCGACCATACAGGCACTCCCCTGGCGCCGTTTAATGGTAATGTAAACAGTCTTCCATCCACCGCCACCGGCAACGTTGCGTTTTCTCAACCGCTGATGGGCGCTGCTATACGTATAGACATCCCTTATATTAAATCACTGGCGTTTATGGGACAATACTTCAAGATCATGAAAGTATACCTGTACCTGCAACCATTGTCGGATAGCTATATAGCGCCCGACAGGCTGCCGCCCAGGCTCGCCATCTGCCAGGCAGATAAGCTGAACCAGGTAACAGATACCCTGGCCTACGGAGAATTAAGAATAGATAAGGAGTTCAACGTTAATACCAGCTACACGTTCGACATCACCAATTACGTGATAAAAGAACAAACAGTTACCGACTATAATTCAAGGAGCCTGTTCGTTACGCCCAGTTCAATGGATGTACAAACAACATTAGACAGGCTGGCGATCGGCGATCAGCGTAATCCTAAAAACAAACTAAAAATTCAGCTGTACTACCTGCTGTATAAATAAGAAAATCTCATGCGCATTAAATTATATAGCGGCTTGTTGTTATTGAGCTTAACCAGTCTTACTGCGAAAGCGCAACACGGTCTGAATTCCATCTATTCCGCCTATGGGATCGGCGACCTTGAAACCAGGGACTACAGCCGCAATTTCGGTATGGGAAGCGCAGGAATAGGACGGCATCATCCCGGCTACCTGAACGAATTAAACCCGGCATCTTACGGCGCTTTGCCTTCCCAAAACTTTATGTTCGACATCGCGATCCGGGGACAGCAGGTTAGTTACCAGGGAACAGGTATCTCGCAAACCGCCGGCGACCTGAACTTCAAACGCCTGGCCGTAGGTTTTAAAGCTGCCAAATTTTGGGGCTTCAGCGCCGGCATTACTCCTTTCAGCAGCATCGATTACAAGATCACCAACCAGCAATACATGTCGGGAACCGGCGCCCCAATTATCGCTACCACTACAGGAACGGGCGGTTTAAACAGGGCTTACCTGTCCAACGGTTTCCAGATCAATAAACACTTTTCAGCAGGTGTTTCCACCGCTTTCCTGTTTGGCCCGCTGAATACTTCCAAATACATAGGCAACGACTCTGTTCAGACCCAGTATAACAAGTATGCATTCAATCCAAACTTTACAGCCGGCGCTCAATATACCGGCAAAGTATGGGGCGACTGGAACCTTGGCCTGGGCGCTACCTATCGTTTTAAAACAACGCTGAAGATCCAGGAAAAGCTGGCCATTGTAGCGCTGGATGGTTCTACCCTCTATACCAAAGAGCAGGATCCTTCTTCCTTCACTATCCCAACTGAAATAGGTTCAGGTATTTCCCTCAGCAACGGAACATTCACCTGGGTAGCTGATTACCGCCGCCAGCAATGGAATACATTAAAAGAAAAAGGAGCGAACTACAGCTACCAGGACGGTGAAAGATTTGCAACCGGTATTGAATACGCCATCCAGAAAAAATATTATAATCTATCCTATGAAGGAGCCATCCTCCAGGCAGGGTTCAGCTATAACAAACTCCCCCTGGTAATAGGCGCCACGCAGGTAAAAGATGTAAGCGGCACTTTAGGTGTTTCCTTACCTAACCGCAACGGGCAACTACGTTATTACTTAGGCCTGGAAGCGGGCCAACGCGGTTCCAACGGCGGCGCTATGGTGAAAGAAACCTACTTCAACGCCATGTTCAACTTCAGCCTGCGCGACCTTTGGTTCCTCAAACGCCTCTCCCAGTAGTTGCACGCAGAGAAGCGTAGTGGCACGCAGAGACGCAAAAGAAGCAAAGAGCGCAAAGGATTTTTTTAAAGTGAAATAAGAAAGCAAAGAGAGCGAAGATTATGTTATTTAGCACAATCTTCGCTCTCTTTGCTTTCTTATTATTCCTTAATAATCTTAATTCCTCTTAAAAAAATCCTTTGCGCTCTTTGCTTCTTTTGCGTCTCTGCGTGCAACTACTCTCTGCGTGCAACCTCGCTGAGCAAGAAGTCGCGGAACCAATAGCCTGAGGCTTTGATGGTGCGTTGCTGGGTGAGGAAGTCGACATATACCAGTCCGAAACGGGCCCTGTACCCTTCGGCCCATTCGAAGTTATCGGTGAGCGTCCAGGCGAAATAGCCATCAACCGGTATGCCTTCCTTCCTGGCTTTCAGGACGCCTTGTAAGTATTCCTGGTAGTAGGCGATCCGGTTATCGTCGGCAACCTGGCCATTGTTCAATTCGTCGGGAAATGCGGCGCCGCCTTCTGTTACTATCAGGCGCTTTACCTGTGGATAAGAGGCAAATTGCTTCAGCACTGCATACAAACCATCTCCGTTTATTTCCCAGCCTAACGCGGTTACCGGCACCTGCCTGTATTTAGGTTTTACTTCGGCGATACGAAGGATAGGCATGAAATAATTGTACTTTACAACAAGCGGGAAATAATTCTGCACACCGATAAAATCAAAGTCGAAGGCTAGTTTATCCCAGTCGCGCCATAGGGCGTAGCGCCTTTCTATCCGTTTCAGTAAAGGGAAATCATCTGTCGGGTAGCCCATGCCCAGGGTGGGTTCAAGGAAAAGACGGTTGAAAAGGGCGTCGGCCCGCCTGGCGGCTTTAAGATCCGCTTCGCTGTTGGTATAGGGAACGATCTGGGAGCAGGAGAAAGCGGTACCTATCACAGCACCCCGTACTTCTTCCCTCAATACATTGGCTGCCGCGGCCTGGGCCAGCAACGCGTGATGCACAGCCGGCAGGAACCAGGAAAGCCCGAATTTGCCGGGCGCATGTACGCCCAGCATATATCCCAAGGCAGTAAAGCCAAAGGGTTCGTTTAATACTATCCAGTGTTTTACTTTACTCCCGAATTCCCTTGCACAGATCCTCGCATATTCTTCAAATGCAAATACCACTCCCCTGTGCGCCCATCCTCCTTTCTTTTCCAGCGTATCCGGCAAATCCCAGTGGTAAAGGGTTACATAAGGTTCCAGTCCCACTTCCAGGCAGGCGTCTATCACTTTATGGTAAAAATCAATGCCGGCGCGGTTTACAGGACCGGTACCATGAGGCAGGATGCGGGACCAGGAGAAAGAGAACCTGAAAACAGTAAAGCCAAGTAATTTGGCCAGTAATATATCCTGGGTATACCTGTTGTAAAAGTCAGTTGCTACCTGGGCATGGCTGTTATCCTTGATCTTTCCTTTACGGGAGGTGAAAGTATCCCAGATAGAAAGTCCCCGGCCATCGGCATCGAAAGCACCTTCGTTTTGAAAAGCAGAAATGGTGACTCCCCAAAGGAAATCATCACCAAAATCTTTGCGTGTAATCATTTGCAAGCCCCGTTAATTGGAAAATTCCGCAAAACAATTGCAGTTTACGACAGTTTTTGCTTAAAAGCGAAGAGAGGAATGTTAAAAAAGCATTATATATTATTGGACGTGAAGACTTTAATTATCTGCATGTTCGTCTAGCCACTGCTTAACGATATAATAGGCTTCCCTGCAATAGGGACATTGGAAATCGCCGTATTCCACTATTTCTATCGCCGCCTCTTGGGGACCGAGAGCATGATCTTTTGCATTCACTGCCGGGGTAAGCGTAGCCATTATCAGTTAGATTTTAAGTTCTCCAAAGCATTGAGGATGCCGTCTGCACCCGGGTTCTCACCAATTGGCGACAGGTAGCTCCATTGAATGATCCCATTGGCATCAATTACAAAAAGCGCCCGCTGGCTGATCCCTTTTTCGTATACCCCATAACGTTCGGATACCGCGCCTTTGGGTTCAAAATCAGACAACAGGTCGAAATTCAGCTGCCTGGCTTTTGCAAAGGCTTTATGGCACCACGCGCCATCGACCGATATGCCCAGCAGTTCAGCGTTGTATTTCTCAAAATACCTTGACATTTCATTGTATAAGGTCATCTGGTCGCTGCATACCGGGCTCCAGTCGGCCGGGTAAAATGCCAGGATCACGTTCTTGCCTCTTAGGTTGCTGAGCGTAACAGTGCGTTCCGGGGTGGCGCTCAGGGTAAAATCGGGGGCTTTATCTCCTTTTTGTAACATAGACGGCGTAGTTTTAGTGGACTAATATAACAGATGAACCCCTTTAAAGTTTGATGCAAACAAAAACGCCACGGTGGCGGTCCGTGACGTTTTGCAAGTAATGAATATGCACTTCTAATACTTAACTTTAATGGTGTCGGCCGACATCTTCACTTTTTGAGCAGGGCGGCCTTCCACAACTTTTTCACTATTCTTGGAGTTGGTGGTTGTTATCAGTATTACCCCTTTTTTTGCTCTTTCGCCATAGATGGCAATAGCGCTTTCATCTTTCAGGACATTGATAGAACTGATCTTGTCGGGGTTGATCTGCGACCACTTGTCCTTTTCCGGATCTACGGGTACGCCGTCAACTATCACCAGCGCTTCAGCTGCCAGGGCCTGGAATTTATCCTGGTTCTCTTTATCTCTTAATACTACCCGGACGCTGGGCGTATCCTGCTTTACGGCAGCTACACCCTTTGCGTGGCCTTCTACCACTACAGGTTCAAGGCGGTCGTTAGTGAAAGTAGTGCTGCCGTCTTTTAACTCGATTACAATTACCCCATTCTTGGCCTGCTCACCATACTTATCGATGTACTTTTTAGCGCCTTCGTTATCGCCTTTGAATACAGAGATAGACTTGATCTTATCGCTTTTTTGCAATGCGTCCAGCTCTTCGCGCGTCGCTTTCTTGCCGTTAATGATGTAGATCGGTTCTTTTCCTGGCTTCACTCCTCTTAGTGATACTCCGTCGTCTTTAGTTACTTTTTTTACAACCGGCGCTTTCTTTGGAGTACTTGTGTCTACTGCCGCCGGCGGAACCGGAACAGTTTCTTCAACTGCATGCCCGGAGGCAGGAAGTATGCTGGCCGGTATTAAGGAAGAGGCTTTGCTGTAGTTGAGCAACAACACCATCCCCCCTGCCAGAGACCCTAACACTAAATAGCGCAGCAGCTGGTAACGTGAAGAACGTTTACTGTTCATCATAAAAATCCTGTTTTTTAGATGTGAGAAATTGAAATTGTTTGCGATGGCCGTCGCAGTTGGGATCCCACTTACTTTTATCAAACTGTATTGATATGCTACTTTATCGACGCCCTGCCGCAGCAGGTACCTGTCTGTAATAAACTCCAGGTTTTCCCGGATCGCTGATTTCATCAGCCAGGCGCCGGGATTGAACCAGTAGAAAATATTATTGATCTCTCCTACCAGCACATCCATGGTATGCCATTGTTTGACATGTACAGTCTCATGGTGAATGATGGCGTCAATTTCATCGGGTTGGTGAAGAGAAGGATTGATATAGATATGATTGAAGAAAGAAAATGGATTCACAGGTTCTTTCAGTACCTGGACAGTTGTTTCATTAACCTTACGGGTATGAGACTTCCTGTGCAAAACGAACAGCGACCATAGCTGGCCTGCCAGTCTTACAGCCATTACGCCAACTCCTACCCAGAAAATATATACAATAAGGGCCCAGCCGGAGAACGAAGGTTCGGCAACCTGCCACTGGCTGAAGTCGGGCACATATGTAACTACGGCCCCGGACAATGTTTCATGCCGGTTTATAAAATCGTCGATGGAAATAAAAGGATATATCGCAGAAAAAGCGATTCCACCCAGCAGGAACAACCTGTTCAACGTGTAAAACGTCAGGCGTCTTAACCCAAAGCGGTAAGCCAGGTAAAACAGCGTCAGTGCGATATTGGCCTTTAAGAGATAGATTAAAATAGCAGGAACCATGGCAACTTATTTTATAGTCTATTTACCTTTTTCGATCATGTTAATGATCTCTTTCAGTTCGTCGGGGCTGATCTTCTTTTCCTTTGCAAAGAATGTCACCAGCTCTTTATAGGAGTTTTCAAAGTAGTTCTTTACGAAGCCGTTCATAAACTTTTGCTTATAATCCGCTTCGGCGATGACAGGCGTATATTCATACACGTTGCCGATCTTCCTGCTTTGAAGGAACCCTTTCTTTTCCAGGTTCTTAATGGTAGAAGCCAGGGTAGTGTATGGAGGAACCGGGTCGGCATGTTCTTCGAGGAAATCTTTTACAAAGCCTTTCCCTGCTTTCCATACAGCCTGCATGGCTGACTCTTCCTGTTGCGTTAGTTTTTCCATGATGATAATTTCATTTACGAAACTTTCGTAAATCTACGAAGTTTTCGTAACCCACCAAAATTTTTTTTTCACGCAAAGACGCAAAAGAAGCAAAGAGCGCAAAGGATTTTTTTTAAGGGGCAAAGTTTTTTAAGAGATTAAGAAGAATAAGAAATTTTTTAAGGGATAAAGTTTTTTAAGAAATTAAGAAGAATAGGAAATTTTTTAAGGGATAAAGTTTTTAAAGGAAGTAAAGAAGAATAAAAGTATATAAAAAGCAAAAGGATGAAAATCATGTCATATAACACAATCTTCATCCCTTTGCTTCTTAATTTATCTTAAAAAAATCCTTTGCGCTCTTTGCTTCTTTTGCGTCTTTGCGTGAAATTCCTGCGTGCAATCACTTCAGTACTTCTTCGAGTTTGGCGGCCAGGTCTTCGCCCCTGAGGTTTTTGGCGATGATCTTGCCTTTAGGGTCGATCAATACGTTCTGGGGGATGGCCCTTACGCCGTAAAGGTCTGCTACGGAGTTTTTCCAGCCTTTCAGGTCCGAAACATGCGTCCAGGTAAGTTTATCGGCGTCTACTGCAGCCAGCCATTTTTCTTTCTTATCGTCTAACGATACGCCAAGGATTTCAAAACCTTTGGATTTGAACTTGTCGTAAGCTTTTACAACGTTAGGATTTTCTGCACGGCAAGGACCGCACCAGCTGGCCCAGAAATCTACCAGCACATATTTTCCACGGAAGGAAGAGAGACTGATATTTTTTCCATTGGCATCGGCTTGTGAGAAGTCCAGCGCCATCTGGCCTACTGCCGTTTTACGGGCAGATTCAAGGCGTTTTGCGAACTCTTTACCTGAAGGTGAGCTCTTTGCTTCCTTGCTGAGTTTTTTATAGAGCGGAGTTACTTCAGCCGGTTTAATGTCGTACCCTGCCAGTTGATTCAACACAAACATGGCAATAGGAGAAGAAGTGTTTTTAGACAGGAAATCGCCTTCTATTTTCTTTTCTTCAGCATCCAAAGCATCAAATTCACTTTCCAGCTTCTTCATACCTTCTTCGTCCTTATTTTTAGCGAGTTCCCTGTATTTCTTCTGCAGTTCCGCACCTTTCTCGTTCACTTCTTTCAGCTGGTCGCTCAGTTTCTGGTAATCCTCATTCGCTTTGGAACCAGTTACGGTAGCCTTGCTGATAGAATCTGTAGTGTTGATAGCGATAGTGCCTTTATCAACGAAGAAGGCCAGCATATCGCGGCCCATGGATACTTTTTCGGCGCCGTTCTTTACCAGCATCAGGCTGGCAAGCGTAGGCTCTTCCAGCGTACCGGCAAATGCAAATTTTCCATCTTTTACAGCGGCGCTATCGATATATGCTTCCCCGGATTTCCGCATTCTTAAGTATACGGTTGCCGGTTGTCCCTGGTTTGCTACTGTACCCTGTATAGTAAACGGTTTGCCCGCTACGCTCTTTTTCTCTTGTGCAAACATCACTGCCGGAGCCAACAACGCAATCCCTACAATTATTTTTTTCATTGGTTTTTGTTTTACAATAACAAAATTGAAGAATCAACTTGTCAATATCAACCTGATTTTGATAAACGGCTATTTCAACACTTCTTCTAACTTCTGTTCCAGTTCGGCCCCGCGCAGGTTGCGTGCGATGATCTTCCCGGCAGGATCTACCAGGAAGTTGGTGGGGATTGATTGTACTCCGTACTGCACCGCCACTTCATTGCCCCAGCCCTGCAGGTCGGAAACCTGCGTCCATTCAAGGTTGTCCTGGTCTATGGCCCTTAACCACCTGTCGCGGTTATCGTCGAGCGATACGCCCAGGATGGTGAAATTCTTGTTCTTGTACTTGTGATAGGCTTTCACCACGTTAGGATTTTCCTGGCGGCATGGTCCGCACCAGCTGGCCCAGAAGTCGACCAGCACGTATTTTCCGCGGAAAGACGACAGTTTTACCGTTTGTCCTTTCGTATCTTTCTGTGAGAAGTCATCTGCCTGGATGTTGATAGCATTTGCTTTCAGGGAAGCCAGGTACGACTGTACTCCCTGCCCGTAAACCCCATCTTTCAGTTCTTTGTCCAGCGAATTAAAGAGCAACTGGAATTCTGCGGGCTCCAGCCTGCCGCGTAATTCGTTCATTAGCAACCAAATGCTGGCAATACTATGAGGATGCCCCTGGATGAAATCACGGCCCACTTTAACCAGGTCGTCATTAAAAGCATCCGCTTTTTTGCGGAAAGCATTTTTTGCAGGTTCATCTTCCGGCTTTATTTCCTTTGCTTCCGCATTCAAAGCCTGAGCCCGTTTGATCAAAGGAGCGATCGCTTTCTGGTAATCCTGCATAGCCTGGGTATTATCATTTCCTTTAACGGAAGTGGCGATCGGGTATGTTTCTTTGGCAGTAGTGATATGAATCGGCGCATCCCCTGTTACAAACAGCATCGGGTAAGGCACATCCTGTAATATGAGTGCATATACGGCGGGCTCTTTTCCGTGTTTCACTTTGAAAGTAAACTGGTCGTTCACAATTTTTACCGAATCGTCCGGGTTATTATCCCGGTCGTCATACAGGTAAATCGTCTTACCACTTCCTCCTTTAACAATACCAGTCACCTGCTGGGCGTCGGCGCTTAATGCCATCAACGCCATCGCAGCAAACAGCGATATTCGTTTCATTAAAAAATACTTTAATTGATTTGCGGGGTGTAATATACGAAGAGATTCCCGTGGTAGCGAGGGGATTAACTGATTTTATGACTCCTTTAAGGTTTCAATAAGCCCTAACAGCTTAATAACCAACGGGAAGCCAACAAACCAGTTAATCCGTCCGCCTTATTTGTGCCTTTTCTGCAGCACATTAATGACATCCGAGAGCTGGAAGCCTTTAGCCTGGAGCAATATCAGGTAATGAAACAGCAGGTCTGCCGATTCATTTAAAAACAGTTCATCATTGTTGTCCTTTGCCTCTATCACTACTTCTACTGCTTCTTCTCCAACCTTCTGGGCTATTTTATTGATGCCTTTGGCGAAGAGACTGGCGGTATAAGATTTTTCAGAAGGATTGTTCTTCCTGTCGGCGATGATGCCTTCCAGGGTATAGAGGAAATCGTTGCTGACATTCTGCTCATCCCAGCAGGTATCGGCGCCTGTATGGCATACGGGGCCAACAGGGCTGGCTTTAATGAGAATGGTATCCTGGTCGCAGTCTACTTTCAGATCTTTTACTATCAGGAAGTTGCCGCTTGTTTCTCCTTTTGTCCATAACCGGTTTTTCGTGCGGCTAAAGAAAGTGACCTTGCTTTCCAGCATGGTCTTTTCCAATGCTTCCTGGTTCATAAAACCGAGCATCAATACCTTACCGGTTTTATCGTCCTGGATGATTGCAGGAACCAGACCATCCGCTGATTTTTGAAAATCTATTTGCATGTTTGCCGATTATAAATTTAAAAGCGAATGTTTACCCCATTGTTATACAAGAAGGTTTTCAACGCCGGAATTTCTATTTCTTTATAGTGGAAAATACTTGCAGCCAGTGCGGCATCTGCCTGCGCTACTTCAAATACTTCCTGGAAATGCTCCATATTACCGGCTCCGCCCGATGCTATTACCGGAACGTTCAGTTGCTGCGCAAGCTGGCCTGTAATATCCAATGCAAATCCTTTCTTGGTTCCATCGTTATTCATGGAGGTTAACAGGATCTCGCCCGCTCCCCTGTTCACCGCTTCTTTTGCCCAGTCGAACGCTTTTATATCCGTTTTCACCCGGCCCCCGTTCAGGTAAACATACCAGTCGCCATCTTCAAAGCGGGTATCTATAGCCAGCACAATGCACTGGCTTCCAAATTCCCTGGATAGCTGGTCTATCAGTTCGGGGTTCCTGAATGCTGAAGTATTTACGGATATCTTATCGGCGCCGGATTGCAGCAATACGCTTACATCTGCCACAGAAGAGATACCTCCTCCAACGGTGAACGGTATATTGATATGCCTTGCAATGTCTGTAACCAGTTCTGCAAGGGTTTTACGTCTTTCGTTTGTAGCGGTGATATCGAGAAACACCAGCTCGTCGGCTCCCTGGGCGGCATACAATGCGCCCAATTCTACAGGATCGCCGGCATCCCTGATATTCTCGAAGTTAATTCCTTTAACTGTTCGCCCATCTTTAATATCAAGGCATGGTATAATACGTTTGGTCAACATATCTTCAATGATTTACAGGAATTGTTTTAATTCTTCCAATGTGATCTTTCCTTCATAAATAGCTTTCCCGACAATAGCGCCGCTGCAACCAATTTCCTGCAGTGCAACCAGGTCGGCAACGTTGCTTACCCCGCCTGAGGCTACAAAATTGATAGCCGGGAATTGCCGGAGGATCTTTTTATACAGGTCTACCGACGGGCCTTGCAATAAACCGTCTTTGGCAATATCAGTACAGAAAATGTTGGTCACTCCCGCCTCAATATTGCTTTCCAGGAAATCGAACACTGAAAGCTCAGTGGTTTCCAGCCATCCGCCTACGGCGATCATTTCATTCTTCACATCTGCCCCGAGAAATATCTTTTCGGCTCCGTATTGCTTTACCCAACTGAAAAAGAGCTGAGGTTCCTTCACTGCCACGCTGCCGATGGTAGCCAGGGAGGCGCCGCATTCAAATACGATATCGATATCTTTCGCGGTTTTTATTCCTCCGCCAAAATCTGTTACCAGGCTGGTTTTCCCGGCAATATTCTCCAGTACTTTCCAGTTCACTACTGCGCCTTTCTTGGCTCCGTCCAGGTCTACCAGGTGCAGGCGTTTCACGCCAATATCTTCAAATTCCTTTGCTACTTCCAAAGGATGTTCGTTATAGATCTTTTGCTGGCTGTAATCGCCCTGCGTCAGGCGAACGCATTTGCCGTCGATGATATCGATGGCCGGAATTATTTCGAATTTTTTGTTGGTCATAATCTGGTTGAGCGGCAATTCCATCCTGATGAAGTTAATACCGCCTTTGATGAAGTAATCGCCTTTGCTTTTATATCCCAGTTGCTCATAGAAGCTCACTGCCGTATCCCGTGCATTGCACCAGAGTAGGGAGATCTTTTCTTTGCGGCATATTTCTGCCAGGTGCGCCAATAACGCCTTCCCGTAGCCTTTCCCCCTGGCGCCGGGAGCGGTGGCCAGTTTCCTGAACTGCGCACTGCCTCCTCTGTCCAGGAACAGGGAAACCACTGTTACCAGCTCCGCTCCTTCAAATACGCCGAAATGCAATCCATCGGCATCGTGGTCCATTTTCATAGCGGCCAGCGATTCGCCAGGATACAGCACATCCCTGCGCAATTGCAAAGTATCATCGGCACTGATCAGTCTTATCTGCATACTAGATATTCAAAAAGTTCTGGATAATACGGGCGCCTGCTTCCGCCGATTTCTCGGGGTGGAACTGCACCGCGTAAAAATTATCTTTCTGCAGCGACGCGCTGTAGTTGATCACGTAGTTGGTGATAGCAACCGTATCGGCGCCCAGCGCGGCATAGTAGCTATGTACGAAATACATGTATGAATTTTCCGGTACGTGCTCGAACAATACGCTGTGCAGGTTGGCAATGTTATTCCATCCTATCTGCGGTATTTTCAGCAGGTTTTCGACGGGCGACTGGAATTTTTTCACATCCACGTCAAATACCCCGATGCAGGGCGTATCATTTTCTTCAGAATACCTGCAAAGCAATTGCATACCCAGGCAAATGCCCAATACGGGTTGTTTCAGGTCTGCGATCACTTTATCGAGGTTGCGTTCTTTCAAATACTGCATAGCAGTACTCGCCTCGCCAACCCCGGGAAAGATCACTTTATCAGCCGACCTGATCTCTTCGTGATCATCTGTCACAATACCGTTAACGCCTAAACGCTCTAATGCAAATTGCAAAGAGCGTATGTTACCGGCATTGTATTTTATAATAACTGTTTTCATATTATGCTTCCAACAAAATCTTTCACTGTTTTATTGATATCCTGGCTGCCCGACAGCGCCCTGATAAAAGCGGTTCCTATAATGGCCCCGTTGGCATTGGCAGCAGCCGCGTCGAAGGTCTTTTTATCCTTTATTCCAAAACCTACCAGCACCGGGTTTTTCAGTTGCAATCCTTTCAGTCTTTCGAAGTATGCTTTCTGGTCGCCCATTTCTTTATCTTTTCCTGTAGTGGAAGAAGAAGACACGGCGTAAACAAATCCCCTGCTTAAACTATCGATCTTCCTGATCCTGGCTTCGCTGGTTTCCGGGGTTACCAGGAAGATGAAATGAAGATTATGTTGTTCGAATAAGGCTTTGTATTCGCTTTCATATTCAGCCATCGGGAGGTCTGGCAAAATTACGCCATCTATCCCCAGTTCTGAACATTTTATACAAAAAGCTTCAATTCCATATGCCATAACAGGGTTCAGGTATCCCATAAGGATCACCGGTACTTGTATCTCTTTCCGGAAACCTTCCAGTTGGCTGAACAATACAGGAATGCTCATCCCGTTTTTAAGGGCCTGGGCGCTGCTGTCCTGGATCACCGGTCCATCTGCCAGCGGGTCGGAAAAAGGCATACCCAGTTCAATGATATCAGCGCCTGCTTCCTGCAATGCTTTCATTACCGGCAAGGTATCGTTCAGTTCAGGAAATCCGGCTGTACAATATATATTTAAAACGCCGTTAGGCTTTTTTGCAAAAAGTTGATCAATACGGTTCTGCATACTCCAGGTTATTTAGACATGTGACGGATATAGGTGTTCAGGTCTTTATCTCCGCGGCCCGATAAACACAGCACTACTGTATCATCTTTCTTTAGAGGAAGATCTTTCAGTTTTGCCAGGGCGTGAGCCGATTCCATAGCGGGGATAATGCCTTCCAGTTTACTGAGCTCGTACGCCGCTTCCAGCGCCTCCTCGTCTGTTGCCGACAGGAATTGTCCGCGGCCGGATTCATAAAGGTGAGCATGCATTGGCCCGATGCCCGGGTAGTCTAACCCTGCGGAAATAGAGTGAGGTTCCACTATCTGCCCGTCGTCTGTCTGCATCAGTAATGTTTTAGCGCCATGGATAATACCCAGCTTGCCCAGTTGCGTGGTTGCCGCCGAAAATCCGCTGTGTACTCCTTTACCGCCGGCTTCTACTGCAATGATCTTAACGGAAGGTTCATCCAGGTAATGGAAGTAAGTGCCTGCTGCATTGCTTCCGCCGCCTATACAGGCGACCAGGTAATCCGGCAGTTCACTGCCTGTCTGTTCTTTCAACTGTTTCCGGATCTCTTCACTGATCACCGACTGGAACCTTGCTACCATGTCAGGATACGGGTGCGGTCCTGACGCGGTACCCAGGATGTAATGGGTATCTACCGGGTTATTGATCCAGTCGCGGATCGCTTCATTGGTAGCGTCTTTCAGCGTCTGGCTTCCGCTGGTTGCAGGAACAACGGTGGCGCCCAGCATTTTCATACGGGCCACGTTAGGCGCCTGGCGCTCAATATCGATACTTCCCATGTATACCACGCATTCCATGTTCATCAGGGCGCATACAGTAGCTGTTGCCACCCCGTGCTGTCCTGCTCCTGTTTCTGCAATGATGCGGTTCTTGCCCAGGCGTTTAGCCAGCAGTATCTGCCCGATGGTATTATTGATCTTATGCGCGCCTGTATGGTTCAGATCTTCTCTTTTCAGGTAGATATTGGCGTTATATTTTTCTGATAACCTGCGGGCCAGGTACAAGGGGCTTGGACGGCCAACATAGTTACGCAGTAAAGCATCAAATTCCTGTTGAAAAGAAGGATCACTCAGGATCTGAAAATATTTTGTTTGCAATTCCTCGACGTTGGGATACAACATTTCAGGGATATAAGCGCCTCCGAACCTGCCATAATAGCCATTCTTATCTACATGATATTTGGAGTTGCCTGTATTGATCGCAATATCCATGACCAGTTATTTAGTTGTTGATGATTGAATTTGTTTTACAAAATGTGCAACCAGCGGAATATTTTTAATACCCGGGCTATCTTCAAATTTGCTGTTAACATCTACAGCGCTCATAGCCGGAAGTTCCAGTGTCAATATTTCGTCTGCCTGGTCCGGGGTGATCCCTCCGCTTAACAAAAAAGGATGTTTGAAGGGATAGTCGGCCAGCAACTGCCAGTTGAACCTTTTGCCGGTACCACCGTATGAATTTGGAGCTGCGGTATCAAACAAAAAATAATCGGTTACCTCGAGGTAAGGGGTCAGGGTTGCTTCCCATTCCATATCTTCCCCGATCCTGAACGCTTTGATCACCGGTACATGTTCCCGTACCGCGGCGGCAAAAGCGGGCGATTCATCTCCATGCAGCTGCACCATGTCCAAACCATAATCTGCCACTGTGCGCAGGATCTGTTCAACAGGCGCGTTCACGAAAACGCCTACTTTTTTAATATTCGTTGTTTCTCTTACAGAGCGGGCATCTATCTTGTTTCCCGCGAAACGCGGAGATCTTTCGTAAAAGATAAAACCAGCGTAGTCTACCCCGTTTTCCACCAACGAATTCAGGTCCGTTATTCTTGTAATTCCGCAAACTTTAATCTGCATAGGTTTATATTTTCTGTTGCAAAGCATTCAGTGTAGTCACAAACTGCTCAAATGCATAAGCAGGATCGCTCTCTTTCATGAAGCACTCTCCTATCAGAAATCCCTGGAACCCGGCTTGTTTCAGGGTAACAATAGCAGCAGGATCACTGATCCCGCTTTCCGCTACCTTTACTTTATCGGCAGGGATCTTTGGCGCCAGCTCGCAGGAGCGGTTAAAATCGACCTTGAAAGTGATCAGGTCGCGGTTATTCACTCCTACCAGGTGCGTATGCGCTGTTATCTTTTCCAGCTGCGGTTCGCTATGCACTTCCAGCAATACTTCCAGTCCCAGGCTATCGGCAAACTTCGCCAGCCGGGCCACTTCCGCTGCTTCCAGGCATTCCGCTATGAGCAGGATCACGTCTGCACCTATAGCCTTCGCTTCCAGGATCTGGTATTCGTCTATCACGAAATCTTTACGCAGGATAGGTATCTGGTTGATACTCCGGGCAGCTATCAGATCGGCGCTTGAGCCGCCAAAATACTGCTCATCTGTCAAAACTGAAAGTCCTGAAGCCCCATAACGGCAGTAAGCTCCTGTAACCGCTTCCACTGTTGCTTCGCCATTGATCAATCCTTTGGAGGGAGAACGGCGTTTGAATTCTGCTATGATACCTGTTTTATCCGGGCGTTGCAGGAATTCGCGCAGGGAGAATGGCTGGCGGTTAAAAGCTGATGACTGGCGCAGCACTTCTTCACTTCTCTCTTCTTTCCTTGCCGCCACTTCTATCTTCTTATGTGCTACAATTTCTGCTAAGATATTTTTCATGATGTATCGACTACGATTGCGATGCAATCAATTTTTTAAATGCGTTGTATGCGTTACCTGATTCCAGCGACTCTACGGCGGCGGCAAAACAGTCGTCGTACGAGCCGTATTTGCCGAGGGTATAAAGCCCCATCGCCGAATTGGCCAGCACTACGGAGTTCTGCGCCCAGGTACCTTCTCCTTTTAATATCTTCATAAAGATCTTTGCAGCGTCTTCTACCGAGTTTCCGCCATAAATATCTTCAGGATGTACCTTACGTTTACCCAACTGCTCCGGCGTCCAGTCCTGCTCTCCCTGGTTGGTGATCACTTTGGTATCGGCAGTCAGGGAAATCTCGTCATATCCGTCCAGGCTGTGAACGATCACGAATTTGCTATCTGTCTGCTGGAAAAGGTAATTATACACTCTTCCCATTTCCAGGTTATATACCCCTATCAGCTGGTGTTTGGCGAAAGCGGGGTTCACCAGGGGCCCCAGCATGTTAAAAAACGTACGAACGCCAAGTTGACGGCGTACCCCAGCCACATTTTTCAGGGCAGGATGGAATAATGGCGCGTGTAAAAAGCAGATGCCAGCTTCTTCCAGTTCAGTTCTCAGTTTTGCATCGTCGTTCTTGAACTTGTACCCTACGGATTCCATCAGGTTAGAAGCCCCGCTTACCGATGATACGCCATAGTTACCGTGTTTTGCCACTTTTGCACCGGCGCCGGCTACAACAAAGCACGACAATGTAGAAATATTAAACGTATTTTTTGCATCTCCCCCTGTTCCTACAATATCCAGTACATCGTAGCCGTCGAGGTTCACAGGAATGCAGAGTTCCAGCAATGCATCGCGGAAACCAAGCAGCTCGTCGATGGTAATGCTGCGCATCAGGTAAACCGTCATGAAAGCTGCCAGCTCGCTTTCGTTATACACACCCTTTGAAATATTTGTCAGGATGTCTTTAGCCGCCTGGCGGCTGAATGTTTTATGTTCGAAAAGGTAATTCAGAATTTTTTTCATGGTGATAACTTTTAAAAGCCAGTCTAATCAAATAGTGAAACATCAGTTATTTAACCAGTTCCTCATTATTTGCTCGCCCTGCGGAGTTAATACGCTTTCAGGATGGAACTGCACACCACACACATCGTATTTGTCGTGTTGTACTGCCATTACAAATCCTTCGTCGTCTTTCGCGGTTACAATCAACCCGGCGGGGATGGTAGCTTCATCGATCACCCATGAATGATAGCGCCCTACTTTCAGTTGTTTTGGCAGTCCTTTGAACAGGCGGCCATCTTCAGCAATTATATTCACATCGGTAGCCACGCCGTGGTACACTTCCTTCAGGTTGGTGAGAGAAGCGCCAAAAGCCTGCCCTATGGCCTGTTGCCCCAGGCATACGCCGAAGATGGATTTCGTAGGCGCATATTCTTTGATCAGCGGCAGCAGCAAACCTGCTTCTTCCGGGATACCGGGGCCGGGCGATAAAATGATCTTATCGTAGTTATTCACTTTCTCCAAAGGAATTTCATCGTTGCGGACAACGGTTACCTTTCCGTTGATGATCTTTTCAACCAGGTGAACAAGGTTATATGTAAATGAATCGTAGTTATCGAAAACAAGAATATTCATATCAGATATTTTGTGCCAGGATGATGGCTTGTTTTAATGCATTCAGTTTATTGTTGACTTCTTCCAGTTCTGAAGTAGCTACTGATTTAGCAACAACGCCAGCACCGGCCTGATAGTAGAGTGTGTTCATTTTACTGAGTATGGAGCGGATCATGATGGCATGATTGAAGTTGCCGTCGAATCCCACAGCGCCGATACATCCGCCATAGAACCCTCTTGCAGTGGGTTCGTACTGATCGATGATCTCCATTGCCCTGAATTTAGGGGCGCCCGACAGGGTGCCTGCCGGGAAAGAAGCAGCCAGTAAAGCGAAAGGATTCATCTTAGGATCAACCTTTCCTATCACTTCGCTCACCAGGTGGATCACATGTGAATAGAAATGTACTTCCCTGTAAGACGCTACCTGCACATCTGAAGCGTTGCGGCTCAGGTCATTTCTTGCCAGGTCTACCAGCATTACATGTTCTGCGTTCTCTTTAGGATCTTCCAGCAGTTTGTTTGCCAGCAGTTTATCCTGTGCGTCATCTCCTGTTCTCCTGAAAGTACCTGCAATCGGGTGTATGGTAGCTTTGCCGTTGTTGATCACTATCTGCGCTTCAGGAGAGGAGCCCATTAATTTGTAATCGCCGTAATCGAAGAAGAAGAGATAAGGTGAAGGGTTGATGGAGCGGAGTGCGCGGTATACGTTAAATTCGTCGCCCTTGAAAGATTGCTGGAAAGCGCGGGAGAGTACTACCTGGAAAACATCGCCCCTGAAACAGTGTTGTTTCCCTTTTTCGACCATGGCGATGTATTCTTCGTTGGTCATATTGCTTTTCTCTTCTCCTATCGCCTGGAACGGATAACCTGGCGAGTCTTTGTGGCGGATCAGCGATTCTATCAGTTCAAAGTCGCTATCGAGCCCGTCTACCTGGTTCTCACAAAGATAAAGTTCATCTTTAAAGTGATTGATAGCGATGATGTATTGGTAGTACCGGTAGCGCATCAGCGGGATGGTATTACCGTTCTGTTTATCTTTATTGAAGTTGATGGTTTCAAAGAATTGCACTGCATCATAGGTCGTATATCCAAATAAGCTCTGGGCGGCTGGTACAGGGTGTTTTCCTTCGAATGAGAAATTGCCGAGGAAACGTTGCAATTCGTCTAATACCTGTTGTTTGTTATTCAGTTCCTTTTTTTCAACAGGTTGATTAGGATATTTAAATTCAAATTTGCTGGTAGAAGTCACTTCTATACCGCCTATTGGCTTTACGCAGATAAAAGAGTAACTGTTTTCACTTGCCCGGTAATCGGTGCTTTCCAATAGAATAGAGCCTGGGAATTTGTCTCGTAACCGCAGATATATTCCAACCGGTGTGAATATATCGGCCAACATCTTTTTGGATCTCGTTTTTACTTGGATGGTACGCATGATGTATTGGGTGAAAGGTTTGTTTTTTTTTGGTTTCAGAATGGCCTAAAAAGTCAGAAGGCCCGCTGTGTAACAGCGAGCCTTCTAATTAAATATATTTCTATACGAAACATGGCACTGTAACACAGATCAGGAATTGATTCCGTGCCACCACCAATGTTTGTTTATATTTTTAGCGATATTTTGCATAACGGGGACAAATTTGTAACAATTTTCTTATAAATGCAAATTTTTTTGTGGAAGGTTCACGCAAAGGCGCAAAGAAGCAAAGCCCGCAAAGAAATTTTTTTAAGGAAAATAAGGAAGCAAAGGGAACGAAGATTATGTTATATAATATAATCTTCGCTTCCTTTGCTCTCTTAGCTATTTCCTTAATATCTTATTTCACTTAAAAAAATTCCTTTGCGGGCTTTGCTTCTTTCGCCCCTTTGCGTGAAAATCACAACACTCCTTTGGTAGACGGAAGCTGCATCCGGTAAGGGTTGCGCTTTACCGCCATTTTGATCGCCTTGGCGAAAACCTTGAATATTGCTTCGATCTTATGATGCTCATTTTCCCCTTCGGCTTTAATATTGAGATTGGCTTTAGCGCCATCGGAGAATGATTTAAAGAAGTGGTAAAACATCTCTGTGGGCATTTCTCCTATCTTTTCGCGTTTGAAGGTAGCGTCCCAAACCAGCCAGTTGCGGCCGCCGAAGTCGATAGCCGCCTGTGCCAGGCAATCGTCCATTGGCAGGCAGAAACCATATCTTTCTATCCCTCTTTTATCGCCCAACGCCTTTGCAATGGCTTCTCCCAGCGCAATACCGGTATCTTCTATGGTATGGTGCTCGTCGATATGCAGGTCGCCTTTGGCGTTAATAGCCAGGTCTATAGAGCCGTGGCGGGCGATCTGGTCTAACATGTGATCGAAAAAGCCAAGCCCGGTGTGGATATCCGCTTTTCCTGTACCGTCGAGGTTCAGGGAAATAGTGATATCTGTTTCATTGGTCTTGCGTTCGTGTGTTACTGTTCTGAGACCTACTTTCAGGAACTCGTAGATGCGGTTCCAGTCGGTCGTTTCCAGGGCGATAACATCCCTGAGCGCGGCGGCGGAGTCGTTGACCTCCCCGCTTCCCAGGCCGGTACCTTCGTTCATCCAGATGGCTTTGGCGCCAAGGTTCTTGGCCAGTTCAACGTCGGTGATCCTATCGCCTATGACGAAGGAATTAGCCAGGTCGTAGCTGCCATCCAGGTATTTGATGAGCATGCCTGTACGGGGCTTGCGGGTAGGCGCATTGTCGGCCGGGAAAGATCGGTCGATGAATATTTCATCGAACTTCACCCCTTCGTTCTCAAAAGCTTTCAGGATGAATTGCTGGGCGGGCCAGAAAGTATCTTCCGGGAAGGAGTTGGTTCCCAGGCCATCCTGGTTGGTGACCATTGCCAGCTCATAATCCAGCTCTGCAGCTATCCTGGCCATATTTACAAACACCTTCGGGTAAAATTCTATTTTATCCAGGCTATCTATCTGGTAGGTTGGCGGTACTTCTCTGATCAGCGTACCGTCACGATCTATAAACAGGACCCTTTTCATGCAGATACTGATGTTTCTTTTGAGAGGTGAAAGGTTTTTAAGGCTTCTAATAAACGTACATTTTCTTCGGCTGTACCAACTGTGATACGCAGGCAACCCAGGCAAAGCTCTACTTTGCTGCGGTCGCGAACTACGATGCCCTGGTTGATAAGGAACTCATAGATCCCTTTTGCATCGGTTGTTTTAACCAGGATAAAGCTGGCATCGCTGGGGTAGATCTCGGTGATGATCGGCAACTGGATGAGGGCTGCAGACAAGAGGTCGCGTTCGATCACTATCTCCCTGATCCACTCATTTACCTTGCTTACATTGTCGAGCGCCTGCATAGCCAGCTCCATTGTTGCCTGGCTGATGTTGTAAGGCGCTTTCACCTTATTGAATGTATTGATGATCTCTTCCCCGGCAAACGCCATCCCTATACGCAAACCTGCCAGCCCCCAGGCTTTGGACAGGGTTTGCAGCACAACCAGGTTAGGATACTCTGTCAGTTCCTGAATAAAGGTTTTATGACGGGAGAAGTTGATATAGGCTTCATCTACCACTACAATACCATTAAAGTTATTCAGCAACAGCTCAATATCTGCACGGTTAATAGTATTACCGGTAGGATTGTTAGGAGAGCAGATGAAGATTAGTTTTGTATTATCGTCTATCGCCTGTTGCAATGCCGGGATATCCAGCTGAAACTCGGGCGTCAGGCTTACTTTACGGATCACCGCATCGTTGATGTGCGCGCTTACTTCGTACATGCCGTAGGTAGGCGGACAGAGGATCACATTGTCGGCACCGGGATTTACGAAGCAACGGTATAACAGGTCGATGGCTTCGTCGCTTCCGTTACCTATGAAGATATTCTGCGGAGGCACGCCTTTTACATCGGCCATTTTGTATTTCAGTTTCCATTGCAGCGGATCGGGGTACCTGTTATAGTTAACAGGCAGCGGGGAGCCGAAGTTATTTTCGTTGGCATCCAGGAATATTTCTGCCTTGCCTTTGAATTCGTCCCGGGCGGTCGAATAAGGTACCAGTCTTTTTATATTGTCCCTTGTGAGGGCGTTTAAGTCGAACATACTTACCAGTTTTTGAAATGATCAAATGGAAGATAAACGAATACTTACTGCATTTTTATGAGCGTCCAATCCTTCGGCGGCGGCCATGGCCTCAATAGTGGCTCCTATTTGCTGCAAACCGGAAGGAGAGATCTGTTGAAAGGTAATCTTTTTAACAAAACTATCTAAAGATACGCCACTATATGCTCTTGCATAGCCATTGGTCGGCAATGTATGATTCGTTCCGGAAGCATAGTCGCCGGCGCTTTCGGGAGTGAAATTGCCGATGAAAACGGAACCGGCGTCGGTTACCTTCTCCGCTATCTCCGCCGCCTTATCGCAAGCCAGGATGAGATGTTCCGGTGCGTAGGCATTCAGCAGCTCCACCGCGGTATCGGTATCAGACACGAGGATCATTTTACTGTTTTCCAGCGCGCCGGTAGCGATGTCTTTACGCGGCAGCCGGGCCAGTTGAGCTTCCAAAGCATTGGTAACATTGGCGATCACCTGTTCGCTGGTTGTAACCAGCAGCACCTGGCTGTCGGGGCCGTGCTCGGCCTGTGAGAGCAGGTCGGCAGCTACGAAATCAGGTATGCAGGAATCGTCTGCCAGTACAGCGACTTCAGACGGACCAGCAGGCATGTCGATAGCCAGGCCGCTTTTGTTGACAAGCTGTTTGGCGCAGGTAACGTACTGGTTGCCGGGGCCGAATATTTTATAGACCTGCGGAACGGTTTCTGTTCCGTACGCCATTGCGCCGATCGCCTGTACGCCGCCGATCGTGAATACCTTGTCAATGCCTACCAGTTGAGCGGTGTATAAGATAGCCGGGTGCAGGGATGGAGTGCATAACACGATCTCTTTACAGCCAGCCAGTTTAGCAGGAATACCCAGCATCAGGATGGTAGAGAATAAAGGAGCCGATCCCCCGGGGATATAAAGCCCTACTTTCTGGATGGCTACTGATTTCCGCCAGCATTCCACTCCCGGCATTGTTTCAATGACCTTCGATTGTTCTTTCTGGGCGCTGTGGAAAGCGGAGATATTTTTTGCCGCCTGCTGTATAGCTGCTTTCAGCGCAGGGTCCAATGCCGCTGCGGCTTCCTCAAAAGCAGTTGCAGGAACTCGTATATCTGTTAACGTTACCTTGTCGAAAGCGGCTGCAAATTTCCTGATCGCTGCATCGCCATCTTTCTTCACTTCTTCCAGGATAGCCGCTACCTTCGCTTCCAGGGTAGACGTATCCATCACCGGCCGTTGCAGCAGCGTGTTCCAGGAAGAGCTATCGGGATATCTGATTACTTGCATGATAGTTTCTTTTTAGATCACCATTTTTTCGATTGGCACTACCAGGATACCTTCTGCGCCGGCGGCTTTCAGGCTTTCGATGATGTCCCAGAATTCGTTTTCACTTAATACGGAGTGTACAGAGCTCCATCCCGCTTCCGCCAATGGCAGCACGGTAGGACTTTTCATGCCGGGCAATAAACTGATGATCTCATTCAGTTTATCGTTCGGTGCATTGAGGAGGATATACTTGGTATTCTTTGCTTTCTTTACAGCCTGGATACGGAACAGTAATTTATCGAGCAGCTGTTGTTGCGCTGGTTGCAGGTTATGGTTGGCAGCCAGTACAGCTTCTGATTTCAGTACGGTTTCAACCTCTTTGAGCCCGTTCATGAACAGGGTAGAACCGCTGCTCACCAGGTCGCAGATCGCGTCCGCCAGGCCAATACCCGGGGCTATTTCCACAGATCCGCTGATCTCATGTATTTCGGCAGTGATGCCGTTGCTTTCCAGGAAGTCTGCCACGATCACCGGGTAGCTGGTAGCGATCCTTTTATTTTGCAGGTCCTGTACTCCGGTGTAATCGAACGACTTCTCCACAGCCATAGAGAGGCGGCATTTACCGAATCCCAGTTTTTGTACGATGTTGACCTGCTTTTGTTTTTCCAGTACAACGTTTTCACCCACAATACCAATATCGGCTACTCCATCCTCAATGTATTGAGGAATATCATCGTCGCGCAGGAAAAATACTTCCAATGGGAAATTACTGGCTTCTGTCTTCAGCTTGTTAACGCCATTGTTGATGTCGATGCCGCATTCTTTCAGCAGTTTGATAGAATCTTCGTGGAGGCGGCCAGATTTCTGGATTGCGATTTTAAGTTTCATCCCGGATAAAATAAAAAGGGCTTACCTCTTCGGTAAGCCCTCGTTGATGATGTAATATGATGAATTCACAAATCATCCCCTGCCTACCGTTTCGGTAAGATATGATGGTGATGATGTATGTGGATGTTGATGATCATAATTTTCGTGTGCAAAAATACTAAGTAAAATGATAAAACAAAGCTTTTTTATCAAATCTTCAATAAATATCTCCTAATGTTATCATTTGTTTAAAAAATGTAAAAATCCAAAAAATATCCCCTGCGCTGCTTTTAGCAGTTCCCGGGCTAAGCGACTGACACTTCATTCCTTGCCACTGCAGTCTTTGGCGCCGGCTTTTTTCTTTTGTAAATAATGTGTTAACGGGCTTTTCAAACTAATATTTTTAGCTTTATTTTGCTAATAATATTAGTATTCACAAAAATCATAGTAACATGGAAGCATTGAAGTTGAGTGAGTTGGATGTAACCCTGCCATTCTTTGATACCAGTATACCTGCCGGTTACCCCACTCCTGCCCTCGATTACCAGGAAGATGAAATAGATCTCTCCCGCATTTTGCAGCCCAATCCCAGCAATACCTTCATTATAAAGGTAAAGGGCGACAGCATGATAGGCGCTAATATTCCCGACGGTTGCCTGGCCGTGGTAGACAGGTCCATACGCCCAAACACCGGCGATATCGTCGTGGCGGCGCTGGACGGTGATTTTACAGTAAAACGATTAGTAAAAGCCGGGCGCAGCTGGATATTGCATCCGGAAAATGAGTTTTATAAACCGATAGCGATCACTGAAGAAACAGACTTCCAGGTTTGGGGAGTGGTAACCGCCGTAATTGTAGATATCCGTAAATAACAGACCTGAGAATCACTGAACAATGGAGCAACCTTTAGCACTATTAACAGAGGCTTTGTTAAAAGCTATGTTAGAAAATGGCTTTACATTATTTGTAAGGCAAAGCTATCCCGCGGGAAGAAACAGTAACGATGAGCATATTAAAGAAGCATTACTGGTAACGCCTTATACCAATATAGGGGAAGCCAATTTACATTTCCAGCATATCCGGTTCGATAAGAGGAAGTATATTTATCAAACCCATCATGCCGAGGAAGTAGAGAAATTATACCATGCCGCCCGTCAACCTGCCGGTTATAAAATATACATAGCCGTTATCCAGGATTCTACAACTGCTATTATACAGCAGCTATTGCCTATGATCCATAAATATGTGGTACAAAGAACTAAATGGGGAGAAACAGCACTGGGAAGGGTGAGAGCAGGATTGCTGCTGCAGTATGGAGAATTGTATGTTACACTGCACTATGTGCATCAGGAAATAAGAGTACCTTTATCGGAGTTAGATAACCTTTAACAGTATGTGTTACGACATCGCCTTTACCGCCAACATAGAAAGTATTTACCAGTATTTACCACAGTTGAAACGCGAAGGGAACCTGGACATAAATTTCAGTCCTACCTGGCATAAGATCGGTATGTCTTTTCCCCAATGGCCTGTAATTACCTTCCAGGATGGATTGCAGCTAAATAAATTCACATGGGGGCCTATTCCTAAAATGCTGGACACTGTAGAAAAAGTAAAAAAACAACGACAGCTCTTTCTAAATGCCCGTAGTGAAAAAGTGCAGGAACCCGGCACTTTGTGGCATGCCATCCGGCATCAGCGTTGCCTGGTGCCTGCAACCGGCTTTTTCGAATACCGGCAGATACCCGGATGGAAAAACAAGGTAGCATATTACATCAAATCCAAGGAACAGGATATCTTCTTTGTTGCCGGTTTATGGGCGCTTTCCAACTCCTGGGATGCAGATAAACCTGAACGTATCCCAACCTTCACCATACTTACCCGCAAGGCTAATGCTGTAATGGCGCAGATACATAATGGCGGGGATAATGCAGGCAGGATGCCTATGATGCTTTCCAACGAACTGGCTGAAAAGTGGGTAGATCCCAGGTTAAATGATGAAGATATCAAGGCGATCCTTCAATACGAATTTCCTTCCCAGTTACTGGATTTCTGGCCGGTTAATTCTGTCAGGAAAGTGAAGCCCGACGATGAAAGTGTGATCGCGCCGGCGGTGTATGAGGGGCTGCCGGGATTACAACTGGTTTGATGTTTTAGATATTTCTCATTTTACCATTCAAATGAAAACATTATTTTCATTTGAAAATTTTTTTTTCAAATGAAAATAAATATCTATTTTTGTAAAGAGCAAAAACACAGTTGCTCTATAAAAACGTCTGTGGTAAACCGGAGTTTGATTTGAAACTATATAGCTGTGACAAAAACTAACTATTTAAAACCTAGGATAGATGAGAATTATATCCATGCCTCCAATCTATGCATTTGAGGCAAAGCATCCGGTTGCAGCTACGTCGTTAAATGACTGGTGCAAAAAAATCAAACAAGCTAAGTGCCGTAATTTTAATGAATTAAAAAAAGAAGTTTCGGGCTCTGTCGATTATGTGGATAAAGACTTATACGTTTTTAATATTGGCGGCAATAACTTTAGGATAGTAGCAGGTATTCATTTTAATACCCAGCTAGTTTACATTAGGGCGGTCCTAACACATAAGGAGTATGATATACACAACAAAAATGGAACCTTGCTCAATTTATAACAAGGACAATTGTATTATATGAAAATTAAAACTAAACAGGATTACTTTACAGCGATGGCAGAAATTGAAGGGCTTTACCAAAAAGGCTTTTCAAAGCTAAACAGCACTGAGGAAAAAAGATTAAGCCTGTTAGCTGAAGCAGTGGAAGTCTGGGAATCTATACATTATCCTATGCCTATAAATCCTCGCTTTCCGGAGATAATTGAATATTTATTGAATAGTAAGCATATGTCTCAATCGGACCTAGCTGAGGAATTAAATATTTCGAAAGGTTTTCTAAACCAACTTCTACACGGAAGTAAATCTCCCAATACAGAGGTTCTAAAAACAATTCATACAAAATTCCAGATCGATGGTAATTTACTTTTAGAGAGCCTAATATAATTCACATATTAAGCTCTCTAAAAAGAAAACTATTTATAGATCTCCACTACTATCTTTCCATCTTTAGTAACTGAACCTCTATACATCCCTTCTGTATTAAACGGCATCGCCATATTTCCATTCTTATCCAGGGCGATCAATCCGCCGTCTCCCCCCATATTACCCACTTTAGTGATCACTTCCCTGGCCGCCTGCTGAACTGGCAGCCCTTTATACTCCATCAGGGCAGAGAGGTCGTAAGCTACTACATTGCGGATATAATATTCGCCCCATCCGGTGCAGGAAACAGCTACCGTCTGGTTATTGGCATAAGTACCCGCTCCTATGATGGGGGAATCCCCTATCCTGCCAAACTTCTTATCTGTCATGCCGCCTGTACTGGTAGCCGCAGCCAGGTTACCTTGCTTGTCTAACGCTACCGCACCTACGGTGCCAAACTTATTGTCCCGGTTTTTGATGCCCAGCTTTCCAGGAGCAACAGCCGCATTAGACTGTATCTTTTTCAGAGAATCATCTTTCAACGCCTGCTGCAGGCTTCTCCATCTCATTTCGGTCCGGAAATAAGAAGGGTCCACAATTTCCAGCCCGGCTTCCCTGGCGAATTTATCTGCGCCTGGTCCAACCATCATCACATGTTCCGATTTTTCCATTACCGCTCTTGCTGCGGTAATAGGGTTCCGTACAATGGTCACTCCAGCAACGGCGCCGGCTGCACGGGTTTTGCCGTCCATAATCGCAGCGTCCATTTCGTTCCTGCCGTCGTGGGTAAATACAGCTCCTTTACCTGCATTGAACAGGGAATCGTCTTCCAGTACTTTTACTGCGGCAGTAACAGCGTCCAGGCTGGTACCGCCAGTGCTCAATATTTTATAACCTGCCTGTAAAGCCCTGGTTATCCCCGCCCTGTAAGCAGCTTCCTGTGCCGGGCTCATATTCTTTTTCAGGATAGTTCCCGCACCTCCATGTACTACCATCACGTAAGATCCTTGCTGGGCAAATGCCGGCATAAAACCCAGGAACAAGAAAATGATCAATGAGCAAAAACCTAAACCTTTCATATCCGATAAATTTTATAACGCTTGTTTCTTTTTTAACTGCCCGTTTTCTACCCACCACCAATACCAGGCGCCACCTGATGCTTTTGCCGGGTCGAAATCGGCTACCGAAAAGGTACCGCTACCTGTATCACTCCCCTGTATTTCATATACCTTGATAGCTGCTCCTCCATGGTTCCATTCCAAAGGTCGGTTCTTTTCGCAAGATTCAGGACCTTTTGTACTATCGGTTTGCAGGAAGATCGCCTTGCTCGCACCATATACGGTAGCCATGCCGTTTTCATCAATACATACCGCTGTTTTCTCGTCGGGTGCAATGCCTTTGGGATATATGCCCGCATCTTTAACAATACGGCTCATAAAAGTTACATGACGCCCTTCCCTATGTCTTTTCAGGTAATGCTGATCACTGATCACATCTTTCAGGTATGGCGCGTGCAGGAAATCGTTGTTATACAAGGTCACCAGGGAATCGAAAGGATTGGCCAGCACAGAATCCGAAACGGCGCTGCCGCCTTCCCCGCTGTAATACCATCCGGTCAGTACTGCACAACCTGCGCTGGTACCGCCTACAGGCGCTTTCTTTTCCTGCAGCAGGTAATTGATAGCGTCGTTTACTTTTGTACCTCTCCATTGGTTCATATACCTCGACTGGTCGCCTCCTGCAATGAACAACATTTCCGCATTCCTGATAATATACGCCACGGTATCATTATTGGCCAGTTCCCGGCTGGTGATATTCAACGTTTCCACTGAATTTACCTTACCCAGCGAATCGATCTCCACATTGTATCCTCCGTTGCCTGAAGCCGTAAGCACTACTACATCTCCTCCCCCGCTCCTGTTTATCATCCATTGAAAAGCACTGTTCACATTTCCTCCTCCACCTATCAATACCACTCCTCCTTTTACCGGCGTGTTAACGTTAGCCGTGTCTCCAACCAACCCGATGGAGGCAGGGCGGCCAGGTACGGTAACCTGTTTCTCCGGCTGCTGACACGATGCCATAGCTATAAGCAGCAGCATCCCTGCTGTTAGCATACTTTTTCTCATAAGTGTTCCTATTTAAGATAAGCTGGGTTTTGTTTCATGTTCTTATTGGCCTTGGTTTCCAGGTCGGGGATCGGAAAAGCATATCCCTTATCGCCCGGTTTCATCAGCAATGCGCCATTGGTGTTGGCAGCGTCTTCGTTGCTGCGGGCAACATTCAGGTTCCTGCGGCGCAGGTCAAAAAGGCGGTGCCCTTCAAATGCGAGTTCTTTAAACCGCTCGTCGTAGATGGCATTGATCAGGGTGGTTTTATCGGCGAAGGTCTGATCCTGGTACCCGCTGATCCTTGCCGTTCTGAGTGTGTTCAGATCTTTTGCCCCGTCGGCTACCCTGTCTTTTTCTGCCAGCGCTTCCGCACGGATCAGGTACATTTCCGCAGTTCTGAACAACTTGATATCAGCCAGGTTGGCTTCTTTTGATCCTGCATATTTTATAACGCTGTATAAAGATTTGCCAGCGCCACGGGTATCATCAAATTTCACGTAGCTGGTATAGCGAATGTCATTGTTTTTATCAAAAAGATTAAGCAATTTGAAAGACGGCGCATATAACACTATACCTCCCACATCGTTGTAACGGCTGCCTATAAGATCATCATTCCCTGATACCTGTTTTATCTTCCAGATCACTTCAGCTTCTTCCTCATCTTTCCATATTCCGGGGAATTGGGCAACTGTAGCCAGCGGAACCGCATTTATAGCTTCTGTTGCGAAGCCAATGGCCTTATCCCACTGTTTGGCATAAAGGGATACTCTTGCCTGTATAGCTGAAACCGCAGCCAACGTAATACGGCTATTATCCTTGAACCCGGCTGGTATCAGCTTTTTAGCGGCAGTAAGATCTCTTTCCATAAATGAAATAACTTCCGCTACGCTGTTCCGGGAAGGTTTGCCGATATAGGAACTATCCATATAGGCTACGCCCATTGCCTGCGGCTCATAGGTTTCTGCATAACTACGCAAAAGTTCCAGGTGACAATAAGCCCTGAGCGCAAGCAATTCCCCATGATACTGATCACGGCTTTGCTCTTCTCCCGCTTTCACTTTAACTGTATTTACAGCTGCCAGCGCCCTGTTCAGGCGGTCAATGATGATATAGTTTTCATCAAATGATGCGGTGATAGTAGTATTGCTTGGATGGATCTGCCAGCGGTAAGTAGCCACTCCTCTTCCGGTATTATTCTCACTGGGCAAATTACATTCATCAGTTACCAGGGAAACATTGTAAATGGTATTATTGGTGATCCCATCGTATGCGCCCAGCAATCCGCCATTGAGATCGGCTACCGTTCTGAAGGCTTTGGATGGATCAATGTTATCGATAGGCGAGAGATCCAGTTTTTTAGAACAGGACATGAACGTTCCTGCAACCAGTAATAATAAGCTATATTTAATATATCGGATAGTCATGACGGTTAGTTTTAGAAATTCACATTTAATCCAACAGTATAGGTACGGGCGCTTGGATAATCGAAACGTCCGTCGCCGTTATTCCCTTCCGGATCAAAGCTCTTCCACTTCGTCCATGTAACCAGGTTCTGTGCCTGTACAAACACCTGGATGCCTTGTACATAATGGATACGCGACATTACCGATTTAGGGAAGATGTAACCGATATTCACGTTTCGCAGGCGCAGGTAAGAAGCATCCTGGATGTCTTTGGATGAATATCCCCTGGTAGTACCATATTTTGGCAGTATCGCATTGTCGCCAGGTTTTTTCCAGCGGTCGTAAAGCATGCGGATGGTTTGATTACTGGTAGCGAAGTTGCTGTTCTCGTTATAATAATCTTCATTCAGGTATCGCATTGCTTTGTCTGCAAATGTGAAGAAAGCATTGGCATAAATGCCTTTGTAGGAAAATCCTGTACTGAAGCCGCCGGTGAATGGCGGAATATAGGTTCCAAATTCGGCAACGCTCATTTCAGTTTCGTTGTACTCAGTGGTTTTGTTGCCTTTACGATCGTAATACAAGGGGTTGCCATTTTCAGGATCTACACCCGCCCATTTAGGCGCATAGTGCGAACCATAAGGCAATCCCACTCTTACGATCTGTGTAGTGCCCTGTGGAAATTCATCAGCGCCGCCCAGGTCTGTGATCACGTTCTTATTGTAGGCGAAGTTGAACCCTACGTTCCAGGTGAAGTCGCGGATCTTCAGAACATCTGCCTGCACATCCATCTCTATACCCCTGTTGCGCATAGCGCCGGAGTTAAGCGACAGTTGATAGAACCCTGAAGTAATGGAAATCGGCTGGCTGACAAACAGGTTATTGGTGAGTTTATTATAAACATCTGTGATCACGCGGATGCGGTTATTCCACATTGCAAGATCAAACCCAACGTTGAATTCTTTGGCATATTCCCAATCATAGTAGGGATTACCCGGTGCAGTAGGTACAATGGCCGCATTTCCGCCGTATTGCCCTGCGCCGTAAGTGGCGAAATAAGTATATGGGTTACCCTGGAAGAAAGGATTGGCGGAAGTACCGTAACTGGCGCGGAATCGGAGGTCTGTAATGAAATCCACAGACTCAAGAAATCCTTCTTTTTTCGCTTCCCATCCTAAACCAACAGAATAGAAACCATGCCAGCGGTTGGCTGGTGCAACAGTCGATGATCCGTCGTACCTATAACTCAGGTTCAACGTATACTTGTCGGCATACGTGTAGCGGCCAACGGCTATGTAACTTGCCAGCGCCGACTCTGTGCGGCCTCCTTCCAGCAAAGGACGGAAGGGAGAACCCGGATTAATTCCTGCCGGCGTGTTAGGCAAACGCCCGTCTATATCAAAACCTGTAAACTTGGAAGCGCGGTAGGTTCTCTTTACAAATTCATAAAAGGCAGAAACTTCGAAATCATGTTTATCTGCCGTTTTTGAATAGGTTAAACCTGAAGTTGAAACAAGTGAGAAGTTACTCGTTACCCCTTCCGCATAACTGCCTTTACGGCCTGTTTCTTTATATCCGGCATACGAATCGGGGTTTACGAATCTCACAGTGGTGTTCTGACCGAAATCGAGCCCTAAACGGGTTTTAGCTACCAGGCCTTTGGCCAGGGTATAGTTCAATGAACCGCCTATAATGCTTTTCAACTGGTCCATTTTATTGGAAATATTCTGCATGGCTTCCAGGGCGTTGCTGCCTTCCCTGTAATCCAGCACCGGGTATTCATCTTCGTTAAAGTTCGTAACCAGCGTTCCGTCGGCAGCATAAGGATATTCATACGGCAAAGCGTAATAAACGGCAGCCAGCGGGTTATAAGCCCGGCTGGTAGCTTCTTTTTCTATGTAGTTGGATTTGGAATAAGCCAGTCCTACATTCAGGTTGGCGGTAAGCCTGCCTGCATTGAAATCGATATTATTCTTCAGGCTATACCTTTTCAGGCCTGTTGTTCTGGCAATACCCTGCTGATCGAAATAGTTCACGGCGCTGTAAAAACGAACAAATTCATTTCCGCCGCTGGCGCTTAACTGGTGTTCCTGGAACTGTCCATGCTGCAGGAACAGTTTACGCCAGTCGGTATTATGATGAGTCAGGCTGTCGATAATCCGGTCTGCTTCCCGTTGCTCTTCAGGAGTTTTGTTCGCATATTCAGGATTCTTCTTTGAATAAGTCCATCCCGGTCCTATATCGTCCCCGCTTTCCAGGCCGATCTCTTCTTCGAACTGCATACGCTGTTCAGAATTCATCATCTGGAATTTTGGTGTGGTCATCGTAGAGAAACCGTATTGGGATTTGTAATCGACTGCTATTTTACCTGCTTTCCCTTTTTTTGTGGTGATAACTATTACACCGTTGGAGCCGCGGGAACCATACAACGCTTTGGCGCTGGCATCTTTCAGTACGTTAACGGAAGCGATGTCTGAAGGGTTGATACTCTGGAACTGGTTAGCTTCAATAGGAATACCGTCCATCACATACAATACATTGGTGCTGCCGTTCAATGTTCCGACCCCGCGGATGGTTACATTGGCGCTGGCGCCAGGTTGTCCTGATCCTGCGGCTACCACCATTCCCGGCACCCTGCCCTGGAGTATCTGGTCGAAAGACGCCATAGGCACCTGGGTGATCTTATCTGCCCCTACTACTCCCGCTGCGGCTACCGACTTGTTGCGCGTGTAATTCGTATAGCCGGTAACGATAACGGAGTTCAGGGTTTTAACATCTTCCTGTAAAGCTATGTTGATAACCTGGCGGCCTCCTATAGCCACTGTCTGGCTAAGGTATCCGACCTGGGAAAACTGCAACGACTGGGTAGTTGACGGTACGCTGAGCGAGTAAGCGCCATCAGCGCCGGTAGTGGTTCCAAGGTTAGTTCCCACTGCCCTTACCGTTACGCCGGGAAGCGGCAGGTTGGATGCACCTGTCACCAATCCTTTAATGGTAATATTCTCAGCATTCTTTTCCAGTACCTCCCTGGCATAAACAACCACCAGGCCGTTGTCTTTAACGGAATAGGCCAGGTTGGTTCCTTCAAAAGCCTGTGACAGCACAGCGTCGAGCGATGCTTCTTTGGCGGCTACTGTTACTTTTTTGCTATCCGGGAGCGTTTTATCGTGAAATACGAAACGATAAGAGGATTGATGCTCTAAAGTTTTTAACAGTTGCCTGATGCTTACTTCTTTAGCCTTCAATGTAATGGTTTCCTGGGCTAAACAGGTGGCCTGAACATGTAAGCTGAGTAAAAAAAGGAAGGCCGTCAATTTCATAGTTAGCAGCAGTTTACCGGCAGGAACAGGAAGCCCTTTCCTTGCCAGGATTACAAGTTTTAACATACCTTTGGTTTGGTTTAGTTAATAATTCATTCCGGATGTTTACTAGGCCAATTACAGGAGAGGTGTGCCAGCACCTCTCTTATTATTTTGGTTGACTTTTTACTTACTTATAATGATCGTACTGTCTACCATTTTAAAAGTAAAAGGGTAAGACAGTTGCAACGCGTCCAATGCTTTCCAGACAGATTCACTCTCGAACGTTCCGGAATACCTGTATTGCTTTACTTCTTCATCTGCAAACCTGATCGGTACGCCATAATACTTTCCCAGCCTGGATGCAATAGTTTCCAGCGGCTCATTTTCTATTTCCAGCCGGTTGCGTACCCAGGCTATTTCTGTAGCCTTATGGCTGACAGGATCAGCTTTTAAAGGAGAAATAGTATATGGCGTATTAAGGTTTGCAGATAGTTTTTGATTTGGTTTTAAGATAATAGGTTCCTGTTTGCTGCCTGCCAGCTGAACAGCGATCTTCCCTTTAAAAAGGGAAGCCTCGGCGGCCCGGCTGTCCGGGTAGGCGCTGATGTTGAAAATGGTTCCCAGTACCTGTACGTCCATAGCGGAGGTATGCACTTTGAAAGGAAGCGTGGCGCTCGACGAAACATCGAAGAACGCTTCTCCAGTCAGGGCAATCTGCCGGTCGGTGGTATTGAAGCCTGGCGAGAGGGTTAGGGCGCTGTTCGACCGGAGTACAACCGTTGTACCGTCGGGCAGCACCATCGATTTCCTGGGCGCCGTTCCTGAGCTGATAGTTTTTTCAGGCGCTTTTGATGAACTCGTAAGTGTTGAAGTGGTGTGATTATTAAAAAAGATGATGGTTGTTATGATGGCTCCTATTGCCACGGCCGCTGCGAGCCAGTACAGCTTCTTTGATGAAGCGGGTCCCGGCTCTTCTTCGCCGATCACCTGCTGTAAGAGATCAAACCTTTCTATTCCATCTTTCAGGTGCTGCAGTTGTTTCAGGCGGTCGCCCTGGCGGGCAGATAAAGTAATGACCAGTTGCCTGGCTTCATTAACAACCGGCGCCATTTCCGGATGTGCGGAGATCAGCGTTTCCCAATATGCAACATCAGCCGATGGATCTTCCAGGCAATATAGCTGGAATGACTCATTGCACACTAAATCTTCGACAGTAGCTGTTAGAAAATCCATGTAAGAAACGTCCTTTAAGTATACAGACGGAGTTACCTTTCGTTTTTCCTAAGAAAAAAAGAGATTTTTTTTATTTCAGTTGTTTCCGGAGCATTTTAATAGCGTCGTAGATGGTGTTGTAGGCGGTTTTGACCGTTTGGGATGTTTGTTGGGCGATCTGCTCGTAAGACAGTCCCTCGAAGAATTTTAGCCGGATCAGTTCTATTTGCCGGGGAGTTAAGGCCTTCATAGCTTTCTGTAACCGGAGTTTTTGTTCTTCATCCTGCTGGCCCTGGATAATGATCTCTTCATACGACAGCTCCTGGCCGAACGATTCTTCGGCCAGGTTATGGATAGCCGAATGGATCTTTTCCTGTAATATCAGCTGGTCTATCAACTGGCGTTTTAAGGCGGTAAATAGATAGGCGGTTACATTAGCAACAGGGTTCAGTTGCGGATGTTTGTTCCATAGCTGCAGGAACAGTTGGGTGATGCAGTCTTTTACCAGTTCGTCGTTTGCGCAGATCCTGAGGCCAAACCGGAGGAGATGGGAATAGGTATTGTTATACAGGGCAAATAAAGCCTGTTTCTCCCCTTTCCTAAGTTTTTCCCAGTGCTGGCTGTTTTCCGTATCAAACGACATACGGGATAAATATACAATTCTTTACAGGGAAGAAAAAGGCCGCCTCTACCAGGTAGAGACGGCCCGTATAGTTTATAAACAGTCTTCTTAGTTCATTTTAAACTTACCGTCGGCAACTTTTACATCATCACCGTTCATATTAACAGCAGTTCCGGAGTAAGTTCCTTCAACCTTATTCCCGTTCACAGCTGTGATCCTGATCTCTACCAAACCGCTGGAAACGCCGGCGCCTATGGTATTGTCCATACTGGACATTTTCATCCAGGAAAAAATCGTGTATACGTTGTCGGTTGTCCTGTATGTACCTGCTGCAGGTTTTCCACCGGGTGCAGGAAGCAGGAAGCCTCCCATATAAGCCAGATCATCTGTGAAGAATGAAAAGGTATAAGTATTGGGAGCGGTGCTTTTTGTCAACTGGAACTTGGTACCGCTGTATTTTACACCGGCAATGGTTACCGACCATGAGCCGCTGACAATATCGCCGTCGCCGCCATTGCCATTACCTGGATTAGCTGGAGTGCCGGCAACGGGAACGTCCAGGGTACATGACATATCGTTAAAGGTATAAGTAAAAGGGAAAGTACCGCCTGCCTGGAAATCACCTTTTCCTGTTAACTGCACCTTTTGGATACCTTTCTGGTAAAATACTCCTTTGGCATAGAAGAATACCCCGTTGACAGTATTGGTAGTAATAAGATAGGAGCCGGGGGATGCCACGTTTACAGATATTTCCAGGTATGCGTCGCTATTTACTGTTCCGGTACTGAAAGTTCCTTTTACTGCTGCTGGCAGGCAGGAATTATTGTCATCTTTCAAAGTTCCTACCGCTGTTCCCAGGGAGGTATTGTTAAAACTTCCATCGTGTACCATTTTCTGATCGCAGGAGATCAACGTACAGCAGGCAAAAAACAAGCAAAGGGACAACAGATATTTCATGGGCAAAACGGGTTTACGGTCTTTGTTCCGGGGCAAAGATAATCAGTTTTGGGATTGATGGTTATGAACTTTGAGTTCTTCCTGCAATATTTGCAACACTTTCTCCGGTTCTTCGATATGCGGGTAGTGCCCCGACCCTTGCATTTCTATGATCTTTGGATCAACAAAATAAGTTGGCAAAACAGCCAACTCTTCTTCGACTGAAATAATGTTATCATGTTTGCCATATATTACAATAACCGGAACTTCTGTTGACGGGGCATTGACACTGCATACCACGACCTGCGTACACTGAAAAAGCTTTCAGCATCGGGTACATACTCATTATTATAATATTGAACGAATTCCTGCATCTTTTGCATATCCTGCCAGTAATAATTAAAAAGCCGGGGGTTGACAGCCGCCAACTGCCATCCGCGCGCTATTTTCTCCCCGAAGGTGGCCGAAGGAGCACTAAGTATTTCCTGCAATTTCCGAAAGCGTTGTCCTGGCTGAAAAGATGGCCCTCGGGCCGCTGGCGTGAAGGCTCGTCCCAGCAAAGAAGCTCAAAACCCGCTTCCCGGTACATTTCAGTAAGTAGATGTCTTTCAGGATTTGAGTTGAGGCCCGGGCCTCCGTGGAAGAAAAGGATCTTTTGCATACTACAATAAAGAGTGCCTTCCCCAAGATAGTTATTAAGGACTTCTTTCAAAAACAATAGTTATAAATGGCTATTGCCCCTGGCAGCCTGTATTTTTAGTTTTGTAGCGGGAATGTAAGAACGATAAAGATCTGAAATCTAAATATGTATATAAATGGTTTAATTCTTATTTCATTGATTCACTTTACTGTTTCCAGAACTACATGAACTAAAAAAACTGCTCCCTATCATAATCAGCCGTGAGGCTGCATCATCCTGTAAAATTGATATCTGTTTAAAATTCTTCAATAACAGGGAAAACATGCGGATTGTATTTCCGTATGCCCAACCTGGTTACGCTTTAACTAACCTTTAATTTTTTCGCAATGAAATACACTGCACTATTGATTTCCATAGTATTGCTTGCAGTTGCCTGTAAAAAAGACAAACCGCAACCGGCAGAGAACCACGATGCCGAAAACCTGGTAAAAGGCCTGAACGGGCAAGTAGCGAAAATAGATAGCCTTAGCAGCTTTGCCCCTTATTTGAAAGATCTTGAGTTAAACAATGCAGACGCTGCCCAGGGCGTAACCGTATTTGCGCCCGTGAATAGCGCATTTAATGACCCCGGTGGTCGTAAGGCGGCAGGGAATGGAGAACTGCGCGAAGCGTTGCCCGACTCTACTGACGTTCAGGATTATGTGGTAAAAGGAATTATCAACACCAGCGCACTGACCAACAACGCGCATTTTACCACTCTTAACGGGAAAACGCTGACCATCACCAAAACAGGAGACGATCTCCGGGTGAACGGCGTGTTGCTGACAGGTAAGCAAGGGATCAGCGGCGATAAAACGATGATCTATACCATTAACGGGCTTTTAAAGAAGAGTCCTTCGCTGGTTATCACCGTATGGGATGCTACGCAATGGTCTGCAACCCAACCCAGGGGAGCTGTGGCCGGCGGAGCCACAGTAGCGTTGTACCGTTCCCGTGAAGATTATGCAAGCAATGCACCAGCCTATACTGCAGAAACAGATCTCAACGGGAAAGCGAAGTTCAGCAAGGTTGATGCAGGTGTCTATTTTATTGTTGCCACCAAGGGAGATATGAGCAATATCCTCAAAGACAAAGGATTCTGGAACCCCCAACCAGTGGGTGGATTACTGGCCGGATATGGATTTGATTCGGTTTTCCAAACCACGGCCGAAGTAGCCGCCAGCCCACAGCAACCCAATGGCGCCCCAGGGAATTTCCGATTATGGGATGCTAATGCAGATGGCCGTATCGATAACAATGATTTTGTGGCGTTACCATACACCTCGGTGAAGGCAGAACAAGGATTGACCGCTACCCGCGATGTATTGATCGGCTATAGCAATAACAACAACCTGAAAACCATTCCCGACCTGTTAGCCGCTAAGGCATTGCTGCAGGGTTGCTACTCACTGGATGCTACCGCCTTTCTCAATTTTACAATGATGGACAGCTACCTGAGCGACAACGCAGATGCTACTGCCGCTAAATGGCAAGCGATAGACAATTTTACGTTTACCCCGCAGGAACCGATATTCACCAGCCTTTGGAACAGCGCCTACCTATCGGCATTACCACAGTTGAACAGGATAATAAGGGACGTACCGGGATTACCTGACGCCACTGAAAAGGCAACTGTAATAGCGGAAGCCAAATACCTTCGCGCCTATATCTACCTCCAGTTGTTCACCTACTTTGGGAATGTCCCTATATTGAACGGTGTAGTGCTACCGCCAGACCTGTCGAATACCGATGGCCGCCAGAAAGCTTACCAGCAGGTAATGAAAGACCTGGACGAAGCCTCGACCGTATTGCCTGCCCAATGGCCCCAGGATCAAGTTTTCAGGCCTACCAAAGGCGCTGTTACCGCACTCGCTGCCAGGACTGCGCTGGTGCAGAAGGATTATAAAAATGCCGCTATCTATGCACAATCAGTGCTGAACAGTGGTAACTACCAACTACTCCCCTCTTATCTCAGTGTATTCACTACCGCGCCTAATGCGGAAGTGATCTGGGATCTTTCAGACAGGATGCAAATGCCCGAATTCAATGCTTATTTTATATATGGCGGTCTTCATGGCAACTCAGCTTCCAGCAGGTGCCCAACTATCAGGCTTGCGGAGATGTACCTGATAGCTGCAGAAGGGCTGTTGGAACAGCCTGGGGGTGGGGTGACAGCCGACGTTGTAAACTATATCAACCGCCTGAGCCTGCGCCTGACAAGCAGCCAGGTTGTATCTACCAACAATACTATAGCCCAGGTAAGGAATGCATTAAGGAATATCTGGCAGCAGGAAATGCTCCGGGAAGGCAACCGCTTTGTGTGTTTGCAGCGTTGGGGAATGGCCCAGTTGATGCTCGGCGCGAAAGGCTACACCAGTCCTAAGAATGAATTGCTTCCTATACCGGCTGATTATATGAACTCGTATAGTGGTATGATGCAGAATGTAGGGTATTAGGCGGATATTAAGACTTCTATATGCTAGGGATTCCGCAAAATAAAAAAGGAGAAATCGAAATTTTCGGTTTCTCCTTTTTCGTTGCCCGACCTGGATTCGAACCAAGACAAACAGAGTCAGAGTCTGTCGTACTACCATTATACTATCGGGCAAAGTCAATTTTGACAGCGCAAATATACATAACTTCTTATAATATTCAATATCATAGGTTTTATGTAATTTTCCACAATGCGAAAGATCGTTCTGTATATTACATTGTTGCTTGCTGTCAATACCTCCTCCGCTCAAACAGCAACACCCGAGATATTAGGCAACTTATCCGGCAAGCAGGTCACGGAAGCCTCCGGGATCGCCTCCAGTGTACCCCTGGCTGGGCACTACTGGACGCATAACGATAGCGGAAATGACCCGGAAGTTTTTCTGCTCGACAACCACGCTTCGCTGGTTGCAACTGTCTGGCTGAAAAATGCCAAGAACAGGGATTGGGAAGATATTGCAGAAGGCATAGGCCCCCAGACCGGTAAACACTATGTATACGTAGGCGATATCGGCGATAACCACGCTATCCGGGATCATATCAGGATCTACAGGTTTCCCGAACCTTCAAAGGTTACACCCGGCTCATACATAAAATTAAAAGCTGACGAACTAAAACTGCGATATCCCGATGGCGCCAGGGATGCGGAAACACTAATGCTTGACCCGATCAGTAAACAATTGTACATAATCAGTAAACGGGAAAAAGAGGTCACCTTGTTTAAAACCAAACTGCTGTTCAACGATGGTGATAAAGCTACGCTGGAACCTTTGATCCAGTTGCCATACACCTGGGTAGTATCAGGCGATATCTCGAAAGATGGCCATCATATCGTTATTAAAACCCTTACCAAGATCTATTACTGGCATCGCAACAAAGGCGAGTCGGTAGAAGAAGCGATGAAAAAACCTGCGAAAGAACTGCCATACGTTGTAGAGAAACAGGGCGAAGGCATTACCATCACTCCCCGCAACAATGGCTATGTAACTATCAGCGAAGGAAAGAAAGCGCCTGTATATTTCTACAAGTGGAAATTCTAACATAATTACCAACCCCATTGCAATTTCCGGCAATTCTGCCGGCTGAAATGCCATTTCAGTAACTCCTCCTATACTTGTATAACGCTTCCAGCTAGTGTTAGCTGCCGCTAAACCCATCGATATACTATACCCTTAAACGAATAATTCAACATTGAAATATTCGTAGCAAAACTATTTTGATATGCCAACACTTTACAGGTTCCAGTTTTTCCGAACGCGGGGAATACCCTTCCGGTAACGTAACAGAGAAAGATTGTGCAATACTACCTCAGAAAACCATTTTCATCAATAACCTCATTCGCTCATGCAAAAGAAAGCAATTATCGTAGGCGCCGGCCCCGCAGGACTCACTGCTGCCTATGAATTATTACAACGCACAGATATAGTTCCCATTGTTTTGGAAAAGAGTACAGATATTGGTGGAATTTCCAAAACAGTGAATTACAAAGGAAACAGGATAGACATAGGCGGTCACCGTTTCTTTTCTAAATCAGACCGCGTAATGGACTGGTGGATGACAATGATGCCATTGGATAAAGAGGCGGCAGAAATTTTTTCCATCAGCTACCAGAATAAAACAAGGGAAGTAAAAGCCAAACGCCCCGAACCCACTTCCGATACGCTGGTAGCACAGGACCCCGACCTGATCATGCTGGTAAGAAAAAGGCTTTCACGCATCTATTTTCTTAAACAGTTCTTCACTTACCCTATTCAACTTTCTATAGAAACCCTGGGAAAATTAGGACTGGCGACCACCGTAAAGATTATGCTATCTTACCTCTATGCCCGGGCCTTCCCAAGAAAGGAGGAAAAAAGCCTGGAAGATTTCATGGTAAACAGGTTCGGTACAACCTTATATCATCTCTTCTTTAAAGACTATACGGAAAAGGTATGGGGCGTTGCCTGTAAAGATATTTCCGCCGAATGGGGCGCCCAACGCATTAAAGGCATCTCTATAGGCAAAGCCATTGCACATGCTGTTAAATCGGCCATTGATGCCGGCAAACCGAAAGACATTAAACAAAAAGGCGTGGAAACAAGCCTCATAGAAAAATTCCTGTATCCCAAGCACGGACCAGGACAGCTTTGGGAAGAAGTGGCCCGCCAGGTAACCGAAAAAGGCGGCACAGTACTGATGCAACATGATGTAATAAAGATACATACACAGGGCAACCAGGTAACGGGTGTAACGGCCCTCGACAGGGCAACCGGAGAAACAGTATTGCTGGAAGGCGACTATTTCTTCTCTACCATGCCTATGCAAGAACTGGTTGCAGATCTCGACGCGAATGTTCCTGCTAATGTAAAAGAAGTAGCCGCTGGCTTAATGTACCGCGACTTCGTAACCATCGGCATACTCCTGAAAAACCTAAGTCTTACCGATAAAAAAACAGGCGAACAACGACCTCCCAAACTGGAAGACACCTGGATCTATATCCAGGAGAAAGATGTAAAAGTAGGCCGGCTTCAATTATTCAACAACTGGAGCCCATATATGGTGAAAGACCCCAACACCACATGGGTAGGGATGGAGTATTTCTGCAACAAGGGCGATGAATTCTGGGAACAGCCTGATGATACCATCCGCATCAAAGCAATCGAAGAACTCTGCAAGATAGGGTTGGCCCAACAATCGGACGTTTTAGACGCCACAGTTTTAAGAATGGAAAAAACATATCCCGCATATTTCGGAACCTACAACCGCTTCGACGAACTAAGGAACTATATTGATACGTTTGAAAACCTTTTCCTGGTTGGCCGCAACGGCATGCATAAATACAATAACTCTGATCACTCTATGTTAACTGCAATGGTTGCAGTAGATAATATTGAAGCGGGGATTGTAACGAAATCAAATATCTGGTCTATTAACACGGAACAGGAATACCACGAAGAAAAAAAATAGAAATAGAAATAAAAGGGTTAGCAGATCAAGGTCCCGGGTCTGTTAGCCCTCCCCCTTCTAAACCATGCGTTCTTCTTCATCGACTTTGCAATTAACCCGAAATTTGCATGAAAGGCGATCATAAATTTATGGCCTCAATTATAACATCAAGGGGTATAGACGCCTTATAATTATCACCAGGTAAACTCATCCCTGATAAAAGAAAGTAAGTCAGTGTTAACAATCTTATGTACAAAATTTATTCACATACCATTTCAAAAAACAGGTTATCCGGTGCGAGCAACAGCAAGTCTTCCGCAGCTTTATAAGCATCTCCGCTAAAGAACCCGGAAGAAAAATCCCTGCTGTATTCTATTCTAGGTTGTACAGTATCAGGGGTCAGAAAAAAAGCATCTATTCCTAACAAAACGATTCTTTCTGCCTTACATGCTTCTACGAATGCCAGGGCCACATCCCTTGAATAAAGCACCAGGCCAGCCCTCCGCTCCCCCTTCTCCAAAAATGCAACCTCAACTTTGTTCATACTATTCCTCTTTTAATCCCCAGTTCTGTATTACGCTATCTGCCTGCGGTTTAGTCATTTCCAGCGCCTGCCTGTTAAGCACAGAACTGTAATACTTACACTCCCAGCCTCCTTTATCGCCAAATTTATAACCAACGATCAGGCTTTCATGTTCCTTGCCTTTTATCTTCATATAAATATCCCCATCGTAAGTTATCTCCCCGTCGTCATTTACAATTACTGTTTTAGAACTCCTGAATGCCCCGGTATCAGGACTGACAGGCGGATGCCAGTTCTTAGTTTCCGTATACCTGTCTTTCGTTTCCCAGTCAGCAGGCAAGGTAGCAATTCCAATACGCTTTCTTTCCTCATTAAACGCTGTTCCAAATTTCCTTCCCGGCGGAAATGCCCAATAATAAATCCTTTCCTGCGAAAATATTAACACGGCCGATAGTATAATAATCACCTGGTAATAATACTTACCCTTAAATTTCTTCAGCATCTTTAAATTGTTGATCCGGTATCGCTTTTTCCGGATCAATAATAAACAAAAAACCCGGAAGGACTAGCAGTGTATTCGTCCTCCCGGGGAAAAGTCCAAACCGTCCACACTTTTGTTAAGCAGGTCCCAGGCGCTTCGACCGCAGGTACACCACCGTTCTGTTAAGGTAAGGGAACAAGGCAATTAACAGCAGTGTTGCGATGATCAGGCAACTTATCAACTCATAGTAATCCATGGCAAAACGAAGTTGTCCCTGCCCGTTGACCGCTTTTATCAATAACTTATCTGCGCCTTTGGCAGCACGACCCGCAGCCATTCCTTTTGCCTGCAGGTGATGCGCCTGTGTGCGCAGCGTTGTTTTCACTACAGGATCCAACCGGCTGAGATGGTCCTGGAACGCATTATAGTGACGACTCTTGCCGTACAGTTCAAAATAGTTGATCAGGCCAATGCTGACGCAAAATCCCAGGTACCTGACGAGCAATCCCGTGGCAGCCGCCGAACTGCCTATAGCCACCGGCACAGATGAAATAATGTAAACAATAGTAGGCACCATGATCATCCCCACTCCCAAACCCTGCGCCAGCAGGGGGACAAAATAATTCCATTCATCTGCCTGCACATCAAACAAAAAATACATGCTCACATGAAAGCCCAGCAGGAAAAGGAAACCCGGGACCCAAACACTGCGTATATGCTTCTTCTGCAGGATCATGCAACAGGCAACGATCACGCCTATAACCAAACCCGCCATGTTCAACAGGTTGATATACGATATGTGCATCGGATCGAAGCCCAGTACGGTAGCATAGTAAGTATTAGTGATCCCCGATGCAAACCGGCATATATACATCACGAACAATACGATGAGGCCAATCCTGAAATTCCTGTACCTAAAGATCTGCAAATGCAGGTAAGGTCGACGCATCCTCCACTGCCGCAGCAGGTAGACAACTAATACCACGGCTATGGATATTACGCTGTACCTGATCCGCACATCTTCCAGCCAGTAATACTCCTGCCCGTAAACCATAATATAACCGAGCAATACTAGAATAATGCTGTAAAGCGAAAAACTTTGCCAGTCGAGATTATACAAGGGAAACCTCACATTCAGTCTTACATTGTTCATTGTCAGCAACAACAGGAACAGGCAAGGCGCATAAGCAAACAAAGTAGCTTTATAAACAACGTTGAAATTATATGCGTCTATCAGGTCGGCTGTTACGAAATTATTGAACGGCAAGGCGCAGAGCAGGAAGCCAAAGAACACGGAGAAGCTGACTTCCCTGGCTCGTTCGCTCTGCAGGCGGGTAAACATCAATGACAGCGAGAGGTTCACAGTACAGGCAAACAACATGCCCTGCAGGAAACGAACCGGGAAAAGTATATACAGCTCGTGTACAAAATAGCAGGTAAAACAGCTCAGCACCTGCAGGAAAGTGAAGATGATAAAATACTCCTTTGCTGCAATGAATACGAAGAAACGCCTTTCCAGGCTGTAAAACCCTACATAACCCGCGTAAAACAAGGCTACTGCAAACTGCATATCTGCCGGTTCGCTACCATAGAACCCCGCCGCTGCATTGACGTTGGCAAGCGGCAAAAAGAACAGTACAATACTGGGCAGGATGAGCAGGAAAAGACTGCACCTGATCAACCATTCCGGCGTCCATTGTTTGAAGATAGGAATCGCATTATCCATGATGCTGGTGTTTTGGCAGATAAACGTTAACGTTCATCCCTACCTTCAGTTTGTCTATTTCTTTACGCTGTCCATCTACCCGGATGCGGACAGGTATACGTTGTACTATCTTCACATAGTTGCCGGTAGAGTTATCGGGAGGGAGCAGCGAGAAGCTGGAACCGGTGGCCGGCGAAAGACTGATGACGGTTCCCCTGAAAGTCTGACCCGGGTAGGCGTCCGCCACTATTTCCACGGTGTCTCCTATGGCCATATTGGCCACCTGCGTTTCCTTGTAGTTGGCAACTACCCATTTATCCGTTTCGTTGTTAACAATATAGGCAAGCACTTCACCGGCATCGATCATCTGGCCTACTTCCACCGTGCGGCGTCCCATACGGCCATCATAAGAAGCGGTGATCACTGTATAGCTGACATCCAGCTTATGCCTGTCGAGCAAGGCTTTCAGGCGTTTCAATTCCGCCTGTACCACCTCTTTTTCCGCGCGGACATCAGCGATACGCGAGCTGGCGGCATTGAAATTTTCTGTGGCAGTTTTGTATTCGCTGTTATTCACATCCAGCGTCGCCTGCATGTTTTCCAGTTGCTGCCTGGTAGCTGCTTCTTCTTTATACATCTGTTGATAACGGTCGAAGTCCAGTTGCTGTTTCCAGACCTTTGCCCTGGCCCCGCTGATCTGCGCGCTGGCGGCGCCGGCGGTTCTTTCCAGCGTATGAATGTTGCTCTCCAGTACCTGCAGCTGCGCCTCTGCTTTACGTATAGCCGCTTCCGTTTGCTCCTGTTGCAACACGTACTCCCGGTTGTCGATGATCAGCAGAGTATCTCCCCGTTTGACCGGCTGATTTTCTTCAAACTTTACAGCTACAATAAATCCGCCTGCGCGGGAGATAACAGGGTTAACATATTCCTGCACCTGCGCATCATTTGTTTCTTCGAACCTGTAATAATGCCAGATTGTGTAGCCGCCCCAGATGGCCAATGCGAGCACGATAAGCCCTGCCATCCAGCCTGTGATCCGGGTAATCAGTCTGTCTGTTACGATGTAATTCTTTTTCATTTTATTAAAGGATGCCTGTAATATGCTGGAGTAAGTAGTACCTGTTCTGCGCCAATACTTTAGCTGCGGCCAGTTCGAACCTGGATTGCAGCAGCTGTACATCTGCATCCAACAGGTCTGTTACCAGGGAGGCCTGGTTGAAATAAGTCACTTTGATAATACGGGCGTTCTCTTCTGCCCTTGCTACATTTGTATTTGCAACATCTATCTGCACCAATGCCTCTTTGTAGCGGAGGAACGCTTCTTTCACCTGTTGCCTTACTTTATCTTCCGTATCGTGATGCGCTTCTTCTTCTTTTTCCAGCTCCAGGTGCGCCGACTGCAATTTGTAGGTATTGTGGTAGAGAGAAGAAAGCGGGAAAGAAGCTTTAATGCCGCTTATGCCCAATGAATACCAGGACGGGTTATAGGGATAAAGGAAGATCTGGGGATTGGCATAGTAAAAATCGCCATACAAGCCTATCTTAGGTCTTACATTCGCTTTCACCTGCTTCACGTGCAGCCTGCTAATCTCAGTTTCTGCACCTGAAATATGCCAGGCGTAAGAATGATGCAAGGCCTGTTCAAGATAATCGGTATACCTTCCTGCGTCGGTTGGCAATTGCGTTATCTCGGGCCTTACAACTCTTTCATCCGGTTCGCCCATGATGATATTCAGTTTCTGGTTGGCGATCCGGATATCGTTCTCGATCTTCACCAGGGTTAACTGGCGTTTGGAGAGATCCAGTTCTACCCGCAGCACATCGCTTTTCAGCACCGTACCGTTCCGGTGAAACGATTGTATTTCTTTTAACTGTTTCTGCTGATCTGCTATATCCTGCAATATCAATTCCCTGAAGATGAGAGCCTGTTCCAGTTCCAGGTACAATGCGGCGGTCTGGTAACGAATACCGGAAACAGTTTCGGCTTCACGTATACCTGCCAGTTGATGTAGTATCCTGTTTTCTTCAATTTTCAGGTTGAGCTTATTCCCGTTATAGATATTAAGATAGAGGTCTGCGCCGACCTTGTAAAGATTATGTATCACTTCGTGCTGGGAGGTAGGATTGGTAAATATCCCGTTACCGTAAACAGGTATGTTGGTAGCTTTTTCAGCACTTCCCATTACTTCCAGCTCCGGCAGGCGTTCGCGTATGGCGTCTTTGATCTCATCGCCGGCAATGGCGGTAGCTTTTTTACTGATGGCTATTTTGCGGCTGTATGATTCCGCTTTCTGCCAGGCTTGTGATAACGAAATTTTCAGGGTGTCGTTTACTTCCGTTGCAGCATCTTGTGCATAAATCGGGATCGCATAAACTGCCATTAAAACCCACATGACAGCGATCCTAGCTCTGTGATTCATAAAAATTGGGACCTGTGTGTTCAATTCTGTGGCGCAAAATTAGGCAGGTTGATAATTTGCAGTTTCCGATAAATAGTCAATTTTTTCATCATTCCGGCCAATTTGTTTTTACCTTTGCATTATGGGTTTAATAGCATCCTTACCTGAGATTAATAAACAAAGGAATTCGGTGTTTGTAATGCACGAGAAATCCGAAAAACTGATCCCTTTGCATTCTCATAATAAAGGTCAGTTGAGTTATGTAGAAGGCGGGATCGCCTATATCACCATCAACTACAAGACCTATGTGGTGCCGGCGAGGCATTATTTCTGGATCCCGCAGGGCATGCCGCATATCCTCCGGATAGCTAATTCGGCCACCGTATTGCGTTCTTTATACTTTTACGCCCACGACGACGACCGTAACGTCTTTTACACAAAGCTGGGCATTTACCCCGCCAGCGAGCTGCTGATCCAGATGATCAATTATTCTGAGCGCTGGGATGGCCGGCATGTTACCCAGAAGGACGAAAATTTCGAGTTCCTGGTGGCGTTAAAGAAACTGCTGCCTGAACTAAACAACAAAGCTCTCCCCATCATCCTGCCAACAACAGACGATGAACACATGCAGCAGATCACCCGCTACCTGGAAAAAAATATCGCCGAACGCTTAACCCTGGAAGGGGTAAGCCGCAGGTTCAACATCAGTGAACGCTCCCTCTCCCGGCTCTTCCAGGCATCTTTACATATTTCATTCCTCCAGTATTTAAAAACCCTGAGAATGGTTAAAGCCATTGAACTGATCCTGAAAACCAACAAACCTATCAGCGATATCGCCTACAGCGTGGGTTATACTTCCATCAGTTCGTTCAGCGACGCATTCCACGAATTCACCAATTCCAGACCTACAGATTTCAGGAAGAACTGATACAATATTTTAAAATGCCAATCGTCTTCATGTCTATAAAAAGCCTTTAGTTTCTATATATACCAGGGCGGCTGGTCTTGTGGCCAGCCGCCCTTCCCGTTAGCAGACCCGATTAATATTTTTCTTCCTTAAAATATAATCTTGGTTTTTAAAATTTATTTTGCAACTTTGTTGCATAAATGAGGAAGAATTTATCACATATCATAAAGCTTGGCAGGCAGGTTCTCGCGATCCTGTTATTGGTTTGCTTTACCTATGCCACCTTTCTTCCTTTCTTTCATTCTCATACCTGTATTGAGCATACAGAAAATTTCAAGGATAGCAAATCGGGGTCAATCACTTCCCTTTGCAAGGCATGCAGCTATCACATACATCACCAGGGCAAAGATTTTGACCTGCCCTATCCTCCAACCCTGGAAGCGCCATTACCTGCCATTATAGAACATAACGGGCGTGTTTGTGCAGGTATCTATAAAATGACGCTCAACGCCTTTACCAACAAAGGCCCGCCTGCTGTAGCCGCGTAATTATTCTCCCACGCCAGGCCGCGGTACAGCGGCCGGTAATTCATTCAATTATACCTGTATCTCCGGTGGAGATGCATCGTAATCCGCTTTACAGGCAGTTCCTGCCTGCAAGGTTTAGTGCCGTATGTTTAAGAAATACTATATTCTGATATCCTGCCTGCTGGGGCTGGCGAAAGCCTTTGCTCAGGATGCCGGCTTGCATGGAAAAGTACTGACAGCCCAGGGCGCCCCGTTACCGGGTGTAAAGATCCTAATTACCCCCGGGCATCATGTTGTTACATCCGGTCCTTCGGGGAACTTTTCAGTAGCCGGGCTCAAAGCCGGCGAATTCGTGATCACGGCTACCCGGGCCGGTTACAGGGAAAAGAAAATTCCCGTAGTTATTCCCGGGGCGGGAGTAGAGATCGTTATGCACAAGCGTATAACGGAGCTGGAGGAAGTGGTAGTGAAAGATAATCATATCACTACCCGGAAAAATGAAGAATCGCTGAACCTTGATGTGATAAAAACAGACTTCATCAGGCAACACCTGGGCGGCAGCCTGATGAAAACCCTGGAACGGTTGCCTGGCGTCAAGACCATTGGAATAGGCTCCGGCCAGTCGAAACCCCTGATACGGGGAATGGGATTCAACAGGGTGGCGGTTATCGACAATGGGATCAAACATGAAGGGCAGCAATGGGGAGCGGATCATGGCCTGGAGATAGACCAGTTTGCGGCCGGGGAAATTGAACTGGTTAAAGGCGCCGCCTCATTCATTTATGGCTCCGACGCCATTGCCGGTACGATCAATGTACTCCCTCCTCCTCCGCCCGGGCCTAATACCATGGGCGGCTCCATAGAACTCATAGGCAAAACCAACAATAACCTCTATGGAGGTTCTGCCAACTTCTATGCCCGCAATAAAAAATGGATGGCCGATGGACGGGTAACCTATCAAAACTATGCAGACTACCGCGTACCTGCCGATACCGTGTATGTATACAGTTATGCAGCGGGATTGCACAAGAACTTTCTCCGGAATACCGCCGGGCGCGAATCAGGCCTGCACCTCTCTACCGGCTACTTAGGGGAACATTTCAGGTCTTTATTCTATATAAGCAACGTATACAGTAAAAGCGGCTTCTTCGCCAATGCCCACGGGCTTGAACCTCGCCGGGTAAATAACGCGCTTCACGACAGGTCATCCAGGGATATACTTCACCCCAGCCAGGAAGTCAATCATTTCAAAGTTATCAACAAAAGCAGCCTGCAAACAGGCCTGCACCTGCTGGAACTGGAGCTGGGATATCAACGAAATTTCAGGCAGGAATTCAACCAATATGTGAACCATGGTTATATGCCTTCCGTATATCCCGATACGCTTGGCATCCCCGCTGCATTGGAAAGGCAGTTCGATAAACATGTTTACTCCCTCAATTTCCGGGATAATTTCACTGCCGGCAAACATCGCATTACCGCAGGCCTGAACACAGAATACCAGGACAATAAGATAGGCGGCTGGAGCTTCCTGGTACCATCGTTCTACCAACATACGGCTGGTATTTTCCTGTACGACAAGATCACGTTGAATGACCGGTTCCTGTTGCATGCGGCCATGCGTTACGATTACGGGCGCCTGGCAATGCAGCGGTACGACGACTGGTTCCCTTCCTCCATAGAGCAGGACGGCGAAACCACAACAAAAAGACTTACCAGGGCCGAAAATCTTGCCAGAACATTCCATAGCTGGGTATGGTCGGCCGGCGTGAATTACAATGCAGATCACTTCAATGCAAAGTTCAACATCGGGAAAAGCTTCCGTATGCCTATTGCGAAAGAATTATCCGCCAATGGGGTCAACTATCACTATTTCAGCTATGAGAAAGGCGACCCTTCTTTAGCGCCGGAACAATCGTACCAGGCAGACCTGAGCCTTGGCTGGACAAGCGGCAGGTTGTCGGTACAGGTGAGTCCATTCATCAACTTCTTCCCTAATTACATCTACCTGAATCCGACTTCTGCCCATGATTATAATTATGGCGCGGGCAACCAGGTATTCCAGTACGCTCAAAGCCGGGTATTCCGCTATGGTGGGGAAATACAGGCAAGATACCAGGTTTTTGAATGCCTTTCGGCAGAAGTAAGCGGAGAATACCTGCATGCCGAGCAGCTGTCAGGTAACAAGAAAGGCTACACGCTTCCTTTTTCTCCACCCCCTTCGGCCTTGTTCAATATTACCTGGCAACCAGGGCAGGGAAAGGTTTTCAGAAAAAATTACTGCTCGCTTGATTGCAGGATAACCGGCGCCCAGAACAACATTGTACCTCCTGAGAAAAAGACGCCGGGATACCAGGTATTCAATTTCCAGGCAGGCAGCAGGATAGCGGTTGGCAGGCATGAAGTGCAGGTAAACCTGCAGGTGCAGAATTTACTGAATACCCGTTACCTGAACCATACCAGCTTCTACAGGCTGATAGAACTGCCGGAGCAGGGAAGAAATATAGTATTGAGCCTGAAAGTGCCATTCAAAATAAAAGATTAAAAAGTATAAGTATGAAGAGAGAAAATCTTGTAAAAACGTTAGGAGCCTTCGGCCTGTTGGGAATATTATTCCTGGGCAGTTGTAAAAAAGATGATAAAGCGGTAGATACCGAATACCCGACAATTGACGTAAGTGCAGCCGATGCCTTTCCAAAACAATGCAGCGAGATCAAACGTGGGGAAACGTTTGTATTCAAAGCCCGGCTGAAAGACAATGTACAACTGGGTTCCTTCTCGCTCGACGTGCATCATAATTTCGATCATCATTCGCACAGCACCGAGGTAAATGACTGTACGATGGACCCGGTAAAAACGCCGGTGAACCCTTTCCTCTACATTAAATCCTTTCCTATTCCGGCGGGTTCTTCTTCCTACTCCGCCAGCGTCGAGATCCCCGTGCCAGCGGATATTGAGCCGGGCGATTATCACTTTATGATCCTGGTAACGGACGCGGAAGGATGGCAAACGATAAAAGGATTAAGCATCAAGATCAGGTAAGCGTAAACATTTTCACACATATCAAAAATTCAAAACAAACTATGAGACGTATTTCAAAATGGTTTATCCCGGTAATTGCATTGTCACTGCTATTCACATCCTGCTCCAAAGACAAGGATGAAGTGACGCCCGGCCCTTCGCTGGCTGATATAGAAATAGGCTCCGGCAATAACATGACCGGCTATACGGGTTCCGACATCCATGTGGAAGCACAGGTAACAGCGCCGGGTACTATTGCCAACGTACAAGTAACCATTCAGCCTGCCTCAGGTACAGGATGGAAATTTGATTCTGTATACACCGCCGGTTTTGCAGGTCTGAAAAATGCGGAATTCCATAAGCATATTATTATACCTGCCGAAGCTGCTACCGGTCATTATCAACTTCGGTTAACCGTGACCGACCAACGTGGACAGAAAAAAACGCATGAAGCAGAGATTGAGATCAAAACCGATCCTACTTTGCCAACTGCTACCGGTTTTGAAGTAGGCTTGAACAGCGACGGTTCAGATCTGCACCTGGAAGCTGAAATTGCGGCCACTAATAAGATCGCAAAAGTAGAAGTGGAGATCCATGGTAACTGGGAGAAGTCTGTTACCTATACGGATGCCGCGATGGTAGGTCAAACTGCTTATCATCTTCATAAACATATCAACATCAGTGAAGCGCCCGCAGGGCATTATCATGTTCACCTGAACATTACTGATCAGAAGGGAAAGCAAAAAGAATTTGAAACGCATTTCGACAAACCTTAAGCTGTACGGTAGCCTGCCGGTCGTTCCCGGCAGGCTTTTCAAATCGGTTTTACCGATAGATCTGATTGGAAAATATTGTTTGGGAAGATTGAACAGTCTTCGGACCTTTGCGGGAGTTTTGACCGGCGCATATCAGCCCATCTAAACACAATCAGGTTATGGAATATACATTCAGAAAAGCAGTACCAGCGGAGCTGGGCCAGATCTGGGAAATCCTGGAAGGCGGCATAGCAAGAAGAAAAGCAGAAGGCAGCAACCAATGGCAGGATGGTTATCCCAACCCCGATGTTGTACGCAACGACATAGAGAAAGGATATGGCTATGTATTAGCAGATGGGAGTACTATTGTTGGTTATTGCGCTATATTGATCAACGACGAACCCGCCTACGCAGATATCCAGGGGAAGTGGGTAACAGAAGGGGACTTTGTTGTATACCACCGCGTGGCTGTTTCTGATCAATACCTTGGCAAAGGCCTTGCCCAGGTGATGTTAAAACATATAGAAGCTTTTGCAAGGCAGCATCATATCAAAAGCCTGAAAGCCGATACCAATTTTGACAACGCCGGCATGTTGAAGATATTCGAAAAGCTGGGTTATGTATATTGTGGCGAAGTGGTGTTCAGGGGTTCTCCAAGAAAAGCCTTTGAAAAAGTACTAAAGGATTAAAGACAGTTCTTATTATTCCTTGCCGATCTTCACTGCCATGTCATAAAAATCATCATACCTGTCTTCCACCTCATCAGCCAGTTCATGATCCCACAATACAACCGGGTAGTTATGGTCCTGCTGGTTCCTGTTGGTATCAAAACATAGAAGTCCCCAGTCGCTCCAGTCGGCAAAAGGGATATAACCTTTATCCAGCAGGTACTTTGTAGGATAGCCTTCGAAGATCTTCTCCGCAAGATCTGCTCTCCAGGTATTTACGGGATGAGAACAAAAGGACACTTCCCCAATCTGCAGTTCATAAAAATGCCGGTGTTTTAAGAAGGTCTTATAATCGCCGGGCAGTTTATGGCCTAACTGTTTCTCAAAATCTTCTATTTCTGCATCAGTAACTGTACTTGGGATGGGAAGCCAGGTATTCCAGTCGTCGTCGTCTTCATTGACTGGTCCTGCCATGGCAGGATCGATTTCTATTGGCAGCTTATTTAATTCATCTTCCACCCATTTGTTCAGATGAGTATCAATAATGTTTTTTATCACCTGGTCTTTCATAGCCTATTGATATTTGCAAAATGAAATTATTCTAATTCCCGGATTTTCAAGCCGGGATTTTTGACGCTGGTAGTTTCAAGAATTTGTAATTTTAGTTGTTGCCTGTGTCCCCAGGGCATCAATCATTGTTAATTCGAAAAACCAGATTATGGGACTATTTAAAAAACTTTTTGGAAAATCTGAAGCTGCCCCTGCCTTAACACCAATTGAAAAAGACAAAGTACTTGTTTACCCGATGATCAAAGATGCCCGTTGGCGGGGAACATCACGCGTTGTTCATTATCCTTTTGTGACGAATGGGGACTCATTAGAACTCACCATTGTTTTTGCCCAGGATGCAGGAGATAACTTCGAGTATATCATGCCGGCCGACCTGGAGAATGAAGCGGTGAAAGAGAACTTCAACAAATGGAAACAGAACATAGACAATTATCCATTCGAAATTGAGCGGTCTCAAACCCTGGATAACCGTGTTATCTTTGCATCAGGGAATGACCACTCCTCAGAGAAGATCCTTTCAGCTGCTTTCCTTGCAGAAGCATGTAAAGCCCTGAATACAGACAGGATCATTATTTCAGCGCCCCGCAGAAGATGCCTCATGATAACAAGTTATCATGAAGACTTCCCAATGCTTGAAAACTTTTTTTACTTCCACTTCGTAGCTTTCAGGGAAGAGGACTATGGCAATGAAGTGATCACAGAAATGGTGTTTGTTGCGGATGCCAACAAAGTAGAATATGCCGTACCGTTAGGGTTCCGTATGAACCTATATGAAAAGGACGGGCAGAGGAAATTGGTTTATTCAACAATGGATGAATTGTTTGATGAAAAGGGACAGGTAAACTTCCAGAAGATCATTGAGAAGAATAAGATCCAGGTAACTCTTCCTCCGCAACTTTCTTAAATAATACATTTTAGTTTATATAACCAGGCCGTCACTTTGGTAATGGCTTGGTTATTTATTTTCTTTCAGATATGCTGAAGAAATCTTTATCGCATATTCCATAGTAAAAATGTTCTAAATTGCCAGGCTAGAAACACTGTATGGAAGGAAATAAAATTTTTTCTGAGCTGGGAGGTTTCGTGATCTATGAACCGTTATTCCTGGAAAAATATATAGCTGATAACAAGGTAGCGAACAATGACCTGTTATCACATTTCACCAGTTCCAACGAGGGAGATGTTGTAACAGGGAACGGAGGTATAATTCCCATTACAGGAGTGCCGCCGGATTACTATAGTTTCAAGATAATAGAAGACCTGCCGCCGGCTTATCTTGTTGAATCACAGGGTTGGGTATTACAGGTTTTATCAGGAGAATTCAGGGTGACAGGGATTGGCTATTTAACTAATGTTGCAAAAATGACGGAAGATAAGAGCCTATCATTTTTTGTACCTAACGGATGGTATAAACTATCCATTACCAGTTACCTGGATGAAACGGGCGATTATACGTTTGGATTAAAGCTGACACCTGCTACCGGCAAACTGGTTTTCAGCGGCAATATGGAAACAAATTACGGGTTTGAATAAACTTAATCTTCCTGTGTTTTCCGGCCGGACGAAATAGAAAGCCGGCTCAAAGTTTCCCTGGATACGCCTATATAGGCTGCAAGCAGCGCTTTGGGTACCCGTTGGAAAAGTGAAGGATACAACTCGAACAGTTCATTATATTTTTTCTGGGTATCGTTACAAAGCAGCGAGAATATGCGACGTTGCAAGGCTACATAACCATAATTGGATTTAACCCTGAAAAAATGCTCTATTTTATGCATTTCCCTGCATAGCTTGTCTTTGTTCTCTTTTGTTATACCCAGCAGTTCACTGTCTTCCAGGCAATCGGCAAAGGAGTTGGCAACAGCGCCGTTCAGGTAGGCGGTATAATCAGAGAACCACCAGTCTTCCATCGCAAACTGCATGATATACATTTTACCACTTTCATCAAGGATGTAGGACTTCAGCAATCCTGAAACCACGAAGTATTCATAGTTTACGGGATCGCCCTGTTGTATTACAAATTGATGCTTCCTGTATTTCTTTTTCACAAAAAATGACAGCACATGGTCAAATTCGCTGTCTGTCAGCGGCACAATCTTCTCAATTTGCCGGCGAAGCATGTGGTCCATAATTCCTTGTTTGATGTGATCTGTATCACATTATAAATGTGATGCGCCTCCTTGTTTAAGGGGGCTTCCTGTATCGATCTTTGCACAAAATAAAGAAGTATGAAGAATATCGCAAAAATAGTCCTGGCAGCCTGGATACTGTTATCCGCAATTCCGGGATATGCGCAACAGTCCACAATTAAAAAATCAAAAATGAAACACAAAAAAATACTGTTTGTATTAAGTTCCGCCAACAAAGCAGGAACTACCGGCGAGGCGACAGGCACCTGGATAGAAGAATTCAGCTCCCCATACTATTACCTGCTTGCAAAGGGAGCGGATATAACTATTGCAACTCCTGCCGGCGGCGCTGCACCTGTTGATCCTAAAAGCCAGCAACCGGCGTACGTTACAGAGAGCGTGAAAAAATTTAACAGCGATAAAGCAGCCCGGCAGCAACTCAATAACACCAGGAAATTAGCTGATATCAACCCCGCGGATTATGACGCTGTCTTTTATCCGGGCGGCCATGGCCCCACCTGGGATCTGCCGCAGAACGAGATTTCCATATCCATCATCGAATCCTTCTATGCACAGGGCAAACCGGTAGCATTAGTATGCCATGGACCTGCAGCGTTAGTGAACACTAAAGCGCCAAATGGCGAACCACTGGTTAAAGGTAAAAAGGTATCTGCCTTTACAAACAGCGAAGAACAGGCAGGGCAAACCACTGCATTTGTTCCTTTCCCGCTGGAAGACCGCCTGAAAGAGCTGGGCGCTCTTTACCAGAGAGGCGCCGACTGGCAACCTTTTGCGGTTGCAGACGGAGCATTGATCACCGGCCAGAATCCTGCTTCCGCTACTGAGGTTGCAGAATTATTGTACCAAGCCTTATCGAAATAGTTATTTCACGCAAAGGCGCGAAGGAGGCAAAGAGCGCAAAGGATTTTTGGACCGAAGCGAATTTTAAGAGGCAAAGGAATAAAAATTATGTTGTGTTATATAACATAATTTCTATTCCTTTGCCTCTTAATTTTCTTTAAAAATCCTTTGCGCTCTTTGCCTCCTTCGCGCCTTTGCGTGAAATAAGCTTTGGGGTTAACTCATGGAATGATTGTATGTATTATCAGTTGAGTTGTTTGAAGTTTGCAATTCGTCTGCGGTTTGAGTGATCTTGCGCCAGTGTTTCTTCAGTTTCTGTGTTGCCTTATCTGCCAATCCATTCATATCATCCATTATTTTTCCTCCCTGGTTACGTTGTCTCATGTACATAAAAAGACCTGCACCTGCTGCACCCACCAAAGTGGCTGCTATAAGTATCTTTTTCATAAATCAGCATTTTGGTACACTTACTTCTATCCAATTATTGCGCCATGGATCTAATGCTGTACAGAATAGAGAAATAATAGGTTTTTAGAAGGAAGACCGGAGAAAGAAAGGGCGAATTTGTTGAAATGCTGCCACAGTATTGCTGTTGTGGGAGATATGCAATATTTGTGAATTACGGGCAACAAAAAACCCGTTGAAATTTTGTTTCAACGGGTTCCTGTATCCTTAGAAAAATTGGGTTATCTCTAAAGTTGCCCAACCAGGATTCGAACCTAGACAAACAGAACCAAAATCTGTCGTACTACCATTATACTATTGGGCAATTGCTTTAAACGGGATGCAAAGGTAGTGCTTTCCATTTAAAAAACAAATTTTTTGCCCGCAATAGTTATTTCCTGGTAAGCAATGTGGCTACCCCCACTGCCAGCGCGTCTTCCAGCCCACCTATCGTTCTGTCTTTTACCGGTAGTTTGCGATCTGCATACTTCCGGAGATGGAAGAACAGGAAGGTGGCGGCAGTTGCCGCTATTGCGCCAATTATAGCTCCTTTCCAGCTCTTTCCGCCTTTCGCCTGGTAAATGGTAGCCCCGGCCAGTGCGCCGGCCATAATGCGGCCTGTGAGCCCTGGGGCCGAGGTACGGTTACCCACCCACGAGGCCTTGTCTACAACCAGTTCTCCGGCTGCCATAGTTTGCAGGTAACGCATAGTTGCGTCTTTCTGCATCCACTTTAAAGGAGAATTCCGCAATTTCTCAGAAGGATGTTTATTAACATAATAACTGGCAAATGCGGGCCCAAAAGCGCTACGCATGCCGGAAACGATACCTAAACCGATCGTTTTGCTTAATGGGGAAACTTGATTGTTGCTCATGCAAAACGCGCAACAATCATTATGCCGGTCAGACTGGCCTATTCTTCCCGCAAACGCTCATCCGTGTAAGTAATATGCGTTTTGCCATGTGGAACGGGCCTTCCGTCTTCATCCACGCTTACAAACACCATTTTATCGATCGTCAGGATAGTACGCTGGGTGATCTTGTTCCTTACCTGGCAGGTTAGTGTCAATGAAGTTCTACCAAAATGTGTGGCTTTAATCCCCAGTTCCACAATATCGCCCTGGCGGGCAGAGTTAATGAAATTGATCTCAGACATGTACTTGGTAACACAGCGATTGGTGCCCAGTTGTATGATGGAATAAATAGCAGCTTCTTCATCTATCCATCTCAATAAACTACCTCCAAACAAAGTTCCGTGAGCATTGAGGTCTTCTGGTTTTACCCATTTCCGGGTGTAAAAGTTCATGACAATCTGTGTTAGTTCACTGCAAAATTAGGAACTGGATAAATAAAAAACCAGGGCTGCCCGAAAGCCAACCCTGGTAAAAGTATCCTTGTCGCTTATCTATTTTGATAACCTGGCCGCGGATGCCGCATCCAGGTAAAAGGTGCAGTCGGGATGCCGCTGCAGTATGCTGGCCGGAACCAGGTTACTCACTTCCTTTTCCAGGCTGTCTTTTACCGCCTGCGCCTTTCTTTCGCCCGGCACCGAACAGATGAGATGCCTGGATTGCATGATCTGGTGCACCGACATACTGATCGCCTGCAAAGGCACTTCTTCAAAAGTATTGAACCATTCTTCATTCAATTGCTGCTGCCGGCAAGCCTGGTCCAGGTTTACAACCAGGTAAGGCGACCTGGTCTCAAAGTCGGCAGGCGGGTCATTAAATGCAAGGTGCGCGTTCTCCCCTATCCCTACTAATGCAACATCAACAGGATGTTGTAATATCGCTGCATTCAGCCGCCGGCATTCTTCTGCCGGCTCCGCCGCCTCTCCATTGATCAGGTGTACAGATTTTAAAGCGCCTACCTTATCCAGGAACCGCTCCTGCAAATACTTCCTGAAACTCGCTTTATGCGTGATGGGCAAACCAATGTATTCATCCAGGTGGAACATATTCACTTTACTCCAGTCAATATCTTCCTTAATCAACTGTTGTAATGTGGCAAACTGGCTGGTGCCGGTGGCCAGGATGATATTGGCTTCTCCTTTTTCCTTGATCGCCGCCCGTACCAGGGCAGCGGCAGCCGTTCCCGCCTCCAGTCCTAATGCCTGCGGGTCCTTTGATTTGATTATTTTCATGAGTATGATTTTTCGGGAAATGATTATTTGTTCACTACGCCGGTAGTTCCTCCTTTTTGCAATGAGATATCAACGGGTTGATTATGTTGCCAGGCCCCGCATGTAAAATCGGGGATATCAATAGGGGCAGAACGGTTCGCAACAGACCATTCGCTTAACGGCCCTATGGCGCTCCATGCGGCTGCATCGTAAACATCCATGTCCACCGGTAAACCATTACGCAGGCAGTCGATCAACCGCCAGTCCATCAGGAAATCCATTCCTCCATGCCCGCCTACCTGTTTCGCCATTTCGCCGATCTTCTTCACTATTGCCGGTGTATACTGCTCTTCCAGTTTTTTATACTCATCTGCCGATAACCAGGCTTCATGCCCTACGGCAATCCTTGGTTCCAACGGGTATTTCTGCGCGCTGGCCCTGGTGCCGCTGATGGTATGCAACCTGGAATATACCCGCGGCGATGTAACATCGTGCTGCAAGAGGATCGTTTTTCCTTTACGGGTGCGGATAGTGGTTGTATTCATATTTCCGCGGAAATGCGCCTTTGTATATTGCTCATAACTGCTGTCTTTTGCTGCCAGCTCCACTGCTTTCTCATGCATCATAAAATCATTGCTCTGCATAGAAACCAGGTATTCCATACTATCTCCACGATTTACATTCAGCACCTGGCAAACAGGACCCAGGCCATGGGTAGGGTAAAGATTGCCATTGCGCTTTGCATTCTGTTTCAATCGCCAGAGGTCATAGCGTTTTCCCTTGTCAAAAACGCTTTCAAAAATATCGTGGATGTAAGCGCCTTCACAATGCACTATTTCTCCAAAAAACCCATGCCTTGCCATGTTCAGCGTCAGCAATTCGAAGAAATCGTAACAGCAGTTTTCCAGGATCACACAATGCTTCCTCGTTTTTTCTGATGTTTCTACCAGTTGCCAACATTCATCCATAGAAATAGCTGCCGGTATTTCGGTTGCCACATGTTTGCCGTGCAACATGGCATAAACTGCAATGGGAGTATGCAGATCCCAGGGCGTGGCAATATAGACAAGGTCAATATCCTCTCTTTCGCATACCTGTTTCCAGGCGTCTGCCTGTGCTGTATATTCCGCTGGTTGATACGGCGAATGCTTAATACGTTCTTTCGTAGCGGCGATCATTTCCGGGCGGATATCGCACAACGCTTTGATCTCGATCCCATCCAGGTACGTGATCCTTTCTACCGCAGCGGAGCCGCGGTTCCCCAGGCCGATATAGCCTATACGTACTTTTTCTATCGGCGGCGCTGCATAACCGCTCATATTGAAACGTTGCTGGTACTTCCTGGCCGCCTGTTTCCGGATATGGTCCAGGGCATAGGATCTCTTTTCTTGTGCATGGCTCATGCCCGGCAAGATAGCGCTTCCGGTGATACCTGCACCTGCCAGCCCTGCCAGTTTCAGAAAATCTCTGCGATTGTTATTCATACTCCTACTTATTTTCAGGTAATTTTTTAAATCGTTGCACCATAGCCTGGTAATGCTTCCACTCATTATCGCCAACCTCCCTGCCCGCCATGGTAACCGGATGCTTCCATTCTACTTCACTTTTACTCAATGCCACTGCCATAGGCACATCTCCCCAGGGCAAAATACCAGGAATATGTACCGCCATAGTGAAATAATCTATTCCTTCCCTGGTATCGAACCGGTAACTTAACGGGCTTCCATCCAGCACCACCTTTGCAGCCCTACCTCCCAGGGTGGTGAAAAGCAAGGAGGCTATGCCGGCCTCCTTGCTACCGTTTAAGACTACACGAACATTCCCATTTTGTTCCTGTAAATAATCAGTGATCATTTCCAGATCATTTATCCACTTGCCCTGTACCGTACCTCCCAGCCACATCACAGAACGGGCAAGCGTATGAAACGGCGGCTGACTCCCGTCTACCGTCTTCGCCATTACCGACTCCTGTTCTCCCGTGCCCCACAAATCAGGTAATACGATCCCAACTCCTTCCGTTGCCCATGCCTGGATATCAGACCGCGATACGCTGTCTTTGCCCCCGGGATGAACGGCAATTACATATCCTTTCTCCCTGATTGCAGGCGCTTTTATGAGCAAAGGAATCAGGTTTCCTGCAGTTGTTTCCAGTGCAACTCTTTCCCATCCCTGTTGGGCAGTGTATTGGTGTATAGCTTTCAGACCTGTTTGTTTGCCTGTTTTCAACAGGCGTTCCAATGCCAGCCGCTGCGCGGCACGGCTTACGGGAGCAACATTAACCAGGTCGGCTTCTCTCCTGCACCAGGCAGCGGTAGTGGCTACGCTGCTATCCCTGTTCCCGTTTTTAAAGTTCAGCAACTCCTGCATAGGCAGAGCTGTTACAGGCGGCAGCAAATGCGGCGCCCCGTTGCCTTTACCTTCCAGGTGCAGATCCATCCAGCCTATCATTGCTTCGCGGATCTCCGGCCAATAACCATGTGTAGTATTGAATATCTGGTAGCTGATCTTGTCGCCCGCCTGCAACAGTTTAAAAACGGATGCGGCATGCTGATAGCTTCTCAGCATCTCAGAAGGATAGAATGACTTGTTATTATCATTGATGGCATTGCATATTTTCAGCGCTCTGGGCGCAAGCAAAGCCAGTACGCCGGCTTCTTCCGTAAATGTGAGGCCATCTGGCAGCAATTCGCAGATGCAATTACTGTTAAGGATATACGATTCGAAAGTTCCAACACTCACAACAGGAACAGCTGCTTTGATCCGTTCATCGATCGCCGACACCCACATGGTCTGGTTGCCTCCCCCGCTGGCCCCTGTAGCGCCGATCTTGTTCTTATCTACTTCTGGCAGGCTGCAGAGAAGGTCTACTCCCCTGATATTATCTGTCAGCTGCATTCCTAACAGTGTATTGCCTGTATTCAGCAAGGAAGCCCCAAGGTTGGCGCCGTGGTATTCCGGCTGGCCGGAAACCGTTGTTCTTTCCCCCGCTCCCCAGGCATCGGCATTTAAACAAACATAACCGCTCATTGCGAGGCTTTGGGCGGTTGCCAGCACCATCTCTCCCATCCTGCCATCTTTCCAGTGCCCGTGCATATTGATCACCGCCGGAAAAGGTCCTTTACCGTCGGGCACGTAGAGATTAGCTGTTGTGTAAACTCCCGGCCTCGTCTGGAAGGTGATGTTGCGTATGGTGTAGCCAGGCTGTTGCACCCTGCCCGTTTCCTTAATGTTCAGCGGCAGATCATGGAACATTTTCACGCCGCTGGCCCGGATAATATGCTGCCTTAACTGTTGCCTGTATTGTTCCCATTCTGCAGCAGTGGCAGGCAGTACATGCGACTGAAATGCCGTTGCCGCCTGTTGCTTCAGTTGTAACTGGATAATATCTGTACGTTCTGCCGGGAACACCCTTGGCAGCTTTTCTTTCGACACAAAACCAGTTAATGACATCAAAGCAAAAAATGATACGAGTAATTTCAATGATATATGATTTTAGGCGTTAAGATCAATCCACATCCCACCAGAGGCGGGTAGCTGCATTATCGGGTCCTCCGAGCAGTTTTTTTCCTTTTTCCAGTTCCTCTTTGTTATTCGCCGCTTCAGAACTTGGATAAGGCAAACGTTTGATGAACGTTCCCTGCGGCAGGTCGGCATTCTCCGATTGTACAACGGGGTACATGGCCGGGAACCCGCTCCGCCTGAACTCAGCCCAGGCTTCCCTCCCGTCAGGGTAAATAGCCAGCCATTTCTGCGTACCGATCTGCTGACGCTGAACGGCCGGGGAAGCGCTGAATTTAACCGGGATATTGGCAACAGCAGGCGAATTTTCCAGGTCGCCAGGCGCTGCCGGCAAACTTGTTCCCTGTATGTAAGCTTTAATAAGCTCTTCATCCTTAATACCCCAATACTCCATGCTAACCGCTATTCCTTTTTCATACAATTCCTGCGGCGTACCTCCCATATTCCAGCCGTTCACTGCCCCCTCTGCCCTTAGCAACCATGCCTCTGCAGCCATCATCACATGTTTGCGGGCTGCCAGCTGCGGCATCCACAATTTATTATCAGCGCTCCATACAGCCCAGTAAGATCCCGCGTTGGAAGTTTGGGCCGCCTGGTTAAGCGGGTTGTTTAATGAAATAGCGGATGATCCGTTCCTCACTCCCCTGAATTCTCCCGTTGCCACAGCCGGCTGGTAGAAGATCTTCATCCTCGGATCGTTGTATCCTTTCAGGTAACTGGCCATCGTGGAACTCATACTGAATTCGTTATAGGCAGCCACATTGGAAAGCCCGTTGCCATCGCCTCCGAGGGTAGATTTTTCCATAGTGGCGGTATGCGACGCATCTGTCATCACTCCCGCGGCTACCGCTGCTTCCGCCTCCTGCTTTGCCCTATCCGGCAATACCTTTGAAATACGTAAGGCCAGTCTTAAACGTAAGGTATTCGCAAATCTTATCCACTGTTGCACATCACCCTTATAGATCAGGTCATTATCTGCAAACACGGTGCTCACTCCCGACGCTTTGAGGTTCTTCACAGCATGGTCCAGTCGTTTGAAGAAATCGTCGTAGATCTTGTCCTGTGCATCATATGCAATCACGTCCTGTGCTTTGCCCGCATCAAAATACGCAACAGGACCGAAATAATCTGTCAGGTAATGAAAAGCCAATACCCACATTATTTCTGCCAGCGCATATTCGCCCGACGAAGGATCGGTATTCTCGAAGATCGTACGCAACTGCGGCACCGTTTGTACATAAGTTACGATTCCCGGCCTTGGCAACCAACCATCGTTGATGGCATACCTGTCTGTCTGGAAATTATTTGTGTTCAGCGCATAATACTGTGCATACAGATCGGCGTACAGGCTCTGAACTGTCTGGTAATAGCCCTGGTTAAGGCAGGCAGCCGATTCTGCTTTTGCGAACATGAAAGGCAGTTCCGCTTTTGTAATCCCTGTAAGACTGCTGGGGTCCTGGTTCAGCGAATCAAAATTCTTGGTACAGCCGCTTCCCAAAAGCAGCAATGCTGGAAGTATATATTTCAGTTGTTTTTTCATGGTTGTTGTTTTTTTTACCGGACTAGAAAGAAACCTGCAGGTTAAGGCCAAAGCTGCGCAATGCCGGCGGCAGGCCTGCTTCGATACCCTGGTAATTGCTTGTTCCCAGGGCCGACTCAGGGTCCACAGGCAAAGTGCGCTTGCCAATACCTGGTATATCGAGCAACGATTTTCCCCGGTAAAGGAAAAAGAGGTTGCGTCCTGTAAAAGAAAGACGTGCATGTTTCACCAGCTTGTTTTCAAAATCGAAATCATAAGCCAGCGATAATTCCCTTAACCTGAAATTGGTAGCGTTGAAGGCGAAAAATTGCCCTCTGCCGTCGCGCCCTCCAGACGAAAGAGAGGTCCATAATTTTTCTGCGGTGATTGCAGTAGTATTAGTGCTGCCATCTGCTTTTACGCCCGGCAATATCAACCCGCCATCCCTGAATTTGGTTGTATAGTCGGCAACGCCATAGTAAGCAAGCAGCGCATCAGTACCGGATATAACTATACCGCCTACACGACCATCCAGCAAAAACGAAAGGCTGAAATTCTTGTATTGGAGCTGGTTATTCCATCCCAAAGTATATTTAGGATTGAAGTTGCCCAGGTACTGGTTATCCTGCACGACAGGCAATCCATCGGGCCCGATTAAATACTGACCTGTTTTCTCATCTTTCTGCCAGCCAAATCCATAGATATCACCGTATTTACCTCCTGCTCTCATCTGCAGCCGGCCAAAGTTACCGGAGGATGATAAAGTGGCATAATCGATCCCCTCTTTCAGGTAGAGCACAGTGTTTTTATTCGTAGCGAAATTCACCGCTGTATTCCAGTTGAAATCTGCTTTCCTGACAGGAACTGCATTCAGCATGATCTCTAATCCTTTATTTTCTACATTCCCCGCATTGATGTACTGGTCGTCGAACCCGCTGGCCAAGGGAAGCCCGAGAAATAATAACTGGTTAATGGTATTGTTTTTATAGATAGTTGCATCGATGCCTAAACGGTTATCAAAGAACTTCCATTCCAAACCGGCTTCATACGACTTTGTCTGTTCCGGTTTCAGGTTATTGATGGCTTTTGTATTATCGCGGGAAACAAACCCTTTTCCTGCACCCACGTTATAGTTGTATAACTGCAGTAACATATAAGGACTGGCATCGTTACCTACCTGCGTATAAGCTGCTCTTACCTTGCCGAAAGACACCCACTCCGGCAGCTTAAAGATATCAGACACCACTGCAGATAGTCCTACAGCAGGATAGAAATAACTATATGGTTTTGGAAGAGTAGATGACCAGTCGTTCCTGGCGCTTACGTCGAGATAGAGGTATTGCCGGAAATCCAGTTGGGCATTGCCATAAACCGACTGTATCTCTTTTTGCACGGTAGTATTGGTTGTAACGGGTGCGGTGGCGAATGCGAGGTTGAAGCGGTTAGGAATACTTAAACCGTTAGCGAGGATCTGCGTATTGTAACCGCGGCTGTTCAGCAAGCTCCCTCCCAGGTTATAGGAAACATGGAAATCGCCGGAAATTTTATTGTTGCCAGAAAGCAATACATCCATGTTCCTCTCCCAGTGGTTGACATAAGCTTCCAGGTAACGTCCTCCAGGTTGCACCGGCAATACTACTGTTCCGAAATAATAGGAAGCAGTTATGCGATCGTCGTACCTGTCGAGGCTGTACCGGCCCTGTAAACTCAGCCAGTCGGTAAGTTTATATTTGGCGGACCCCATCAGCATAATGCGGTTCCTGGATTCGTCGAGGCTGTTCCGGTATACATCCCAGTAAGGATTTTGGAAGGTAGAAGAATTGGTCCAGTAAATGGGATAAGGTTGCCCGGTTGCGCCGATACCTTCAAATTTCTTCAACGAGTCTTCACTCAGGTCCCTGGGCATCAGGTAAGCTTCGTTGGCTACGCCCTGGTCGCCCAGCCTGGGTTTGTTCTTTATTTCCTGGCTTACATAGGTCAGCTTAACGTCGGCGGTTAAACGGGGCAATACATCGGCCGCTACGCGCACATTTAATGTATTCCTGTTTAGCCTGTTCTTCGGAATGATGCCGCTGTTGGAATTGTTGGTGTAGGAAGCGTATCCCCTGAGCTTATCGTTGCCACCGGAAATATCAACGGAGTTATTAACGGCAACGCCTGTATTAAAAAAACTTCTTACGTTGCCGGGGTAGGTAGTGGTTTTGGCTCCCCAGCTGGTAGCAGCCCTGGTACCTGCCTGGCCCCCGTTTCCTGAGCCGTAGGTATCCTGGAATTTCATCAGCATATAAGGCTGGTCCAACGATACGCCCCCGTTATAGTTCACTGCCAGCTTGCCGCTTCTTCCGCTTTTAGTGGTAATGATAATGGCCCCGTTGGCAGCGCGGCTACCATACAAAGCCGCAGCTGCAGGGCCTTTCAGAATGTTCACTGATTCTACATCCTGGGGATTGATGGTGGCGGCTCCATCGCTCCCCGCGTAGCTGCTGCTGATGCCTTTAGGTTGAGTGGAAATGGCGTTGGCAGATCCGCCTCCATCTTTTTCTGTTGACATAGTATTATCGATAGGCACACCATCTACCACTATCAGGGCATTATTGTTGCCGGAGATAGACCTGTTACCGCGAAGCACCACTCTTACAGCGCTTCCCGGCCCCGAAGCAGCAGGGGTGATAACTGCCCCGGCTACTTTACCGTTCAGCGTGTTCATGATGTTGGCGCCAGGATCTTTCACTGTATTGATAGCAACATTGTCTAACTGCTGGGTAGAATAGCCCAGCGATCGTGTTTTACGTTCTATACCCAGGGCTGTTACCACTACTTCATTAAGGCCCGTGGTACTGGCTTGCAGCCTGACATCTATGTTGGCGCGGCTTTGAAGTGGGATCTCCTGTTTGTCGTACCCGACAAAAGAAAAAACCAGGATGGCATCTTCCGGCGCTTCCAGCTGGAATTTGCCTGAGGCGTCGGTAGTGACGCCTTTAGAAGTTCCTTTGATCGCAACACTTACTCCAGGGAGTGGCGACTGGTTACCAGCATCTTTTACCGTGCCATGAATAGACCGGTTTTGTGCAGATAGTTTTCCTGGTAAAACAATAATGATCATGAGCAGAATATACAGGTGAAGTCTCATAACACAAACGATTTTTAATGGTGATCCTGGTTGCTAAAATCTTCATACAAAATACACTACTCAAAATCTTTCAGCAGAAAATTCACCGAGAACGTTCTCGATTCCTTATATTTATAGGTATAGCCAACAGACCTGTAAGAGAATGCGCCGACACTATGCAACCATAAAGGATATTGCCTATGCACTGAGTATTTCTGTTTCCACAGTTTCCAGGGCGTTGAGAGACACGCATGATGTGAATGCCGACACCCGCAAAATGGTGCTGGAAATGGCTGCCAAACTGAATTACAAGCCTAATTTCAATGCAACAGGACTGGTAAAGAACAGTACGCATAACCTGGCAGTGATACTACCGGCTATTACTAACTATTATTTCTCGACTGTTTTTACGGGCATACAGGAAGTGGCTTACAGCAACGGGTATAACCTTATCCTGTATGTAACCAACGATGATGCTGCCAGGGAAGAGAATATTGTACGCAATCTTTCGTTCAGCAGCCTGGATGGATTATTGGTTTCTGTTTCCAGTAAGGCGGATGCCAGTCACTATTTCCAGGAGATTATTGACGATGGAGTACCTGTAGTATTTTTTGACAGGGTAGTAGAAAATATCAGGACCTCGAAGGTGATGCAGGATGATTATAACGGGGCTTATGAAGCAACAGTACACCTGATCCGCAACGGTTACCGGAAGATCGCGCATATCACGGGGCCGGCAGGGCTTACGCTTACAGAAGCAAGGCTGCAGGGCTATTTAGACGCATTGCAAAGGCATAAACTGGCTGTAAGGAAGAAATGGATCATCCATTCCGGCTTTTCACAGCAAAGCGGGGAAGAAGACGCCAGGCAACTATGGAAACTGAATGATAAGCCGGATGCTGTTTTCGCCGTGAACGACAGGAAAGGGATCGGGGCGATCATTTCGTTTAAGCAGCTAGCGGTACAGGTAGGAAAAGAAATAGGGATCATCGGTTTTACCAACGATCCCATGTCTTCTATTATTTCTCCTTCGCTGAGCACTATTGCCGAACCGGCGTTTGAGATAGGGCAGCGAAGTTGCCAGCTTTTATTGAATCATATCAGGAAGAAGCATTTCATTCCTGAAGAAGTGATACTGCCGGGCAGGCTGATCGTGCGTGAAAGCAGCCGGCGCAGTTAGTTCTTTTGTTCATCTTTAGGCCAGTGAGGCTGGTTATGCAGTTCCACGGGCTTTTTCTCCCTGGATCTCACCTTCAGGTTCAACATCTCGATAAATACAGAGAATGCCATTGCGAAATAGATGTAGCCTTTAGGAATATGCTGATCGAAGCTCTCCGCGATCAGGGATACGCCGATCAACAGCAGGAAAGATAAGGCCAGCATTTTCACTGTTGGATGTTTGTTCACAAAGTTGCTGATCGGTTCTGCAGCAACCATCATTACCCCTACTGCGATGATCACAGCAGCGATCATAATTTCTACATGATCTGCCATTCCCACAGCCGTTATAACCGAATCCAGTGAAAATACGATATCCAGCAATAAGATCTGGATGATCACCTGCCAGAAACCGGCTTTCTTTGTATTGGCGGCAGAATGGTCTTCCCCTTCCAGTTTATCATGTATCTCGGCGGTACTTTTGTAAAGCAGGAACAGCCCTCCAAGCAGGAGTATAAGATCCCTTCCCGAAATAACTGTTTTTTCCAGCCAGGAAGAATTAGAAACGCCTACCCAGCTGCCGATGTTAAACAGGGGTTGGGTAAGCGACATGATCCAGCTGATAGACAGCAAGAGCAATACTCTTACAAACATGGCGAGGCCAAGTCCTACCAACCTGGCTCTTTTTTGTTGGTGGCCGGGAAGTTTGTCGGCCTGGATAGAAATAAAAATAATGTTGTCGATCCCGAGAACGATCTCCAGTACAGTTAGCGTCAACAAGCTCATTAGCGCGTCGAAGGTCAGCAGATGTTGCATGAATTATAGGTTGAATGATAAAATTACGGAAAAGAATCATAATACCTCCCGTAGTTTCAATACTTTATATACAACTGACCTGACGTACTTACTATTAAAAAGGTTTTAGCTTAAAGAACATGAAACTGACATCATCGGGCGGGGTTTCACTTTTCTCCTTCCCTGTTGCCGGTGGCGAGAGAGGCGGCACCTTCATAACAAAATAGTCATGCAGTTTTCCTATTACCCGGTTGCGCGAACGGAAGGAAGTATCTTTCCTGCTGTTACATTCTGTGAATTGAAGCACTTTACCTGATTGCTTTGAAAAGAACACATTCCTTGGGCTGATCCTTGATTGAAAACTGTACCTGAACGATACCCAATCGTCTGTAATAAACAATGAATTATTGTCGTAGATAATATTGGAAGATTCCATCTTCTTCCAATACGCAAAATGGTCTTTAATTGTTGTAATGGATTTGGCGTCCTCTGTTATCAGGTTTTCTTTGGGGGCATCTACCTGGTAAACAGGTATGGCGCCATTTAGCGTTACGTTGTAGATCTTATCGTCGAGCAGGGGAAAATAGAAAATCGAATCTCTGTAGTTGTCGAACTGGTGGGGATAAGCAATGTCAAGCTCTTTAATCAATGGAAAAAAATTAAGTTGCTGTGAATGGTAGGTCACCATTTTACCTTTTTGTTCATATATCCTTAGCCTTACCATTTCCTTATTATTATTGACAATCTCGCTTACATACATTCCCTTGCTTTTTGCGAATGTCAGACCGAAGTACCTGGAGCCGATGATTTCAAGTACCTCAACCAGCCTGGCGTTAAGGTCGTACCTGAAAATCTTATTCTGGCTAAGGTCGAGGATTTCTACCTGTTGCAGATGTTCGTCATACAGCACGTCTGTCATGCTACTATACTGGCCCGTTTTGTTTTCTACCTGGTAGATCTTTGTTTTGGGAACACCCTGCTGATCGAATATCAGCACTGCATTTTGCGAGCGATCAGCAATAATGATCAGGCTATCTGTAGCGAAAAAGTTAGTGATATGTCTTACAAAAAAATCTTTGTTGGTTTTCAGGTGAACATAGTAAATGCTGTCGGCAATCTCGTCTATAAAAACAGCCTGGCTATCCAGGGGTGTTATTTTGATTTTTGTAGCGGGAGGAACGTACGCATCTTTGCCTGCCTTCTGAGCGCAGGACGCCAGCAGCAGTAGGAAAAAGACCAATAGGTTTTGCTTCATTAGTAGTTTGTTGAGTCAGCTTAGGAATAAGAGTTAATCTGCCACTCCGGTAGTGAAGTGGCAGATTAAAATGGAAAGTTATTAAGGCACCATGGTAGGCGGAATATTTGTTACATCATGGTAGTTGTTATGCGGTGTGTAAGGGTTATATTCAACGCCGCACTGGGTTCCTGAATTATTGGGATAGAATACGTAGTAACCAGTATCATAACCATACCAGTGTTCAACAACTGCGTAGTAATCATCATTTACCCAAACCCAGGTACCTGTTCTGAAGGTCCTGTCGCCGGTTGTTCCGCAGTACCTGTTGCCAGATCCGGAGTCGATCCAGGCGGCAGACGCTTTGTTGGAAGAATTGGTGATATCGAAGCTGATAAGTGCATATTGGAGGTTACAAACCAATATGGCTACAACGGCCAATGCGCCTGCGATTTTAAGTGCTTTTTTCATGGTTATTATTTTTTAAAGGTGAATATGCTGTTAATTGATCTTTGCGGTTTAGCGAATGAATTATAGACAGACCCCCTGGGGGGTCACCAGTATTGCAGCAGGAATAACTCCGCTGAAATATCGGGCAGGTCATATCCCTGCGCCCTAGTATAGTGAATGGATGTTGTCATCTGGTTGGATTGTTAGAATAATTTTCTTTCTTCTCGAGCAGTTCTTTTAGCTCCTTTTTCAGCGTATCGCTGTTATGCCATACCGTGGTCCGCCGGTGTGCATAAATACCAATAGAGAGCGTGTAAATACAGGCGAGCACCATTGCAGGATTCCTGTACTTAATAATATCCATTGCCTTGTCGGCGAAATATGCGATAAGAAAGAATATGCCGATAGACGCCATGTAAGCATACCTGTCGGCAATCATTGCAAACCTGGACATCGGAATAATATGGAGCACCATGCTGATGTGGACCAGGAAAAACATAATCCCGAAAAACACCCATTTCTTCTTCCAAAAATCCCAGAATGCGAATAACAGTATCAGTAACAGTAACGGGTATATCCAGAATCTTACAGGCACCTCTTCCCCGATCGCATTCGGGAAAACGTACAGGTAGCTGAGTTTAACAGGGATGAGGCATTTCACTACATATTCAGTGGCCGAATAGCTGGCGAAGATCACGTTCTGGTAAAACGGGTAATGACGGGCGCCGGAAAGTAACCCGGCCTGGTCGGCGCTTTGTGAGAGCAGGGTGATATACCCCATAACCAGCGCCATAAAAAATAAAGGCAATTTCTCGAGCCATACCTTCCTGCTTTTCAGGTTCCTGTTTATGGCATAATCAATTAGCAGCAGGCATACCGGGAAAGTAACTGCCTGTTCTTTACCGCCAAAGGATAGGATAAAAAAAAGAGTTGCGAGTAAATAGTAAATCGTTTTACTTGAAGCAACATATTTTAAATAGAAGTGGAGTCCTATTAAATAAAAGAAGCTGTAAATAAGGATCTTCGATGCCGAGATCCAGGCTACAGATTCCACCAGCAGTGGATGAACGGCCATAATTACGGCTGTAATAAAAGAGATCCTGGATACGGAAACCTGTTTAAAACTTCCCGATTTGTTTAGGATGCTCCGAACCAGGAAGAAGGTCAGCAATACATTGCAGGTGTGCAGAACAAAACCTGCCAGGTGAAACCAGAAGGGATCGTAGCCAAACAGCGAATACAGGACGGTGTACGACAACTGGTTAAGCGGGGCATACTGTCCTTTATAAAAATCGGTCAGGATAGCCCACAGGTTTTGTGCATTGAATCCATTTTCTGTGTAGGCGTTGATCGCCACCCACTGATCGTCCCAGTGTGTTTGAAATTCATTGGAAAATGTGGGGAAGTAGACCACTAGTGTAGCAAGTACCAGGGCGGCTACAGATAACATTACATCATTAACGGCAATGATCTCTTTCAGACGCGGAAGTTTGCGGCGCGCGGGAATAGCACTAACGTTGTGATTCATTTTTATAACGTGAAACTTGTAAAAAAAAAGAATGAAAATGGCAGGCATAGCAACTATGCTATACTAATCCAGGTACCGGTAATGCCTGTTTAAACCAGGGTTCCCGTTTCTCTTACATGTGGCTTATTTAAAAGCTGTGCTTCGTCAGGTATCATTGGATAGAAATTTGTTTTCAAATGTGAATAACTGGCATGCGCACCAAACAACAACGTGTTTCTGGTCAATCTAAGGTGCTAACTTCTTCTGATACAGGTTGAACTGATGATCGAGGAGGCATTCCGGGCACAGATACAATCAACAAACCGGGTACAATATTATATTCTATTTCTTTACTACAGTTTTCAATCCGGATAAGCTCAATCTAAATATAGGATAATTTATTTAATAATACAACATTGAAAAAATTGTTTTAGCAGAAAAACAATTGGGGAAACAAATCACTCCCTTCACCTTGTATATTTTATTTATTTGGGGAGAGAGCGAGCTTTACAGGCCGCCCAATGAAATATATTTATCCTGTGTGTTATGAGGATGTGCATTCCTTGTTATTTCAGTTCTTTTCCAGGTAAATTGCAGGAGATTGTCTTGCTTGCTTATTTCAGCAATCCTGGGGTAAATTGATTAGTCAGATTTTTTCCGATCTTTTTAATATTCCGATTGCAATTTTTAGCCTGTCAAGTCCAGTCATAGCACACCGGGTCGAATTTTTTGTAGTAACTTTATAAATATGATGATATTACTGATAGTATTATAACTTTCAATATTCAATGGACGTACTACAATACATAGAAATTAATCCTACAGTTATGCTGGGTAAGCCTGTCATTAAAGGTACCCGTATTACTGTTGAATTAATCCTGGAAAAATTATCGAAAGGAGAAACAATGCAGGATATTCTTGTAGCTCATCCGCACATTACTCAAGAAGCTATTTATGCAGCCCTCGCTTTTGCTGCACTGAATTTAAAGAATACCCATTACTATCCCATTGCGAGCTGATAATATAGCCCCCTGATCTACTTCGCCATCAAGACTCCAGGTGATATCCTCTTTTTCCCAAATAGATTATTGCAAAATAAAATTTCTGTATTCTCACCTTTTCGTACCTTCCGCAAATACCGAAGTTGATTTTTATTTTGCCGGTGTAAAACCATATGACCACTCACTTTTTATAAAAATTTATTAACACAATTATGAGGTTTGTAGCTGACGGAAGCGCCGATGCCCCATTGTACAAAAGTTGAGAGAAGTTGGATTTGAAATCTTTTCTATTGCAGAACAATCGCATGGAATTAGTGATGAACTGGTATTGGAAATAGCCCACGAAAATGGTTCTTTGTTAATCACCCAGGACAAAGATTTTGGCGATTTGGTTTATCGCCTGGGAAAAGCTCATGAAGGTGTAATCTTATTAAGATCAGAGGGATTAACTCCTTATCAAAAAGCTGACCTGTGTTTAATTCTAGTCACCCAACATACGAATGAACTTCCAGGAGCATTTACAGTTGTGTATAAGGACTATGTAAAGATCAGGAAAGGCAATAAATAATTCATCCAAAAACAAAGCCGGACAAACATAATGCTTATCCGGCTTTCGTTGCCCGACCTGGATTCGAACCAAGACAAACAGAGTCAGAGTCTGTCGTACTACCATTATACTATCGGGCAATTGCGATGGGTCGCAAAAGTAGGATATTTTCTCATTAAAACAAGTTTTTTGAAAAATTTCACTCCGGCTTTTAATATATAATCCCGGAATTTATCCACCATTCATTTAAATTGAGCCTGATTTCAACAAAACGTTACAACAATGGAATGGAAAGATCTCCAGCCCCACTCTCTATGGGATTATTTCGCCAGGCTAAACGCGATCCCCAGGGCTTCTAAAAAGGAAGCTGCAGCAATTGAATTTATCCTGCAATTCGGCAAACAACTGAAGCTGCCTACGCAACGCGATGCTGTAGGGAATGTTGTGATAAAAAAGCCCGCTTCCAAAGGCATGGAAAACAGGCCTACAGTGATCCTCCAATCACATCTCGACATGGTTCACCAGAAAAATAATGATACAATTTTCGATTTCGATACGCAGGGGATCGAGATGATCATCGAAGGCGATTGGGTAAAAGCAAACGGCACAACCCTGGGAGCCGACAATGGTATTGGCGTTGCCGCTATCATGTCGGTACTGGCCGACAATACCCTTACTCACCCGGCCATTGAAGCGCTATTCACTATCGATGAAGAAACGGGTATGACGGGAGCTTCGCAACTGGACGCCAGTATGCTTAGCGGCGACATTTTGCTGAACCTCGACACGGAAGAAGAAGACGCTTTTACCATTGGTTGCGCCGGCGGACTGGATACCAACAGCGAAGGCGCGTATAAGGAAGTGGCGGCGGGCGATGGATTTCTTTCCTACATTCTTAAAATAACAGGGCTATCAGGCGGCCACTCAGGTATGGATATTCATAAAGGCAGGGCCAATGCAAATAAATTAATGAACCGCCTTTTATACAAGGCTCAAACCATGCTTGATATACAACTGGTAAGCCTCGATGGAGGCAGCCTGCGGAATGCTATTCCCCGTGAGTCAACAGCCCATGTGTTAATATCTAAATCAGAAGAGAGTGAATTCCTTGATTTCATCAGCCAGTTCGAAAAAACGCTGAAAGAAGAATATCAGCATATCGAAACCGAACTCGCAGTTAAATTGAGTAAAGCAGAAAACCCGGGCATCATGATGGAACCAGGTTATTTCAAACAATTAACCAGGGCCCTGTATGCGATGCCCGACGGCGTTTACCGGATGAGCCCTGAAATTGAAGGACTGGTAGAAGCCTCTACCAACCTTGCCAGGGTATTAGTGAAGGATGGCAGTTTCATAACCCAGTCGCTGCAACGCAGCAGTGTAGAAAGCACTAAAGAAGATGTTGCCTTTGCAGTAAGGGCCAGCCTTGAAAGCATAGGCTGCACCGTTAACCAGGCTGGCGGCTACCCGGGTTGGAAACCAAATGTTAATTCAACCATCCTGGAAGTAATGACCCGGCTGTTCAAAGAACAATATGGCAAAGAACCGGAAATAGGCGCTGTTCATGCAGGGCTGGAATGCGGCATCCTGGGAGCGCACCTGCCAGGGTTGGATATGATCTCCTTTGGCCCCACCATCCTGGACGCTCATTCGCCAAAAGAAAGAGTACAGATATCAACAGTTAGCCGCTTCTACCAACTGCTTACTAATACTTTGAAAGAAATTCCGGCAAAAGGATAAATAAAAAACCCCGGGGCAACAATCCCGGGGTTTCTTTATTCAGATTTCAGACTGTCGACGGGATTTATTGATGCGGCTTTTAGCGCCTGGTAGCTTACTGTAAGCAATGTTAAGAACAACGATAAAACAATTGCTCCTATAAAAACTATCGGGCTTAAACCTATCCGGTAATCATATTTCTCCAGCCAGGAGTTCAACCCCAGCCAGGCCATCGGAATAGCTACTGCGCCGCCCAATAACACCAGCAATACAAACTGCTTTGTTAACAATAACCATAAATGTGTTGTACTTGCGCCCATTACCCTTCGCACTGCAATTTCCTTAGTCCTGTTAGCTGCCGTGTATGCCGCCAATCCAAGCAATCCAAGGCAGCTTACCAAAATAGCCAGTCCTGCAAATAAACCTGCCAGTTTGCCGGTTAATACTTCCATCCTGAACTTTTTCTCGTAGTCAGCATCTGCAAATGCATACTGGTAAGGATAAGAAGGATTATACAAAGAAAAGATCCTCCCGATCTTATCCAATGCCGCCTGGGAAGGCATATTGCTGCTCAACCTGTAGATAATGCTGCCATTTTTTTCGCTGTGATGAAAAATAGTTGGTTCTGCCGGCGTGAAAGGCGATATCATCAATGCGTCCTTTACCACTCCAACCACTACTCCCCTGTTATCGCCAGCCCAGGTGATTGTCTGGCCAACAGGATTTTTCAATCCCATTTGTTTTACCGCCGCCTCATTCAGGATGATCACACCGGAATCAGCGTCCACTGTTTTATTGAAGTTCCTTCCTTCCAGTATCTGCATACCGGTAGTAGTGAAATAATCGTCGTCACGGGCTGCAATCCGCGCAGCGTTGATATAAGAATTGCCGCCTACCTCTGTTTTTCCCGGCCAGTCGTTGATCGTGCTATGCGACCAGATGTTTGTTACCGGGCTGGTAGCTGCCGTTACCGAAGTAACAGCCCCCGACGCCAGCAGGTCATTCTTCAATGCCTTGAAATTCCTGGCCAGGTCCGGCGTCATATCTGTCATTACCAATCCTGAAATATTATATCCTGTTGGTCTTGATTTCCCATACTGGATCTGCTGGTAGATGATAACAGTAGCAATGATCAAGGCAATCGACGCTGCAAACTGCGATACAACCATTACTTTCATCAGCGTTCCTGATCCTGTTCTCTGTTTGAATCCTTTTAATACGATTATGGGTTTGAAACCTGATAACAGGAATGCCGGTCTGCTTCCGGCGAGCAAGGTAACCAGGAGTATAAAGCCAATCAATACAACCCAGGCAGCAGGTTTCGTATATGGGATAGCGATAGTGCTTCCCGCCAATGCGTTGAAATAAGGAAGCGTAATAACAAGCAGGATCAAACTGAGCGCCGTAGCCAGTACTACCAGGAAGCAAGATTGAACAAGGAATTGCAGGATCAGCTCCCGTCTCGAAGACCCGATGGCTTTGCGTACTCCTACTTCCTTCGCCCGTTTATCTGCCTGCGCAGTAGAAAGGTTCACGAAATTGATACAGGCAATGATCAATATCAACAATCCTATCACCATGAACATCCTTACATAGGAAATAAATCCACCGTCTACTTTGCCGTTAGTTATGCGGTCGTAAAGATGCCATTGCGAAAGCGGGTGTATCATCGTCATCAGGTGTCCGTCGCCCATCGCTGTTTTAAGTATTGCGTCAGCCTTGCCTGTTATTGCTTTGAAATCGGCGCCCGGCGTTAACTGCATAAAACAGAAGAAGGAGTTGTTGCTCCAGGCACTCCTTGCTTTCTGAATCCATTCATTATGTAACTCCCAGGCCCTGAAAGGAAAGAGGAATTGAAATTGTATTGATGAATTGCCGGGAATATCGGCCAGCACACCTGTCACCCTCAGTTCCAGTTCATTTTCCAGCTTTACCGTTTTATTGATCGGGTCTTCATTCCCGAAAAGCGCTTTGGCTGCCGACTCAGTTAACACAATACTGTTGGGATCATCCAGCATTCCTTTACCTCCGCTGATCACCGGGTATTTGAAAATATCTAAAAAAGCCGGTTCTGTTGCAGCTCCGGTCATGATCATCTTCTTATCTCCCACACTCAATCCCCTGGGTGAAAACGGGTCTGCTAACGCCACTTTTTCAACACCCGGAATATCTTTCTTCATGGCTTCTGCAAGGGGAATGGATACATAAGCCATGTTGTCCAATTTTCCTCCATTGCTGAAGAAGTTGATCTTTAACTGGGAAATATGCTGGTAGTTTGGAATAAATTTATCGTAAGAATACTGGTAATAAGCCCACAATCCTATTACCAGGGAAACGGTCATGCCAATTGCCAGCCCGATAACATTGAGGGATGTATACCCCGGGTTGGAGCGGCAGCTGCGCCATGCTGATCTGATATAGCTTCTAAGCATGTAAAAACTTTTTCTCTTTGAAAACCAAATGGATACCAGAGATAAGAGGTATTGATTATCAATATACTATAATTCCGGCAGCGTTCAAAACCGGACAGTTCTCCATTGAAACCGAACATATGAAAAGCCTGCTCCTGATATATGTTCCCTGGCAAGCGATATTTTGGGGATATTGACTAACGGTATGAGTGAGATTTTACTATCTATTGTAAGAAAACAAAAAAGCCGAAGTCCTTTATTACAAGGCCTTCGGCTTGTTGCCCAACCAGGATTCGAACCTAGACAAACAGAACCAAAATCTGTCGTACTACCATTATACTATTGGGCAAATTGGATCGCAAAAGTATATTTTTTTTCAATTCTACAAAAAAACTTTGCAACTTTTTTTGTGCATTCCCTGTAATCCTTCTCCCATAAAGGATTTAAGAGATCACTTCTTTTACTTTTGCTGTTATCTGCGCTGGTTGTATCCATTGCATACAGGCATGATCGCCCCTGAAACAGGGCTTATTTCCAAATACCGAACATGGCCTGCATCCGAGGTCTGTTACCTGGACAGCCAGTTCCTCCCCCTGTCCATAGCCCATAAAACCTGCGTAAGGATGCGTAGCGCCCCATACAGATACCACAGGCACCCCGAACAACGATGCCAGGTGCATATTGGCCGAATCCATGCTGATCATTACATCGAGCTGGCTGATGATGGACAGTTCTTCAGGCAGGGAAAAACGACCGGCTATTACCTTGGCGCCGGGGAATTTTGCTGCCATTGCTGTCAATTGCTCCACCTCCGTCTTTCCTCCTCCCATCAGTAAAACTTCTACCCCCGGGTCTTGAACCAGCATGCCCAATACCTGCTCCGTTTTGTCCAACGGGTACATTTTCTCCTGGTAAGTAGCAAAAGGAGCCAATCCTATCCATTTTTTGCCATTCCGGGACCCAAGTACCTGCTGGGCCGTTTCAGGCAATTTACGGGGCTCAAATACCGGTTTATTGCCCATTTCGCAACGCAGTCCCAACTGGCGGAACACGGTCGCGTAGCGTTCAATTGTGGTGGTCAGCTGGCGCAGTATCTTATCCTCCTTTCGTGTGAGGGCCTTTTTCTCCGCTCTCCCTTTATCAATAAACGCAACAGGAGTACCTGTTAACCTGAAAAAGGTTCTTAAGATCTTTGAACGGAGTACGTTATGTAGGTCTGCAACGGCTGTAATGCTGTAGGCTTTTTTCAGCTCCCTGAATAACCTGTATAAACCCGGTACGCCTTTATGAATCCCTTTTACATCGGCAGGATGGAAGGTAAGGCCGGGAATACCGGCACATAATGCGCCCCAGTTCTTGTTCGTCACAAATATGATCTGCAGCCCGGGGTTGTCGGCCAATACCTGTTTCATAACGGGAATGGTCATGGCAACATCTCCCATTGCCGATAAACGTGTGACTAGTATAGTGTTGGTATGAGCCAAGAATAAGAATTTTTATTGCTCGTTTTTATAAAGAACAGGGTTGAGGGAAGGATCGTTGTACATTTTCATCTGTTTGTAAACCTTCATGAACTTCTTTCCTGCAGCAATATCCGACAATAATTCTTCGATAGCGGCGCTGAGGTCGCGCTGTTGCTCCTGCAATACGTTCAGTTTACGCTGGCAGGCCTGGCGGTGCTCTTCGCTGGCGTCTGTCCTGTTCACCTCTTCCTGCATGTGATAGATCTTCAATGCCAGGATGGATAAACGGTCTATTGCCCAGGCGGGACTTTCGGTATTGATACTGGCATTTGCCGCCGGTACCACAGTCTTGTACTTTTCCAGGAAATAACTATCTATATACTCTACCACATCGGTACGCTCCTGGTTGGAACGGTCGATCCATCTTTTGATCCCCAGGGCTTCTACCGGGTCGATCTGCGGATTCCGGATAATATCTTCCAGGTGCCATTGGACGGTATCTATCCAGTTTTTCAGGTATAGCAGGTGTTCTATGCTGCTTTTTTCATAGGGATTGGAGATAAGCCTGTTCACATCATCATACTGATGATAATCGGCTATGCTTTCGTTGAATATCTTATTGCACAATTGTGTAAACATGCCGCAAAAGTAATAAAAAAGCGTATGGTAGAAACCATACGCTTATTGTAAAAGATTGTCATGTGAATGTTCGAGAATGCAAATCGTGAAGGCTTTTAATGGTTATCTTGGTCGAAATTCCGTCAAGGTAATACCACCTAAGTCCTTTTACCCCTAAAAAGATGTCATTTTAACACCAATTGTTGGTAAATAATATTTTAATGTTTTGATTGTCGTTTTGGTTTGAAGTTTTGATTGTCGTGTCTTTTTTGCAGAATAATCATCAGTCTCTCTAAATGGCTATAGTGTTGAGGGTTCCTTGATAATTAAGCTGTATCGTTAACAAATCCAAGGTCACAAATTACAGGGCCAATCACAGACGTTTATTATTCATTACCTATGGCCTCTTGCCACGCCGGATCACGGGCTTCCTTAGCTAACGTTGACAATACCTTTTAATAATTCAATACCGGGTTTTCTAAATCAGGGTTTAAAAATCTGGACACTTTTCTTCGTTCAGCGTCTTAATGCAAATTAAAAATGCCCACTGCAATATACTTAGCAGTGAGCATCATTTTTAATACAACGTTTGTGGGAATTATGCCGTCATCTTGTCCAGTGGGCCTATTTTTTAGCCTTACCGGTGGTCGACATCGCCAGGTAATAAAGCGGCACTCCCAATAAAATTATACCTAATCCCGGCACTGTATACTTGCTTTCAAAAATCAGCAACAGGAAGGCAAGGGCCAGGGCTACAATGATATACAGCATAGGCAATACAGGGTATCCGAATGCTTTATATGGCCTTTCCACTTCCGGTTTTTTCTTCCTTAAAATAAATACGCCTGCGATTGTTAGCACATAAAATATCAACACGCCAAATATTACTAATGCCAACAGATCTCCATACCTGCCGGAAAGACAAAGCAGCGAAGCCCAGAGGCATTGTATCCACAACCCTTTTTCCGGTACGCTGTAAGCGTTCAACTTGCCGGCGCCTTTAAAGAATAATCCGTCCTGCGCCATAGTATAGTAAATGCGCGCACCGGATAAGATCAAGCCGTTATTGCAACCAAATGTTGAGATCATGATCATTACGGCAATGATAATAGCGCCGGCAGGGCCAAAGATATTGGCGGCAGCCGCCACGCCTACCCTTTCATTGGGAGCCGATGCAATTTCCTTAATCGGCAGTACCGAAAGGTACATAAGATTGCAGCTAACATAGATGATAGTAACGATCAGCGTTCCCAGGAACAAAGATCTGCCAATGTTCTTTGCAGGGTTCTTGATTTCGCCGGCAATAAACGTCACATTATTCCACGCGTCGCTGCTGAACAATGATCCTTTCATTGCTACCGCAATAGCCCCCATCAGCGCCAATCCCGTTAACCCGCTGGTGATCACGTCTCCGGTATCCTTGTTTAAAGCGCTGGCTACCCATGGGTCCTGCCAGTTGGCAGCCCATATTTCATGTTTGGCGCCTAACAGGAAACCAAAGATGATCAGCCCGAATAACGAAAGCAGTTTGGCCAGGGTGAAAACTGTTTGTATGATCTTCCCGCGATGCACTCCCCGCGTGTTAATAAGTGTAAGAACGATGATGGAAATGATAGCCACTATCTGGGCAGCCGATATCTTAAAGACTGTTCCTGCCTGGAATAAAATATTGTTTTCACTGAATGAAGGAATAAGATAAGCTGTGAACTTTGCAAATGCCACTGCCACTGCCGCAATTGTTCCCGTCTGGATAACGCCGAACTGTGTCCACCCGAATAAAAAGGCTACAAAAGGATTGTAAGCTTCCCGCAGGTAAACGTATTGACCGCCGGCTTTGGGATACATCCCCGATAATTCTCCATAGCTCAAAGCGGCAATTAATGTAACTACCCCGGCCAGCACCCACATCAACGTGATCCATCCTGCACCGCCAACTTTCTGGGCAATTTCTGCTGTAACGATAAAAATACCGGAACCTATCATAGATCCGGAAACGATCATGGTAGCATCCAGCAAACCAAGTGTAGGTTTAAACGAATTAGACGATTGGTTGATTTCCATATGGTGGTTTTAAAAAAAATCCCGGCTCAGAAAGGAACCGGGACTATAAGGTAGAAAATTTTTGCTGGATTTTTCAGGTTATTATTTAGCCGAACCCGCACCATTGTCATTCATTCCCTTAATTACTTCAGCAGTAATATCATACGCTTCATCCTTATACAGGATATTGCTGGCAGCAGTACGGTAAGAGAAGATATACGCAAAACGCTTATCGTGGTTGAAAGCTTTCAGGAAATCGTCCAGCTTCTTCTGCAATTCTTCGTTAAATTTAGTTTCCTGCTCTGCATAGGCTGCACGAAGGCTCTGCGCCTCCTGCTCCAATTGCTGCTGCTTCGTCATCAGGCTGCGTTGAGCTGCTTCTCCCTGCTCCTGGGTCAGGGTACTGGCCCTGCGTTGCAGATCTTCATACTCACTTTGCAAGGCGCGGGCCTTACCTTTCAATTGGTTATCCATCTGCACCTGCTTTTGCTCCAGGATACCTCTTTTCTCTTTAAAATACTCAAAATGCGCTTCCAGCGAATCCAGATCAACGTAGGCAATTTTAAAACCGCCCTGGGCAGACGTAGTATTGTTGGTTGCATTAGAAGTAGGAGCTGTAGCGTTATTATTACCTCCTGTCTTGTTCTGGCAGGACATCACTAACCCGGCTGCTAATACCGCTAAAAATCCTGTTGTCACTAATTGTTTACGAGTGCGCATGTTATTAGATGGATTTGCTTTCTTTTAGTACATTAAATTAAATGGAACGGCTAAAATAAGGTTTTTAGTGGATTTCCAAATATTGAGGCCATTATTTTAGCTAGGATTTAACGATCTATTTTTTCACTTTTTCCAGTAAGATCTCAGGTTCGTCTGTAGTGATATAGTCTGCACCCTGCTTCAGGAAGTCGTCCATCAGCGAGGCGGTATTCACTGTCCAGACGTTCACGGTGATCCCGCTCTTCTTCGCATCTTTGATCAGTTCCGGCTTTTTAGTGAATTCATTCTGGTTGTAATCAAGCCCCCAGATGCCGTCGGCCTTCAACTGCTCCGGCGTTTTATCGCCGTTCAGGTAAGCGATCTTCGCTGCCGGGTCCAGCTCTTTTACTTTCTTGCAGATGTTATAATCGAAGCTGATATAGAACATCCAGGCCTGCGCTTTTTTTGCCTGTACCGTTTGAACACATTTAGTTGCCAGCTCCTCTCCCCTGCCGGTTGCAGAAGGCTTCAACTCCAGCACCAAACGGGTTTTAGGCTGCTCCATTGCCGTGGCGATATATTCTTCCAGGGTAGGCACCCTGTCGCCGTTCTTTAACTGAACCGCCTGCAACTCAGCCAGCGTGGTAGTTTCCACTTTTTTTCCGCCTATGCTGGGGTCGTGCGAAATAACCGGGTGACCGTCGGACGACAGCCATACATCAAACTCCGATCCTTCGCAACCTATCCGTATAGCATCTTTCAGGGAGGTGATGCTATTCTGGCTGCCTTCGTGGTTCTTCCAGGCGCCCCGGTGAGCTACCACTTTGTTTTTAATGAACTGGTCGGCTACCAGCAACCAGGAAACCGTGTCAGCATCTACCTGTACTTTCACGGGGTACGCAAATGTTCCGCCTTCCCGGATCTCCGTCTTCTTCTTAAGCTTCAAGTTTCCTTTGCTGATAGTGAACAATCCTGACGGATCTTCCAGCAATACGGCTTTGGCTATTTGCCCGTTCCTGTTGTACACAGGGCTGATGACCGCACTCTTTTTATTCAGCGGTACCGTATAGTCGTTAAGGTAAGGAGATGCTGCCATTTGCGCCTGAGTGGAATTTAAACCTACCAATGAAATACCCGCTGCCAGGAAAATTTTTTTGCAATTGTTCATGTTACTTCGTTTAGTGATCAAATAGGGACGGATTTCCCGGGTGGAAGCCGGAAAACCGCATTATATTTTACTATCAGTGGGTGGGTAAACGTTAGTTATGCTGTATGGTTATCGTATTGAACCTCGCGGGATCTGTAGGATAACCGGTAGTGATCAGCGTATAGGTTTTTCCTGACTTTGTCGGGAAAGGAACTGTTTTTAATACTTTGGAAGAATCCCTCAGCTTGAGGCTTAACACATAGGCGCTGTCGCCGTATACCCGTGCATAGGCGGTATAGGAAGGCGCCGTCAATCCACGGAAAAAGCGTTGAATAGGATCTGAAACTACATCCAGCGCAGCAGTTGCCCTGTTATCCATTACTCCCTGGCTGAAATCGATTACCCTGAACCGGGCTTCTTTTTCCGGGGTTGGGCTCAGGTCATCTTCCAGCAGGAAAAGCCAAAGTCCCCTGTTTGTACTATCGGCTCCCAGGTAAGCGGAATAATACCTGTTATTTCTAAGGAACAGCTCCTGGTTGTAGAGCACCACATTCGGATTCAGGCTGGAAGTAATGGTTACGTTATACTTCTGCGCACGGTAGGTCTTATATCCAGAATTTTCTCCGTATTTCAGCGTACCGATTTCCATAGTATCCAGTCTTACTGTAAATGCATCGTTTCCTGGCACCGCATTCACAAACATAAAGTTGGAATGTGTGTCGGGCACCGCGCTGTCGCTATCCTTTTTGCAGGCGCCCAGGAAGATCAACCCGGCGATTATCGAAATAAGCAGATACTTCATGAAACCCCAAATGTTTTACGGGTTCAAATGTAACAAGTTGTGCGCGAAGGAGCAAATTTCCTACAAAGCGGCAGTTTCCCGCAAAGCAGTTTCCCGCAAAGCGGCATAAGAAGCAGAGAGGCAAAGAATATTTATTTTATATGGAATGAAAAGAAAAGAGCAAAGGCTATATAAAAGAATAAATCCTTTCATACAGCCTTTGCTCTGTTATAATTCGCTCTGGTCTTTTAAACCTTTGCTTCTTTGCTTCTTATGCCGCTTTGCGGGAAACTGCTTTGCGGGCAACCACTACTCCTCTTCGTCGAATTGGAATACTTCCTTAGAGGAAGCCAGGATGTCGTATTCTTCTTTAGAACCAACGATCATGTTTTCGAATTCACGTAAACCAGTACCGGCAGGGATCAGGTGACCTGTGATCACGTTCTCCTTCAGTCCCATCATATCATCGGTTTTACCGTTGATAGCGGCTTGTGACAGTACTTTAGTAGTTTCCTGGAACGAAGCGGCAGAGATCCAGCTCCGGGTACCCAGAGAGGCTTTGGTAATACCTTGCAGCAGCGGGCTGGATGTAGCCGGTTGTGCATCGCGGTATTCTACCAGTTTTTTATCTGCACGACGTAACAGGGAGTTTTCTTCACGTACCTGGCGGAGGGTCACGATCTGACCGGCTTTCAGGTTAGTAGAATCTCCTGCATCGGTAACTACTTTCTTATCAAAGATCATATCGTTCTCTTCGAAGAAGTCGAACCTGTCTTCGGTATCTCCTTCCAGGAAGCGGGTATCTCCCGGATCTTCGATGTTTACTTTACGCATCATCTGGCGAACGATCACTTCGATGTGTTTATCGTTGATCTTCACACCCTGTAAGCGGTATACCTCCTGGATCTCATTTACCAGGTATTCCTGTACGGCAAACGGACCTTTGATAGAGAGGATATCGGCAGGGGTGATAGAACCGTCGGACAGCGCTGTACCTGCTTTCACGAAGTCGCCGTCCTGAACCAGGATGTGGCGGGTCAATGGCACCAGGTATTTCTTCACCTGACCTTCACGGCTTTCGATGATGATTTCACGGTTACCACGTTTGATGTTGCCAAATGCTACCACACCGTCGATTTCAGAAACGATAGCAGGGTTGCTTGGGTTACGTGCTTCAAACAGCTCGGTTACACGTGGCAAACCACCCGTGATGTCCCGGAGTTTACCGATTACGCGAGGGATCTTAACGATTACCTGGCCGGCTCTTACGTTATCGCCTTCAGAGATAACGATGTGAGAACCTACCGGTAAGTTGTAAGATTTCACTTCTTTATTACCATCTACATAGATAGATGGGATCTTGTTCTTGTCTTTGGTTTCAATTACCACTTTCTCACGGTGACCGGTTTGTTCGTCCGCCTCTTCACGGAAGGTAATACCTTCAATGATGTTGTCGAAACGGATAGAACCCGGGATTTCTGATACGATAACGGCGTTGAATGGATCCCAGGTACAAAGCATTTCGCCTTTGGTAACCTTCTGACCATCTTTCACCAGTAATGTAGAACCGTAAGGGATGTTGTTAGTTACCAGCAAGCGGTCGTTCTTCACATCCATGATACGCAATTCACCGGTACGTCCGATAACCACCTGTACTTTATCGCCTTCGTTGTTTTCGTAGGTTGTAGTACGCAAGCCATCGAATTGAACAGTACCATCGAATTTAGCGGAGAGGCCAGATTCAACTGAAGTAGAACCGGCAACACCACCCACGTGGAAGGTACGTAATGTCAACTGTGTACCAGGCTCACCGATGGACTGTGCAGCGATGATACCTACAGCGTCGCCTTTCTGAGCAGTGTAACCGCTCGCGAGGTTTTTACCGTAACATTTCACGCACACGCCTCTACGGCTTTCGCAGGTTAATACAGAACGGATCTCAACAGTTTCGATAGCGCTGGCTTCAATCCTGTGAGCAATATCTTCTGTGATTTCCTCGCCTGCAGCAACCAGTAATTCGTCTGTTTGCGGATCGAATACATCGTGCAGGGAAGTACGTCCCAGGATTCTGTCGTACAGTGTTTCAATTACTTCTTCATTATCTTTCAATGCAGCAGTTGCAATACCACGCAGTGTACCGCAGTCTTCTTCATTGATCACCACGTCCTGTGCCACATCTACCAGCCTACGGGTCAGGTAACCCGCATCCGCTGTTTTCAACGCAGTATCCGCAAGACCTTTACGGGCACCGTGCGTAGAAATGAAGTATTCCAATACGTTCAGACCATCTTTAAAGTTGGACAATACCGGGTTTTCGATGATCTCGGAACCGGTAGAACCACTCTTACGAGGCTTAGCCATCAGACCCCTGATACCAGCCAGCTGTTTGATCTGTTGTTTAGAACCACGGGCGCCGGAATCAAGCATCATATAAACAGAGTTGAAACCTTGTTTATCTGCTGCCAGTTCGCGGATCAGGGTTTCTGTCACCTTGGTATCCACACGGCTCCAGATATCGATGATCTGGTTGTAACGCTCGTTGTTGGTGATCAGACCCATGTTATAGTTATCCCAAACTTCTTCTACTTCGCTGGATGCTGAATCAATCATATCCTGTTTAACTTCTGGGATGATCAGGTCGTTGATGTTGAACGACAGACCACCACGGAACGCCATACGGAATCCTAATTGTTTGATATCATCCAGGAACTTCGCAGTTTTAGGGATGTCAGTGTATTTAATGATATCACCGATGATCTCACGCAGCGACTTTTTAGTCAGCAATGCGTTCACATAACCGGCTTCCTTAGGTACGAACTGGTTGAACAGTACGCGGCCTACAGTTGTTTCTATCAGTTTGTTTTCCAGCTGACCAGCCGCATTTCTCACATTTGTTTTTACACGGATGTGAGCATGCAGATCGATACGATCTTCATTCAACGCAATGATCACTTCTTCAGCAGAGTAGAATGCTTTACCTTCTCCTCTTACCACCACATCGCCCTGGGTTTTCTTACCCTTGGTGATATAATACAGACCGAGTACCATGTCCTGAGATGGCAGGGTAATAGGTGTACCGTTTTGTGGGTTCAGGATGTTATGAGAAGACAGCATTAACAGTTGGGCTTCCAGGATTGCAGCGTTGCTCAATGGCACGTGTACCGCCATCTGGTCACCATCGAAGTCGGCGTTGAACGCAGAACATACGAGCGGGTGCAACTGGATGGCTTTACCTTCTACCAGTTTAGGCTGGAAAGCCTGGATAGACAAACGGTGAAGGGTCGGAGCACGGTTTAAGAGAACCGGGTGACCTTTCAGCACGTTTTCAAGGATATCCCAAACTACCGCTTCTTTCCGGTCTACCAGCTTTTTAGCTGATTTCACGGTTTTAACGATACCTCTTTCGATCAGTTTACGAATGATAAATGGTTTGAACAGCTCTGCAGCCATATCTTTTGGCAAACCACATTCGTGCAGTTTCAGTTCAGGACCTACTACGATTACGGAACGACCGGAGTAGTCAACACGTTTACCGAGGAGGTTCTGACGGAAACGGCCTTGTTTACCTTTCAGTACATCGGAGAGAGATTTCAGGGCGCGACCACCTTCCGCTTTTACCGCGTTGGATTTACGGGAGTTGTCGAACAGGGAATCCACCGCTTCCTGCAACATACGTTTTTCGTTACGGAGGATCACTTCAGGCGCCTTGATTTCAATCAGACGTTTCAGACGGTTGTTACGGATAATTACCCTGCGGTAAAGATCGTTCAGGTCGGAAGACGCGAAACGACCACCATCCAACGGAACTAACGGACGCAGTTCAGGCGGAACAACAGGGATATATTGCATTACCATCCATTCAGGACGGTTTTCTACGCGGCTATTGGCTTCACGGAAAGCTTCCACAACGCTCAGGCGTTTTAAAGCCTCAGCTTTACGTTGTTGAGAAGTTTCGGTAGCAGCCTGGTTACGCAGCTGATAAGACAAGCTGTCCAGGTCAATACGGGCCAGCATCATTTCAACTGCTTCAGCACCCATCCTGGCAATGAACTTGTTAGGATCTTCATCCGGTAACAGTTGATTGTCTTTTGGTAAAGTATCCAGGATATCCAGGTATTCTTCTTCAGTGAGCAAGTCACCGTAGTTCAGACCTTTTTCCTGTTTCATACCTGGCTGGATTATTACATATCTTTCATAGTAGATGATTGTTTCCAATTTCTTGGAAGACATGCCAAGCAGGTAACCAATTTTATTAGGGAGTGATTTAAAGTACCAGATGTGAACAACAGGAACCACTAAACGAATGTGTCCCATTCTTTCACGGCGTACTTTCTTTTCTGTTACTTCAACACCGCAGCGGTCGCACACTATGCCTTTATAACGGATACGTTTGTATTTACCGCAATAGCACTCATAATCCTTTACAGGACCGAAGATCCTTTCGCAGAACAAACCATCACGTTCCGGTTTATAAGTACGGTAGTTGATAGTTTCAGGTTTCAGCACCTCACCGTATGAACGCTCCAGAATAGTATCGGGAGAAGCCAGACTAATGGTAATGCTGTTAAAATTTGATTTAGGACGATTTTCTTTTTTGATAGCCATCTGTAATTAGCTTTAAGCGGTTAGCCGTTAGTTGTTAGCTAGTGGCAAAATTCGTTTACTGAAAATTGAGTAAGCTATCCGCTCCTGAGAGGAACGGATAGCCAATAGATTAATCAAATTTCAGATCCAGACCCAGACCACGCAATTCATGGATCAATACGTTGAAGGATTCAGGTACACCGGCTTTCGGTATGTTGTCTCCTTTCACAATTGATTCATAAGCTTTGGCACGACCTACGATATCATCGGATTTAATTGTAAGCAGCTCTTGCAGGATATTGGATGCACCATATGCTTCCAGTGCCCATACTTCCATCTCACCAAAACGCTGACCACCGAACTGGGCTTTACCACCCAATGGTTGTTGGGTAATAAGGCTGTATGGTCCGATAGAACGGGCGTGCATCTTATCATCCACCATGTGGCTCAGTTTCAGCATATAGATAACACCTACGGTTGCTTTCTGGTGGAAGCGGTCGCCCGTTTCACCATCATACAGGTAAGCGTGACCGAAGCTTGGCAAACCAGCCTCGTTGATATATGCGGCGATTTCTTCAGTAGTAGCACCGTCAAAGATCGGTGTAGCAAAGCGTACTCCCAGTTTCAGACCTGCCCAACCTAATACGGTTTCGTAGATCTGTCCGAGGTTCATACGGGAAGGTACCCCGAGTGGGTTCAACACGATATCCAGCGGCGTACCATCTTCCAGGAACGGCATATCTTCGTCCCTTACGATTTTGGCAACGATACCCTTGTTACCGTGACGACCCGCCATTTTATCACCAACTTTCAACTTACGTTTGCTGGCCAGGTAAACTTTTGCAAGTTTCAATACACCGGCTGGCAGTTCATCTCCGATGGAGATGTTGAACTTCTCGCGTTTGTAACGTCCGAGTTCTTCGTTGTATTTGATGTTATAGTTGTGTAACAGCGTATTGATCTGATCGTTGGTCACTTCGTCTGTTGTCCAGCCAAGTGGGTTCACGTTCATGAAATCGATGTTCACCAGGTTCTTTTGAGAGAACTTAGAGCCTTTGGAGATCAGTACTTCACCGTAAGTATTGGTAACGCCCTGAGAAGTTTTATCTTTCAGTAATACCAACAATTTGCTCATCAGCACTTCCAGCAGGTCTTCTGCATTCTTCTGGTGGATCTTTTCCAGTTTCTCAATTGCTGCTTTCTCGCGGGTTTTAGAATTTTTATCTTTTTTCGCGCGGCTGAACAGTTTCTTATCGATCACCACACCTTCTGTAGATGGAGGTGCTTTCAAAGAAGCGTCTTTCGCATCAGATGCTTTATCACCGAAGATCGCTCTCAGGAGTTTTTCTTCAGGAGAAGGATCGGATTCACCACGCGGAGTGATCTTACCTATGAGGATATCACCTTCTTTAATGTGAGCGCCAACACGGATAATACCGTTCTGGTCGAGGTCTTTGGTAGCCTCTTCACTTACGTTAGGAATATCCGGTGTCAGTTCTTCTTCACCCAGTTTAGTATCACGTACTTCCAGTTCGTATTCATCGATGTGGATAGAAGTGAACAGGTCTTCACGTGCAACACGTTCAGAGATCACGATCGCATCCTCAAAGTTGTAACCTTTCCAAGGCATGAACGCAACTTTCAGGTTACGTCCCAGGGCCAGTTCACCACCGCGGGTTGCATAACCTTCGGTGAGGAAGTCGCCGAACTGTACGCGTTGTCCTTTCTTCACGCAAGGACGCAGGTTGATACAGGTGCTTTGGTTGGTTTTAACGAATTTGGTGAGGGTATATACTACCAGGTCATCTTCGAAGCTAACCAGTTTTTGCATTTCATCGCGCTCATAACGAACATGGATCTCGTTGGCATCTACGAATTCAACTACGCCATTTCCATCGGCAGTGATCTGCAGACGAGAGTCGCGGGCTGCCTTGCCTTCCAGGCCGGTACCTACGATAGGTACTTCCGGATTCAGCAGTGGCACGGCCTGACGTTGCATGTTTGATCCCATCAGCGCACGGTTGGCGTCATCATGTTCCAGGAACGGAATCAGTGAAGCACTCAAACCTACGATCTGGTTAGGCGCAACGTCCATGAATTCCACTTCATCCCTGTCGAGGATCGGGAAGTCACCGGTTTCGCGGGATTTTACTTTTTCGTTCAGGAAATGTCCTTTCTCGTCCAGTGGTGCGTTAGCCTGTGCGATCTTCACGGAATCTTCTTCTTCAGCGCTCAGGAACTCCACTTTATTCATATCTACTTTTCCATCATCCACTTTGCGGTATGGAGTTTCGATGAAGCCCATCTCGTTTACTTTCGCGTGAACGCAAAGAGTAGAGATCAGACCGATGTTTGGACCTTCCGGTGTTTCGATGGTACACAAACGGCCATAGTGGCTGTAGTGTACGTCACGCACCTCGAAGCCTGCTCTTTCACGGCTTAAACCGCCGGGTCCGAGAGCCGAGATACGGCGTTTGTGAGTGATTTCAGACAGTGGGTTAGTCTGATCCAGGAACTGTGATAACTGGGAGGTACCGAAGAAGGAGTTGATCACGGAAGAAAGGGTTCTTGCATTGATCAGGTCTACCGGTGTGAACACCTCGTTATCACGAACGTTCATTCTTTCACGGATGGTACGGGCCATACGTGCAAGACCAACACCAAACTGAGCATATAACTGCTCACCCACGGTACGTACCCTACGGTTAGAGAGGTGATCGATGTCATCGATCTCGGCTTTACCGTTAGTCAGTTGTACCAGGTATTTGATGATGGAGATAATATCGTCTTTTGTCAGCACCTTCATATCCAAAGGTGTAGACAGACCTAATTTTCTGTTGATCTTATAACGACCAACATCTCCGAGGTCGTAACGTTTGTCGGAGAAGAATAATTTATCGATGATACCCCTTGCGGTTTCATCATCCGGCGCATCGGCACCGCGCAGTTGGCGGTAGATGTGCTGAACGGCTTCCAGCTCGGAGTTAGATGTATCCTTATTTAATGTGTTGTAGATGATGGAAAAATCACCACTTACCTCTTCCTTCTGAACGAAAACACTCTTCAGGCCCATGTCTACGATGGTTTCGATGCTTTCTTCGTCCAGGATGCTATCACGTTCGAGCATGATTTCGTTACGCTCGATACTCACCACCTCACCGGTATCTTCATCCACAAAGTCTTCCACCCAGCTTCTTAACACGCGGGCAGCCAGCTTTTTGCCGGCATATTTTTCCAGACTTTTCTTGTCTGCTTTTACTTCATCTGCCATTCCGAACAGCTGAAGAATATCCTTATCTGTTTCGTACCCGATAGCACGTAACAGGGTGGTAACCGGGAATTTTTTCTTACGGTCGATGTACGCGTACATCACGTTGTTGATGTCGGTTGCAAACTCCATCCACGCGCCCTTGAACGGTATTACTCTTGCGGAGTAGATCTTGGTACCGTTCGGATGTACGGATTGGCCAAAGAAAACACCAGGAGAACGATGCAGCTGAGAAACAACTACACGCTCAGCTCCATTGATAACGAAAGTACCTCTTGGAGTCATGTACGGGATGTTTCCGAGGAACACATCCTGAACAATTGTCTGGAAATCCACATGCTCCTCATCGTTACAGCTCAGGCGAAGTTTCGCCTTTAATGGAACTGAATAGGTAAGCCCACGCTCGATACATTCCTCGATTGTGTACCGTGGGGGGTCCACAAAGTAATCGAGGAATTCCAGATTAAAGATATTCCGGGTATCAGTAATCGGGAAGTTCTCTTTAAATACCTTAAAAAGTCCTTCGTTGTTTCGCTTGTCTGGTGTGGTTTCTAATTGGAAGAAATCCTTGAAAGATTGGATTTGGATAGCCAACAGATCCGGTGTCTCAGTAATTTGTTTGATCTTTCCAAAATTTACTCTTTCGTTTGTTTGGGCTTTTTTTAGAGACATATTCGAAGTTAGCAGTTATATGACTTGTAAGAATTAGGGAAATTAAGATTTCTTTGTCAATACCATCCTGATATTTTTGCCTTCTGCACATTGTCAAAGTCACTCCTTAGTGATTCCCTATTTTGACTCTCTGAAAAAGACACTTTCCCAAAGGGAATAAGGCCAAAAGTGCAATGGGCACTTTTGACCTTAAAAGATGTATACTTAAGCAAAGAATTACTGAATTTCAACTTCAGCTCCAGCTTCAGTCAGCTTAGCTTTCAGGTCTTCAGCTTCAGCTTTGCTTACTCCTTCTTTTACATTTTTAGGAGCGCCGTCAACCAGTTCTTTCGCTTCTTTCAGACCAAGGCCAGTCAGGTCTTTTACAACCTTAACAACGTTCAGTTTAGAAGCACCTGCAGATTTCAGGACTACGTTGAATGCAGTTTTTTCTTCAGCAGCAGCACCACCGCCTTCGCCACCTGCAGCAACAACTACTGCAGCAGCAGCTGGTTCAATACCGTATTCAGTTTTCAATACATCTGCTAATTCCTGAACTTCCTTAACAGTTAAACCTACTAATTGTTCAGCTAATGCTTTTACGTCTGCCATTTTTTTATGTTTTAATAAATTTTTGTAATGTGTTAAATGTATATTGTGACTTGGAAGCCAATGTGTTGTGGAAAAATCCCGATGTTAAAAAAACGGTCTTTCCAATTATTCTGCTGCCGGAGCTTCTGCCACTGCAGCACCTTCGTTCTTGCCTTTTTCCAGCAAAGCAGCGATAACGCGTTTTGCAGGAGATTGCAACAGACCAATAACTTCTCCAATGAGTTCGTTCTTGGTTTTGATCTTTGTCAGTGTAGCCAGCTGGTCATCGCCAACATACAGCTCATCTGCTACGAAAGCAGCTTTCAATACTGGTTTTTCTAATTTACCGTTGTCTTTACGGAAAGAAGAAATAATTACAGCTGGTTCTTTAGGACTGTCTGAAAACATCAGGGCAGTTACACCATGCAGGCTATCGAAAACCGGTGCATACTTTTCACTATCCAATGCTTCCAATGCCTTACGAATCAAAGTGTTTTTAGCTACCTTCATTTCCACTTGCTTATCAAAGCAAGTCTTCCTCAGGCTATTTACCTGTGCAACAGTCAGAGACTCAGTGTTGGTAACGTAAAAGTTGCTGTATTGAGAGAACTTACTTTTCAGCAGTTCGATCACTTCTTGTTTTTGATCTTTATTCATGTTTTAACGTTTGTAGCAAGCCACATCTTTACAGATAACGGCTACAACTCGTGATCAATTAGTTTTGAACAGATTTAGTATCGATAACAATACCAGGACTCATAGTGCTTGCCATAGACAAACCTTTGAGGTAAGTACCTTTAGCAGTAGATGGTTTCAGCTTGATGATAGCATTGATCAGTTCCAGAGAGTTCTGCTCAATTTTATCAGCAGCGAAAGATACACGACCGATAGAAGCGTGGATGATACCAGCTTTATCTACCTTGAAAGTGATCTTACCACCTTTAACCTCAGTTACCGCAGCTGCAACGTCGTTTGTAACAGTACCGGTCTTAGGGTTAGGCATCAGGTTACGAGGACCTAAGATCTTACCCAGTTTACCAATTTTCGGCATTACAGCAGGAGTAGCTACGATTACGTCTACTTCAGTCCAGCCAGCTTCGATCTTCTGGATAAATTCATCCAAACCAACGAAGTCAGCACCTGCTTCTTTTGCAGCAGCTTCTTTATCAGGGGTGCAAAGCACTAAAACCCTTTTAGTTTTACCAGTACCGTGAGGAAGCGTTACGGAACCACGGATAGCCTGGTCTGCTTTCTTAGGATCAACGCCTAAGCGGATATGTAAATCGACAGAGCTGTCGAATTTCGTACAGTTAATATCTTTAACCAAAGTAGACGCCTCTTTCAAGCTGTAAGACTTGTTTTTGTCCACCTTAGCGTCAGCTACTTTTCTCTTTTTAGTTGCCATTTTCAAAATGATTTTTAAGATCCTGCCTCAACAGGGTGAAACAAAATTAGTTTTCCCAAGGAGCTTTACCTTCTACAGTAAGACCCATGCTACGTGCAGTACCTGCAACCATGCTCATCGCACTTTTCAGAGTGAAGCAGTTCAGATCAGGCATCTTATCCTGTGCAATTGCTTCAACCTGAGCCCAGGTTACTTTACCAACCTTGTTACGGTTAGGCTCTTTAGAACCACTTTGAACTTTAGCAGCTTCCAACAGCTGTACAGGAGCCGGAGGAGTCTTGATTACGAAGTCGAAAGATTTGTCAGTGTAAACAGTCAGCAACACAGGCAATACTTTACCCATTTTATCCTGGGTACGGGCATTGAACTGTTTGCAGAACTCCATGATGTTCACACCTTTGGAACCCAGCGCGGGACCAATTGGAGGTGCAGGATTGGCCTGGCCGCCTTTCACCTGCAATTTCACGTACGTTGCGATCTCTTTTGCCATGTTTATTGATTTATTTTGGTTTAACGCTCCCTACAACGTAGAAAGCTCCCAAAGCTAAAAGGACTAAAAAAACCTTTTAAAGGGGATGCAAAGGTATATATTAATGTGAATTTGTCCAAAACTATTTGATTTTGGGCATCCTTTTTGCGTAGAAAAGGGATTTTTTTACAAAACTATTGCATTTCACAGAAAAATTTCTTACCATTGGAAGTCTGCAAAGGTACAAATTATTCAGAAAATAATTGCTTCCGTTTCCCCCTCTCCGTCTTTATATACTTTCCAACAAATAACTGCTCCGTCTTTACCCTGCTTTCCAGTTCCGCCACCGCATCATGCAACTCCGAAGCATTTGCCCGGACGGCTTCCACCTGCAGCAATCCCGTCAACGATTTCATCACGCCACCCAACCGGGCAGACACCCCGTCGATCATCCGGCGCAACGACAGATCATTCATCTCCGGCGTAAACTGCCTGTTCTTGAAATTCACATATTCATTGAACAACCTCACCACCTCCCTATAGCTGCGGTTCACTTCGTTAAATTCATCTACGCTCCTGTTATGCCGCTCTATCTCCTCGTTCGACGCCAGCACACTGATCGTCTGGTCCATCCACTCCAGTTCACTCATTATAAAAGGGTTCGCAGGCCCCCCAAATTGCCTGATCCTGGCTGCTGCCGCCTGCAAGCGCTGCAACCGGCTCTGTTTGGCCCAAACCCTGATACTGTCGTTATACGCAAAGGCAGGTCTCTTCGCCGCTGCCGCTATTCCCTGCGGAGTTAATTCGTCATGCCTGAGTGGATGTGCCGAAAACTGCCACATCGGGTCATAAGGCATATGGGTTTTAACAGCCATCTGCGGCGGCGCCTGGAACCATTTCCAGTTCGTACGCTGTACAAACTTCCCGTTATCCACATACCCCGCGCCCCAGGTGGGATCTACGATCGTCCACTGACCTCCTTCTTTTACTGCAACCCAATCATGGGAACCATTAGGGATCATCAGCTCATTCTGCAAGGCATATCCTGTTACTACAACAGCATTGATTCCACCGGCCCGGCAAACCAGGGTATACAAGACCGCATAATCAGTATACAGTCCCACCTTCGTAGCGAGAGTGCGCGATACTGCCGCCGCCGTATCGCGGTAACTGTTCAGCCGGTTCATGTTGGCAGCGTCATAAGCGATATTTGTTGCCATCCAGTTAAATAAGGCCCGCTGAAAGGCCACACTTCCTGCAGTATGTGTTTTCAGCCACCGGGCCATGGCCTCGGGGGAGGTAGTTTCACTGGCAGGGATCTGCGGCATGGCTACTGCCGCAGGTTTAGCTTTCACCTGGGCGCTTGCCTGGCCGCCCAGCAATACTCCAATCAATACAGCCAACAACTGTTTCATAAAAACCAAAGATATAGGGGGAATGACTCTATGCGGGCTCCCCGCCCGATCGACTAAAATAAAAAATTCAAATCATTTATACTATAGCTGCTATCGTCCAAACTTGTAAAACAAGGTTTTCCTGAACAGTTTACCTGTTTTGATATATCTGTCCACAAACGCCTGCTCTTCCGCTACTTTCTTCCTGAGCCCATTTTCCGCCGCTTTCAGTTCTCCAATATTTGTAGCGATATTGTTATCACTTGGTACAATTTCATTTAATTGTTTATCAATATCCGATAAGCGGCTATACATTTCATCCACCCAGGCCCTGATATCGTTGTCGGGTTTGGAAGGAGAAAACAGCTTGTTTTTGAATTCCACATATTCGTTGTAGGAGCCAACCACTTCATTGAAACGGCTGCTTAGACTGTTAATCCTGGAGGCTTGCCGGTTATGTTCATCTACCAACATATTTTGCCTTCCTACACTAACGATGTTTCTTAAGTTCTGCAATTCCGCTCCGATCAGCTGGTTGGTAACACCAAACCTGGCAATCCTGGCAGCGGCGTTATCCGCTTTGTCGACGGTCGACAGCCGGTTAAACCAGGCGAGCGTATCTCCATAGGCGAACTGTCTTTTTTCGGTTTTCCCGTTCAGGATCTCTGGATGTGTATAGGGGTTATCCAGGAACTGGAAAAGCGGATCGAAGGGCACATGATGTTTGATGAACTGCTCCGGCGCCACCAGGAAGTAATTCCAGTTCAGGCGTTTGGTATAATGACCGTTGATAACGGCTCCGCTACCCCAGGTAGGGTCGACCAGCCGCCACTGGTTATCAGTAAATACGGCAACCCATGCATGACTGCTGTTATCCAGTTTGTTTTGGGAGAAGGTATAACCGGTCACGAGTTGGGCAGGAATATGGGCCTGCCTGGCCACTTCCATAAAGAGGGATGCATATCCCTGGCAAACGGCTACATGAGTTTTAAGCGTTTTGTTGACGGCATCGGCGGTGTCTTTATAATAATCCGGCAGGTAGGTGTTTACCATATCATAGCGGATATTTTCGGCCATCCAGCCGTAGAGCGACTGCAGTATTTGCCGTTGGTTGCCCTGGTGGTGTTGTTGCAACCAGTTGGCCATAGAGGTTACGGAGCTGGCGGCAGCGGCGGGAATGGTATCGAATTGGGTTGTAGCGGCCGTTTGCCGGGCATTGCCCAGGGCAAGGTAAAGGAAGCAGGTAACGGTTAGGAATATACGTTTCATAAATGGTACAAATAAAAAACCGCCTCTACGGAGTAGAGACGGTTTCAATAATATTCAGATCGGTTTAAGCTAATTTTTCTACCTGCATGAAGTTGAGTTCTACAGGGGTAGCGCGTCCGAAGATCTTTACAGTTACTTTCAGTTTCTTTTTATCTTCGATCACTTCTTCGATCACTCCGTTAAAGTCGTTGAATGGTCCGTCGATGATCTTGATAGTTTCGCCTACGATGAATGGTTCGCTCATTGTGAGGCCCTGATCGCTGAGTTCATCTACTTTACCGAGCATTTTATTTACTTCGGCTTTACGGAGGGCGATAGGTTTTTCTTTTCCTAAGAAATGAATAACACCGGATACGTTACGGATAGCCTGGATCACTTCATCCGTCATTTTGCCATCCACAGCCTCTATCATTACATACCCAGGGTAGAAGTTTTTTTCGCGCATTACTTTTTTACCAGCTTGCACTTTATAAACTTTCTCTACCGGGAGGAAGATTTGGGTGATGACGTTACCCCAGTCGGAGCGGCGTACCTCAATATCCAGGTATTCTTTCACTTTCTTTTCCTTGCCACTAACAACGCGGAGTACATACCACTTTGTTTCCTGGGCAGGAATATTGGCTGCATCCATTTATTTATTTTTTGAAAATTTCGTAATAGTGAGTTAACACAAAATTGGAAGCTGCATCCATACCCCATACCATAGCAGTAACGAATATAGTAGCGATCAATACGATCATGGTAGAGGATTGGAGCTCTTGCCAGGTAGGCCAAGACACTTTATAAACCAATTCATGATAAGACTCGCGGAAATAATTTCTGATCTTATTCATTATATAAAGTTAACTAATTAAGGTCAATTGATTTAAAGCCTAAAAATGGTTGGATTGTCATATTTTGAATAACAACAATTCAACCATTTAAGTCTTTTTTTATTAAGTCTGCACGGGTACTAGGATTCGAACCCAGATCAAAGGTTTTGGAGACCCGTATGCTACCGTTGCACCATACCCGTATAAGAAGCCATTAGCTTAGCTTTCAGGCATCAACAAATATAATAATAAAAGTTGATTTTAGTAGCCAAAGCTAATGGCTTGGAATATTATTCAGTGATTACTTCAGGATTTCAGTAACCTGACCAGCACCTACTGTACGACCGCCTTCACGGATCGCGAATTTCAGACCTTTGTCCATCGCGATTGGTTGGATCAGTTTTACAGTCAGTGTTACGTTATCACCAGGCATAACCATTTCTACGCCAGCTGGTAATTCAACTTCACCGGTAACGTCAGTAGTACGGAAGTAGAACTGAGGACGGTATTTGTTGAAGAACGGAGTGTGACGACCACCTTCTTCTTTGCTCAGTACGTAAACTTCGCATTTGAATTCGGTGTGTGGAGTGATGGTACCAGGTTGGCAGATAACCATACCACGACGGATTTGAGTTTTCTCAATACCGCGGAGCAACAGACCTGCGTTATCACCTGCTTCACCTTCATCCAGTAATTTTTTGAACATTTCAACGCCAGTACAAGTAGATTTCAGTGGTTCTTCTTGCAGACCAACGATTTCCACGTTGTCACCTACTTTAATACGACCTCTTTCGATACGACCGGTAGCAACAGTACCACGACCGGTGATAGAGAATACGTCTTCAACTGACATCAGGAATGGTTGATCAACTGGACGTGGAGGCAGAGGAATGTAAGTATCAACTGCATCCATCAGTTTTTCGATCTGTTCAACCCATTTAGCATCGCCAGCCAGCGCGCCGGTAGCAGAACCTTGGATAACAGGAACGTTATCGCCATCGAAACCGTTAGATGATAACAGGTCACGGATTTCGATTTCAACCAGTTCTAACAGTTCAGCGTCATCAACCAGGTCAACTTTGTTCATGAACACTACGATACGAGGTACACCTACCTGACGAGCCAGGAGGATGTGCTCTCTTGTTTGTGGCATAGGACCATCTGTAGCTGCCACCACGAGGATAGCACCGTCCATCTGCGCAGCACCGGTGATCATGTTTTTCACATAGTCAGCGTGACCAGGACAGTCAACGTGAGCATAGTGACGAGTTGCAGTCTGATACTCTACGTGAGCTGTATTGATAGTAATACCTCTTTCTTTTTCTTCAGGAGCAGCATCGATCTCATCATAACCTCTCTTCTCTGCCAGACCTTTGTTTGCCAAAATTGTGGTAATGGCAGCAGTCAAAGTAGTTTTACCATGATCCACGTGGCCGATGGTACCAATGTTTACGTGGGGTTTATCCCGCTTGAAGGTTTCTTTTGCCATTTTATTTTCTTTTTAGATGGTTTGTAAAGATTGTATTGATAGTTGTTTTTAACAAAAACGGTTTTACAAACTTGTACCGTTGATGAGAATTGAACTCATGGCCTCCCCTAAATAAAAAAGGGTCGCTCTTCCATTGAGCTACAACGTTAAGTTTAATTTCGGAGTGGGAATTAATAAATTCGAATTCCGAAATTCGAATTTTATGGAGACTGTTGAGGCGATTAAATAGTCACTACAACTCTTCTTCTAAAAATTCAATGAGCTGTTGAAGAGAATTGAACTCTCGACCTCTTCCTTACCAAGGAAGTGCTCTACCCCTGAGCTACAACAGCTTGAAAATTGCATCAAAAAAAAATACGAGCGGGAGACGAGGCTCGAACCCGCGACCTACAGCTTGGAAGGCTGTCGCTCTACCAACTGAGCTACTCCCGCATTTTTAATTCACTAAGCATCCGGAAAACCACCTGGCAACTTTCCACTTAAAGAATTATAGAATATAAAAAAAGAGCTTTTAAGCTGTTGTAACCGAGTATTTTAATCTTATGTAAGAATTACTCACCTTACATCACAGTTATATTCCGCCTCTGCGAAGGGCAAAAGCGGAACACGCTGTCGAGGTGGGCAGGATAGGATTCGAACCTATGAAGACGTAGTCAGCGGATTTACAGTCCGCCCCATTTGGCCGCTCTGGAACCTGCCCTAACATTTTTCTTGATTTCAATTTTTTATACCTGAATTTAAATCGGAAAATCAATCTAAACCTGACATCAAAAAATCCAAAATCGATGAGCCAGCAGAGGGATTCGAACCCCCGACCCACTGATTACAAATCAGTAGCTCTGGCCAACTGAGCTATGCTGGCATCTTTCAAAAAACATTCTTTCAATTAATAAGTAACTCGTTGAAAGAGAGCGCAAAATTAAGAGAATTTTTCAATTCTCAAAATCTTTTTTTCAGTTTCTTACAAATATTTAAAAAATTACCTGCTTCCCCGAAAACGCCCTACCATAAAGAACTTTGCTACCTTTCCCAACCCTCTTTTTGAATCGGGATGGCAAAGGTAGCAAAGAGATTAATATTTCCAAAATTATTTTAGAAAATTATTGAAATTTCTTCTCCTTCTTTCTTTTTACCTGGTTAACCAATGAGTCAAATGCTAGATCAAATGACTCCTCGAAAGATTTCGACTCGTGCTTTACAAATAGATCTTGGCGAGGGATACGTACTCTAATTTCGGCAATCTTATCTTTGATTTGATGCGTTATATTATCCAACTTCAGGAAAACATCTACACTCACTATCTTGTCGTAAAAGGTGTTTAGCTTCTGAATCTTTTTGTTCACGTGATCTATCAATTTTGAGTCAGCATCAAAATGCACAGTTTGAATTTGTACGTTCATAGCACTAATTTTTTAAATATTTAACAATCTAGATTCCAGTTAGTAAACTGAGGTCATAGGCATTCTCTGTTTAGGTGAGTAAGTCTACTACTAATATAATCACTTTTACTTTGAAATGCGGTTTTATCGCATAATTTTTTGTTAAAGCGTTATGCCTTGGGGTGCGCCTGATTGTATGCCTTCTTTAATTTCTCTATGCTATTGTGCGTATAAACCTGTGTGGCTGAAAGATTTGCATGCCCTAATAATTCCTTGACCGCATTCAGTTTTGCCCCGTTATTTGTCAAATGCGTCGCAAAAGTATGCCGCAACACATGCGGACTTTTCTTCTTTAATGTCGTGATCTGGTGCTCCGTTAAATACTTCCGTACCATCAGGTACACATACTTAGGGTATAACCTCCGGCCGGTAACCGGGTGTACCAGCAATACCAATGGTTCTATCTCTTCCAGGACACTCCTCTTTTCTTCCATATATGCCTCCATCTGCGATAATAAACGCTCGCTTACAGGAATGATCCTTTCTTTGTTCCCTTTACCTAGTACTTTAATAGTCTTGTTCCCCTTATCTATCTTAAACTCCTCCAACCCTATCAGCTCAGATAAACGGATACCTGTCTGGTAAAAGATCTCAAAGATCAGGCGATGGGTGCGCCCTTCAAAGTCGTCGTTGAAAATATGCAGGCTGGTCACAGAAACCGGGCTTACATTATCTTCCAACGCGCGCATCCCCTTTTCTTCAATAAAACCGGGCAGGCGCTTTTTTACCTTAGGTGAAATCACCTTCGTCATGGGCGATTGCTTCAGCAATCCCATGCGCATGCAGTATTTAAAGAATGATTTAAGGGTAGAGATCTTGCGGTTGACGCTTCTTGCAGTTACGGCATCATCCATCAACTGAGCAAGCCAGCTGCGGATCATGACATGGCTGATGTCTTCCACAGGGGTAGCCCCATAGTGGATAGATATATAATCAAATAATTGGAGTAGATCGTTGCGATAGGCGGTAGCCGTATGAGCGGAGTATCGCTTTTCAAGCGCTATGTAGGAAAGGAAGCGCTCAGCTAAGGAGTATAACGGTTCGTTCAACACAAAAAGATTGATGATTGTAAAGTTATAAAAAACCTTACAATCATCAAATATTTTGAGCTGTAATCAGTTCAGCGACTGATTTACAGATTAAGCATCGAATTTACCAGAGGCCAACTGTTGTTTGTAAACTGCCTTCAGCACTTCGTTACGACGTTTAACAGATGGTTTGGTGAAAGACTGGCGAGATCTGAGTTGCAGCAGGATGCGTGCTTTCTCAAATTTTTTCTTATATTTTTTAAGCGCCTTGTCTATGTTTTCGCAATCTTTAGAATCAATTATCAACATAATATTTGCCTCTTATTTTTAGGAACGCAAAGATACAACAACATTTCAGAAAAACAAAATTGTTTCACGCAAAGGGGCAAAGAAGGCAGAGAGCGCAAAGATTTTTTTTAAGTGAGGTAAGAAAATTAAGGAGCGGAGGAAGAATATTAAGGAAGGGAATTTTCTTTCCTTGCCTCCTTAAATAATATCTTATAGTTAATATCTTATAGTCATTTGCTTCTTAAACAATAACTTATAGTCCTTTGCCTCTTAAACAATAACTTACGCCTCTTTGCCTCCCTTTGCCCCTTTGCGAGCAACCCCACCTAGTCTTTCAGTTTCTTTTTCAGGAGGCTAACCTGGTCTTGCAGGTGGTTTACCATGTCGGCAAGGTGGTTAACGCTCATCCTGCTTTGTTGCCCCGCCTTGGAAATAATGGCGTCTGATTGCCAGAGTTCCAGCACATCTTCCATTTCCACGCCGTAGGGCTCAAATTGCGGATTGTCTGAAGCCAGGGTGATCCGGGATTTGGAACGGCTGTTCTTTAATACCCTTTTAAAAACGATACCTTCCCGGGCAGTGATCACCACGTAGGTTTCATTATTCTTTATTTCATCCCAGCCGTCGACCTTATGGCAGACAATGACAGATCCTGACGTTACAGGAAGCATGGAATCCCCGGCTATTTCAAAAGCCCGGTAATCGCCTGCTCCCAGCATCGGCAAAGTAAACGTGTTCAGTTCTTCAATGAACTCTTCATCATTGTAACCGGCCAGGTAACCTGCAGCAGCCTTTACCGGTACGAACTGGATAGCCTGGCGGGAGTTGCCCATTTTCAACTGGCGGCGTTTTTCCAGGAAGTTATCTTTCTGCGAACCCAGGTCGCGGCGTAAAAGATCATCAATGGAAACCCGGAACATATCACTTACCTGTTCGAGGACCTCGGTGCGGGGCTCTGCACGTTCTTCTTCATATGCACCTAACAAAGAACGTTTAATGCCTAATTTATCGGCAAACTCCTGCTGCGTCCAGGATTTTTGTTTACGCAGGTATTTCAAGTTGCGGCAGACGATGGACATAATCTAAATAATTTAGTACCATGCTAACAAAATTAGCAAATATTTTTATGAATTACCAAATATATTCGAAGGTCTTACCTATTTTTGCCCCGGTTAAATTCAATTTGATATGTTACATCTACACTCATTTCTAAGATGGGCGATAATACTGGCCGGACTCTGGGCTGTGATCCGTTCATTAAAAGGTGTTACTGGTAAAACGCCGTTTACACCTGCTGATAAGAAAGCTGGTCTTTTTTTCATGATTGCATGTGACCTGCAATTGCTGGTAGGCTTGATCCTTTACTTCCTTATAAGTCCTCTCTCCAAAGCCGGATTAGCCGACATGGGCGCTGCCATGAAGGACCCTGTAATACGATTCTTTACTGTAGAACACGAAATTATGGCGATCGTTGCCATCGCCCTTGTACACATTGGCAAATCAAAGATCAAGAAAGCTGCTACCGATGCCCAAAAACATAAACTGGGCCTGATCTTCTTCGGCCTGGCCTTCCTTGTAATACTGGCGCTGATCCCCTGGCCTTTCCGTGAGGCTTTAGGCAAAGGCTGGTTCTAATGTTTCCCGCGAAGATTTCACGCAGAGACGCAAAAGAAGCAAAGAGGCATAAGATTTTTTTTAAGGAAAAGAGAAAATTAAGAAGCATAAGAGGTTTTTGACCGAAGCGAATTTTAAGAAAGCAAAGGAGTTGAAAATTATGTTATATAACACAATCTTCAACTCCTTTGCTTTCTTATTTTCCTTAAAAAAATCTTATGCTTCTTAATTTTCTCTTTTCCTTAAAAAAAATCTTATGCCTCTTTGCTTCTTTTGCGTCTCTGCGTGCAACCTTCGCGTGAAACTACCCTTTGTCCTGGTTGTACAGCCTGAAAGAGTAGATGTATGGCAGGGCGGCCAATATAATCGCCGCAAAGAAGATGATAAATACGCCCGCGATCAGCGACAGGAAAAATCCCGCTACTATAATCGCCACACCTACGCATACCCATAATGTGCTGGCCATCTTATGCACTTCTGTCCAGATCTCGGGGCTTTGCAATGTATAGGGCGTTCTTACGCCTACATAGTTATTGGGTTGAAGATTGCGCAGGTATACCCCGATGCCCGTCAGCAGCACGCCTACCCCGACAAAAGCCCATCTCTCCATGGCAAATGGCTGCCCCTGGCTCACCATAAAAATGATCACGCAGGTAAATATCAACTGGTAAATATGGATAAGAAAACGGATGTTATAATATTCCCTGTGCCTGGCTGCAGCTGCGGCGGTATTGTCTGCAATCACGCTGGTTTGTGGAACATACCGGAAAAGGAAATAGATCAGCGCGTTAGTAAAAAACAAAAAGATCATTAAAAGCAGGAAATCGCTTTTGCCTCCTACGCCGGAAGGATTAAAACTACTGGGTATGTCTTCAGGTAAAGATTTATACACGATAGCGAGGTAAACCATCGGTATTAACAACATTGCCAGGATAAGTAATTCCTTTGGAAGATCTTTTGGTTTCATATCAGATAGTTTAAAGGTCGACTACGCTATACTGCCTGTGTTCCTTTTCCCAATCTTATTATCTGTTACCTATTGGCTCTCAGTAATGTATATACTAAAGTTACGAAAAATGTCACGTAGAAAAATGTGAATATTTTTATACTAAATTTTTTAGTATTACTAATAAATTTAGTAATTTAGCAGTCCTGAAAACCAAAAAGTGATTCCGGCTGGCAGGCCTGTCGCGAATAACTATCCTCCCCTTCTGCCCGGCCCGCCATCCGTATCGCTTTTTACAGGTGTTAACTATTCCTGGCCCGTATTGTTCATTTTCAATTCAGTAATAATGATCGCGCTGCAACAACGAACAATTGCACATTTTGACCTGGATTGTTTTTTTGTGTCGGTAGAATGCCTGAACGATGACAGTCTGCGAGGCAAACCTTTACTGATAGGCGGAAGCAGCGACAGGGCTGTGGTTTCGGCCTGCAGTTATGAAGCCAGGAAATATGGCATCCATTCGGCCATGCCTATGAAAACCGCACTGCGACTGTGCCCGCACGCTATCGTCAGAAGCGGCGACATGGAACGCTACAGTGAAAAGTCCAGGGAAGTAACGGCAGTTATCGCCGACCAGGCGCCTTTATACGAGAAATCATCCATCGATGAATTTTACCTGGATATCTCCGGGATGGATAAATTCTTTGGTTCTCTGAAATGGACCACAGAACTGAGAAAAAAGATCATGAAGGAATCCGGGTTGCCGATCTCATTTGGGCTGGCATCTAACAAACTGGTGTCCAAAGTCGCCACAGATGAAGCCAAACCAAACGGGCAACTGGAAATACATTTTGGAGAAGAAAAATCTTTCCTGGCACCACTGCCTGTCGAAAAAATCCCTATGGTAGGTCGTGAAACCGGCGCCCAACTCCGGCGTCGGGGCGTAGAAACCGTGAAAACACTTAGCGAAGTACCTATCTCCCTGCTGGAAGCATGGATGGGAAAAAACGGGATAGCGCTCTGGAAGAAAGCCAACGGGATCGACGAATCGCCAGTGGTGCCTTATTATGAACAGAAATCCATCTCTACAGAAAATACTTTTCCAGCCGATACCATTGATATGGCGCTCCTGCATGCCGAACTGGTCAGAATGACGGAAAAGATAGCTTTCGAACTGCGGCAACAAAATAAACTCACCGGCTGCGTTATCTTAAAGATCCGGTACTCAGATTTCCAGACAGTGACCAAACAAATGACCATTCCTTATACCTGCTCCGACCATATACTGCTGGAAAAAGTAAAAGACCTCTTTAATAAACTGTACGACCGCAGGCTCCTGGTTCGCCTGATAGGCGTACGTTTCAGTCACCTCGTGCAGGGGAACTACCAGATCAACCTGTTCGACGACAGCCAGGAAATGATCGCCCTTTACCAGGCCATCGACCAGATCAAAAACCGTTTCGGCTGGCAATACCTTATGAAAGGCACCAACGTATTACCGCCCGAAAAGAAAAAATAAACGGCATGTTCCTGAACTGTAAAACATTTTTCAGCCTGCGGTATGGCACCATGCCTGTAAGTACATTGGTAGATAAAGCCTTTGAACTGGGGATCCGTACCCTCGCGCTCACCAATATTAACCTGACTGCCGATGCCTGGGAGTTTGTAGAGTATTGCCGTAAAAAAGATATCAAACCACTGTTGGGAGTTGAGTTCCGCAACGGACACGAATTCAAATACCTCATACTGGCAAGGAATGAAGAAGGCTGGTATCATATCAACCATTTCCTGTCCAACTCCCTGCAACAGGATATTCCTTTCCCTGATCGCGCCCCCGCCCTTCCGGAAACCTTCGTGGTTTACAACTGGGGGCGCTTTCCTTTGGAAGAACTGCGTTCCCACGAACTTGCAGGGATTAAACCCTGGGAACGGAATAAACTATTCAGAACAGATACTGAAGCATGGCAGGATAAACTGGTGATCCTGCATCCGGTTACCTTCCAGGACGCAGAACATTTTGAATTACACCAGCTCCTGAGAGCTATCGATCAGAATATCCTGATCTCTCAACTCTCTCCCGATACCACGGCAAGAGTAGAAGAACAATTTGTACACCCCGCAAAGATGGTAGAATGGTACGCCGATCATCCGCATATCGTACAAAACACTCTCCGGATCATGGAGGCCTGCGATATAAAAATGAATTTTGATCAGCGAAGAAATAAAAAGTTCTTCACCGGGAGCGCAGAACAGGATAGGAAAAAACTCAGGCAACTGGCCATGGAAGGGATGCTGCACAGGTATGGCAATGATAACAAAGAGGCGCTTCAAAGAATAGAAAAGGAATTGGAGATTATCGCTCAACAGGAATTTGAAACCTACTTCCTGATCACCTGGGACATCATTCAATTTGCCCGGGAACAAAAATTCTTTTACGTTGGCAGAGGCAGCGGCGCTAACTCCATTGTTGCTTATTGCCTTTTGATCACCGATGTTGACCCGATTGAACTGGACCTTTATTTTGAAAGATTCCTGAACCCCTACCGGAGCTCGCCCCCGGATTTCGATATAGATTTTTCCTGGCGCGACAGGGATACGGTTATTGATTATATCTTCAAAAAATACGGGAAAGAGCATACCGCATTGCTGGGCACTGTTACTACTTTCCAGACCAACGCTGTGATCAGGGAGCTGGGAAAAGTATATGGATTGCCTAAGAAAGAGATAGATAAGATACTGGAAAATGGCTTCCAGCTGCAATTAGAAGCAGACGACAGTATTCACCGCAAGATCGCCCGATACACCGCTATGATGGCCACGGATAAATCCTATCCCAATCATATGAGCATCCACGCCGGCGGTATCCTGATCACAGAAGCGCCTATTCATAACTACTGCGCTACTTACATGCCTCCCAAAGGCTTTATCACCGCACAGATGGATATGTGGCAGGCAGAAAGGGTTGGCTTATTTAAGTTCGATATTCTTAGTCAGCGCGGCCTGGGCCACATCAAAGACGCCATTGATATAATCAGGGAAAATAAGGGCGTAGAGATAGATATTCACAATGTAAAAGCTTTCCAGGCAGATCCGCAGGTGAAACATAACCTGGCTTCTGTGAATACCATCGGTTGTTTTTATATAGAATCGCCGGCTATGCGCCAGCTGCTGTTAAAACTGCAATGCAGCGACTATCTTTCTCTCGTTGCCGCCAGTTCGATCATCCGGCCGGGCGTTGCCCAGTCGGGTATGATGAAACAATATATACAGCACTACAGGAATCCTGATAAAGTGACCTATATACATCCCATCATCGAGGAATTGTTGCATGAAACATTCGGAATTATGGTTTACCAGGAAGATGTGATCAAAGTAGCGCACCATTTTGCAGATATGGAGCTGGCAGATGCAGATACACTGAGAAGGGCCATGGCAGGTAAATACAGGGGAACGGATAATTTCGACAAGATCAAAGCGCAGTTCCTTCAGAACTGTATGCGGCTAAACCGCCCGACAGAAGCGGCTAATGAAATATGGCGACAAATAGCCAGTTTCGCCAGCTACTCGTTTTCGAAAGCTCATTCCGCCAGTTTCGCCGTAGAAAGTTACCAGAGCCTTTACCTGAAAACTTATTTCCCCGCTGAGTTCATGGTAGCGGTGATCAATAATTTCGGCGGATTTTACAACCGGGAACTTTATTTCAGGGAGTTGCAGAAAACGGGGGTAAATGTGCATCCGCCATGTGTGAATAACAGCAACTACTATACGAATATTAAAGGCAGCGATGTTTTTGTTGGATTTATTCATATAGAAGGCCTGGAACAGTCGCTGGCCGACAGGATATTGAAAGACAGGGAGCAGTTTGGCTCTTTCCTGCACCTGGAAGATTTTACCCAACGTATTGCCGTAGGGCCTGAGCAGTTGGAAATACTCATCCGGGTTGGCTGCTTCAATTTTACTGGTTTTACCAAGAAGGAATTGCTTTGGAAAAGCAGCCTGTTAGTGAAAAACAAAGAAACAGCTCCCGCCCATTCCCTTTCCCTGTTTGAAGCGCCGGCAGCCGATTATGAATTGCCGCGCCTCGCCTACCATTCACATGAAGACGCTTTTGATGAAATAGACCTCTTAGGTTTTTGTTTGCAATCGCCTTTCACCGTGCTGCAGCACAACCAGGAAAAATACACCCCTGCCCGGGAGTTTCACCGGTATATTGGCCAGGAGATCACTGCCCTGGGCTATTTTGTTACCATAAAATACCTTCGCAGCAATAAGGGCGAGCCTATGTGTTTCGGAACCTTCCTGGATAAAGATGGGGAGTTCATCGATACGGTTCATTTTCCCGACAGCCTGAGCAAATATCCATTCCAGAAAGGTGGATTTTACATACTTCATGGAAAAGTAATATCCGACTACGATGTATTATCATTGGAAATCAGCAAGATGGAGAAAATCGGCTTTTTCGAGGATAAAAAGCGATGAAATACGACAAATTGTTGTATTTTTGTGACAAATGTCAGAATATGAAACATCTCAAAGGTTACCAGGTACAGGAAAATGCGTTGATGATAGTGGAGGACCCTTCAGGAACTTATGTGATAAGAAACGGGTATTTTGATTACATACAACTTTCCCGCAGTGGCATTATAAAAAGGGCCTTGGTAAACCTGGCCAAGCAGATCTCCTTCTCACTGTCGGAACTGGCGCAGGTATTACATATATCAGAAAGAACGTTTCAGCGGTATGCAGATGATGCAAAACTCTCTGCCGATACCTCTGAAAGAGCCATATTATTATCGCAGCTTTACCAGCGAGGTACGGAAGTATTCGGGCACCTCGACGATTTCAAGGAGTGGATGCGCACTCCCCTGCCGGTATTCGACTACCAGACGCCTATCTCCCTGTTGGATACTACATTTGGGTTTCAGTTGATCCAGGATGAACTGGGCCGCATAGAACATGGCATATTTGCATAAAACTACTTTGCATAAAACCGCACTGCATGGATGTATACAGAATAAGCAAGTGTGCTTACATTAACGATATGAGCGGAACCGGAGCAAGGTTGTATGGAGGAAGATGGAACAGTGCAGGCCATGCAGTGGTTTACACTGCCGGTAGCAGGGCCCTGGCAGCTTTGGAAGTCCTGGTTCATATCCCTTTACAAAACATTATACAGGATTTCTGTATTGCCAATATTCACATCCCGGATAACATCCCCATTAAAGTACTAACAAAAGAAGACCTACCCAAAGGTTGGCAAACGCTGACTCCCGCCCCTTTCCTGCAGGCAATCGGCAACGAATGGGTGGAAGCTGCCAAATACGCCGTATTACGTATACCATCTGTGATCATACCGGAAGAACATAACTACCTGGTAAATCCCCTCCATCCCGACGCAGCCCAGGTGAAGGTCAGCCAATCCCAGCCGTTCGTCTTCGACCAACGCCTCAGGGGTTTCACGCAAAGGGGCTAAGGAAGCATAAGAGGCGTAAGATTTTTTTAAGAAAAATAAGGGAAGTAAGAGAGTAAGGTATTTTTTAAGGAAGAAAGTAAGAAGGAATTAAGAAAACAATAAGAGAAAGAAGTAAAGAAAGAAAAAATAAGAAAGCAAAGGGAGCAGAGAAAACACGATCTCCGCTCCCTTTGCTTTCTTATTTTCCTTAAAAAAAATCTTACGCCACTTATGCTTCCTTAGCCCCTTTGCGTGAACTATTCCAGACCGAATAGGCCTTTGTTCAACGCCTGCAATGTTTTTTCTTTAAACTGACCATTGATCAGGATAGAGATATTATGGCGGCTACCACCGTAAGAGATCATTCGCAATGGAATTTCTTCCAGGGAATCGAACAGTTTGGTGATGATAGAAGGCGTTGCAGCCACCTCGTTTCCTACGATAGAAACGATCGTCTGGTGGTGATCCAGTTCTACGGAACCGAATGGTTGCAGTTCTTTCAGGATCTGATCCAGGTATTGCGGGTTATCGATCGTTAACGAAACAGCTACTTCGGAAGTAGTGATCATATCGATAGGCGTACGGTATTTTTCAAATACTTCGAAGATCTTGCGCAGGAAACCATAGGCCAGCAGCATACGGCTGGATTTGATCTTAATGGCAATGATACCGTCTTTTGCCGCAATGGCTTTTGCACCGTTCCCGTTTGGCAATTCTGTGATGATGGTGCCTTTGGCTTCCGGCTGCATGGTGTTCAGCAATTTCACCGGGATGTTGAAATGTTGGGCAGGCCAGATAGAAGCCGGGTGTAAGATCTTGGCGCCGAAGTAAGCCAGTTCCGCTGCTTCGTCGAAAGACAATTGTTCGATCGGGAAAGTCTTTTTTACTACGCGCGGATCATTGTTATGCATACCGTCGATGTCGGTCCAGATCTGTACTTCAGATGCCTGGATAGCGGCGCCGATCAGGGATGCAGAATAATCGCTTCCTCCTCTTTTCAGGTTATCCACTTCTCCTTTTGCATTTCGGCAGATATATCCCTGGGTAACGAAGATGGTCTGATCAGGATATTGGTTGATCAGGTTACCCAGCTTGATCTTGATCTTTGGAATTTCAGGCTCCTCGAATTCGTCGATGCTCATGAAATCCAGGGCTGGTAATAAAACAGCCGGAATACCTGCTTCTTCGAGGTAAACAGTGAACAAGCGGGTAGATAATAATTCTCCCTGTGCGAGAATATCTTTATTTAACGCTTCGTTGAAAGATATCTTTAGAATGATATTCAGGAATTCAAAGTGCTCATCTACAATAGCCTTGGCCTTTTCGCGGCCTGCTTCCTGCTTCACAAGGTCTAAACAGAAAGAACGGTAATGTTGTTCCAGCTTGTCTATCTGCTGTTTAGCCTGTTCCTTCTTGCCCTCAGACAGCGATTGGCTGATTTCTACCAATGAATTGGTTGTTCCTGAGAGTGCAGACAATACCACAATTTTCTGATCTTTATCGGCAGTGATCAGTTGGGCCACCGACTGCATACGCTCTGGTTTTCCCACGGAGGTTCCACCAAATTTTAAGACTTTCATCTGAATATATCTTGTTTTTACTTTAGCAACCTGAAATCAAGCGCTGGCTTTATTCCTGGTGTTTTTTATGAATGATTGCGGTTTAAAAGTTCAAATCAAATTTGCCCGCCAGATCCTGGAGATCTTTTACTACAGCTGCAACTACAGGAATTCCGTTGTCGAGGCGGTGATGGTATGTTTCTCTTTCAGGATCGCCGGGAATTAAAACCTCTTTCCCAGGGATGGCTTCTGCTGCGCGGAACCGGCTTATCCAGGTATCCATATTGGCTTTGAATTCATCGGCAGGTCTGAAAGCGTCTACTCTCATTGCCCCGAGGAAATGCCCCAGTCCTACTCCTACCGGATCAGGCGCTAATGGCAGGAAACTTACAAAAGGCGGCGCCCATGGTCCATAGTTGGCTCCTGAAAGAACGGCCGAAAATATATCAACAATTGCACCCAAACAATACCCTTTGTGACTTCCATGTTCACGATCGCCACCCAATGGCAGCAAAGCCCCGCCATTTTTCAGTTCGTGGGGATTGGTGCTTGGGTTGCCGTTTTTATCCTGGATCCAACCGAGCGGCGCTTCTTCGTTCTTGCGCTGCAGGATTTCGAGCTTCCCGTTGGCGGCTGTAGTCGTGGCAAAATCAGCCACGAAAGGAGGTTGTTCTTTAGCGGGGATGGCTACTGCAATGGGGTTGGTTCCCAGCATCCGTTCGGTAGCAAAGGTTGGAGCCACTAAAGGACTGGCATTTGTCATGGCCATGCCTATCATGTCTCTTTCCAGGGCTTTCATAGCGTGGTAACCGGCAATACCGAAGTGGTTGGAGTTTTTCACGCTCACCCATCCGGTTCCGACTTCCCCCGCCTTTCTCATAGCCACTTCCATAGCGTAAGGAGCTACAACAAGGCCCAAGCCGGAGTCGCCGTCCACTACTGCGGTGCTGGGCGTTTCATGAGTTATTTTGATATCTGGCCTGGTATTGATCCTTTTTGCTTCCCATAAACGCACATAGCCGGATAAACGGGCAATCCCATGCGAGTCGATGCCCCGCAGATCGGCAGACAATAACACTTCTGTTGCGAGCGCCGCATGGTCCAGGCTACAACCCATGCGAATAAACACCTCATGGGTGAATTCCCTCAAGTGATGATAAGAAAATATCGTTTCCATCTAACAAGATATTAAGCCTGGGCAGTTGGGCCGCCGAAATTCAAAGGTACGCTTACTTGTTCCTGGTCCTGGATTGGTCCGTGGATCGACTCAAATTTCTTGATGTTATCCAACATGGCTTTCATAAAACGCTTGGCATGCTGTGGGGTTAAGATAATACGGGATTTAACCTTGGCCTTGGGCAAACCAGGCATTACATTCACAAAATCCACTACGAATTCTGCGTTGGAATGCGTGATGATAGCCAGGTTGGCGTATTGACCTTCTGCAATTTCTTCATTCAACTCTATGTTAAGCTGATGCTGTTCTTCGTGCTGATTTTCCATGTTGTAAGATTTAGCCGTACAAAAATAGAAAAGAGGACTTAAAAAGCCCTCTTTTTTAAAATAGCAATCTAACCAGGGTAACAGCTATAAAATACTGTTTGTTCCCGGTTGGCTGACCTTTATGCAATCCTATGCCCGGCCAGATAATGGTTGAAAAAGCAAAAACCGTCAATATGTTGAATAAAATTCATTATGGTAATAGCTCGTATTTCGATAGTGCGTACTGATTTGCAGCTCCTTTGTTATAATAGTTAACACCGAAATCCTGTGAGATTCTTCCAAGCCAGTTTGACTCCAGCTTTCGGATTATAACATAAGAATAGGTTTACAAAACACTCTAAAGTTCGTTTAGAATTAGTCAGATTTAGATTTAAAAATTTAGATTTTGGTTGACATCCCCCAAGTTAGAAAAAAAACAAATGCGAAACTAAAATTAGTTAACATTATTTTAACAGGTTTGCGAATGTTGCATGTAATTAATTGTTATCCAAACAATTATAGCAGAAAAAAGTTTCACACTATCTGCTTGCCACCATCATCTGCCAACTATAATCATCATCTGCCAACTATAATATTGTACGGAACAGGCATATTCGGTTAGTGACGATTATTGACCGAGGTTTATATACTCAGATACCCTCCTAACTATTACTACCACCAATACGTACACATACTGCACCGGGTTAAGAAACTTACTCTTCTCTCTAACCACATTGCAGACAGCACCGCTACCAACTATACTGTAACTGCAGCTGAACAAGCGACTTATGTGTTCCCTTGATCTCATCATAGCCTGTACCAACGCTATTAAGCCGTGGATACGCAACCCGATGGAACCTCCACCAACTGGTAAGCCGGCTGCTCACCTTCCATCTTATATTCAGGTAGTATTGCCAACCTTTTCCATACAATTGAGCCACGGAATTTTCATATAGCACGCTGCTCTCTGTTGCATAGATGCGGCTCTCATAGCCCGTTGTAGTGAACCAGGTAATCCTGCCGGTGAAGGTAAGCGGCATACTGTTCAACTGCTGCGCAATTTCTCCGTATACCATTATTCCCTGTTGCTGAGAGTCTAGCTGCTGGTTAACGTACTCGAACCTTGTTTGCAGGCTTAGTGTTTTGCTTGCCTGCACTTTTCCCTGGACCCTCACATTCATTTTAGACACGGCGCCCAAGACAGGCAAGGGATTACCAGGCTTTAAAACATTCTGCTGGTCTACCTGGTATACATACCTGAGTAAGAATTCCGAACGTTTGCCGGGTGTATATATAAGTTGAGTATTGAATTCATTTCCCCGGGTAGGAGCCGATTTACGGTATCTCAACCAGGGAGAACGAAAGAAATCCGAATATCCTGATAAAGTGAAAGCCCTGCTCATGCGAACCACGATACCAGCATAACAGCCATACTCATTGGCGGCCTGGTAATAGTTTCCAAAACTATTGGTGAAGAGGCTATGATATTCCTTATCATAAGATCTGAACACCAGGCTGAAATCCACTGATGGGGCCAGCGTGGTTAAAACTCCCAATACCATGGCAGTTCTCTTATTTTCACTAGCCGCTACTTCACCGAATACATGCACATTCTTCCAATAAGCGGCAAAATCGGCGCTCGCACCGCTCATTCGTTTACCGGCAAATGCATACTGGTTATAAGGCTTAATTGTTTTTTGCAGCAAAGGAGTAAACGTGTGAGTAATAAAATTCAAACCTGCATGCCACCTGTTGCCAGCATATTTAATGTTTCCTCCCATCGAAGCAAGCCGGATATTTCCTTTTTTTGCTATTTCTGTTTCTGTGCGATGATATCCGCCAGTAGCAATACTACTGGTAATAGGGTTTTCATCGGTACTGTCTATATTTCCATCGAGCCGCCTGTAGGAAACAAAAGCTGTAAGCATGTACCTCCCATGCTGTGCGGTGAGCCCTGCTCCCCTGAAAAAGTTATACTCCCCTGCCGAAGTATATGGCCGCAATACTTCTCCGGTCCTTTTCAGTAACATGATACCTGCTCCTTTATTATAGGCCTGCGATTGCCAGTTAAGTAACCCCTGTCCCATATTCACCGTAAAATCACCTACGGCCAATGCTTTCAGCCAGTGATAGTTTTTAATGAAAAGGTGTATACCATAATGATCGGGTGTCGGGATTCGGGTACGTGACAACCACCATTCTCCCGGGTCCTTTTCCATCGTAAGCCCAAAGCTCAGGTACTTTGTGGAGTTATAACGATAACGGGCAAACATTTTATCGGGCGATCCCTGGTAACGGTGCGTTTCATATCCTTTACCCTGCTCTACCTGCCTGCCATAACGTAACAGGATGGTATGGTTTCCCGAATGCAGGTAGTCTTTCATGGTATGATTCATTTTAAACTCGTCTTCCAGCCGCACGTAAGGCAATATCCTTTTTATTGTTGCAAGGTCAAATCCCGGTATTGCCTGCAATTCGTATATGCTTACCAGCTTCCCCAAAGCTGCACGATATTGCAGGAAGTTATCGATCTGTAAAGCAGTTAATAATCCTAACTCCTGCAACGAAGCTTCCCCGGCGCTATTCAGTCCCAGTGCCCTTTTTCGCAGTGCGTTCAGCAATTGCTGGTCGGCGTCATCTTCAATCGTTATATTGGCTGCTGTAGCCTGTTCCAGGTTATTTCCCATTTCCGGCAACTGCTCTTCCGTTTGCTGCCCCGCAGTGGTAACCGCCATCAGCAACAAGCCTATAATTACAAAGTAGGTTGCCATAATACCGACAGTGAAGGAGTAATGCCCAATTGTGGATGAAAGCCGGCGACCATTCCTATTTTCATAGAATGCCAGTAAATGTTCATTCCTGCATAATTATGCTGTACGCCTGCGCCTGTACCGGCGAGCAATGCAAGGGCGGTAGCAACGCGGTAAATAACTCCCACCCTTCCCTGGAAGTAATTGGAAATACTGAATAGTTCAGCCGCCAGCAAACAGTCTTTCGATGCCTCGAAGCCCAGGCCCAGTGCATATGTGATCATCTTCTGCGAGGTATTAAACAGCATACAGCCGATATGCAAACGCCGTTTGGTATGGTACATAGCTCCCAGTTTGAACCCCACCTCCCCGCTGGCAGGGTAACCAAAACTTTTAGTGTTAGCGTACAGGAACTGCACACCTATGCCTGTTCTTTTCCCAAGGCCTAACCCGTATCCTATCAACAATTGCTGCTGGCGCCAGTATTTGTTGCCGAATTGCAATAACCCTGCATTGGCAGCCCCGCTGCTTAAAGGGATCGCCGCCTGCAAACTGTATAGCGCCAGCGCTTTTAACAGGAACCTGTTTTCTGCGTAAGCCCCGATGCTGGGTTGGCTGATCGTTCCCAGGGCGCCGGGATGGTACGACGCAGAAAAGGCATCCTGGAAATTGCTGCTATAACTTTCAACTCCCGGGTGTTTCCCGGCAGGCATCCATACAGGCTGCGATTTCATTGATTGTACAACGAAGCATAACAATACAGGTAAAATAAATTTCATTGGAATTGGGTTTAACAAACTACCTGGGTTAACAGCAACAAAAGTAAAAACAACAAACAAGGAAAGTGTTAACAGAAATCAAACAGCAAAAAAAAGCCGGTACAAAGTACCGGCTGAATATGATCTAAAAGAGACCGTAAAGTTGCGAATCGATCCTCGATATGATCTCTCCGAGGTCTTCGTCAGACTCGGGGAATTTATTCTTATCAATATCAATGATCAGTAACGGACCTTCCTGGTATTTCTCTATCCAGTTATTATAGTATTCGTTTAACCGTTTCAGGTAATCGAGCCTGATATTCTCTTCATACTCCCTTCCTCTTTTCTGTATCTGCGCCACCAGCGTAGGTACAGAGGCCTGCAGGTAGATCAGCAGGTCCGGAGGTTTCACCATGCTTTTCAACGTCTCGAAGAAGTTGAAATAATTATCAAAATCCCTTTTTGTCATCAACCCCATTTCATACAGGTTGGGAGCAAAGATATGCGCATCTTCATAGATGGTGCGGTCCTGGATCACCGTTTCTTTACCATTCTGGATTTCCAGCAGTTGCTTCAACCTTCCGTTCAGGAAGTAGATCTGCAGGTTGAAAGACCAACGGGGCATATCCTCGTAGAAGTCGTTCAGGTATGGGTTATGCTCAACATCTTCATACTGTGGATGCCATTTATAATGTCTGCATAGCATTTCCGTAAGTGTAGTTTTGCCGGCCCCTATGTTTCCGGCAATAGCTATATGTTTGATCTTGTTCTGTTTTGCCATGCGATGAATGGTAGTTAGGTGGTGAAAATAGCTACAGTTGGCGACTGTTTGTTAATAGTATTTGATCCCGATTAATCTCCTCGCCTCTTGCAAAGTTTGTGCCGCGTTAGCCCTCGCTTTCTCCGCTCCCGCTTTGATCACCTTCTTCAGGTAGTCAGTATTGTTCTGCAGATCCTTAGCTTTTTCGCGGATCGGCGCAATGAATTTAACCATATCTTCTCCTAACTGCTCTTTCATATCCTTAAAACGAATAGTCTGATTATTCCACGCATTTTCATAAAACTGAACAACATCCGGAGTGGATACTAATTTCATGAGATCTAACAGGTTAGCCACTGACTCCGGCATCGGTGAACCAATAACTCCGGTTCCACTATCGGTTTTGGCTTTCTTTAATTTTTCACGAATCAGTTGATCCTCATCTGCCAGGTAAAGAGTTGCAAATTCATTTTCACTCTTACTCATTTTACCCTTACCATCCAGGCTTTGGATACGAATCAAATTATCGCCATAGTTGAAAGCAACCGGCTCGGGGAATAAATCGCCATATCTCGCATTAAACCTTTGGGCAAAATTACGCGCCATCTCCAGGTGCTGGCCCTGGTCTTTACCTACAGGTACTTTAACAGCTCGCTGGATCAGGATATCCACGCTCATTAATACAGGATAAGTTAATAATCCCGCATTCACATTCTGAGGCTGCAGCCTTACTTTATCCTTAAATGTTGGCACTTTCTCCAATTCTCCCACATAAGCCAGCATATTCATCAACAGGTACAGTTCCGCTATTTCAGGGATATCGCTCTGTACATACAGGGAAACTTTTTCCGGGTCCAGGCCGGAAGCAATGTTCTCTGCCAACACGCGCATTACATTGCCCGGAAGATCTTTAGGATCGGGATGGGTTGTGAGTGAATGCCAGTCTGCCACAAAGAAGTAACAGTTAAACTCTTCCTGCATCCGGACATAATTACGGATTGCGCCAAAATAATTGCCTAAATGTAAATAACCGGTAGGGCGAATGCCACTTACCACAATTTCTTTTTCAGTAGCCATAACAGGGCGCAATTTAATGAAAAAGCGGAAAGCCTTCCAGTGATTTTAGTATTAAAAGTGTCAAACAGCCTGGCTAAAAAAGAAATCGCACAGGAGTGAATAACATTCTGGCCGTTTATCCCTATTTTTGAAATCACTATCATTTTTACCAACTATATTTCATTATCTTTTGATTTAATTTGATTATGGAAGTGAATGACGCTCTGGTACAACAATTGGCCGACCTAGCCCGATTGGAGTTCAGCGAACAGGAAAGGACAGAAATACGCGGTGATCTGCAGAGAATGATCACTTTTGTAGAAAAATTGAATGAACTGGACACCAGTAATGTAGCACCCTTATTACACCTGACTGCTGATTATAATGTTTTCAGAGATGATGCAGTCCATTCTTCCGTCAGCCGCGCCGAAGCCCTCAAAAACGCTCCCGAGGCCACTGACGAATACTTTAAAGTGCCAAAAATCATAAAGAAATAAAACCCATGCAATCCGTCATCCATCTGGAAAACATCAAAAAGAGCTACTTTCTCGGAACTAACGAATTACCTGTACTGAAAGGCGTATCGCTGGATATCTATAAAAACGAATACGTAGCGCTCATGGGCCCTTCCGGTTCCGGGAAGTCGACCCTGATGAACATCCTCGGATGCCTGGATACCCCCACTGCCGGTAAATACGTACTGAGTGGGCACGACGTAAGCAAAATGGGCGACAACGACCTGGCATTTGTAAGAGGAAAAGAGATCGGCTTCGTTTTCCAGCAATTCAACCTTATGCCCCGTTTAACTGCCCTGGAAAACGTGGCTATCCCGCTTATCTATGCCGGGGTTGGCAAAAAAGAAAGGGAAGAACGCGCCAAAGCCATGCTGGAAAAAGTAAAACTCGGCGAACGTTATAAACATAAACCCAACGAACTGTCGGGCGGTCAGTGCCAGCGTGTAGCCATCGCCCGCGCCCTCGTAAACAACCCCTCCCTCATCCTGGCCGATGAGCCCACAGGAAACCTCGACACTAAAACCTCCATAGAGATCATGGAAATTTTCGGCAACATCCATGCTTCCGGCAATACCGTAGTACTGGTAACCCATGAAGAAGATATAGCCGATCATGCCCGCCGTATCATCCGCCTCCGCGATGGCGTGATAGAGTCTGACAGGATCAACGAGAAAACCACTGCCTGAGCCCTCCCCCGCTCGTCCCGTTCGTATAATTCGTAATTTGCGGTAAATAAGCAGATTATGTCTTTCAAAATATATACGAAAACAGGAGACAAAGGCAAAACTTCCCTTATTGGCGGTACCAAGGTGCCTAAAAGCGATACCAGGATAGAAGCCTACGGAACCGTCGATGAACTCAATTCCTATATAGGATTGGTGAACGACTACATGGCCGACCCCGACACCAAAAGCCTGCTGAGAGAAGTACAGGACCGCCTTTTTACCATAGGCGCCGCCCTGGCTACCGATCCCGAAAAGGAAACCAAACTGCGGATACCCGATCTTCATGAAGCCGATATCACCCTGCTGGAGAAGAGCATTGACGACATGAACGAAGAGCTGCCGGTAATGAAATCCTTTATCCTGCCGGGAGGGCATGTAGCCGTTTCTACCTGCCATATTGCCCGCTGCGTATGCCGGCGTACCGAACGCCTCTGCGTAGCTATGCAGGAACAGGAGATGTTCATCGAACCATTGATACTGAAATATATTAACAGGCTTAGCGATTACCTGTTCGTACTGGCCCGCTGGACGGGCCATAAATTAGGGGTCGACGAGCTTCCATGGAAACCCCGCGTGTAGAAAATCATTAATTTAGCTTCATGTTTACAGGAATTATAGAAACACTTGCAGAAGTAGTAGCCACACAAAAAGATGGCGGCAACCTGGTTATCACCATGCGGAGCCCCCTGGCCAGCGAATTGAAAATTGACCAGAGCGTTGCCCATAACGGCGTATGCCTGACGGTTACCAACATACAGGACGATACCTTTCAAACCGTTGCCATTGCGGAAACATTGCAAAAAACCAACCTGGGGCAGCTTATTCCTACTCATTACGTGAATATAGAAAGAGCAATGGTATTCAATGGCCGTATAGACGGGCACCTGGTACAGGGGCATGTCGACGGCGTTGGCGAATGCCTTTCTGTAACCGAACAGGATGGCAGCTGGGTATACCGCTTCAGGTTCCCTGAAGAATTTGCCGCACTGGTAGTAGAAAAAGGAAGCATATGCCTGAACGGCATCAGCCTCACCATATTTGATGTTACAAAACAGGAATTCTCAGTTGCCATCATACCATACACCTACGAACATACCAATATGCCGCAGGTAGTACCCGGCAGCCTTGTAAACCTGGAATTTGATATTCTTGGCAAATATGTTGCCCGTCAGCTGGCGGTAAGAAGTTAGTAACCAAACCTCCTGTTATGCTAAGATCATTGCTGTTGTTATGTGCGATTTGTATCACTTTTGCCACGATGGCCCAAAAGCCATACCTGGTAAGGATAGTGGGCAGCTATGATTCTACCGCTGTAACAGAGTTGTATAACAGTACGCCCATCGGTATCCGGTTTGTTTATAGCGATAGCAGCATATTGCAGACAACCGGTTACCTGCAGGGCAATACCAGGTGGAATAAGCTGAATGTAAGCAGCAGCAACGGCAGTATACAGAACGGCGTACTGCAATTCAACAGGACGCAACTGGTGAAAGATAATTATCGTATAACCTTAACCGTTAATACAGAAGAAAATCACCAGTTTCAGACTACCCTCCAGTTCCCGCAGGTTATAGGCATCCGGTTTAACCTGTATACCGACAGTATTAAACGAAATATACATTATTACCTGAACGTAGAAGGCAAATTCAGCAGCGGAAAGGTTTATCCTTTAGACACCTCGGCACTCCGGTTTGCGGCGTCTGACGGCCAGATACTGGGACAGGACCTTTTACTCCCCCTGCAGGATACCGTTAAAACAGTAACCGTTGAAGCCTGGTATAAACCGAATTCAAAATACTACATCCGGGCACAGGTACCTGTAAAACAGGCGCCCGACAACGATTCGCTGCTCACGAACCCTAACGACCTGTTTAAAAAGAAGAGAAGGAATTAGATCAGCATCCTCGATTTTAATTCAAGATATTTATTGACTACATTAACAGTAAGTTGCTCAGGAGCGGATAAGAGAGACAGAATCCCGTACCTGGATAATTCTTTTACCATTAACTTTTTATCATAAACAAACTTCTGGGCGATCGTCTGTTTATATACTTCTTCGATCGTAGCAGCTCTATCGGCAGTTAGTTTCTTCAACTCCGTATTCTCAAAGAAAATAACCAGCACCAGGTGATAACGGGCCAGGCGCCGCAGGTAAGGCAGCTGCCGCTGCAAACTGGTCATGGATTCAAAGTTTGTATACAACATCAATAACGAGCGGGTAGACAAATGACTGCGCAGCTGTACGCTCAGGCTTTCGTAATCGCTTTCCTGCCATTGGGTTTCCTGGGCGTACAATGTTTCCAGTATTTTACTCATCTGCACTTTCTTATTGCTGGCAGACAGTATGCTGGCAGATGATTCTGTAAACGTGACAATACCCGCTTTATCACCTTTCGCAACAGCGATGTTGCTGAATACCAGCGAAGCATTGATGGCATAGTCGAGTAACGACAACCCGTTAAACGGCATCTTCATATTTCGGCCTTTGTCTATTACCGAATACACCTGCTGCGACTTTTCTTCCAGGTAGTTATTCACCATCAGGTTGCCTGTACGTGCAGTGGCCTTCCAGTTAAGGGTGCGTACATCGTCTCCTTTCGTATAGGGTTTAATGTGATCAAACTCAACGCTGTGACCGGTCACTTTTCTGATGTGCGACCCTGACTCATTCAGGAATTGCTGATGACCTATCAATTCGTACTGCCGCAGCTGCAGGAAGCTGGGATAAACTTTAACATCCTGGTTGTTCTCGCAGATAAATCTCCTTGTAACCAGTCCTAATGCGCTTTGTACAAATATGTTAGTGTTGCCGAAATTATAAACGCCTCTTTCAACAGGCCTGATAATATATTCGATCTCCTCTGTTTTTCCTCCTGCTATCTTTCCTTTAAACTCCAGGTCTTTCTGCAACTGTACAGGCAATTCTTCGATGATCAGGTAGGAAACAGCAAAGCCATATTCATTCCTCAGGGTTAATACAACTTTGTTATCATCCCCGTTGCTCAGCCGCTGGCTAACTTTACGGTTCACCGAACAGGCCTTAGGTTTGAACATCAACAACGCGAGATCAACCAACAATACCAACAGTAAAGCAAAAACGCAAAATATTGCAACTGTTAAAAGCACCGGGAAAAAATATGCCAGCACAAACAACAGTACATTTGCGCCAAAGAGCATATACAGCCTGGTAGAAAAAAACAGCTGAAGGAAGAAATTATTTTTAGAGATCTGCATATCCGGTCATTATCGTGGCACTTCCACTTTTTTCAAAATCTGGGCAATAACATCATCTGTTCTTACTCCTTCCATTTCCTTTTCGGGGGTAAGAATAATACGATGCCTCAGAACATGAGGAACCATTTCTATAACATCATCCGGAACTACAAAATCGCGCCCTTTGATTGCCGCATTAGCTTTTGCGCAATTCATTACAGCCAGCGAAGCCCTTGGCGACGCGCCGAGATAAACGGAAGCATTCATGCGGGTTTCATGAACGATAGAAGCAATGAACCTCAATAGCGGCTCTTCGATACGCACCTGTCTTACCAGCTGTTGGTACTCGATCAGCCGGGTAACCGACAATACTTTAGTCATCTGCTTTGTCAGATCCGTTTCTTCCCTGAACTGATGCATGTTTTTCAGGATAGTAAGCTCCTGGTCCAGGTCGGGATATTTTACTTCTATCTTAAAAAGGAACCTGTCGAGCTGGGCTTCCGGCAGGCGATAAGTCCCTTCCTGCTCTATAGGATTTTGCGTGGCGATCACCATAAACGGACGATCCAGCAACCATGTTTTTCCGTCGTTTGTTACTTGTCTTTCTTCCATTACTTCAAACAGGGCAGCTTGTGTTTTGGCAGGAGCGCGGTTGATCTCATCTATCAACACCAGGTTACTGAAAATGGGCCCTTTCTTGTATTCGAACTCCCTGGACTGAGGGTTGAAAACAGAAGTACCAAGTACATCGGCCGGCATCAGGTCGGGGGTGAATTGTATCCGGCTGAAATCGGTATCCAGGCAACTGCTCAATAATTTTGCCGTCAGTGTTTTGGCAACACCCGGTACGCCTTCTATCAAAACATGTCCCTGAGTCAGCAAGCCGGTGATCAGCAGGTCGATCATCTCGTACTGCCCTGCGATCACCTGTTGCAATTGGTCTTTTATTGCTTTCACGCTTTCATGTAAAGCAGTGAAATCGGTTCGTGTTTCAAATGTTGTGGTATCCATTAATTACTTGGCATTTAGATAAAATGATTGAATATGTTGATACAGCTCCATCAGCTCTTCATCGGTGGCGTGCTGGTTGACCTGTATAGTATGGATCATTGCAAACAACGCGTTTACCTTCTCTTCCGGCAATGTTGTTTTATGAGCCAGCGCCGATATAAATTCTCCGTTTAGTATGTTGGTATTGAGATAGAAATGTTGCCTGATATGTTCCAGCAAATGAACGATCATCTTCTGGGCCAGGTTATAGTTGTTATGTTGTTGATAATACAACTGTCCCAGGGCTTCAACAAATTCAAGGGAATTGTTTGTCAGCAAGGCTTTCTTAGGCATAATGCGCTGGCGGCGTTTACCTTCTATGAGCACATACACCAATGCCAGTAAAAATATCAACCATAATGCCCACCTTAAAGCCGGAAATTTCAACAGCACCTGCCATTCGCTGAAATTGGAAGAAGCCCTTGGCGCCAGGAGCTTGCGGTAATAATCGTCCCAGTAAACAGTACTGTAGCTATCGATATACGACAGCTGCGTTTCCAGCGCCGCAACGTTATGTTGCTGCAATAAGAAATAGTTACAGAAAGTATAAGGGTTCAGCAGGAAATAGATCTGCCCTTCGCCCTTGCTGACCCGGATGAAATCAGGATTATGCGAAGAATTATATCCCAACACAGTCGTAGTGTTTGTATCGATCTTTGAGAAATAACTTTTGGTTAGCAACCCATCGTAAACAAAACTGGTGTCGATCCCCTGCAAAGTATCTTTATAGTATTGCATCACTCCTTTTCCTTCTTTGACGTATACTGGTTCATAAGTAAAGTCCAGCGCTTTTTCGAATAAAGCATTCGGATCATTTACCGCGATGAAAAGATCATTACCTGCTTCGGCAAAAGATAACATCTGCTCCACTTCTTCCTCTGTTACATATAACTTGTCGGCTATTATCATGTACAGGTTATAGGATTGCCTGGTAGAGATCTTTGATACAGCTTTTGGAAATGGTTTGGTAATAACCTGGGGGATGGATTGATTGAACATGGAAGGCAGCAGTTTAAATGCTGCATAAGTTCCACCTGCTCTTCTATCTCTCTGGCCAAAAGAAGCCCGGCTCAGATCCGCCGATTGAGGTTTTACTTCTGTTTTATTTTGGCCCAGGAACACCAGTCCCGCTACTAAGGCAAGAACAACAGCTATTGCGATATATACATAGGTCTTTTTCACGACTCGCCTTCTATTATTTGGTTAAAGTCACTAAACGACTGGCGGATATGCCGGAATTGCTGATCATCGATCGAAAAGCCGCCATACCATACGTACTCGTAATCGAGCGTCAATGCTGCAAATTGTTTATAATAGGGAGTAGGCCTCAGGCTTTTTACATATTCATTATTGGTTTTCTCTTCGCTTAAAACAATAATTTTCTTATGATTCAGGTTATATAAAGTATACAGGTACCACCATCTTATTGCATCTTTCAGGTTACCTGACTGGGTTGCTTCACTGATCCGGATACGATAATCTGCCCCTTCCCACAGTTCGATGTTCTTTGCCGGGTCGGCTGCTGTTTTTTTCTGAGATGAACGCAATACCAGCATCCGGTTTTTATCCAGGAACCAGACGAGTACAATTAACAAACCTGCTATACATAACACCAGGAAAAAAGTCTTTGCGTCATAAAGAAACTGCAGGAGTCCTCCCAGGAACCTTCCGGCATTTACAGGCTTTGGGGGTTCGGCTATAGCTTCCTTTTTCCGGTATTTCAGTGCAGGATCAGCCAGCAGCGCTTTCAGTACAGAATCAGAAACCGTTCTTTTCTCGTTCACCAGTACTTCCTCCTGGTCGTCCAGGTAGTTGCTGACATTTTGTGCATCTGTTGACGAATCAGTAAGCGCGGCTTCTATATTCTTTTCTTCCCAGCCGGCCGCAGTATCAGTACGCTCCGCCTCCTGGGCAAACAGGAAACAGGGCGGGATGATCATCAATAGTAAAAAGAGATACCGTTTCATAGCGATTGAGTATTAGACGGTAATATCACTTTCCTGTTCTCGGTTAGCCTGAAGCCTTTGCGATGCAGGTAGTTGGGATAGACAATGAAATATCCTATGATGAAGGCGAGCGATATTGCTAAGATAAAAATACTCAACCAGGTTGGCATACCTGTATGGCGGGTCACATAGCCTTCGAGGAAAGCGGCTACTATAAATATAGGAACCAGTGTCACCATTATTTTTATGCCGTCTTTTGCGCCTTTGGCAAGTGAATCTGTTCTTTTGTCGGGGCCGGGAAACAGGAAGCTTTTTGCCAGCAACAGCCCGGCGCATCCGGCAATGATGATGCTGGATATCTCCAGGGTGCCATGTATCCAGATCACCAATATGGATTGGCCGCCGAGGTGATGTTCAAAAAACAGTTGCTGGAATACACCCAGCATTACGCCATTTTTAAACAGGAAGAACAAAGTGCCTATGCCCATAAAAATTCCGTAAACAAAACACAGGAAGGCAACCACAATGTTGTTATAGGCAATACGCAGGAACATGTACCATTCGTTCTGATCTTTATAGACGCCGAACGGGTCCCCGTTGGCAATATTCTGTTCTGTCATATTCACATATTCATCTCCCAATACGCTTCTTACAAATGTTTCATCGTGAGCGGATGAAAACACGCCTATAAGGCAGCAGAAGAGGAAAAACAGCAATGTGAAAAGCAGGAGCTTGTGATGCTTTCTGAATAGCAGGGGAAGTTCATATTTAAAGAACAGCTGGAACCTGCCTACATCTTCTTTTTTATTACGATAAATACTATGGTAGATGTTAGCTGCAAGGCCGTTCAGGTACCGGGTTACTTTACTGAAGCTGTAAAAAGTTTTCGCGTATGACAGGTCATCGAGCAACGACACAAATCTTTCCGCCATTTCATCCGGATCTTCGGTCGGTTCCTCCTGGCATTGTTTCCAGCGGGGTAAATTTTTTTTGATAAACAGCGACTCTCTCATATTGGGTTATTGCACCTTTTGGGTGAGCGTACAGTTACAGTATGCAAACCTACTATTGTTTAACAATATATAAACAAATACGTAAATTTGAGAATGGCCGAAATAAAAATCCCAACTTCATTTAATATAGACCTTGAGTTTGAGTCTGCCGACCTGCTGAAGCGTTTTGTGGCCTGGTTTATTGATCTCCTGATCCGGGCAGCCTATGCGTTTGTTGTAGCTTTTTTCCTGCTGGGGATGGATTTTCGACAGGAAACCGGTTATACCGTTTCCATGTTTCTTATCGTGTTGCCTGTTTTATTCTATTTCCCGCTGACCGAGATCCTCATGCAGGGTTCCACTCCCGGTAAAAAAGCCATGCAGCTGAAGGTGGTAAATATGATAGGCAATCCGCCCAGTGTCAGCCAGCACCTTATCAGGTGGATTTTCAGGCTGATAGAATCGCCTTTGTTGTTCTTTTCCGTTTTCCCGGTGGCCATACCGCTGATTTCTGTTTTAAAGTCGAAATACAGCCAACGGCTGGGCGATGTAATAGCAGATACCATTGTTATCAGTACCAAACCCACGGGCAGCATCAGCGATACCGTTTTCAGGGATATTTCCCTGTTTGAGAATTATAAGCCGCAGTTCCCTGAAGTGGTTGACCTTTCGGACAAGGATGTGAATAAAGTAAAAGACCTGCTGGCACAGTCGCTCAAAACCAGGGATGCCAACCTGGCCAACCGGGTGGCAGTACGGTTGAAAGATGCCCTGCATATTGAAACGGAGCTGGAGGATGTGGCCTTTTTAGAAACCATTCTCAACGATTACAACTACTATACAACACAATGATTTACTGGCCCAAACCCGGTCTGGTAAAGCACCTTCAGGCATTTCCACAAAAAAAATTTCAACAATTTCCCTGCTAATATTTGGATTTTCAGTGCATTATATTACCTTTGCCCCGGCAAGTCTTATACGACCAGCTCCTACTGAACTCCCCCAGGACAGGAATGTAGCAAGGGTAGGTGGTTGTAGCGGTGCGATATAAGTAACTTGCCTTTTTTTCTTTTTTTATTGTCATTAGTTTGCATGTCAATAGTATCTGATGCTATTTTCTTCACCTCATTTCACTAATGACTGCGAACCTCCACAAGTGATACATTTTTCCTGACAAATTAATTATCATAGTATGAAATTCTTTATCGATACAGCTAATCTGGCGCAAATCAAAGAAGCGCACGATCTGGGCGTTCTGGATGGAGTTACCACCAATCCTTCCCTGATGGCAAAAGAAGGTATTAAAGGCGATGCCGCTATCATTAAACACTATGAAGACATTTGCGAAATAGTGGACGGCGACGTAAGCGCAGAAGTACTCTCTACTGACTATCATGCTATCATCGAAGAAGGAAAGAAACTGGCTGCTATTCATCCAAATATCGTAGTAAAAGTTCCGATGATCAAAGATGGCGTTAAAGCTATCAAATGGTTCACCGACAACGGTATCAGAACTAACTGTACACTGGTATTTTCTGCCGGCCAGGCTATCCTCGCCGCTAAAGCAGGTGCTGCCTATGTTTCTCCGTTCATCGGACGTATCGACGATACCAACTGGGATGGTATCGAACTGATCGCTCAAATTGCTCAGATATATACTTTGCAAGGTTTTAAAACTGAAATCCTTGCCGCTTCTATCCGTAACGCACTCCACATTGTGAAATGCGCAGAAGTAGGTGCTAACGTATGTACCTGTCCGTTAGATTCTATTCTTGGATTACTTAAACATCCATTAACAGATATCGGATTGGCTAAGTTCCTCGAGGACGCCAAGAAAATGTAATCCTGTAATATTTTTTAGATGGTGTGTCCCCGGTGCAGTAATTGCATCGGGGATTTTTTTATGCGCCGCATTGAACTATGTCCAGGATAATTTGTTGATATTTAATTTTTTACAAACCCGCACCAACTTGCGGCACAGGCATGGAGAAAGAACAATTTTCATTTTTTTCTGAAAGTTTAGTAACTTTGAGAAATAATTAATACTGGTATATCATTTGCCAACAGCGACGAAAGAATATTCTTAGTTGCAACAACATCAAATTTATGATTCAGCCCAACATCCCTGAAACAAAACAACCGCGTATAGTGATCGTAGGCGGAGGATTCGGCGGCGTTAATCTTGCCAAACATTTGAAAGACCTGCCCGTTCAGGTAGTACTGCTCGACAGAAATAACTATCACCTCTTTCAGCCTCTCCTATACCAGGTATCAACAGCAGGATTGGAACCGGATAGTATTGCTTTCCCGCTGCGCGCAATTTTCAGGAAGCAGAAAAACCTTGAATTCCGTATGGCGGAAGTAACAGGTATCCGCCCGGAAGAGAATATATTAGAAACAGGTATAGGCGAGATCCATTACGATCATTTGATCTTTGCGACAGGCAGCAATACCAACTTCTTCGGGAATAAAGGAATTGAGGCCAATGCCATCGGTATGAAATCGCTCATCGAAGCGGTTCAGATCCGGAACTACGTAGTGAAGCAATTTGAAGAAAGCCTGCTGATGAGCAACCCCGACGATGTAAGGGCCAAGCTCAATTTCGTGATGGTAGGCGGAGGCCCTACCGGCGTTGAATTGGCCGGGGCGTTTGCAGAATTGCGCAAATACATTATGCCCAAGGACTACCCCAGCATCCCGCAGGATATGATGAATGTTTACCTGATAGAAGCCAGTCCCAGGGTACTGAATTCTTTCAGCGAGGAAACTTCACGCAAAACCCTGGCAGCCTTGCAGGACCTGGGTGTAAGAGTAATGACAGGAACAGGAGTAAAAGAGTACGACGGCAAAGTGATTACCCTCAGCACCGGGGAGCAGATCGCTACCCAATCGCTGCTTTGGGCCGCCGGCGTTAGAGGTATCCCGGTAAAAGGAATTCCGCAGGATATCATCCTGCCCAACGGACGCATACTGGTGAATGAGTTCAACCAGGTAAAAGGATTTACCAATGTTTATGCGATCGGGGATATAGCCCAGATGACCAACGATCCCAAATTCCCGAAAGGATACCCAATGGTAGCGCAGGTTGCCATACAACAAGGCGTTAACCTGGCAGCCAACCTTAAACTGCAAATGAAGAACAAGCCGATGAAAGGCTTTACCTATAAAGATCTCGGCAGCATGGCAACCATCGGAAGAAACCGCGCCGTGGCCGAATTTGCGGGCATGAAACTGAGCGGCTACTTCGCCTGGATAGTGTGGATGATCGTACACCTGATGAGCCTTATGGGCTTCAGGAATAAACTGGTAGTGTTCATCAACTGGTTCTACCGTTACTTTACCTTCGAACGCGGTACACGCATCATCATCAAACGGGGCGCCGCCAACATCGTCAAGCTCAAACAAAGCGTGCAGTAGCGGAAGTTTCACGCAAAGACGCAAAAGAAGCAAAGAAGCATAAGATATTTTTTTAAGAAGCATAAGACATTTTTTAAGGAAAATAAGAAAGCAAAGAAGTTGAAGATTGTGTTGTATAACATAATTTTCAACTTCTTTGCTTTCTTAAAATTCGCTTCGGTCAGAACTCCTTATGCTTCTTAAAAAAATATCTTATGCTTCTTTGCTTCTTTTGCGTCTTTGCGTGAAACCTCCCCTATTTCCGGTTCAGGATAGAGTTGAGCGTAACGCTTGCTACCAGCTCGTCTGACCTGGCTCCCAGGGCGCGGTAATAAAGCAGGATGGTGTAATTATTTTCTGTTTCCCAGTAGTCGCCCTCTGTGAGTTCGGTACTGAATTTAGCGTTGGGCGTTGTTTTATCTACCAGGCCGTAGATATAGTTATAATACCCTTGCTTCAGGAACAGCGTTCCTTCGTAAGCCCTGCTGGCTCCATTATACGTCAGCTTATTGTTGTCGTTCAATTCGTAGTTGGTGAATTCGCCGAAGATGTACATGTCGTATCCCGCGTACGGTTCGGGCGCGGCGAAAGAGAAATGCACGGAAGCATAATCGCCTTCAAAATTGGGATTGTAATCGTCCAGCGTGGCGAGGTAATACCGGCCATTTATATCTTTGATGAATTGGTAAACTTTATCTGCTCTCTCCACATCCGGTACGGCAATAACATCTGTGCTGTTACGGTGATATTCCGATCGTTGAACCCTCTCCGTTTGCAACCTGAAACTTCGGAGGTCTATCCACCTGTACTCCTTCCCTGCCGGCATGATACAATCCTGTTCTGCGTTGTATTTAAGGATGTTCCCGTTGATATAGGTTGGCTTCAGGTTGGTGAGCGCATTATCCCAGCGGTAGTTTTGCAGGATCACCACTTTCAACTGGTTAAACGGGTTTGGTATATTCAATGAAGCAGTATTGATTTCGAAATTGATCTTCTGGTGAGTGCGGAATAATTTAGGCGCAATAGGTTGCTGTATGAAACCGGTGATCCCTGCTTTATTTTCTACCACGTACATCCTCCTGGTAAAGGCCAGCTGGGAAGTATCGCTGTCGAGGTAGACCTTCAGCAGGTAGTTGCCTGATTTCACGGGGTAGCTTTTAGCGCCTGGCAACTGCACAGTATAGTGCGTATAACGCTGAAGCGCCACGCTGGAAAGCCGGTAATCCTGAATCCTGGTTTCAGAAAAACCGCGGAGGTAGTCTAACTGGTTGACAGGAGCAGGAGTCCAGTCGGCGTTGCACAGTACAAAAGAATAATAGTAATTCTTTACATCGTTATCCAGGTCATCGAACGAAAGTTCCAGTTTCTCATTGCTGCCTATGGTATAAACCGGCATGCTCAGCGGATCGCCGCCCTGGAAAAATTTAACGGATTTAATGTTGTCGTGGTAAATATGATCGGGTGTTATGGCATTCGCCTGTGCCTGCAGGTTGCTGCTACTCATTACACATCCTAACACCCAGGCTATCATAGAAATTATTACGGTACTACGCATAGAATGCAGTTGATATCAATGAAGTTACAACTAAATGCCGACATGAATACATGAATCCCTATATTTTGAACCCTGAAAATCATGAAATAGCAAAATTATAAATCCCCTATATTTGTTGCATGCGTTTATCTTTCTTCGTGGCCAAAAGGATTGCCTTCAACAAAGGGTCATCCTTTTCCAAATTCATTATCAACATTGCAGTGATAGCTACAGCGATCAGCGTAGCTGTAATGATACTGGCCACTTCGCTGGTAAACGGCTTCAAACAGGTAGTACAGGAAAAAGTATTCAATTTCTGGGGACATATTCACATCACCCGTTACCAGCCTAATGCCGGCCCGCTAACAGAAGAATTACCTTTCCCGAATCGCAAAAGCCTGACCGACAGCCTGCATCAAGCGCCAGGCATCAGATCTGTCAGTCCTTACGCTACTAAATCTGCCTTGCTCAAATCAGATAAAGAAACTGAAGGAATTATTTTCAAAGGGGTTACCAAGGATTATGACTGGAACCAATTGAAGCCATTCATTAAATCAGGCCACCTGATCGACTTCAACGATTCTGCCTATTCCTCCCAGATCCTTATCTCGGAGCATATGGCAAATGAGCTGCAGCTTAAACTGAATGACAGGCCGATTATCTACTTTGTACAGGGAGGCGGTTTAACACCCAGGGCCCGCAGGCTTACCGTTGCAGGTACATACAAAACAAGCATAGAAGAATACGATAAAACATATGTGATAGGCGACCTGGAACTGATCAGGAAGATGAACAACTGGGCGCCCGACGAGATCGGCGGTTATGAAATAATGCTGAAAGATTATACGAACATGGATACAGTTGCCTGGTATATCAATGATCACCTGGTACCCGATGAACTGTTTCCCCGCACCATCCGCGACATCTATCCCAACATCTTCGACTGGCTGGGCCTGCAGGACCAGAATGAACTGATCACCATCATCATCATGACCATCGTGGCCATCATCAACATGATCACCGCTATCCTTATCCTCATCCTGGAAAGGACCAACATGGTTGGTATCCTGAAATCACTGGGTATGCGGAACTGGAATATTCAAAAGATCTTCGTTTACCAGGCTGCCTATATCATCCTGCTGGGATTGATCATCGGCGATGTTTTCGGGCTGGGTATAGCGATCCTGCAACAACAGACAGGATTCTTCAAACTGCCGGAAGATACCTATTATATGTCGGCAGCCGCTATTTCCATACACTGGATAGACATCGTTCTGATCAACATCGGCACCTTTGTGATCTGTACCGTTGTACTCCTTATTCCATCTCTCATTATCAAAAAGATCACGCCCGTTAAAGCTATTCAGTTCAAGTAAGCAGAATGCTCATTTGGTTGAACTAACACCGGTCTTTTGGCGCTTTACATAATCGCGCAAATATCCGCATTGGTTGTAAACCCGCTGGTAGAATTTAGTCTGGGCGTAAGTTGTTGTCAGCTGCGGAAAATAACGGTTATTGATCCAGCTGCGCAGGTACACCGCTTCGTCTTTCGTTATCGTCACATGTTTTTGTGCGCAACGGGCAGCAAGGAATATACAACGGGCTTTAAATTCATTATCGCCCGGCGCAGCCGCTTTAACAGCTTTGTTATAATATTCTTCAGCTTTATAACAGCCAAAGTACTGTTTTTCAAAAGCGCTCTTCTCCGCTTCCGGCGTGTACCAGATATAACTTGGCCTGTAACTTTTTACAAAATTCCAGGTACGGCCATAATAGGAAATATTGAACAACGCCGAGGCGTATTTGTGATAAACAGCTGCTGACGCAGTTCCTTTCTTCATTTCTTCTTCCATAGCCACCATCTGGTTACAGAAGTCCAATTGGCTGATAGGCTTATTAAACCGGCGGGTAGCCGTATCTTCTCCAAAGTCCTGTAATTGATCATTAAACACCTGGAAAGAATGAAGCAGGAATTCTTCGGGCGCTTGCTTATACCAGCTGGCAGCCGATTTGAAATCCTGCAACCTTAAATAACTGGTGCCAATAGTTTGGTTGATCTCCAACCCTTCCGGAAAGAATCTGGATATATAAGTTTCGAATGGCGTTTTGTCTTTTTTCTGGAGGAAATCTTTCAGGCGTATCAATTCCTTTGGTCCCATCTCGTCTCCTACCTGTTCTGCAGCGGTTGTACCGGAAACAAAGAAATCATTGATGTTTAAAGAATCGCAACGCCCGCGGAGCAGTGCTTCTTTCACCTGGTCGCCCTGCGCATGGTATTTGGGCGCCAATACTGCAAACAACAGGTTCCTGTATACTTTCCTGTAAAACCAGGCCTGGTCCAAAGGCCGCTCCCACCGGCCCAGCGAGTCGCTTCCTATCTTTTTATCCAGCCATTTGAAAGAAGATAACAGCTGGCTTTCAAACTCCTTGTCTATTTGTTTTTGCTGGTTGATGTTGATCAACAGGTTGATCATCTCCCATTGGTCCTTCTCTTCAACATCTTTTGTTTTAACAGCGGCCAGCCTGGCTTTCGCGCCGGCATAATCGCGCTGCATATAAGACAGGTAAGCCGATGAAATACGCCAGTAATTAAGGTTGCGTAATTTCTTCTCGGCGATCAGGCTATCTGCGAGCTGCTGCAACGCAGTTAATTCATTTTTCAACTTTGCATAATCCGGCTGCTCCATCCATCCGGTAAATGAATTGGCCTTATCATCGCCCGACTCTTTTACCAACACAGGCCCCAGGTAATCTTCTTCCAGCTGGTTGATCTGCCTGGTAAGCAATACATCCAGCGAGGGCGAAGCAGGATCTAACCGGTAAACCCTCCGGATCATTGGTATTTCATCTGTAGACCCAAAGCCATCCAGCGCCGCTACTGTCGCCTTCTCTTCATCGTTCCTGCACAGCGGGTATACCATTTCCGGCGTTACATTACACCACCTGTAGCTGGTGTAACAACTCCCCCGAAGGGATGGCGCTTTTTCAAAAACCCTGGAAAACAGGTACGCTCCCTGCACTGAATCTTTAAGGTTATACAAAGCACCTGCTTTAAGTGACAGGGATTTATAGTAGAGAAGACTGTTGGTATTTTTCGGGAAGAATTGATCGAAAGATGTTATTGCTTTCCGGAACTGGTTATTGTAATGCAAAAGGCGGATGAGCTGGAAGGCGTACCGCTCCTGGATCTTCGGGTCTCTCGACTCATGGTATAATCCAATTCCTTCGGTATATAATTTGTTCCGCGCAGCGTCGTTCGTGTTATTGCTGTTCCAGCTGCTTTCTGCCGACACGTAAGGCTCGCATTTTTTGGCGAAGGCCAGGTACCTGGCAGCTTCAGGTTTCTTTACGAGGTATTGGGCAAAGGAGTTATCCTTCAGGCTATCGGGCAGATTTCCGCTGGCAATGGCGTTAATATTGGCAGAAGAATAAGAGTAGATGCAATCCCGTATATCCCTGACCGATACCCTGCTGCCGGTGTATTGCTGCCAGTCGGCTGCATTGGCCTGTTCTTCCGACGGAGTGGGATCTGAATAAAAAGTGGTCAATGCCGTGTAGTAGAAAGGTTCGTACCCTGCGCCTTTCGTGAAAGGACTGAAGAAAGAAACATAGTAGTCGTAAGGATCGGGGGTTGGGCCACAGCAAAGGGTATAAACAACATTTCCGAACAAAAGCAGCATACTGCTAATTAAGAATGCGAATAATTTCCTGAAGTTCATTCAATGGATAATTTCTAAGAATTAAAGAATCTAAATGATAGTAGATGACTGTCCTGTTTTCGGGAGGCAACTGCCTGGCAAGCAACCTGGCTGCCTGTTTCAGGGTTGCAATATCTACAAATTCCCGGCGGATCACATCATTGGTCCGAAGACTGTATCCTTCCAGCAAAGTGTCTTTCTTTACAGTGTACAGGCCATCCCCTGTCTCGGCAAAAACAGAGTTGTCGTCCAGTTTCACCTGGCGAACGATCCCTTCATAAACGGTTCCCTGCCTGAATAATATCTGCCATTCGAAGAGTGGCAATGCCACATCTAAAGGTAAAGAATATCGTGATATGGTATGGGTTCCCAGATAAGATTGAAGCGTGGCAATATCCAGTATGGAATTATGCCTGCCCGCCTGCCGCATATTTCCCATGTTATAGCACATGAGCAGTCCCCTGTCTACCGGCGGGATGCCGGCACGATCAGCATATTTCAGCTGGTAAAGCCTGACGGTAGCCGACAGTTGCCTGTTCTTAAAGAAGGGCTGACGACGGATCTGTTCCAAAAAACTGAAATAAGCGGCTTTGGTAGTTTGCGTCCAGTCGCAGTCTACCTGGATTTCCCGGATACGCGCCGCTGGTATGTTGCTGCAAAGGTCAGCTACCAGGTTCGCCACTTTGGAAGGCAAGGCCGTGTCGGGCTTCGCCCATATTTCGTTCATCAGGAAAACGACAGGAACAATTTCAAGGTTCTCCGGCAAGGGCGCCCTGGTATTCAACACCGCTACGGGCAACGGGCCTTGACCGGGTACAGGTGCAAGATCAAAGAGTTTGATGTAAAGTTTCGTGGCCGGCAACTGCCTGATGGCGGCCTGGGTAGCCCGGGTCGTGTCCCAGCTCTGCTTCCAGTAATAAAAGGCCGGGGTTACCGAATGAGGGTTTGGCTGTTTGCAGCCAAACAGTAAAACCAGCGCCGGTAATAACGGGAATAATCGCTTCATGCCGGCTATATCAATAATCTTCCGCAAATGATACCTGCTGCCACTGCAGCATTCAACGATTCGGCGCCCCCAAGTTTAGGGATGGTGATCTTATGTGTAGCCAGTTCCTGGACCTCGGCAGTCAGTCCCCTGCCTTCGTTGCCAATCAGGATAATGCCTTCTTTTATAGTAGAAAAATCTGCAATGTTTTTCCCGTGCAATGTAGCTGCATAAGAAGGGAGGCCGGAGCGCTTCAAAACTTCGCTAATATCGTATTCGGCTATACGAACACGGGCTATGCTTCCCATGGTAGCCTGGATAGTTTTGGGATTATAAACATCCACACAGTCGGGCGAGCAAATGATCTGGGGAATCCCGAACCAGTCTGCAATCCTTATGAGCGTACCCATATTCCCCGGGTCCTGAATCGCTTCCAGCGCCAGTACCACAGTGCCCTTTACCGGCATCGGGTTGCTGACGGGTTCCATATTTAACAATGCCATGGCATTGTTTGGAGTGGTCAGGGAAGACAGTTGCTTTAAAACCCCTTCTTCCACGGCAATCACATTCCCGGCGGGTAAATGCCGGATTGCGGATACATGCTGTTCTAACCAGGCGGTTGTAGCAAAGATCTTTTGAACCGGCATACGCGCCTGTAAAAGCTCCTGCACTATTTTATCTCCTTCGGCAATATACTGGCTGAATTTTTGCCTGTTTTTTTTGTGCTGTAATGATTGAATATATTTAATTTGCGCCTTTGACAACATGGGGCCAAACCTACACGATTTCTTTTAATCAGCCAAGAACTGGCGTAGCGCCCATCCGTCAACCTAACGCTTAAACATACATAACGTTTTGCCCGAGATGCTGAATAGTCCGACTCCCAAATATTTACTGCCTAAAACCTGGCTGCTGGTAGCGGTAGTATTCGTATTGGCCGGCTGTTCAAACACCAAATATCTCCAACAGGGGCAAACATTGTATACAAGCAGCAAAGTAGAAGTAGAGGGCGAGATCCTCAACTCCGAAAAACAGGACCTTCGCAGCGCCTTGTCTTCAAAATCATTGATGACGCAACAACCTAATACCAAGTTGCTCACCACCCGTATTAAAGTCTGGCTGTACAACCAGAAATACAACGAAAAAAAATCCAACTGGTTCTGGAACCTGGTGCTGGCTAAAAGAAACCTGGAAGAACCGGTAATTTACGATTCCACGAAAACCAAGGAATCATTAGACCGCATGTCGTCGTACCTCCATAACCAGGGCTTTTTCCATGCGACGGTAGACTATAAGGAAAAGACCCGGCGGCGCAAGACCAACGTGGTTTACCATGTAAACACCGGCAGGAATTTCGTTGTAGATAAGATCAGCTACGACATCCCCGATACTGCTATCAAAAACATAGTGCTTGCCAACGAGCACCTGTCGCAGATCCGAAAAGGCATGATATATAAATCGGCTACCCTGGGCAGTGAAAGGGAAAGACTGACCCGCCTGATAAGGGATGCCGGCTATTACAAATTCAACAGGGACGCCATCGAATTCACGCTCGACACATTGAATAAATCGCTTTTCCGTAATACCCTCAATCCATTTGAAGGTTTTGTGAATATCTTCAACGAAAACAAAGGAAGGGAAAAGCTGACGATGGATATTCTTATACATGTTAAGAATCCCGAAGATTCGGCTACCAGGTGGCAGTTATATCATATAGGGAAGATATACGCCTATCCTGATTTCTCGCTGAATGCCAATCCTACCGATACAACGCTCAAAGAAGATGTACGGAAATATATTACCATCCGTTATCACCAGGAGATCCTAAGACCACGCATTCTTTCCAGGTCTATCCTCCTGCGCCCGGGAGAACCTTATTCCCTGCAGCAGTATAACAATACGATCAATAAACTTTACGACCTGGGAGTATGGCAATTTGTAACCCTTAACTATAAGGAACCAAAAGATACTGTGAATACCCTGGATGCCTACCTGCAGCTGACGCCAAGGCGCAAACAGGAGCTGGGCGTAACATTCGAGGTAAGCAACAGTTCTGATTACACCCTTGGCTCCGGCGTTACGCTGAATTTCAGGCATATCAATCTCCGCAGAACGGCTACGCAGTTCGGCCTGACGCTGAACACCGGATTGGAGCTCGTCAGGCAGAAATCGGGTTGGGATCTGCAGGCCAAACAGTTTGGGGGCGAAATGAGCCTCACCTGGCCGCGGTTTGCCATGCCATTCAATTTGAAACATACCGCAAGGAGCAATGTTAAAACCCGCCTGACCCTCGGCGCCAATTACCTTTCACGTATAGACAAATTCGACATCACCAGCATCAACGCCTCTTTCGGGTACGATTGGAACGAAACCGCCTATAAACGATGGATAGTAAGACCAATTACCCTTAACTATGTAGGCGTATCTTTAAACCCGGGGTTCAGGGACACGGTAGTTAACGATAACCCTTACCTGAAGCGGAGTTTCGAGCCTGCGCTGATAGGCGGAGAAAGCGTTTCATTTATCTTTAACAACCAGGATATCCTGCATCCGAGGCACTACACTTATTTCAGGGCTAACCTGGAAGAATCCGGACTCTGGCTAAGTGGTATCAACAGTATCATGAATCGGATCAGCAAACGGGAAACGAACCTGGAGACGCTTACGAATGTGAACATCAGCAATTTCGTGAAGCTGGAACTGGATTACAGGCATTTCTGGAAACTGGGCATTCATAGCGTACTGGCTACCCGTGCATATGCAGGAGTAGGTATCCCCTACAGCTATTCCACCGTTTTGCCTTATGTGAGGCAGTTTACAGCGGGCGGGCCTAACAGCATCAGGGCCTGGAGGCTTAGAACGCTGGGACCTGGTTCGTATAAGGATTCGTCAAAAACAGCACAGACCTTCCCTGACCAGACGGGCGATATGAAGCTGGAAGGAAATATTGAATACCGTTTTGATCTGCTGAGGATGTTCGGCGGAACCGTTAACCTGAAAGGAGCTACTTTCCTGGATATAGGCAACATCTGGATGATCCGTAAAGACAGCACCCGGCCGGGATCAGAGTTCCGGTTCGGTTCATTGTATCACGACCTCGCTATGGGCACGGGCGCTGGTTTAAGGCTGGACTTTTCTTTCTTCCTCGTACGCCTCGACTGGGGTATTCCACTTAAAGTACCTTATTTCCAGGGCAATAAGAACGGATGGTATATCAGCGAATGGGACCTGAAAGACAGTCGCTGGCGCAGGGAAAATATTATCTGGAATATTGCTATTGGTTATCCGTTTTAGGAGCGGCATACTGGCTGATGAAATCTTCCATTTCAGTAGCATCTGCTAATTTAAATTCACCTATCCTTGTTCTGCAAAGGCTGCTCAGGTAAGCGCCGCAACCCAGTTCTGCACCATAGTCGTTGGCCAGCGAGCGGATATAAGTACCGGTACTGCAAACTACCCTGAAACTCACTTCCGGCAGGTTGATGCCCGTGATCTCGAATTCTTTGATAGTAAGTTTCCTTGGCTCTACTTTTACATCCACACCTTTTCTTGCCAATAAATAGATAGGTTTCCCGTTTTGCTTGATAGCAGAATGAATGGGAGGCAATTGCATGATCTCCCCGATGAAGGGCCTGGTAGCGGCCACGATGGCTTCGGGAGTAAGATGGCTGATATCTTTGAAGTTCTCGGGTTCAGATTCTTTGTCGAAGGTTGGAGTGGTGGCTCCCAGGGTAAAAGTGCCGGTATATTCTTTTTCCTGCGCCTGGTATTCGTTGATCTTTTTAGTCATTTTCCCGGTACAGCAAATGAGTAATCCTGTGGCCAGTGGATCTAAAGTACCTGCATGTCCTATTTTCGCTTTGGTGAGGTTGCGGATCTTCCGTACCACATCGAAAGAGGTCCATGTCAGCGGCTTATTGATCAGGATCACTGCTCCTTCCTGGTAATTAGCTTTATCGTTCGTTTGCATGGCGCAAAGATAGCATATTCGCGGGCAGCTGCGGGCATAGATGTATCAATAATAGTATTAATTTAAGTGATGTAACTGCTGAAAGCTGACCTCTTTTTACTAAATTCACGCAATTTTCAAAACACATGTCATTAGAACATCATAAGAATGCCACTTTGCGATATCAACAACAGGTTGACAATTCGCGTGATTATGTGCTGCCGTTCATTCAGCAGGAATTTCCTCAACTGGAGGGGCTGCGGGTAATGGAGGTAGGATGTGGTGAAGGCGGCGTATTAACTCCTTTGCTGGAAAAAGGCTGCAACTGTGTTGGAGTAGATCTGGCTCCCGACAGGATAGAACTGGCAAAAGGTTTCCTGCAATCCTATTTAGACAACGGGCAGTTAAGGCTCATTGCGAAGAACATCTATGACGTGGATTTCCTTGGAGAATTCATGCACTCTTTTGATGTGATCATATTAAAAGATGCGATAGAACATATTCCGGACCAGGAGAAGATCATAGGTCATTTAAAGAAGCTGCTCACTCCCAGGGGGCAGGTATACTTTGGTTTTCCGCCCTGGTATATGCCACATGGCGGGCATCAGCAGATATGCGATAATAAGTTCCTGAGCATGTTCCCTTACATACACCTATTGCCTACCGGCGTATACAGGGGCGTATTGCGGCTTTTCGGGGAAGCTGATGCTACAGTGAAAGACCTGATGGAAGTTAAGTCTACAGGCATTTCAATTGAGCGGTTTGAGAAGATTGTAAAAAGACAGCATTACAAGATCACTCAAAGAAGATTTTACCTGATCAACCCGATCTATAAGTATAAGTTCGGAGTTTCAGCGAGAGAGCAGTGGAAGCCAATTGCGGCGATTCCCTTCTTCCGGAACTTCGTGACTACCTGCGTGTATTACATGATCAAACCCGCGTAGGGTTTCACGCAAAGGAGCTAAGTTAGCAAAGAACGCAAAGGGATTTTTTTAAGGAAAATAAGAAAGCAAAGGAGCGAAGATTGTGTTGTCATTATATCTAACATGTAACACTTCTCGCTCCTTTGCGTTCTTAAAATTCGCTTCGATCCAAATCCCTTTGCGTTCTTTGCTAACTTAGCTCCTTTGCGTGAAACCCCTCCTTTGCGTTCTTATTTTCCTTAAAAAAATCCCTTTGCGTTCTTTGCTAACTTTGCTCCTTTGCGTGAAACCCGCTCCAGATTTCCCACGAAGCCTCCGCCTGGAGGATAAGCATTTCGTGGCCGTTCTTGATAATCGCGCCTTTTTCAGCTCCTTTTTGCAGGAAGGTAGTGGCTGCAGGATTATAAACCAGGTCGTACAACAGGTGCCTGGAAGTGATGTATTGGAAAGGAATATCCGGGCAGGTAGTTACTTCCGGGTACATTCCCAATGGCGTAGTATTGATGATAATGGTATTTGCTTCCAGCAATTCGGACGTTAGCTGGTGATAGGCTACAGCATGGCTGGTTCCCTGCCGGCTTACAACGGTAACATGAATGCCTAATTGCTGGAGGGCGTATATAACGGCTTTTGCTGCACCGCCTGTGCCCAATACGAGGGCGCGGTTATGATGCGGCTGCAGCAAAGGTTCCAGCGACCTGGTGAACCCGATCACGTCGGTGTTATATCCTCTTTTTACCCCGTTCCTGATATCTATACAATTGACAGCGCCAATTTTTTCAGCGGCAGGTGTAAGCTCGTCCAGGTAAGGGATCACTACCTCTTTATACGGGATGGTGACATTGAGTCCTTTAAGGTCCGGATGTTGCGCCAGTAATGCAGGAAAGTCGGAGATATTGGGAATCGGGAAATTTTCGTATTGGCAATCTGTAATATTCTCTTTTTCAAATTTCTCTTTGAAATACCCTTTGGAAAAAGAGTGGCCCAGGGGATAGCCGATAAGACCGTACAATTTCATAACCTAAGATTGAGACATAAAATTACAAAATACGGATTTGCAGAAAGACCTTATAGGAAAATCTATCTGCAAATCCGTATTCAAAATATTTTGGTGAACGATCTATTCTCTGTCGAGGAACAGGTTGAAGGTATCGCCTCTTAAACCTACTCTCATGGCTTCCAGGGAGATCACCTCGTTTGGAGCGAGGTTGCCAAGGTTGGCGTTGCAGCCAACGAGTTCGAGGAAGTATAATTGTTGTGCTTTCTGAGGAGCTTCCCAGATGATCTTTTCAGCAGGGATCTTTGTTAAGATCTCCTGTACGAGGCCTTCGCGAACTTCTCCGCTGCCGCGGTAAATACCAACGTTGCCGCTTTCGCGCGCTTCGGCAATCACGTAGGAGGCGCCGGCAGAAAGTTCAGCGCTCATCAGTTCGATCCATTTATAGGGAGGAATGATGTGTTCTGCATCTTTAGATCCAACCTCGCTTAATACCAGGCCGATCTTAGACAGTTTTTCGATATAGCCGCATTTTTCAGCATGCGGGATGATAACGGAACCATCAGAAACTTCCATGTAACTGATGCCATAGTCTTTTACCACTTTTACGTATTCATCGAACTGGTTGCGGATCATAAAAGCTTCAAACAGTGTTCCGCCGAAGTATACCGGTATGTTTGCCGACTGATAAAGTTCAATTTTTGCGCGCAGGTTGGGCGTTACATAGGCGGTACCAAAGCCTAACTTAAGGATATCAACATGCGGACCTGCTACGGATAAAAAATTTCGTGCTTCTTCCAAACTTAGCCCCTTATCCATTACCATGGTCAATCCATGAGTGCGGGGCTTCTTTGTCCTTTCCGGGATTTGTGTCAGATTAAAATTCATTTGAAATATTTTTATCTTCTTAATGGTCAGTAAAACACATACTAGTTCGCCAGGCGCTTAGGGATAGCGTATATGCAATTTTAGTAACCGGAAAATCTACGACTTTTGTCCATGACAATTAAAAGCCGGCGCAAAAATAAGAAGTATACTTTATTTTAATAAAGTAAATAACAATGGTTAACGCTTACGGCGATACTGGGCGATCAAATCAACTACACTGACATGCTGTAAAATAGCCGGATCCAGCTCCACAAGCTTTTTTACGATCTTAGGCGCTTGCTGTAAAGCTGTTTCCAGGTGCAATAACCCTTCTTTGGTACGGCCCATTGCAATCAGGATAGCGGCGCGGTAATACATAAAGATCGGCTTTCTGCCTGCCTTTTCTTCCGCGGTAGCCAGCTGGCTGAGGGCTTCTTCCAGGAATCCTGCCACATACAAGCCTTTTAACAGCTCTTGCCAGACAACAGGACTCTTAGGACGGGCTCTTACTGCGTTCATAAAGTAGATCAACGCTTCCTTGTGCTTTTCCATTTCGAGGTAGCATTCTCCCATACTCATATTGTACTCAGCACTGTTCTTATTGATCTTCAGAGCATTATGAAGTGATTTTATCGCATTCTCCCAGTTCGACTCCATCATGTAAGCCACTGCTATCTTGTAATAGAGTTTATCATCGTTCGGGCTAAGGTGGGAAGCTTTACGATAATAATATCTGGCCTGGGTATATTTTCTCTGTTTTTCGTAACAATGACCGATGGCCTCATAGATCACATCTTCAGGCTTTGCAATTTCCAGGTGCTTTTGCAGCACTTCGATAGCCTCTGCATATTTGCGAAGACGGATATAGGCATCGCCCATATTACGATAGGCATAGTCAAATTTCTCATCTATAGCTACTGCATACTGGTAAGCATCAATAGCTTTTTCATAGAGCTTGAGGCCCTGCAATGCTGTTGCCAGGTTAAACCAGGCAAGGTGGTTGAAAGGATGCTCGTCGATGATGGAAGTATGCAGGCGGATACTCTCTTCATTCCGTCCTGTAAACTCAGTCCAGAAACAGATCTTATGCAATGCTTCCTCATTATTCGGGTCATACTCCAACGCCATTTTCAGGCAATCAAACACCTTCTCGAATTCTTCCCAGTCATCATACACATCTGCCAGTTCCAGCAACAGATCGATCCTGTCCTCTCCTTCAAACTGTTCTATCTGTTCTTCCAGCACTGCAGCAGCTTTCTGATGCTGGTTGAGCGCCAGGTAAACATCCGTTTGTAAAATGTAGAGATTAATGTCGGTTCTGTCGAGGATGGCGGCCTTTTCTAATAAATCCAATGCTTCGGTGTATTTTTTTGTTTCTATTAGTAAGTTGGCCTTTTTCAGTAGCAGCGTAGAAGAGTAGGGAAATTGTTCGATAGCTATTTCAGCGGCTTGTAACGCAATTGGCATTTCGTCACGCTCGTCATAATAGTCGATGATCTGCTCGAATGAGTCTTCGTCAAGAAAAGAATGAGACTGTCCAGTCCGGAGGTTTTCAAACTGTTGCAACAAGTCTCTCAGATCATCAAAATCCTCGTTTAAAAATGAAAAGTCTTTACTCATTACTGTAAATATAGTGTTTTTATACATCGCACTTTCGCAGCGGGAACGAAAGTTTTTAAATATTTTTTAACATTTTCTTAGGATTTTGTCGTAACTTCGTTAAGGATTTGTTATATAATACATCAAAAAGTTTGTATATTTGTGATAACAATGAAAGCGAAAACCAACATATTACGCAGTTTTTCATTGTCTTGCTTGTTAGTAGGCGCTTTGGTGTGCTTTGCTCTCAATGCGCTGGCAAATAATAACTTTTTGCCTTCCGATAATAATAAAGACAAAGTGAAAAAAGAAGCAGATGGTCCAGGCCATGTGATCAGCACTGCTATTCCCAGAACCAAGCTGAGCCTCGACGGCGGCTTCCGTTTTTCTGGCGCAGTTAATTCTGCCTTTAAGTTAACCACACTTCCACATACCGACTATAACGTAATCAACTTCAAAACGATTATAACCTATACAAAAGGTAACGTTACTTACGTAGTTCCTTATAATGTGCAAGTGCAGAACCAGCCTCCGGGAAATGGGAACTTTCAGAAACTGCAGATCATTCTGCCTCTTAAGAAAGGGTAATCAACTTAAACGTTCTTCAAGTACAATATCCGGTTAAAAAGTATCACAGCTTTTTAACCGGTTTTTTTTGCAGTTATTACATGTTTTGAAGCTCCTGCTGGCTAACTACCTTATATCCCTTTTTAGGTACATCAAAATAAGAAGCAGGAATCGGGTTCAACTCGACCCGGGATGCGATTACACGCATTTTTTCGCCTGTTTTAGTCAGGATCTCAAATTCCAGGGGCATCCCCCCTAAATTCATAAATCGGCGGTTATATTGCTTGTTTTCAGGCACCAGGTCCGGCGTATAATACACTTCAAATGTTTTTCCATCCGGCATTAACCCAATAGCTCTCCTGCACTTGTAACCGGCAATCTCTTTCGTTTCAGGCTGATCAGTGAATTTGATTCCTTCATATTGCTGCATATCCTTCAGGTATTGCTGCCGGTCGGTTTTTACCATATACTTATTCCCATGCTGGTCGATCAACGTCGTAATAGTCTCTTCCTTGTGATTGATCAGGTAAGTGTAGTTAACAATATTGAAGTTAATATCTATCCGGCTGTATGCACCTTTCATGTACTGAGTTAAAGAACTTCCTTCCAGCATCTGATCCAGTTGCAATTGTTCAGGCGGCAATACCATCTTGTAAACGATCTTGGCATCCGATACAACACGCTGAGCCCAGGCAGAGGTGGTAAGGAATAACAGGTAACAAAATAAATAAATGCGGTATGACATAGTATGGTGGTAGATTAATAATATTCGGAACAGCACAACGCCCAACAGGTTACCATTTTATTTTTTCTTTGTTTAAAAAAGCCGCTATCCCACGTTTACATTCTTCATGGCCCCGGGTCTGCGCATTCAATTCTGCAGCCCGCCCGAGCCCGTCTTTTATAGGTAGGTCCAACACCGTGCCAATAAGATGTTTAGTCACTTTTAACGAATTAGCAGCCGCTTCCGTACATAAACTTACAGCAACTTTATGAACATGTTCTGCAATAGCGGACGCCGGTACAACTTCAGTTATAAGCCCCTGGTCCATAGCCTTTTGTGCTGTGATCAGCTTCCCTGTCAGCAACATTTCCCTTGCTCTTCCCTCCCCTATCTTTCTGACCAGGAAAACAGCTACCAGCGCAGGAACAAAACCAATTTTCACCTCTGTATACCCCATCAGCGATTCCGGCACGGCATAACTAAGATCGCAAACCGTCATAATTCCACAACCACCGGCAATTGCATGCCCTTCTACCTGTGCAATAACAATCTTATCTAGTTGGTAAATTTCCAGGAATAACTGCATCAACTCCTGTGAATCTGCAAGGTTTTCATCGTAATTATTCTGTTGCAGCTGCTGCAAATACTCCAGGTCGGCCCCGGCACAAAAAGCTTCTCCATTACCCTTCAGCACTATTACCTTCACTGCTTCATCTTCGCCCGCCTGCCGGAAAGCATTACGTAACTCTGCTACCATAGCCCCGTTCAGTGCATTGCGTTTTTCGGGCCTGTTAAGTGTGATAGCAGCGATCCTGTCTGCTACTTCATAAGTAATAAAAGAAAATGCCATGAGCTATCGAATTTAAAAACCAATAGGCTTTTGTATCCTGTTAACTCATGGCAATCTAAGCAAAAAAAATTAATGGGTGATCTCAGTTATCACCTGCCCCACAGAGCCGCTAGGCATCTGTATCTGCAACAAAGCAGCCAATGTAGGAGCTATATCTGTCATCCCGATAGTTCTGTTGGTTTTACCATGACTGATGCCCCAACCCATCCAGACCAACGGGATGTGCGCATCATAAGGGTTCCACAGACCATGGCTGGTGCCGGTTCCCGGCTCGTCGAGGTAGCCTGGCTGCAATACGATCTGGATATCGCCGCTTCTTTTGGCGTTATAACCATTCGTCATCATTGTTCGCATTGGCTCCGGCAGGGTTACGGTTTTCAGGTCGGCCAGTACAAATGCGTTAGCTACTGCCGGTTGTTTAAGCAACCACCTGATAATGAATTGCTGTATTTCTTCTTCATTCTTGCCCGCTTTCTCAATCGCTTCATAATCCAGCGACAACTGGTAATTTGTATAAGCCAGTATAACGTTGGATATGCCAAACTTCTGCGCTACCAGGTTGTTCAGGGTTTTGACATCCGCATTTGCATCCAGGGAGCCTCCCGGCATTTTGTTTTCTTTCATGAAGTCGGGAACATGCGCAACGCCATGATCAGCAGTAATAAAGAACAGGTATTGTCCCTTTCCTATTTTGGCGTCCAGGTATTTGAAGAAGGTTGCCAGATCCTGGTCCAGCCGCAGGTAAGTGTCTTCTATTTCGATAGCGTTTGGCCCAAACTGGTGCCCTACTTTATCGGTAGACGAAAGGCTGATGGCGATCATATCTGTTACGTCTCCCTTTCCAAGATTATATCCTTCTATTGCCCTTTTGGCAAATTCAAGTGTTAAAGTATTTCCGTAAGGAGTATTAGCCACGTTCCCATTTGGGTTGGCAGTCAGGTTGTGAGGGAAAGAAGAATTGTTCTCGCCCTTAAATCTCCCTTCATAAGGTTTGTCGTCGGCCGTGCTCAGTTTGTAGGTGTCAATCGGGTACAGGGTAGTCCAGGGTTTGGAAAGATATTGGGCCGGCAGTTTTTCGTTATTGAAATTCTGCGCCCATGCAGGCAATGCGTTCATGTAAAAAGAACTGGTGATCCAGTTGCCGCTGCCGGCGTCGTACCAGAAGGCCCCGTTGGCGCTATGGCCAGCCGGGAGGATAGCTCCCCTGTCTTTGATAGCAACGCCTACTACTTTGCTCTGGAAGTTGGTAGAAAGACGCAGTTCATCGCCGATGGTAGTTACCAGCATGTTGCGCGGACTCATTTTACCCGCTTTGCTGTTGGCCCCAACGGGGGTGACTGTAGAATCTTCCGTACAATAAATTGTCCTGTTCAGTTCTTTGCTGTACCAGTCGTTGCCGGCAATACCATGGATAGCCGGTACGGAGCCTGTATACACGCAGGTATGCCCGCAGGCAGTAATGGTAGGCGTATAGTTAATAAGGGTATTTTCGCACGAAAACCCTTCCTGGAGGAGCCTTTTAATCCCTCCGGCCACGTAGCGGTTACTGTATCTGTACAGGTAATCCCAGCGCATCTGGTCTACAACAACTCCTACTACCAGTTTAGGCCGTGCAGGTTTGTTACTTTTGTGTACCGTATGATGATTGAATGGTGCTGGCGAGGTGGCTTTCTGAGCCATCAATGCTGCCGGAAAAATTAGGGCAGCAGTTAAAAATCGCGTAAATTTCATTGCGTCATAAGTATTTAAATGTCATGGTAATATACTTGGATAATACCTTATTTCATAGCAAAAAAACATTAATAAGTTAGTTTTAACTGATCATCCCGGTTAAGAAAAAGTAATATTTATATACCTTTGTGACCGTTTTTAAAGATGAATTAACCATCACATAATATACCGTATGGATATTTTCGAGAAACTGCTGAAACATCTGGGCCCTATCGGGGAACATTCAGACAGAGCCCATGGCTATTTCGCGTTTCCTAAACTGGAAGGCGAAATAGGTCCCCGCATGAAATTCCGGGGCAATGAAAAGATCGTTTGGAGTCTGAACAACTACCTGGGGCTTGCGAACCACCCGGAGGTACGCGCTACGGATGCGAAAGCCGCTGCCGATTTCGGCATGGCTTCACCTATGGGAGCAAGGATGATGAGCGGTAACACTAACTACCATGAACAACTGGAAAATGAACTTTCCGACTACATGGGAAAAGAAGCTACTACCCTGCTCAACTATGGTTATCAAGGCATCATGAGCGCTATTGATGCCATTGTTGGCCGTAGAGATGTTATCGTGTATGACGCAGAGTGCCATGCCAGTATCCTGGACGGTTTGCGCCTGCATCCCGGAAAACGTTATGTTTTCAAGCATAACGATATGGAAGATTTTGATAAACAGATGAGACGCGCCACTGAACTGGCTAAAACCCAGGGCGGCGGTATCCTGGTAGTAACTGAAGGTGTGTTTGGAATGGCTGGCGACCAGGGTAAATTAAAAGAGATCGTTTCATTTAAAGATAAATATGAATTCCGTTTGCTGGTAGATGATGCCCATGGTTTCGGTACAATGGGTAAAACCGGCGCGGGTACAGGAGAAGAACAGGGCGTTCAGGATAAAATTGACCTGCTGTTCAACACCTTCGCTAAATCCGGCGCTTCTATCGGCGCTTTCATCAGCGGCGACAGACCTATTATCAACTACCTGCGCTACAACATGCGCTCCCAGATCTTCGCTAAATCTATTCCTCTGCCGATCGTGATCGGCCACCTGAAAAGGGTAGAACTGATGCGTAAATATCCTGAGATGAAGGAGAAGTTATGGTATAATGTGAATAAGTTGCAGAATGGGCTGAAAGAGCGTGGCTTCAACATCGGCAGAACTAATTCTCCCGTTACTCCTATCTACCTGCAGGGCGATATTCCTGAAGCTACAGCGATGTGTCTCGACCTGCGTGAAAACTACAATATCTTCTGCTCTATTGTAGTGTACCCGGTTATTCCAAAAGGCCAGATCATTTACCGCCTGATCCCAACCGCTGCACACAGCGATGAGGACATCGAGTTAACATTGAAGGCGTTCAGCGAAACCAAAGCGAAACTGGATCAGAAAGTTTACCAGGTAGCTGAAATTCCAATGGTATAAGATTAACCACTATATAAAAAAGAAGACGCCCTTGCGGCGTCTTTTTTTATTGCTGATAACTTCCTGCGAGTTTGATCAACCTGTCGGGGTAATTAGTGATAATCCCATCCACTCCCAGCTTTAGCAACTTTTCCATTTCCTCCGGCTGATCTACCGTCCAGGGTATTACTTCCACGTTTTTAGCATGGGCATTCCGGACCAGTTCCCCCGTTACCAGTTTAAAATCAGGACTGTAGATAGAAGGCGTAAATCCAAGAGTTGCGATATTTTCGTCCAGCGACCCGCTGGATGTCAGCAGCGCAGTTTTCTGACGGGGATATTTTTTATGCAACACCCGCAGCGTACGGAAATCAAAAGACTGGATGATAACACGGCTCGCTATCTTCTTCTTATTTATAACTTCCATCAGGAGGTTCACAAATACTTCGGGTACCGGGTTCAATACCCCATCTCCCCGTTCTTCCGACTTGGTTTCTATATTATAATAAACCGGTTTTAAGTGATTCTTTTTTACATAATTTTCAACAGAATCTATTAACGCCGCCAGTAAGGGCCGGGATACTTTAAACCTGGCCTGTTCAGGGAAACGCGGGTAAGGTTTTGAACCTGCATCATACTTGCGGATGCTATCATAGGTCATGGAAAAAAGGATGAGGCGCGGTTGTTCTTCTTTTGAAATACTGCTGCCATCTGGCTTGAGTATAAAATCACCGTTCATATACGGGTCGTGCGATACTACCACTTTGTTATCTGCAGAAATAATGCAGTCCAGCTCCAGTGTACGGGCGCCCAGTTTTACTGCGTTAAGCATAGCGGGGATAGTGTTTTCGGGCATAAGTCCCATACCGCCCCTGTGGGCCTGCACATCGGTCTTTTGCTGGGCGGAAGCCCGGAATCCGGCCAGGGAACAGGCAACAGCCAGTAATACAATACTTTTTTTCATTGTTGGATGTTAAGAATGGTAAGATACGGCTTTCGTGAGAACAGGCGGTTGCTGGCAGGAGAATTATAAAGGAAAGTTAACTTCAACGGTTATACGGTTTAACAAACAAAAAGGGCTGATTGCTCAGCCCTTACTCAAATCGTTCTTTCACTAGGTGTAAATTTTCATTTAGATTTCATCAGGACATGGTGTAGAACAAATGGTTTTCATAGAAGTTGGAATAACCAAGTGATTCCAAATATTTTATGATGAGTACTATCTCAAATACGGTATTGATTGTTATTCGATTCTTTTCAAAAATATCATAGATTTCAGCAAATTTCATAACACGTATGTGCTATTTTGTTAACAGCTTGTTAAAGAGAGTTAACTGCAATAATAAGTCACCAAAATACAAACGGAGAACATTTGGGGTATTTGATTGGCTAAAGCGATACTTTGGTCGAAAACCTTTGGCACTGCAATGGGGTATAAGTGTATAACACCTTTATAACAGCGGGTTTGAAAAGCAATAAAAAAAGCCGGTCAAAACTGACCGGCCTTCGTAATAATATATCAGGCAACATCCTATTTCAGGTGTTCTTCGATAGACGTGTCGTATGATTTTTTCCAGGTGCTTACTTTACCCCAGTCTTCTCCACTTACTTTCACTTCTTCTTTCGTTACTACGCCAACTTTTTCATATCTCACCGAGTTATCGCTCGCATCTACCAGGCCATGCAATAACGCTTCGAATTTCTCCTTATCGGCAGGTTTAACGGTAACGACTACACGGCTTTGGCTTTCACCGAACAGGTAAGCATCTTTACGGAACTTGTTGTTAAGTTGCAGATCGAAACCTAAACCGCCTGGCATAGCGCTTTCCAGCAGGGTAACGAACAGGCCGCCTTCGCTGATATCGTGAGCTGACTGGATCAGACCAGCTTTGTTCAGTTTAGTGATCGCCTGTTGAACATGCAGTTCTTCATCCAGGTTGAAGTGAGGCGCAGGACTGAATTCAACGCCAATGATCTTGTGCAGGTACTCGGAGCTGTTGATATCATTACGGCTGCGGCCTACTATATAGATCAGGTCACCTTCTTCCTTAAAGTCCAATGTGATGCGTTGATCCAGATTTTCCAGGATACCCACCATACCAATAGTTGGAGTTGGATAAACCGGGCCGTCAGGAGACTGGTTGTAGAAGCTCACGTTACCGCCGGTTACAGGAGTATTGAACTTGCGGCAGGCTTCACCCATACCCTGCACGGCATGAACGAACTGGTAGTAAACTTCAGGATCGTAAGGATTACCGAAGTTCAGGCAGTTAGTGATTGCCACCGGTTCGCCACCGGAGCAAACAATGTTACGCGCAGCTTCGGCAACAGCGATCTGACCGCCTTTATGGGGATCAGCAAAAACATAACGGCCATTACAGTCGGTAGTTACAGCTAATGCTTTCCTGGTAGGTTTTACCAATACGATTGCAGCGTCGCTAGGCGCGTTGGTGCTGGCGTTGGCAGTACCTACCATGCTGTCGTATTGATTATATATCCAGCGTTTTGAAGCGATGTTTGGCAGTGCCACGATCCTTTCCGCTACGAACTTTGGATGTTCGGTATCGGGGATGTTTTGAATATCGAATGCTTTGATCTTTGCGAAATAAGCAGGTTCGGTATAAGCGCGGTGATATTGAGGAGCGCCTCCGCCCAGCACTAAGCTTTCGGCAGGAACATCCGCTTCCAGTTCACCGTTCATATAGAATTTCAGGTTGGTATCTTTAGTTACTTCACCGATCTGAACGCAGTGCAGATCCCATTTTTCGAAGATATCGAGCACTGGTTTCTCCTGACCTTTCTTCACTACAACCAGCATACGTTCCTGGCTTTCGCTCAGCAGCATTTCCCAGGCTTTCATATCTTTCTGGCGGGTAGGCACTTTATCGAGCCAGATATTCATACCATGCTCGCCTTTCGCACTCATTTCAGCGGTGGAGCAGGTGATACCTGCAGCGCCCATATCCTGCATACCGATGATAGCGCCGGTTTTGATGATCTCGAGGCAGGCTTCCAGTAATTTCTTTTCCTGGAACGGGTCTCCAACCTGAACGGCTGGCAAATCCTCCACGCTTTCTTCGGTGATGTTGGCAGATGCAAAAGAAGCGCCGCCGATACCATCTTTACCGGTAGCAGAACCTACGATAAATACCGGGTTGCCTTCGCCATGGGAAGTAGCGGAAACGGTCTGACCAACTTTTACAATACCAACGCTCATAGCGTTTACCAGCGGGTTGGTACCGTAGCAATCTTCAAAATAGGTTTCACCGGCCACGGTAGGAACACCGAAGCAGTTGCCGTAATGACCGATACCATGTACTATACCTTTAACTAAGTGTTGGGTTTTAGGGTCGTTGATATTTCCGAAACGCAGGGAGTTCAATGCTGCGATTGGGCGGGCGCCCATTGTGAAAATATCGCGGTGGATACCACCTACACCGGTAGCAGCGCCCTGGAATGGTTCGATAGCAGATGGGTGGTTGTGGGATTCTATCTTGAATACCACCGCGTAACCATCGCCAATATCAACCAGCCCGGCATTTTCTTCTCCGGCTTTAACCAGCAGTCTGTCGCCTTCGCGAGGGAGGGACTTCAGCCAAACAATTGAGTTCTTATAAGAGCAGTGCTCACTCCACATTACAGAATACATACTGAGTTCTGTAAAATTGGGCACACGGCCTAAAATGGTCTTGATCCGTTCAAACTCGTCAGCGGTCAGTCCTAACTGTTCAGCAATTTCTACGGTGGTTTGCATGTATTAAAGTATAAACTCGGGTGATTTAAAAGAAGTTGCAAAACTAGGTGTTTTTCCTGCAAATGCCAAGAGGTAAAGGGATACGAACTGAAAGCAAGCGATTTGCCTTTGGTTTCATATTACTATTTTTAAAATTTATCAGTTTTGGGACTTGCTCAGGTTAAATATTTGACCAAATAACAAAAAAACCATCTTTTCAAGGGTCAAAATGTAATTTTTCAGTTAAAATGAACAATTTATTTGCAATTATAACGTCTAGTGTGTTCTTTTGTGTAAAATATATTACAGCATGCAATCGTTACGTTTCAAAGCGCTGGAAGGATTAGCTGGCGTAGACTCCACTCTCTCCGAAAATAACGGTAAAATCACCGATGTATTTGGCAGCAATGTTTTCACAGGTAAAGTAGTTCGTGAATACTTAAGCGACGAGGCTTACAAGAGCCTGATGAACTCCATTAAAAATGGCACCAAGCTGGAACGTAAAATGTCCGAGCAAATTGCTTCCGGTATGAAAGCATGGGCTATGAAAAAAGGTGTTACTCACTACACCCACTGGTTCCAGCCTTTAACCGGTACTACCGCCGAAAAGCACGATTCATTTTTTACTCTTAAAGGTGATGGTACTGCTCTGGAAACTTTTGACGGCGATGCGCTCGTTCAACAGGAACCAGATGCATCCAGCTTCCCTAACGGAGGTCTGAGAGCCACTTTCGAAGCTCGTGGTTATACTGCATGGGATCCGTCTTCCCCGGCTTTTATCCTGGAAAACGCATCAGGTAAAACCCTCTGCATCCCTACCATCTTCGTTGCCTACACTGGCGAATCACTGGATTATAAAGCTCCCCTGTTAAAAGCACTGGCTGCACTGGATAAAGCTGCAGTTGATGTTTGCAACTATTTCGATAAGAACGTTACCAAAGTAACTGCTACCCTGGGTTGGGAACAGGAATACTTCCTGGTAGACGAAGCGCTGGCTAATGCACGTCCTGACCTGATCATGACCGGTCGTACTGTTGTAGGTCACGCTCCTTCTAAAGGTCAACAGCTGGAAGACCACTATTTCGGTGCAATTCCTGACCGCGTTTACGCTTACATGCGCGATTTTGAACTGGAAGCCTACAAACTGGGTATTCCTTTAAGGACCCGTCACAACGAGGTAGCTCCTTCCCAGTTCGAGTGCGCTCCTATCTTTGAAGAAGTGAACATCGCAGTAGACCACAACTCACTGCTGATGGACGTAATGAATAAAGTGGCTAAACGTCACAAACTGAAAGTGTTATTGCACGAGAAACCTTTCGCAGGCATCAACGGTTCAGGTAAACACAATAACTGGAGCATGGCTACAGATACCGGTGTAAACCTCCTGGCTCCGGGTAAGACCCCTAAGACCAACCTGATGTTCCTCACTTTCTTCGTGAACACTATCAAAGCAGTACATGATTATGCAGACCTGATGAGAGCTTCTATTGCTTCTCCAAGCAATGACTTCCGTCTGGGCGCTAACGAAGCTCCTCCTGCTATCATCTCTGTTTTCACCGGTAAATACCTGCACGAAGTACTGCAAGAGGTTAAAACCCGTGTTAACAACAAATTTGACGAACAAGACGAAGCGATCCTGAAGTTAGACCTGCACCGTCATATTCCTGAACTGTTGCTGGATAACACCGATCGTAACCGTACTTCTCCGTTTGCCTTCACCGGTAACAAATTCGAGTTCCGCGCCGTTGGTTCTACTGCAAACTGCGCCTCTGCAATGACCGTTCTGAACACTATCGTGGCTAAAACATTAGCTAACTTTAAAGTGGAAGTTGACGGCCTGATCGAGAAAGGTGAGAAAAAAGAGATTGCAATTATGCAAACTCTTCGGAAATATATTGTAGATTCGGAAAAAGTATTGTTCGAAGGCGATGGTTACAGTGAAGAATGGGAAAAAGAAGCTGAAAAGAGAGGTTTACCAAACATCAAGACCACTCCAAAAGCGCTGGATGCCTATGTAACTGAAAAAGCTACCAAACTGTTTACAGAAACAGGTATCTACAATGCCAAAGAATTACACGCCCGTCATGAGATCCTGCTGGAAGACTATGTGAAGAAAGTACAGATCGAAGCCCGCGTGATCGGCGATCTCGCTACCAACACTATACTGCCTTCTGCAGTTAGCTACCTGAACGACCTGATCGAAAACATCAAAGGTCTGAAAGAAATCGGGTTGGGAGAAGAAGCCGTTAAAGCTCAAAAACAAATAGCTGCTAAAATAGCTGAACATATTAATGTAATAAGTGAGAATGTACAGGCTATGATCGAAGCGCGCAAAGTGGCTAACAAACTTAGCGACAGCCGCCAGAAAGCGATCGACTACTGTGAAAAAATCAAGCCGTACTTCGATGTTATCCGCTACCACTCTGATAAATTAGAGTTCCTGGTGGATGACAAAAAATGGGCGCTGCCTAAATACAGAGAGCTGCTTTTCTTGCGATAAAACCGTAAGATTGTTTTGGTGTATGATTAGCCCCGGATTTTCATCCGGGGCTTTTTTTATGCACAACATTTCGTAAATTCAATGATACAGGATTTGTGGAGATATTGATCACTCCTAAATACTTCAGACAATGCTTTCGTTGAAAATGCTGTTCCTGGGCGGCATACTCGCTCCTACGATTAAAGAACAATAAGCGGTCTTGTAAAAAAAGAAGGTTGCCCCTTGATGAGAGACAACCTTCGTGGTATCGTTTATTGCTTTGCTTACACCAGCTTGAATGTTTCAGTGAACTTGGTAGTAAAGTTTCCTTTACGGAAGTTCTCATCGCGCATTAGTTGCTGGTGGAAAGGAATAGTTGTTTTAACTCCTTCGATCACAAATTCGCTCAGCGCACGTTCCATGGTGTTGATAGCTTCTTCACGGGTTTGAGCCATGGTGATGATCTTAGCTACCATAGAATCGTAGTACGGCGGAATTACGTAACCGGCATAGATATGAGAGTCTACTCTCACGCCATGACCGCCCGGGATATGCAGTGTAGTGATCTTGCCCGGAGAAGGACGGAAGTCGTTGTACGGATCTTCCGCGTTGATACGGCACTCGATCGCGTGCATTTGCGGAGTATAGTTTTTACCGGAGATAGGAATACCAGCTGCGATCTTGATCTGTTCTTTGATCAGGTCGAAGTTGATAACTTCTTCAGTAACGCCATGTTCTACCTGGATACGGGTATTCATTTCCATGAAGTAGAAGTTGCGGTGTTTATCTACCAGGAACTCGATGGTTCCGACGCTTTCGTAATTGATAGCTGCAGCAGCCCTGATAGCCGCTTCACCCATTTTTTCACGCAGTTCGGGAGTCATGAACGGAGAAGGAGATTCTTCTACCAGTTTCTGGTGACGGCGTTGGATAGAGCAGTCCCTTTCGCTCAGGTGGCAAACTTTTCCATATTGATCGCCAGCTACCTGGATTTCGATGTGCCGGGGTTCTTCCACGAATTTCTCCATGTAGATACCGTCGTTGCTGAAAGCAGCGCGGGCTTCGTTCTTAGCCATGTTATAGGCATTCTCAAGTTCACTTTCTTCCCAGACTACACGCATACCTTTACCACCGCCGCCGGCAGTAGCTTTGATGATCACCGGAAGACCCATGCTTTTCGCGAGGGCTTTAGCTTCATCCACGCTTTGCAGCAACCCGTCGGAACCTGGAATTACCGGTACTCCGGCAGCTATCATGGTTTCTTTTGCAGTCATTTTATCACCCATTTTCCTGATCATTTCAGGAGTTGGGCCAATGAACTTGATACCATGTTCTCCGCAGATCTCGGCGAAGCGGGCATTTTCAGCCAGGAAGCCATAGCCCGGGTGAATAGCGTCTGCATTGGTGATCTCTGCAGCCGCCATCAGGTGAGGGATGTTCAGATAAGATTCGGTGCTCTGTGGCTTACCGATGCATACTGCTTCATCAGCAAATTTCACATGCAGGCTGTCTTTATCTGCTGTTGAATAAACTGCTACCGTTTTGATACCCATTTCCTTACAGGTACGGATAATTCTGAGGGCAATCTCGCCACGGTTGGCAATCAATATTTTCTTGAACATTGTTTTCCTTATAAGTTAATAAAAGCTATATATAGCAAGATAGCTTTTAACAGATAGCCTTTAGGTCCGGTTCCCATGGGGATTTTTGGAGCTAAAGGCTAAGTTAAAAGCTACATTGTTATAATTATGGTTCAACTAAAAACAAAGGCTGATCGTATTCTACCGGCGATGCATCATCTACCAGTACTTTCACAATCTTGCCGCTCACTTCACTCTCAATTTCGTTGAATAACTTCATTGCCTCGATGATACATACAACTTTGCCAGGAGTAACTTCATCTCCTACGTTGACAAATGGCGCTTTATCAGGACCTGCACTGCGGTAGAAAGTTCCGATCATCGGAGATTTGATAGTGATCAGGTTGTCTGCTTTCGGTGCGGCTGGAGCAGCGGGCGCTGCTGGTGCTGCCGGTGCCGGGGCTGCTGCAGGAGCTACAGCGGCGGCTGCTTGTACTGGTGCTATAGCAGCTGCAGGAACAGTGATTACCTGTGGTGCTTCGTTTTCTTTTTGTTTTATTGTAATCTTAAACTTGTCCTGCTCAATGCTCAGTTCACTGATATTGGATTTGTTAACCATTTTTACCAGTTCCTGAATCTGTTTAAAGTCCATGTAGACAGTTTTTGGTTTAGAAAAAATAGAATATGAAGGTGATTAGACTGACAGGGCAATTCACTGTTACCGGATTTAGCCGTCAACAGATCGGATGCCTTGTTAATTATACTTGTAATGAATTACGCTTTTACTCTCTCGATGTATTCACCGGTTTTGGTATTTACACGGATCTGCTCCCCTTCTTCCACGAATAAAGGAACCATTACGGTTGCGCCTGTTTCTACAGTAGCTGGCTTTAAAGTACGGGTAGCTGTGTCCCCTTTCAGGCCTGGTTCAGAGTAAGTTACAGTCATAACGATCTTATCCGGTAATTCTACCGCCATATACTGATCAGTTTCTGTATTGATCTGTACGCTTACTTCCTGGCCTTCTTTCAGGAATTGCGGCGCATCAATAGCAGTTTCCGGCATGGCTATCTGTTCAAAGGTTTCGTTATCCATGAAATTGTAGCCAGTGTCGTCTTTATATAAAAACTGAAAAGGTTTCTTTTCTATACGGATTGGAAAAATAGTATCACCGGAGTTCCAGGTATGCTCAATAGAACGGCTATTATCAACGCCCTTCAATTTAGCCCAAACCTTTGCGGCTGCACGGGCGGTTTTGTTCTGACCAAACTCTACAACAGAATATAAACTGTTATCCAGTTTAATGATTAATCCTGTTCTGATATCTGCGGTTGTAGCCATAAATTGGTTACTGATTTTAAGTTAAAAATTTTATACGGACTGCAAAAGTAAAAATTTTCGCATATGAAAAAGCATATGGAATCCAAATTTAGGCGGAATAGTTACTTTTTACCTCAATTTTCGGCTATTTTACGCAATAAATGACATTTAAACGGTAAATTTAAACCCAAATCAAGAAATTTTTATGAGTATGCGTTACGTGTTTTTAGTCCTTTTTTGCTGCATTTCCGTCTTTTCCCGAGCCCAAACGACATCCAGTACGACATCTAAACCGGCCTATCTTCAATACCCGATCATTCCTGCTTTCCCGATGACCTTACCTGACGGGCATGTTATCACAAAAAATGACCTGAAAAAGAACGTAAAAACAATGGTTTTTGTATTTAGCGTAGATTGCGACCATTGCAAACACCTGACAGAAGAAGTTACCAGGAATATCGATAAATTTAAGAACGTACAAATTTTAATGGTCACTCCTTTTAAAGTGGATCAAATGAAGGAGTATTATGAACAATATAAAATCAAAAATTACCCTAACATCATCATGGCCAGTGAACCCACTCGCCAAATTATGTATTTCTATGATCTGCGTTATTTCCCCGGCCTATTCATTTACGACAAGAAACAACAGCTTGTTAAAGGAATGGAAGGCGATGTAAAAGTCGACACCCTGCTATCCTATCTGAATAAGTAATAAGTGATCATCCGCCCACTTATTGCACGGCCGAGTTGCTACATTTGTTTTATTCACATTCATTCTTCACTTAAAACTATTACACATGAAAGTTACAGTAGTAGGAGCCGGAAATGTGGGCGCGACCTGTGCCAACGTATTGGCCCACAAAGATTTTCTGACGGAGGTGGTTTTATTGGATATTAAAGAAGGAACAGCTGAAGGAAAGGCCCTTGATACCTGGCAACAGGCCCCTATTGATTATTACAGTACCAAAACGATCGGCGTAACCAACGACTATTCCAAAACTGCCCAAAGCGATGTAGTGGTTATTACTTCCGGCCTCCCCCGAAAACCCGGCATGAGCAGGGACGACCTGATCTCAACTAACGCCAACATCGTTAGATCTGTAACGGAAAACATCATCAAACACTCGCCCGACACTATTATTATCGTTGTTAGCAACCCGTTGGATGTGATGACCTATTGCAGCTACCTGGCTGCGAAAAAAGACAGCAGCAAGGTATTCGGCATGGCTGGCATCCTCGACACAGCGAGGTACCGCGCTTTCCTGGCAGATGAAATTCAATGCTCCCCGAAAGACATCCAGGCTATTCTCATGGGCGGCCATGGCGACACAATGGTTCCCCTGCCACGTTACACCACTGTTAGCGGTATACCGGTAACCGAACTTGTTGCCCCTGATAAACTGGAAGCGATCATTCAACGAACCAAAGTAGGCGGTGGCGAGATTGTTAACCTGTTAGGCACTTCCGCCTGGTATGGCCCCGGCGCTGCAGCCGCCCAGATGGTAGAAGCTATCCTGAAAGATGAGAAAAGGATCTTCCCCGTTTGCGCATGGCTAAGCGGTCAATACGGCTTAAAAGATATCTACCTTGGCGTACCTGTAGTATTGGGAAAAAATGGTATCGAAAAGATCATAGAACTGCAACTGAACTCCGAAGAAAAAGACCTTCTCAACAACTCCGCAAAGCATGTTAAAGAAGTAATGGATGTTTTGGATAACATGCAATCTGCTGCTGTATAATCGTATAAAATTATCCTTTAATACTAATTAGGGATTTAGGGATACGAAACGGAAGGCGCATCCTTAAATCCCTAAATTATTGTACTTTTGAACTGTCTCAATTAATCGCTAATGCTATCATTTTGAAGCATTTGTCATTTGTTTCATCAAAAATTGGTTAACGCTGAATGTATGTCTAATCTCGAAAAGTTAATTACTCAAAAAACCTTTCAGAATGATCGTCAACGAGGCCTGGTAAGCCTGATCTTCGTCGGCAACTGGATCACTTCCCAGCATCAGCAATTCTTTAAGGAGTACGGCATCACCATGCAGCAGTTCAATATACTGCGCATACTTCGCGGCCAGCACCCGGGGTCTGCAAATATCAACCTGCTGAAAGAAAGGATGCTGGACAAAATGAGCGATGTTTCCCGGCTGGTGGAAAGATTGCGGAAAGCAGATCTCGTAGAACGCAAAAACAGTGAACTGGACAGAAGAGCAGTAGAAGTCAGGATCAATGAAAAAGGCCTGCAACTATTAAAAGAAATAGATGCAGACCTCAATAAATTAAACGATGCCTTTGAATCTTTGAACGAAAGCGAAATATCTCAACTGAATCAATTGCTGGACAAAATGCTGAACAGCTATCATTGATTATATTTCCTCTACGTAATTCAGATCTTTCCCAAAAGTTTCCTCAATCTTCCAGGCAGCTATCAAGGCTATGCCTATGCAAATGATGGCAACAATACCGCCGCTTTGCAGGTAGGTAAAATAATGCTGCACCTGTACAAAAAGAATGGAGATCAACGGTAACATTCCCCTGGCAAAATTTGGAACTGTAGTAGCCACGGTGGCCCTTAAGTTGGTACCAAAACTTTCTGCTGCAATTGTAACGAAGATCGCCCAGAAGCCAACACTAAACCCTAATACAAAACATACTGTATAGAACACCCACATCGCTGCCCCATGAAGGTTCAGGTAAATGCCTACCATCACAGCAGTGAATACAAGGAATATCAACATCACCTTCCTGCGGCTTTTCAGGAGCTGGCTGAGCAGCCCGCTGCAAAGATCGCCCAGTACCAGCCCCGCATAACAGAAAGCGATGGCATCGCCGGGATTCACCGCGCCCTGCACCTGCAGCTGGGAAGCAAATTTATTGGAGAAGGCCACCAGGATGCCCACAACGAACCAGGTTGGCGCACCCAGTAACATGCACTTCAGGTATTTGAGGAAACGGGTTTTGTTCGTAAACAATGCCACAAAACTTCCCCTCGTGGTAGCAGATGCTTTTACATGGTTGAACATCTGCGACTCCATTACACTTACCCTTAAAATGAGCAGGGCCAAACCCAAACCGCCACCTATAAAGTAGCAGATACGCCAGTCGCCTACCAGTTTGGCAATCAGGTTGGCAGCTACGGCCCCTGATACGCCTACCGTAGCAACGATCATAGTACCATACCCCCTTTTTTCTTTAGGCAGTATTTCCGAAACCAGCGTTATACCGGCGCCCAGCTCCCCTGCCAGTCCAAACCCCGCAACAAAGCGCCATAGCACATATCCGTTGATCCCCTGAACAAATCCATTGGCTATGTTGGCAATGGAATAAATGAGTATGGAACCGAACAATACGCTCAGGCGTCCTTTTTTATCACCTATGATCCCCCACACAATACCCCCGATCAGCAACCCTACCATCTGGATGTTGATCAGTAACAGGCCTGCGCCATTGTCGATCTCCTCCTGCGAAAGACCCAACGATTTCAAACTGGGTACTCTCACAATTGTAAATAATAACAGGTCGTAGATGTCTACGAAATAACCAAGCGATGCAACTATCACCGCAATGTTTAAAATTGAGACGGAACGATTCTCGGTTTTCATTCTTGTTGGTTGATAAATAAAACGGGAATTAATAGAAAAAAGGGCTCGTGGGGAGCCCTTTCAGAAAAAGATTTTATAAAGTAGAATCTGTGTTTTCAATTTCTTGTGAAGGAACAGCTCCTTTTGGTTTCACTTTGCCGGTAACTAATTTAATGATCACTGGCAAAGTGGTGATCAGGATGATAACCAGGATGATCAGCTCCAGGTGCTCTTTCAGGCTTGGGAACAATTTATCCAGGTAATGACCAGCCAGCATCATTGAAAATACCCAGGCGAAAGAACCTATGATATTAAAGAACATGAATTTCTTTGCTTCCATCCCAACCATACCGGCCACTATCGGGGCAAAAGTACGGATGATAGGCAGGAAACGGGCGAAGAAGATAGCGCCGCCCCCGTATTTCACGAAGAAATCGTGCGCCTGGTGCAGGTGTTTTTTCCTGAAGAAAAAAGTATCATTCTTTTTGAATAAGAGGGGACCAGATTTCTTTCCAAACCAAAATCCAACCATATTTCCCAATACTCCACATAACGCTATCAGCACCATTATCACTACAAAAGGCGCATGAAAGAAACTGTTGCTAAGGGCTTCACTATAAATTCCTGCAACGAAAAGAAGGGAATCTCCCGGCAGGAAAAATCCAATAAACAGACCTGTTTCTGCAAAAATAATTGCCAGCAATAGGTATAAACCACCATGTTCAATAATCCAAGCTGGATTAATGAGGTGTTTGAAAAACTCAGTAATCTGGTCCATGCTAAATAAAGCTAATTTCTAGTTCAGAATCGGTAAAATACGCATTAATCTGTTAGACATTTGTTAAGTTACTCTTAGTGGCTTGCTGTTCAGGCGCCAGTTTATTCTCCCACTTTGATACAACTGCCGTTGCCATAGCGTTTCCAATAACATTGGTTGCAGAACGACCCATGTCTAAAAGGTGATCTACAGCCAGCAGTAAAATTAAGCCAGTTTCCGGAATATGGAACATAGCCAGGGTACCGGCAATCACTACCAGGGAAGCGCGGGGCACGCCTGCAATTCCTTTGCTGGTGATCATCAGGACCAGCAACATAGTGATCTGCTGATCTATTGACAACGGTATTCCATATGCCTGGGCAATGAAGAGACTGGCAAAGGTCATATACATCATGGAGCCATCCAGGTTAAAAGAATAGCCCAGGGGTAAAACAAAACTAACAATACGGTTATCGCATCCAAAACGCTCCAGTTCCTCCATGGTACGCGGATAGGCCGCTTCGCTGCTGGCTGTGCTGAACGCCAGCAACAACGGATCTTTGATCCCTGCCAGCAACCGGAACACCGGCTTGCCCAAAATAAAATACCCTACCGTAGCGATCACTATCCATAAACACAATAAGCCGGCGTAGAACTCTACGATAAAAAGACCATAAGTTTTTAAAACGCTTAATCCCTTAACCGCAATTATGCCTGCCATTGCGCCAAACACGGCAAAAGGAGCAAAATTCATCACAAAACCTGTTACCTTCAGCATGATATGCGCCACGCTGTCCAGCAACTTCACAATCGGGTTAGCTTTTTCACCTATCGATGCCGCAGCAACACCAAAGAAAATAGCAAAAACGACGATTTGCAGTATTTCATTGTGCGCCATCGCATTTATCACACTGTCTGGCACCACATGTTCAAAAAAACTTTTTAATGTCATACTGGACTTGGCAATGCCGGTAGAGGCATGTTCGTCCGGCAACGGCAGTTTCAGGTGAAGACCGGGCTTCAGTATATTCACGAGCAAAAGACCAAGGAACAATGATACAAAGGTTGCACTGATAAACCACAGCATGGTTTTACCGCCGATGCGGCCAACGGCTTTAATATCGCCCAGCTTGGCCACCCCCACCACAAGCGTGGAGAATACCAGGGGTGCAATGATCATTTTTATCAGGCGAAGGAAAATCTCAGTGAAAATAGCCACATTATCGGCGAAGGTCTGCGGAGTGGGACTGGTTGTACCATAGTATTTATACACACCATAGCCGGTGCTGATACCAATCACCATAGCAATAAAGATGTACAGAGTAAGGCGATTCGACGATTTCTTCATGCAGCGCAGTTATTTACAGTAAAAAGTTTAAACGTTGTAACCAGAATTTTCCCAAAAATAAGGTTTACGCCGGGGAAACATACACCCGCCTCTAAAATAAAACACCGCTTTTTGGTTTTTGGATATTATATTTGGCGACTACAACAAACAACAACAGAACTAAACATCTACCTTAAAACATCAACCAATACGACTGCGTATGAGCAAACTGTTTGCTAAGAAACAACTCTCAGTTTTATTATCCGAGGCTTCCGACTCGGAAAAGGGATTAAGAAGAACGCTGGGCGCGGGTTCCCTGATTGCGCTGGGTATCGGGGCCATCATTGGCGCCGGTCTTTTTGTTAGAACTGCAGCCGCAGCAGGCCAATTTGCCGGACCTGCCGTTACCATTTCATTTATTATTGCAGCCATAGGTTGTGCTCTCGCAGGTTTATGCTATGCCGAATTTGCGTCTATGATCCCGATTGCGGGAAGTGCCTACACCTATTCTTACGCCACTTTAGGAGAATTCATTGCCTGGATCATCGGTTGGGACCTGGTGCTGGAATATGCCCTGGGCGCCGCCACAGTGGCTATAGGCTGGTCGCAGTACCTGAATAAGTTGCTGACGAATGTTTTTCATGTTACCATCCCTTACCAATGGTGTCATAGCCCGTTTGAAATTTCGGATGCCGGCGTTCGCGGTATTATGAATATACCCGCACTCTTTATCCTTCTCTTATTAACGATGCTGCTGGTAAGAGGTATCCAGGGTTCGGCTATCGTTAATAATATCATTGTAATTGTAAAAGTTGCTATTGTACTGTTATTCATCTTATTGGGATGGCAGTTCATCAATCCGGCCAATCACGTACCATTTACCATCTCACCGGATGCCGGCACTGTAACCATGCACAACGGCCAGGTAGTAGATTATTCCAACTTCTGGAACCATGGGTGGCCGGGAGTACTGCGAGGGGCCGGGGTTGTATTCTTTGCTTTCATCGGTTTTGATGCGGTATCTACTGCTGCACAGGAAACCAAGAATCCGAAGAAGAATATGCCAATAGGCATCCTGGTATCACTGGCTGTATGTACTTTATTGTATATCCTGTTCTCTTATACCCTTACCGGTATCGCTCCGTTCACCGACTTCCTGAAAGCAGGCGGCGAGGCTTCAGTTGCGTATGCCATCGACACGTATATGCCTGGATACGGATGGTTATCTACCTTCATTACAGTGGCCATCCTTGCAGGGTTTTCTTCCGTGATCCTGGTAATGTTGCTGGGTCAGACAAGGGTATTCTACTCCATGAGTAACGATGGGCTGGTACCTGCCGTGTTTGCGAAGCTGCACCCTAAGTACCGCACTCCATACCGTTCCCAGTGGATGTTCTTCGTGTTTGTATCCCTGTTCGCGGCGTTTATACCAGATAACGTAGTAGGCGATATGACCAGTATCGGAACCTTATTTGCTTTCGTGCTGGTATGTATAGGGGTGATCGTAATGCGTAAGAGCAACCCGGATGCGCCAAGAGCTTTCAAAACCCCGTTGGTGCCATTTGTACCAATCCTGGGAGCTGCGTTCTGCCTGATGATGATCATCAGCCTGGGTATTGAGAACTGGTCACGCCTGATCGTCTGGCTACTGGTTGGGTTCTTTATTTACTTCGGCTACAGCGTGAAGCACAGTAAAGCCAGAAAAATGTTATAATATTTTTGATAATAATAGACGTAAACCGGGCAAATACCTAACGGGAATTGTCCGGTTTTCTTTTTCTTTAACACGAAAAAGGCCCTTTCCTCTGGTAAAAAACACTATTTTTGCGTTCTAATTTTAAAAAGATATACCACTCAAATGGGAAGAATATTTGAAGTAAGAAAATCGACCATGTTTGCTCGTTGGGACAGGATGGCGAAAGCATTTACAAGAATAGGAAAAGAGATTGCAATTGCTGTAAAAGCTGGCGGTCCGGATCCCGATAATAACCCTGCCCTGCGTCGTTGTATCCAGAACGCCAAGGGAGTTAATATGCCTAAAGACCGTGTTGATGCTGCTATCAAACGTGCAATGGGTAAAGACAAAACTGATTATGAAGAAGTTGTATATGAAGGATATGCTCCTCACGGTGTTGCTGTAATGATCGATACGGCTACAGACAATACTACCCGTACGGTGGCCAACCTGCGTATGCACTTTACAAAAGGTGGCGGCAGTTTGGGTAATAGCGGTTCCGTGGGTTTCCTTTTCAACCGTGTAGGTGAATTCAAAGTAAAGAATGCAGGTCAGGACCTGGAAGAGCTGGAATTGGAATTGATCGATTTTGGTTTGGAAGAGATTGGGGAAGATAGTGAAGGCAACATCATTATCCGTGCGGCATTCAACGAATTCGGCAACATGTCGAAAGCCCTGGAAAGCAAGGGTATGGAAGTTATCAGCGCTGAATTGAAACGTATTCCTACTACTACCGTTGAATTAAACGAAGAACAGGCCAAGGAAGTGTTAGAACTGATCGATAAGTTAGAGCAGGATGACGACGTTCAGCAGGTCTTCCACAACTTGCGGTAGTTGCACGCAGAGCCGCTAAGTTTTTTTAAGGGGCATAAGGATTTTTTTAGCGGAGATTGTGTAGATTATTGCACGCAGAGTTGCTAAGTTTTTTAAAGAGGCATAAGGATTTTTTAGCGGAGATTGTGTGGTATTATTGCACGCAGAGGCGCTGAGTTTTTTAAAGAGGCATAAGGATTTTTTAGCGGAGATTGTGTGGTATTATTGCACGCAGAGTCGCTGAGTTTTTTAAAGAGACATAAGGATTTTAATAAGCGGAGATTGTATAGAAATATATGATCTCCGTTTTTTTAGCGTTTTTTTTTGCATGCAAAGCCGCTGAGTATTTTTAAAGAGGCATAAGGATTTTTTTAGCGGAGATTGTATAGAGATATATGATCTCCGTTTTTTGTAGCCATGTTTCATCGCAAACTTCTTCAACAAAATACTCATCACTCTTCTTCCCTTAAAAAAACTTACGCCCCTCTGCCCCCTTCCAACCTTTGCGTGAAAAAAAGCGTCTGCCTTGCCCGACAGACGCCTTGATTAAGGTTAACTTTCCTGAACCAAAAACAGCTAAACTTTAGCGATGATGTGCGACCGGTGCAAGGAACTCGTAACAAACTTTAACCCTTTGCCATGGTAGGTTTCCAGTTTAATCGATGGGTCCTTTGCAATGTGCTTGCGCAACCGTGTCAGGTATACATCCATCACCCGGGAAGCATACAAGTCGTCCTGGCCCCAGATGCAGGCAAGGATGTCATCCTTTCTTAGTTTTTTGTTTGAATTTTCACATAGAAAGCGAAGTAACTCCGCTTCTTTTGGGGCCATCCTAACATGGGTATCAGCATCTTTGTGTCTGATGTGATATTGAGAATAATCGAAAATCAGGTTACTGACAGTGTATACCACTCTTCGTTCGCTCAGCAATAGTTTGCTGCGTTTAAGGTATACGCTGATCCTGCATAGCAGTTCCTGGATGTTGAACGGCTTTGTAACGTAATCATCTGCACCGGCTTCAAAGCCCTGTAACTTGTCCTGCTCCATATACCGGGAGGAAGTAAAAATGATCGGCACGTTTACGTCCATAGACCTGATGTCCGCTGCTAAAGCGAATCCGTCTTTTTTGGGCATCACCACATCGAGTAAGCAAAGATCAAAAATATGGGTCTGGAATCGTTCCCATCCTTCTTCACCATTCTCGCACAGGCTTACATTATATCCTGCCCGTTCTAACTGTCTTTTAACTACTTTACCGAAGAAGATATCATCTTCTACTAAAAGAATGCTAGGCTGCATGTTGTAACGTTGGTTTTTAAGCGAATAATCAGATTTTAGTTGGTACCTATAAGTATTAGGTGTAATTCTTACGTTTATTCAAAAATAAACAAGAAAAAAGAACGTAAAACGTTCATTATCATTCACTTTCCAACCAATATTCATTTCAGTCAATCGCTCAAATGAAATACCCCGGTTGATAATTTTTCCTGTTAAAAGAGTGTACTATATATAAAACAGGAGAAAAAATCCACCGGGGTATTCCCAACTAAAATATTTTCAAAAAAAGCTTAAATCACGTTCACAGGTTTGCCCTCCAGGTATGCCTTTAAATTGTTCACTACTCCATTCAGTAACCTTTCACGGGCCGACCTGGTAGCCCAGGCAATATGAGGCGTAATAACAGTGTTAGGCGCCGCTGGCAATGGATTATCTGCTGCCGGCGGTTCCGTACTTAATACATCCAGCGCCGCACCGGCAATCACTCCTTCTTCCAAAGCCCTGGCCAGATCAGTTTCATTGATCAGCGGGCCACGGCTGGTATTAATTAAGAACGCGCCTGGTTTCATTGTTTTCAGCAATGCAGCATTCACAAATTCTTTATTATCTGCAGTTAGCGGGCAATGCAATGAAACAATATCCGCTTCCTTAAAACAGCTAGCCAGGTCTGTGAAGGTAACGCCTTGCATCGCATCTCTCTCCGGATGCTTATGGCTGGCAATCACCTTCATATTGAAGGCCAGCGCGATTTTAGCTACAGCCCTTCCTATCTGCCCCAAACCTACAATGCCTAAAGTACTCCCGGCCAATTCACGCAAGGGTGTTTTCCAGTAACTGAAATCCGCACTCCTGCTCCATTCTCCGGCTCTTACGCTCTCTGCATGCAACCCCACATGATGACATAATTCCAGTATCAGCGCAAAAGTTAACTGCGCTACCGAATCGGAACTGTATGCAGGCACATTGGTAACTGTGATCCCTTTTGCCTTTGCTGCAGGGATATCCACTACATTGTATCCTGTAGCCATCACGCCTACATACTCAAGGTGTTTCAGCTCATTGATCGCCGTACTGTTCACGATCGCTTTGTTGGTAAGCACGATCTCCGCATCCTTAGCCCGCTCCGGCACCTCCGCTACAGGCGTTCTGTCGTATACTGTCACTTCTCCCAATGCTTTCAACGCCTGCCAGTCGAGATCCCCGGGATTCAATGCGTACCCGTCCAATACAACTATTCTTTTCATACCTGAAATTTTGATGCTTAGTGTTTATAGTATTAAAGATAATCAGCTTGCCGGTGTAATCCTTTCCGTTTATCAAATGAAATAATTATTAACTATCCTCTTTCCTCTTTTCTTACGTTGTAAAAGAGCAGACATTTGCACTGCCATAATAAGCCGAAAAATACTCTAAGCCTTCAACTGCTTAACCTAAATCAAGAAGCCGCCAACCAGCAGATCTATGCTAGTCTGGCGGCTTCGCCAATAAAAAAAGAAGCCCGGCAATGGCCAGGCTCCCAGGTATTTTTCCTATTCTCTCATCATATCCATTATCACACTCACAACATCTTCTGTATTGGGCTTGGAGAAGTAATCGCCATCTGATCCGTAAGCCGGCCTGTGCGCCTGTGCGCTCAAAGTACGTGGCGCTACGTCTAACCAGCGGTAACCACCCTGCTTTTCTATCACTTCCTGGAACATATAGGCAGTGCCTCCGCCTGGTACATCTTCATCCACGAACAGTATCCTGCTGGTCTTCTTCAGCGATTCAACGATGCTGTGGTTGATATCGAAAGGCAGTAATGTTTGTACGTCTATGATCTCGCAGGAGATGCCTACTTCGTTTAGGGTATTCACCGCTTCTTCAACAATACGTACAGTAGAACCATAGGTAACTATCGTAATGTCATCGCCGGCTTTCAGCACTTCAGGAATGCCCAAAGGCACGGTGAAAGTTTCCAGGTTGGAAGGCAGTTTCTCTTTCAGGCGGTAGCCATTCAGCGATTCTATCACTATTGCAGGTTCGTTTGCCCGCAATAAAGTGTTATACATACCTGCGGCCTGCACCATGTTCCGTGGTACGCAAACGTGCATTCCTCTCAGTGAGTTGATGATCATCCCCATTGGCGAACCGCTGTGCCAGATGCCTTCCAGCCTGTGTCCGCGTGTGCGTACAATCAACGGGCAATGCATCACTCCTTTGGTACGATATTGCAAAGAAGCTACATCATCGCTCAATGGTTGCAATCCATATAGCAGGTAATCCAGGTACTGAATCTCTGCAATTGGCCTGAGTCCTCTCAACGCCATGCCTATACCCTGCCCCATGATAGTTAGTTCACGTATACCGGTGTCGGATATACGATCTTTTCCATGTTTCTGTTGCAGACCGGCAAAGCCCTGGTTAACATCCCCGATTTTTCCCACATCTTCTCCAAAGGCAAAAACCTTTGGATTATGAGTGAATAACTGATCGAAGTACCTGTTAAGTATTTCATACCCGTTCACCATGATGCTATCGCTATCGTAGGCGACAGGCACTTCGGGAACATTGAGGGCCGAGTTGGCTCCTGTCGCATAGAGGAAAGAATTGTAGCTTTCCTTTTCTGTTTTCAGGTAGTTATCGTACCAATGTTGCAATCCCTGCACCAGCGGGTGCTGGCTAAGGGCGCGGTGACGGAGTAAAATATTCGCTGTTGTTTTTAAGATATCCCTGCGTTGCGGTTCCCTGTTGTTTTGAAGATCGCGGATCGCTACATTGATTGCAGTAGCGTCGGCGCCTTCCAGATTAGCAATAGGAGCGGCTAAAGCAGCAAATGATTGCACATGTTCTTTGATAGGAGCCAGGTATTTTTCCCAGGCCGATCTCTTTGCTTCCTGTACACTGGCTTTAGCTTCAGCTTCCAGTTTATTGAGTGTTTCTTCGTCTGCCAATGCGTTTTCCAATATCCAGGAACGCATTTTAAGATTACAGTCAAACTCCCTTTCCCAAGCCAGGCGCTCCTTACTCTTATAGCGTTCGTGAGAACCGCTGGTAGAGTGGCCCTGGGGCTGGGTGATCTCTTCTACATGGAAGAGTGCCGGAACATGCGTGTCGCGGATCTTCTGGATGGCGGTTTCAAAAACTTCGCACATGCCAGCATAATCCCAACCTTTTACATTATATATATCAAAACCGTTAGAATCCTTCGTTTTGCGGAACCCTTCAAGAGCTGCGCTGATAGAGTTCTTCGTGGTTTGGAATTTACGGGGAACCGAAATGCCATACCCATCATCCCACACAAAAACAGCCATTGGTACCTGTAATACGCCGGCTGCGTTGATAGTTTCCCAAAAATGGCCTTCAGAGGTAGAAGCATCGCCAATGGTAGTGAAACAGATTTCATTACCATTATTGGATAAACCAGGAAACTGATGTAAAACAGGAACTTCCCTGAACAACTTAGAGGCGTAGGCCAGTCCCAACGAACGAGGCATCTGCGCGGCAGTAGGCGCCATATCTGCTGCCGAGTTTTTCATATCCGCAAGGTTTAACCAGTTACCATCTTTATCGATGTTTGGTGTTGCGAAATGCGAATTCATCTGCCGCCCGCCTGAAAATGGGTCATGCGCCAAATCCGGATCCGCATATAACTGCGAGAAAAACTGCTCAGGTGTGGCAATACCTGTGGCAAACGCAACAGTTTGGTCGCGATAATAACCGGAACGAAAGTCGCCTGGCTTAAAGTATTTGGACATTGCAATCTGCGCCACTTCTTTCCCATCCCCGAATATGCCAAACTTTGCTTTGCCTGTAAGAACTTCCTTACGGGCCAGCACGCTTACTTCCCTGCTTTCGCAAGCCAACCTGTAGTCATTTAGCACTTCCTTACGGAATTCGTCGAATGACAACCGGCTTTCTGTATTCATAGCGAGTTCGTTATTTTCTATCATGCCTCATGGTTAAAGTACAAAAGTAAGGTTAATTATACAGTTGAAAAATGCTGGAAATCTTTCATTTAAAATAATCTGATTTTTTTTAATAAGAATTTAATAAATTGTAATCTAAGTAATACTTTTTGGCTGTAAATTTGTTCTTAGCAAGAAAGATATCAATAATTTTTAACCGTCGCATTAAAACCATCATATGAAAATGAAAAAATTTATCTTATCCCTGTTTGCAAGTCTGCTGTTTACTACTGCTCTTTGGGCTCAATCTACTACTTCCAACCCGGCAGACGCTAAAGTAAAGTTTGTTAAAGAAACTATTGATTTCGGAAAAACTGATCTTAACAAGCCTGTTACTGTTGATTTCGAATTCACTAATATATCCAAAGAGCCTGTTGTGATTGAAACAGCGCGCGCCAGTTGCGGTTGCACCACTCCAAAATGGACACAGGAACCAATCGCACCCGGTAAAAAAGGTAAAGTAACCGCCAGTTACAGCGCTAACGGTTTAGGTCAACAGAACAAAACCATCTGGGTTAAATTCAGAGGCGTGGATCAGGATAAAGAATTACACCTGACAGGTACCGTAGGCGGAGCTAACAACAAGTAAGCCCAGACTACACTGAAATATAACTAAAGACCTTGCAGCCCAGTGCTGTAAGGTCTTTTTGTTTTTTATAGTAATCCTATCTTTGCACCCGTAAAGAATCAAAACAATTTTATGCCTACCATTAGTAAAAGAGGTGAACAAGTACCTCCTAGTCCAATCAGGAAGCTGGTTCCGTTTGCTGAAGCTGCAAAAAAAAGAGGGACTAAGGTCTATCACCTGAATATCGGCCAACCCGATATTGAAACACCAAAACCAATGCTTGATGCGGTTCGTCAATCCAATTTTAAGATCCTGGAGTACAGCCACAGTGCAGGCAACGAGAGTTATCGCCGGAAATTAGTTGAATACTACGCCCGATTCGACATTTCACTGACTCATGAACAAATTATTGTTACTACCGGTGGGTCTGAAGCCATCATCTTTGCTTTTATGGCCTGCCTGGATCCGGGAGACGAGATCATAGTTCCGGAGCCTTTCTATGCGAACTACAATGGGTTTGCTACGGAGGCGGAAGTAAAAGTAAAAACCATCACCTCCAGCATCGAAAGCGGTTTCGCTTTACCCGCAATGGCTGATTTTGAAAAAGCAATCACTTCAAAAACCAAAGCTATCCTGATCTGTAACCCTAATAATCCTACCGGTTACCTTTATAGCAAAGAGGAGCTGGAAGTATTGAAACAGTTGTGCCTGAAGCATGACCTGTTCCTTTTTTCTGATGAAGCGTACCGGGAATTCTGTTATACAGGGAAGCATTTCAGCGCTATGAACCTGGACGGACTGGAGAACAATGTTATCATAATGGATACCATCTCTAAACGTTACAGCGCATGCGGAGCCAGGATTGGCGCCTTTGTTACCAAGAACCAGGAGGCGTTAACCGCTGCTATGAAACTGGCGCAGGCCAGGTTAAGCCCGCCAAGTTTTGCACAGATCGCGGCAGAAGCGGCTGTAGACCTGCCATTAGATTACTTCGACGGGATCAAAGCAGAGTACCAGAGCCGTAGAGATATCCTGGTAGCTATGCTGAATGAAATTCCTGGTGTTTTTTGTCCGAACCCCGGCGGTGCATTCTATGCGATGGCCAAATTACCGATCGACGATTCCGATAAATTCTGCCAATGGATACTTGAATCCTTTGAATTTGAGGGTCAAACTGTCATGATGGCACCTGGAACGGGCTTTTATGCGACGCCAGGCTTAGGAAAAGATGAGGTCAGGCTGGCATATGTGCTGAATCAGGCAGATATCCGTCATGCTATCGTCTGTTTGGCAGAAGCTTTAAAGGTTTATCCTGGCAAGACTTCCAAATAATTTTTGTGCGAAGATGATATCAAAGTGATATAATACAGCAGTCAGATACATTAAAATAAATTCTATATTTATTTTTTATCCAAAAAACATGAATTTTTTAGGCACCACTGTTGGAAAATTGATATTTTTCTTCGTATATTTGATGTAGAAACAACAACAAAGTCAAAAATTATCAAATTATAAAAATATTTACATATACGATGACTGCAAAATCTAAACTTGTTTAAGAAAAATTTAACCTGCTTTTTTTCTTATAAAGTAGTTTTGGTCCGACCTTTGACTTATTAAATACAGAAGAGAATTATCAATCTTCTGTAAAATCAAAGAATAACTAAAACGTTTTAGCAAAATATCGTATTTTTGTATCAGTTTTTCATAACGTGGAATTTATAAAGGCAAACGGCTCTGATCGCAGAGCCGTATTTTTTTGCCCTAAACCCACCCAAGCAGGCCAATTTTCGCCAAAAAATGATACATTTTCATCCTTTTTAAAAAAAATTGAAAAAATATTGGCCTTTCCGTTTACCTTTTTTGTATAATATTGTTATGTAATAAAACGGGCGAATAACCTGATAGTTATTTCGTTTGTTTTCATAACGTGGAATTTTAAAATGCAACGGTCCCGATTCTTCGGGACCGGTTTTGTTTCACGCAAAGGGGGTAAGGGAGGCAAAGAGGCGTAAGATTTTTTTAAGAAAGAAAAAGTAAGGGGATAAGATTTTTTAAGAAAGAAGAAGTAAGAGGGCAAGATTTTTTAAGAAAGAAGAAAGTGAGGGGATAAGATCTTTAAGAAAGAAGAAGTAAGGGGACAAGATTGTTAAGAAAGAAGAAGTAAGGGACAAGACTTTTAAAGAAAGAAGAAGTAAAAAAGTAAGAGGGCAAGATTTTTTTATATAAAAAGGAGGAGCGAAGAATGTATATGTACATTACATTCTTCGCTCCTCTTTATATTTCTTATGTTTCTTTGCTTTCTTATGCCGCTCTGCGTGCAACCGCTACTTTTTATGCTTACGGATCAGAGAGAAGAAGTCGTCGAACAGGTAGCGGCTATCGAATGGTCCCGGAGTTGATTCGGGGTGATATTGCACACTGAATGCCGGTTTATTCTTCATCCTGATACCTTCTACTGTGCCATCGTTCAGGTTCACGTGTGTCACTTCAATATTTTCATTGGCAGCAACCGCATTGGCGTCAACTGCGAACCCGTGGTTCTGGGTAGTGATTTCACAAAGGCCAGTTTGCAGGTTCTTTACCGGGTGATTCAGACCGCGGTGACCATGGTGCATTTTGTAAGTAGGAATATCGTTAGCCAATGCCAGTAACTGGTGACCAAGGCAGATACCAAACATTGGTTTCTCTGCATCCAGGATCTTTTTCACTGTATCTACTGCATATTTCAACGGCGCAGGATCGCCAGGGCCGTTTGACACGAAGTATGCATCCGGTTTGAACTCTTCAAGCACTTCGAAAGGAGTGTCGGTAGGGAAAACCTGCAGGTAAGCGCCTTTTTCGGAAAGGCATTTCAGCATGTTCCTTTTTACACCATTGTCCATTACCGCGATACGGATATCTGCAGCCGGATCACCTACATTGTACGCCTCTTTGGTAGAAACTTCCTTGCAAAGCGCAAGGCCTTCCATGGAAGGAACTTTAGCCAGCTCAGCCTTCAGTTTTTCTACATCCAGGATCTCAGAAGAAATAATACAGTTCATTGCTCCTTTGCTCCTGATATGAGAAACCAGTGCACGGGTATCTACATCATAAATAGCTACCAGACCGTTATCTGTCAGGAACTTTTCCAATGACTCATCTGCCATTTTCCTGGAATAATTGTAGGAGATGTTTTTAGCAATTAAACCACTGATCTTCACACTACTACTCTCTACATCATCCTTCTTGGTACCATAGTTACCAATGTAGCAGTTGTTCATTATAAGTACCTGTCCTTTATAAGAAGGGTCTGTAAACACTTCCTGGTAACCCGTCATACCGGTATTGAAAGCTAACTCACCGGCAGCTGTGCCAATTTTCCCAAAAGCTTTTCCCTGAAAAACCGTACCGTCGTCTAACAGCAGTATGGCAGGTTGGATGGTTCTTGTCTGAGGCATTTGTGGTATCTGTGTTGTTTTATATTTTAAAAAAAACCTTCAAGGGATTGTTGGCCCTGAAGGTTCGGATAAAAAACCGTGCAAAGTTATGAAATGCAACAGTTAATTGCAGATTTTTTTTGTCGTTATAGGAATATGTTACTTAATTTTTACAGATTTTAACACTCTTTGCGCAACCTGGCGCCCGATGGGGTCGTCATCCCGGTACTGAAGCAGGATCTGCCATCGATTATTGCCCTTTATCATAATGAGATTGCAGAAAGCCAGGCGCAGCGCTCCTTTGTATAAATAATTCCCTTCTTCCAACACTCCCTGAACCCCGGAAATCAGCACAGGAACCGGCTTGCAATTTATATCCGTGGCCGCTCCCTTCATTTGCATGCCCAGGTGTGATGCGGTGATAGCCTGCTCCAGTGTATTGGTTACACTAGGCAGATAACTATACATATTCACGGTAATACGTATCCCACTCTCTTCCTCGTTGCTATAGCTTTTTGCATATTCAACAGTTTTGGCAGTTTCCTCATCCAATGGCTGGTCGTGGATCCATAATTTAACCGGGGTACTTATCTCCAGGGCCTGGCGGCCTATGGTGGCGGTAGCCCAGGGGCTATACAGATAGGTGGAAGGAACTTTCTGGTAAAGGAAAGAGATAACAGCTTTCTTACCGAAAAGGCTCCCCGTAACGGCTATCAATACCAGGAGCAGCGAGAGGAACAGGACCAGTTTACTTTTATTGGCAGGCAGCATTGCGTTCCTTAAAGCGGTTTTCAGCCTCGATGGCTTTTCTGCTTTGATCACTACTCCTACTTCGCTGGTATATTCAGCGAACGAACCTGTGGGGTGTAATATCTTCCAGTCGCCGAAGGTTGGCGTTAACTTTTTACTGCAGGTATCGCAGAAGGTCAGGTATTCGGAGGTCAGCGGATTGGGATGCCCGCAGTGTTGGCAGCGCAGGTACTTCATAGGGAGATCGTTATAAGCTATTCCAGCCGTAATATTACAAAATTTCCAAATTTATATACGCATAAAAAAAGACAAAGCGAACGCCTTGTCTTTTTTCGAGTATTGTTTTGTAAAACTACTCAGCTTTTGATTCAGTAGCATCAGCTGCCGGAGCGGCTGGAGCTTCAGGAGCAGCGGTTGCTGCATCTTCTGCTTTCTTTTTAGAACCACCTGCACGACGAGTTTTCTTAGCAGGAGCTTTTTCAGTTGTTTTACCGTAAACTTCGTTGAAGTCAACCAGTTCGATCAATGCTACTTCAGCATTATCACCAACACGTTTACCCAGTTTAATGATACGGGTGTAACCGCCTGGACGGTTAGCGATTTTCTCACTGATAGTGCCGAACAGTTCCTTGATAGCTTCTTTATCCTGTAAGTAGCTGAAAACGATCCTGCGGTTGTGAGTAGAATCGGTTTTACTTCTGGTCAGGATTGGTTCAACGTATACGCGCAGTGCTTTTGCTTTAGCAAGAGTAGTGGTGATACGTTTGTGGCTGATCAGTTCGCAAGCCAGGTTTGACATCAGGGCTTTGCGGTGGGAAGCAGTTCTGCTTAATTTGTTTAATTTAACTCCGTGACGCATGACATTTTGATTTATCCCTTACACCGTGTCAGGAATTGTAAGGTACTTTAATAAGAATGTGATGAACATTGGCTCATCACATATGATATACTATTCTTCTTCCAGTTTCAGTTTAGAAAGATCCATACCGAAGTGCAGACCTCTTTCGCCTAAAACCTGTTCAATTTCACTGAGAGATTTTTGACCGAAGTTTCTGAATTTCATCAGTTCTTCCTGTTCGTATTGAACGAGTTCGCTCAGGGAGTTGATTTTTGCTGCTTTCAGACAGTTGAATGCACGCACGCTCAGATCCAGGTCTTCCAGTGGTGTTTTCAGTATCTTGCGCAGTTGCAGTGTTTGTTCGTCCACTACATCTTCTTTCTCAGTGTCTTTAGTATCAAAGCTGATGTTTTCATCAGTAATGATCATCAGGTGCTGGATCAGGATGCGGGAAGCTTGTTTCACTGCTTCTTCCGGATGGATAGTACCGTCTGTGACAACCTCCATAACGAGTTTCTCATAGTCAGTTTTCTGTTCCACACGGGTATTTTCTATGCTATACTTTACATTCTTGATAGGAGTAAAGATAGAGTCAATTGCGATGTAGCCAAATACTGCATCTTTGGGTTTGTTTTCTTCTGCAGGAACATAACCGCGGCCTTTACCGATGGTCAATTCGATATCCATTTTAGCAGAAGGGTCAAGGGTGCAGATCAGCAAATCCGGGTTCATGATCTGGAAAGAGCTGGTAGCTTTTTCGATCATGTCGGCACGGAATTCAGTTTTACCCTTAATTGAAAGCGTGATTTTTTCGTTGGTCACGTCGTTTTCAGAGATTCTCTTGAAACGTACTTGTTTCAGGTTCAGGATGATCTCTGTAACGTCTTCGGTTACACCTTTCAGTGTAGCGAATTCGTGATCTGCGCCTTCAATTTTAATACCCACAATGGCATAGCCCTCCAAAGAAGACAACAGTACGCGACGTAACGCATTACCGACAGTCACACCATAACCTGGTTCTAATGGACGGAATTCGAATTGAGCTTCAAAGTCAGTAGACTTCTGCAATACGATCTTATCAGGTTTCTGGAAATTTAAAATTGCCATTGATATGATAGATTTATTTGTGAATATTAGGCTAGTCCATGACCTTTCCAGGTCATGGACTAATATTATTACTTAGAGTACAATTCTACGATCAGTTGTTCCTTGATGTTTTCAGGAACGCTCTCTCTCTCAGGATAAGCAATGAATACACCTTTCATTTCTTTTTCATTCCAATCCAACCAGCTGAATTTAGGATTTTTTCCGCGAATAACGCTGGTTAAAGCAGAATTGTTTGCAGTCTTGTTTTTCAGACCGATAACATCACCTGGTTTCAGTTGGTAAGATGGTGTATTAACTACGATACCGTTTACAGTGATGTGTTTGTGAGAAACCAACTGGCGGGCAGCCGGACGGGAAGGAGCGATACCCAGGCGGAAAACAGTGTTATCCAGACGGGCTTCCAGTAATTTGATCAATACTTCACCGGCAACACCTTTTCTACGGGTAGCCTCATCGAACAAATTGCGGAACTGACGTTCTAACAGACCGTAAGTGTATTTCGCTTTTTGTTTTTCTCTTAATTGCAGTGCGTATTCGCCTAATTGTTTGCGTTTACGGTTTGCGCCATGCTGACCCGGAGGGTTGCTGTTTTTTCCTAAATACTTACCATTACCGAGAATGGGTTCACCAAAAATTCTGGAAATTTTGGTCTTTGGTCCAGTGTACCTTGCCATGTTTTAAATATACTTTAGATTTTTTAGTTAATGATGCATGCTCTTCAAAAAATCTGAAAACCTGATCATGCACCCAGTTGAGAATAAACTACAACGTCCAAATACCAAGCATCGCGAGAAGCCTGGTATTTGGATGTCGTGTATATATTTTACTATACTCTTCTTTTCTTAGGAGGACGGCAACCGTTGTGAGGCAGAGGAGTTACATCCTTGATCATATTCACTTCGATACCGGAATTTGCGATAGCACGGATAGCGCTTTCACGACCAGCTCCAGGGCCTTTTACAAAAACGTCAGCCCTTTTCAAACCAGAGTCCATAGCTACTTTAGCAGCATCCTGAGCAGCTAACTGAGCTGCATACGGAGTATTCTTTTTAGAACCTCTGAAGCCCATTTTACCAGCAGAAGACCAGGAAATAACCTGACCGTGTTTGTTGGTGATGCTTACGATGATGTTGTTAAAGCTAGCAGAGATATGTACATCTCCGTAGATATCTACTTTTACTACTCTTTTCTTACTAGGAGCAGCTTTTGTATTATTTGCTTTTGCCATAATGATTTAAATTCCAAATATGAAATTCCACATCCCAAATTCCTGACTCACTGTCATTGAAACCCCGCTGATTCGGACTGGGATTTCAATCTGGGATTTTATTTATTATTTCTTAGTTGCTTTTTTCTTACCTGCTACTGTCTTACGTTTACCCTTACGAGTACGGCTGTTAGTACGAGTGCGCTGGCCTCTCACCGGTAAGCCTTTCCTATGACGCAGACCACGGTAGCAAGCGATATCCAGCAAGCGCTTGATATTCATTTGTACTTCAGAACGCAGTTGACCCTCTACCTTAAACTCGCCGTTGATAATGTTACGGATGGCAGCTTGTTCATCGTCATTCCAATCCTTCACTTTTTTATTTACATCAATTTCCGCCTTGTTCAGGATATATTGGGCGGTAGAACGGCCTATACCGAAAATATAGGTGAGGCCAATTTCTCCTCTTTTATTTTTAGGAAGATCTATACCGGCTATACGTGCCATATTTCTATTTTAGATTTTATATGATTCTGATTAAAAAATCAAATTCCGTCAAGTAATGATTATCCCTGACGTTGTTTGAAGCGAGGGTTCTTTTTGTTGATCACCAACAGAACACCTTTTCTACGAACTATTTTACAATCCGCACTTCTTTTTTTGATTGCAGCTCTTACCTTCATGATTATTACTTTATAAAAGGTTATGATATTTTTTTAATTATTTTCCCAGCCCCGCTACTTCTTTTCCAATCCTTATTTGTACCTGAAAATAATACGGCCTCTAGACAGGTCGTATGGGCTCATCTCTACGCCCACCTTATCTCCTGGCAGAATGCGTATGTAGTGCATTCTCATTTTACCAGAAATGGTGGCCAGGATCTCATGCCCGTTTTCCAGTTTTACACGGAACATAGCGTTCGATAAGGCTTCTAAAATAATTCCATCCTGTTTAATGAGTGCCTGTTTTGCCATAAAAATTTTTAGGACTGCAAAGATAGCATTTATCTTTTGAAATAGAAAAATTTACCTCGATTATTATTAATATCGCTAGTTTTTTTATTGAAATCTGCTTTTTTCTTCAGCTTTTTGGCCTAATATTAAACAATTACAATATAACCAGACTAATAATTTGTGTTTAACGCAGGGTTGTTTTTCTCTGCTTTTTCAATTTCAGTAAAAGAAGACAATATATCTGCCTTTCCTTTAGCAACCGCTACCGTATGCTCAAAGTGAACGGATGGGCTGCCATCGCGGGTTACCACTGTCCATCCGTCTTCAGAATATTCAACATCCTTGGAACGGAGGTTGATCATCGGCTCAATAGCAATCACCAGTCCTTCTTTCATTACAGGGCCGCTACCTCTTTTACCATAGTTAGGCACCTGGGGGTCTTCATGTAAATGACGGCCCAGTCCATGTCCTACCAGTTCCCGTACCACGCCGTATCCTCTCTCCTTCTCTGTATATTCCTGGATAGCATAGGAGATATCCCCTATCCTGTTCCCTACTACCGCTTTTTCAATTCCTTTATACAAAGCCTGTTTGGTAGCTCCCATCAGGCGAAGTACGTTCTCCTGTACATTTCCGATAGCGAAGGTGTAGGCGCTGTCTGAATGGAAACCATTCATATATACTCCAACATCTACGGTAAGGATATCGCCATCTTTCAGTACATAATCATTGGGGATTCCGTGAACTACCGCCTCGTTTACCGAAATACAACAGGCGGCAGGAAAGCCTTTATAGTTCTTAAAAGACGGAGTTCCACCATTGTCAACGATGTATTTATCTGCAATTGCGTCCACTTCCAGGGTAGTCATCCCGGGTTTCAGTTTAGCAGCAACTTCGGCCAGGGCTCCACTCAGGACTTGTGCACTCTTACGGATCAGCTCTATTTCTTCCTTCGTCTTATAGTGAATCATAACAATCCTTTGTTTCTTCGGGTAAAGCTTACCCTATCAAAAAATAATATAGCCACTAAAGCGGTAAGCTTCTGTGGCTATTTATTGTGCTTGAACACTTACGCGTTCAATGACTTATACATTAGCCGGGGCAGTTCTGCCTTTGATTCGGCCGGTGCTCATCAAGCCATCGTAGTGACGCATGAGCAGCTGGCTTTCAATCTGTTGCAAGGTATCCAGAATTACGCCCACCATGATCAGCAGGGAAGTACCACCAAAGAAGGTAGCAAAGTTGCTGTTAACTTTGAATGCTGCCGCTACTCCGGGAAGTACGCCAACTAAAGCCAGGAAGAAAGCTCCCGGTAAAGTGATGCGGTCCATTACTGCACCGATATAATCGGCAGTTGCTTTACCTGGTTTTACACCTGGAATGAAACCGTTGTTACGTTTCATTTCATCTGCCATCTGGGTTGGGTTGAAGATCAACGCAGTGTAGAAGTAGGTGAAGATGATCACGAGCAAACCAAAGATAAGGTTGTACCAACCGTTGGTATGGTCGCTGAAAATGCGGATAAATCCGGAAGCGCTTTCTGAGTTGGTAGCGAAACCAACTACAGTGGCAGGGATAAACATGATCGCCTGGGCGAAGATGATAGGCATTACACCGGCTGCATTCACTTTCAGTGGAATGAACTGGCGTACGCCGCCATATTGTTTATTACCTACAATACGTTTGGCATAATTTACCGGGATCTTGCGGGTACCTTGTACAAGCAGGATCAGGCCTATAGTAATTAAAATAAAGATCGCGATTTCTACGAGGAACAGGATCGGGCCACCTCCTTCACCTGCAACCTTGCTGGAAAACTCTTGCACGAGCGCCTGAGGTAAACGGGCTAAGATACCCATCATGATAATGATAGAAGTACCATTACCAATTCCTTTATCAGTGATCTTTTCACCTAACCACATTACAAACAGGGTACCTGCTGTAAGGATAACGGTAGTGGAAAGCCAGAAGAAAAAGGTACCATATTCAGGAATAATAGCGTTACCGGAGTTATTACGTAAATAAGCTACGTAAGCACTAGCCTGTAAACCTGTTACTATTACTGTGAGATAACGGGTATATTGGTTGATCTTTTTACGCCCGCTTTCGCCTTCTTTCTGCATTTTCTGGAAACTAGGCACCGCAATTGTCAGCAATTGTATGGCGATAGAAGCAGAGATGTAGGGCATGATACCTAACGCGAAGATGGAAGCTCTTGAAAAGGATCCGCCGGCGAACATGTTCACCAGACCGAGAATTCCCTGGTTGGATGACTTTTCAAAGTTAGCCAGTGCATTAGCGTCGATGCCAGGCAAAGCGATATAGGATCCTACACGGTAAATGAGGACCAGGAGCAGGGTGGTCAGAATGCGATTACGCAGGTCCTCAATACTCCAGATATTCTTAATCGTTTCGATAAATTTCTTCACAGGAAGATAAAGGTTTAATAGCGCTATTAAATATGAAAAGACGCACTACTCCGTAGGCGTCTCCTCAGTCGTAAAGTCTTATACCAGTTCTACTGATCCACCTGCAGCTTCGATGGCCTGTTTAGCTTTTTCGCTGATAGCGTTTACTTTAACAGTCACTTTAGTTTTGAGTTCGCCGTTAGCGAGGATCTTAACTTTAGCGGTGCTGTTAATCAGACCGTTCATGTACAGATTTTCCAGATTAAACTCCTGGAGGCCGTATTTTTCAACTAATTGATCCAGTTGGCCCAGGTTGAAGATTGTATATTCTTCGCGGTTATTGTTTTTGAAGCCACGTTTAGGCATACGACGCTGAATTGGCATCTGGCCTCCTTCGAAACCTCTTTTGCTAGCATAACCAGCGCGTTGTTGAATACCTTTGTTACCTTTTGTAGAGGTACCACCTTTACCGGAAGCCTCACCACGTCCGAGACGTTTTTCTTTATGTACAGCGCCTTGTGCTGGCTGCAATGAATGTAAGTTCATGATTCTTAATTGTTTTTACTTGCGCGGAAATCAACCGCTCGCTTATTCTAAAATAAAAATGGTAAAGTCACAAATGTAAAGGTAAGATTATCAACAGACAATCCCACAGCAGTGTTACTTTAATTAAGCGTTAACTGTTTCTACCGTTACAAGGTGATTCACTTTGCGCACCATACCCAGGATCTGAGGAGTTGCTTCCACTTCAACAGAAGATTGCAGTTTAGTCAGGCCCAGTGCCTTCAAGGTCAGTTTTTGCCTTTCAGGACGGTCAATACCACTTTTCACTTGAGTGATCTTAATCTTTGCCATAAATCCCTATCCGCGTAGGCGGAGTAATTTAATTGTTAATGAAATATTTTCAAAAAATTTTCGCTGGTTATCGGATTAACCGTTGAAAACTTTTTTCAGGGCAACGCCTCTGGTTTTTGATACGCTGATCGGTTCGCGCAGTAAGCCTAAAGCTTTAAAGGTAGCTTTTACCACGTTGTGCGGGTTAGCAGAACCTAAAGATTTAGCCAGTACGTCGGTTACTCCTGCACTTTCCAATACGGCACGCATAGAACCTCCGGCGATTACACCAGTACCGTGAGCAGCTGGTTTAATCAACACTTTAGCAGCACCTTCTTTTGCGAATTGATCGTGAGGGATAGTACCGTGCATAACAGGAACCTTGATCAGGTTCTTTTTAGCATCGTCTATACCTTTGGTGATAGCCTGCTGTACTTCTTTAGCTTTACCAAGACCGTGACCTACCACGCCGTTTTCGTTACCAACAACTACTAAAGCGGAGAAACTGAAAGTACGACCGCCTTTAGTGGTTTTAGTAACACGGTTGATCGCCACCACTTTCTCTTTCAGCTCCAGATCACCAGCCTTTACTTTATTGAATGAATTCTTTGCCATTTTATTTTATAAGAATTACTTGTTCAGAATTATACAATTCGGACTCCGGTGATTAAAACTGAAGACCGCCTTCTCTTGCTCCATCAGCAACGCTTTTCACGCGGCCATGGTATAAATAACCACTTCTGTCGAAAACGCATTGGGTGATACCCAGGGCCAGTGCTTTCGCTGCCACTGCTTTACCAACCAAAACAGATTTCTCAGATTTAGTACCTTGCTGGGCTTTGATATCCTTATCGCGGGAAGAAGCTGATGCCAGGGTTGTACCGTTGGTATCATCAATCAGTTGCACATAGATATCGCTGTTGCTGCGAAACACAGACAATCTTGGATTCTTTGCAGTACCGCTAACTTTCTTACGAATGCGATAACGGATCTTCTGTCTCCTGTTAACTTTTGTGCTCATTTTGAGTTTTTATTTTATTCTCCCGATGCTGCCGGGAAGTGTAAAACCGGCTAACCAGGCGGCAAGCCTGATTAGCCAATTAATAATTTTATTTACCAGCTGATTTACCAGCTTTTTTACGTACAACTTCGTCGCTGTAGCGAACACCTTTACCTTTGTAAGGCTCTGGTTTACGCAGGCTGCGGATTTTAGCAGCTACCTGACCCAGCAGTTGATTATCAGTACCTTCCAACATGATCTTAGGGTTTTGACCTTTTTCAGTCAGGGTAGATACTTTCAGTTCTTTAGGAACTTCGAAAACGATGTTGTGAGAATAACCTAAAGACAGATCCAGTAACTGGCCGGAGTTAGTAGCTTTATAACCCACACCCACCAGTTCCAGTTGTTTTTTGAATCCTTCGGTTACACCAGTAACCATGTTAGCGATCAAAGCGCGGTATAAACCGTGTAATGCTTTGTGGCGGATCTGGTCAGTAGGGCGAACAACGTTAACAACGCCATCTTTCACTTCCACTTTGATATCTCTGTCAACAGATCTTTTTAATTCGCCTTTAGGACCTTTTACGGTTACTTCATTGGCTGGAGAAACTGTAACAGTAACGCCGCTGGCCAATTTGATAGGACTCTTACCTATACGTGACATAACTTTAATTTAAAGTTGTTTATAACTTGTTTTTTACCGGGGTTATCTGTGTTCAGCGCCGTATAGAAAGCTTAATTGTCAGATAACAGGAAAGACTGACGTAGTCGGTAACCGCTAGTCAGTCAATATATTAATAGATGTAGCAAACTACTTCGCCACCTACATTTTGAGCTTTTGCTTCTTTATCGGTCATTACGCCTTTAGAAGTGGAGATGATAGCGATGCCCAAACCATTTTTAACGCGTTTGAATTCGCCTGGTTTAGCGTATTGACGCAGACCTGGACGGCTTACACGCTGTAATTCCTGGATAGCAGGAATTTTGGTTACAGGGTCGTATTTCAACGCGATTTTGATCACGCCTTGTTTGTTATCTTCTTCGAATTTGTATTTCAGGATATACCCTTTATCATACAAAATTTCGGTAATACGTTTTTTCAGCTTAGAGGCTGGAATTTCCACGATCCTGTGGGTGGCCATTTGCGCGTTCCGGATACGTGTCAGGAAGTCTGCTATTGGATCAGTAACCATTGCTTAAATAGTTTTGATAGATGTTTACAATGCGATATCCAATCGTAATTAGATGGGAATCAAATAACTAGATTTAAAGCTTAAAGATGCCGGACAAGTTAAGATAACTATCCAGGATCCAAAGGCTTACCAGCTGGCTTTTCTTACGCCAGGGATTTTACCTGCGAGTGCCAGGTCACGGAACATGTTCCTGCAGATACCGAAGTGACGCATGTAGCCTTTAGGACGACCGGTCAGCTGGCACCTGTTTTTCAGACGAACAGGAGATGCATTTTTTGGAAGCTGGTCCAGTGCAGCATAGTCACCAGCAGCTTTCAGGGCAGCGCGCTTTTCAGCGAATTTAGCTACCATTGCTTCTCTTTTCCTTTGTCTGGCTTTTACGGATTCTTTTGCCATAATTAATTTATCGTTTCGATTTACTGATTATCTTTTTTAATGTTCCTGAACGGCATGCCCAGTTCTTTCAGGAGCTCGTAAGCTTCTTCGTTGGTTTGAGCGGTAGTAACGAAAGTGATATCCATACCGGAGATCCTGGTTACTTTATCGATGTCGATTTCAGGGAAGATGATCTGTTCAGTGATACCCAGGGTATAGTTACCGCGGCCATCGAACGCTTTATCATTGATACCTTTGAAGTCACGTACGCGAGGCAGTGATACAGAGATCAAACGATCCAGAAAATCGTACATATTAGTACCACGTAAGGTAACGCGGGCGCCAATAGGCATGTTTTTCCTGAGTTTGAAGTTAGAGATATCTTTTTTAGACAAGGTAGCGATTGCTTTCTGACCGGAGATACGGGTCATTTCGTCTACCGCGATATCCACCAGTTTCTTATCACCTACTGCGCCATTGATACCTTGGTTCAGGCAGATCTTTTGCAGACGAGGAACTTGCATTACAGTTTTGTAATTGAATCTCTTCATCAGGGCGGATCTAACCTCGTCCTGATATTTTTTCTGCAGTCTTGGAGTATATTTTGCGTTTGACATTACTTAATTACCTCCCCTGATTTTTTTGCGATACGAATTAATTTACCGTTTTCTCTCTGCCTGTTAACCCTGGTTGGTTTACCAGTTTTAGCATCCCACAGCATCACGTTGGAGATAGCGATAGGAGCTTCCTGCTTAACGATACCACCTTTGGTATTTTGAGCAGTAGGCTTAGTGTGTTTGGTAACAATGTTAACGCCTTCGACAATAACGCGGGCTTTATCAGGCTGCACTTCCAGCACTTTACGTGGCTTGGTCCTGTCCTTGTCTTCGCCGGCAATAACCGCAACCAGGTCGCCTTTTTTAATGTTGAATTTAGGCTTAAATCTAGTTTTCATTACTTTGATTTATTTATAAACGCCAAGCGAAACCATAGTTTCGCTTGATTAATGTTTTTTCTCGTTCTTGCAAACGGGCTGCAAAGATAAGAAATATTTTGGGATTTTGAGATTTTGGCCTTTTTGACAAAAATTTCAAAAAAAACAAAATCTCAAAATCGTACTATTTATAATACCTCAGGAGCGAGGGAGATAATTTTCATATATCCCTTGTCTCTCAATTCACGGGCAACCGGACCGAAAATACGGGTACCGCGGGGTTCGTCTGAGTTATTCAGCAGTACAACTGCGTTATCGTCGAACCGGATATAAGAACCATCTTTACGACGTAATTTGTTTTTGGTTCTAACGATTACAGCTTTAGTAACCATACCTTTCTTTACACCACCACCAGGGATTGCGTCTTTCACGGTTACTACGATTTTATCGCCTACTTTAGCGTAGTCCTGACCTGAGTTACCTAATACGCGGATGCAGAGTACTTCTTTTGCACCGCTGTTATCAGCTACGCTCAGTCTTGTTTCTTGTTGTATCATCGAAATGAGATTTGTTGTTTAATCAGCGGCTGGTACCAGGGAAGCTGGCAGCAGCTTGAAACAAATGATAAATTATTTTACTTTTTCGATTACTTCTACCAATCTCCAGCATTTGTTTTTGCTCAGAGGGCGAGTTTCCGCGATTTTCACGGTATCACCAATGCTGCACTCGTTATTTTCATCGTGTGCCATGAATTTGGTAGTTTTTTTCACGAATTTACCATAGATCGGGTGCTTCACTTTACGCTCCACCTTCACAGTGATGGTTTTATCCATTTTGTTGCTGGAAACCACACCAACCCTGGTTTTTCTTAATTTTCTTTCGGTCGTCATTGTTGAAAGTATTTAACCCTCCGGGGGGAGGACATAATTTGTTATACTAATGCTTTTCAGCAGTTCGATCAGGAACTGAAGATCTAGAAGCCCAACTCTCTTCTACGCAGTTCGGTATTCATACGAGCGATGTCGCGTCTAACGGCGCGGATGCTCATTGGATTTTCGATTGGCGTAATTGCATGACCAAAGGTCATTTTTTTCAAGCGGAGTTTCTCAGCAGAGATTTTCTCTTTAAGATCTTGATCGCTCAGTCCTTTCAGATCCAGCTTTTCTTTTGCCATTTGTATTTGAATTTGAGACGGTCGTTTGCGGACCGGGAATTTGAGTTATTGTGCTTAGGAATTACGCAACGTAGTCACGGCTCGTTACGAATTTTACTTTGATAGGCAGTTTTTGAGCGGCCAGTTCCATTGCTTCTTTAGCAACTTGTAAAGGAACGCCATCTGCTTCAAATAAAATTCTACCCGGTTTTACTACTGCTGCCCAATGGTCTGGAGCACCTTTACCTTTACCCATCCTCACTTCCAAAGGTTTAGCAGTGATTGGTTTATCAGGGAAAATACGGATCCAAACGTTACCCTCACGTTTCATGTGCCTTGTTAAAGCAACACGAGCAGCTTCAATCTGCCTGTCTGTGATCCACTTAGGTTCTAATGCTTTAAGGCCGAAAGTACCAAAGGAAAGAGTAGCGCCTCTTTTAGCGTTCCCCTTGATGCGACCTTTGTGCATCTTCCTGTGTTTCACTCTTTTTGGCTGTAACATCTTCTATATTGTTAATGTTAATAGTAATTGTTAATATCTGCTTTACCGCCAGAGATTATCTGCGGCCGCCACCACGGTTATCTCCACCTCTTCTGTCACCACCGCGACCACCTTCTCTGCGTTCGCCATGATGTTCTCTTCTGTCGCCACCGCCGCGGTTTTCGCTTTCTTTACCTGTTAATACGTTAGGGTTTAAATCGCGTTTACCCAGTACTTCACCTTTACAGATCCATACTTTGATACCGATTTTACCATAAACGGTTAAAGCAAAGAGAGAAGCGTAGTCGATGTCCATACGGAAAGTATGTAATGGAACGCGACCTTGTTTCATTTCTTCGGAGCGGGCAATTTCAGCACCACCTAAACGGCCGCTGATCTTAACCTTGATACCTTCAGCACCCATTCTCAGTGCAGTAGCGATCGCCATTTTGATAGCGCGTTTGTAGTTGATACGGCTTTCAATTTGTTTAGCGATTGTTTCAGCAACGATGTTGGCATCCATTTCAGGGCGGCGGATCTCCAGGATGTTGATCTGAACATCTTCCTTACCTGTCAATTTCTTCAGCTCTTCTTTGATGCGATCAACTTCGTTACCGCCTTTACCGATAATGATACCAGGCTTAGAAGTATGAACAGTGATGATTAACTTACCTAAAGTTCTTTCGATCACAACTCTAGAAATGCCACCTTTATTGATACGGGCATTCAGATAAGTTCTGATCTTGTTATCTTCGATCAGTTTGGTAGCAAAATCTTTCTTGCTGCCATACCAATTAGAGTCCCATCCTCTGATGATACCTAACCTGTTACCAATAGGATTTGTTTTCTGACCCATGTTCTGGTTATTTGTCTATTAGTTTAATAGTTTTATTTCATTTTCGTTTCCGGTATGGCACAGATTATTGTGCTTTACTGTCAACAACAATCGTTACGTGGTTACTTCTCTTGCGGATTCTGTAACCTCTACCTTGAGGAGCAGGGCGCATTCTTTTCAGGGTGCGGCCACCGTCAACAAAAATAGTTTTTACGATCAGGTTAGCATCTTCTACCCTTGCACCTTCGTTCTTCACTTTCCAGTTAGCGATAGCAGATACCAGCAGTTTTTCTAAAGGTACGCTTGGGTGCTTTGGATGGAATTTCAAAATATTCAAAGCCTTTTCTACATCCAGACCACGAATTAAGTCTGCCAGCAAACGCATTTTGCGGGGAGATGTAGGATTATTATTCAGCTTAGCTACTGCTTCCATTGTTATTAATTTCTTTTATTATTTAGTGTCTGTTGTCTGAAGGTTGCGTACTGGTTTGAAACCTTACTTCAAACCTTCGGCTTTCAGACTATAATTACATTTTCTTGTTTACGTGTCCTCTGAAGTTACGTGTAGGTGCAAATTCACCCAGTTTATGACCAACCATGAATTCTGTTACATAAACAGGAATAAATTTGTTGCCATTGTGAACTGCGAAGGTATGACCAACGAAATCAGGCGTGATAGTAGAACGACGGCTCCAAGTTTTGATAACAGTGCGTTTGGTGCCAGCATTCATTTTTTCAACCTTGTTTTCTAATTTTTGGTCTACGTAAGGACCTTTTCTTATGGAACGAGCCATGTCTTTACTATTTATGATTTTTCAAACCCGGTCTCTGTTGCCGGAGACCGGATTCAGAAATTATAATTTTTTACCGTTTTTTCTGCTAATGATCAGTTTATCAGAACTCTTATGTGGTTTTCTGGTTTTCAGACCTTTTGCATATTTACCAGTTCTTGATCTAGGATGGCCGCCTGAAGATTTACCTTCACCACCACCCATTGGGTGATCTACTGGGTTCATTGCAACACCACGGTTACGAGGACGGATACCTCTCCAACGGTTAGCACCTGCTTTACCGATAGATTGCAGGGCGTGATCTGAGTTAGAAACGGTACCAACGGTAGCTTTACAAGTATTTAATACTTTACGCAGCTCACCGGAAGGCATTTTCAACACAGCGTATTTTTCTTCCTTGTTGGATAATTGTGCATAAGCACCGGCGCTTCTTGCGATGGCGCCGCCTTTACCAGGTTGCAGTTCAATGTTGTGAACTACAGTACCCAGGGGCATGTTTTTCAGAGGGAGAGCGTTACCTACTTCAGGCGCTACTTCTGCACCGCTGATAACAGTGCTGCCAACCTGTAAGCCTTGCGGAGCGATGATGTAACGTTTTTCACCATCAGCATAGCTTACCAGTGCGATGAAAGCACTACGGTTTGGATCGTATTCGATAGTTTTAACGGTAGCAGGAATGTTTTCCTTGTCGCGTTTAAAATCTATGATACGGTATTGTTTTTTGTGACCGCCACCGATATAGCGCATAGACATTCTACCTTGCGCGTTTCTACCACCGGATCTTTTTGCAGGCTCCAGGAGGCTTTTTTCAGGGGTATCAGCTGTTAATTCGGCATATGCGTTGCCAATTTTCCAGCGGGTACCGGCCGTCATTGGTTTGTACTTCTTCAGTGCCATTACTTCCTAAAAAGTTAAATGTTGTTGATTAAAATTATGATTGTCGTCTGTATATACATCCACATCCTGGCGGTTAAGCCAGAACGGCACTACATGTTAGCATACAGATCTATAGTTTCGCCTTCTGCAATGGTAATGATCGCCTTTTTGTAAGACGGTTTTTTACCAGCAATGAAACCGGCTTTAGTAAAGCGGAATTTAGCTTTACCAGGCATTACAGCAGTATTTACATCTGCAACGGTTACGCCGTAGAATTCTTCCACTGCTTTTTTGATCTCCAGTTTGTTGGCTTTTTTGTCAACAATGAAGTAGTAGCGGTTGAATTTATCGGTAGCTTTATTTACCTTTTCGGTAACCACCGGTTTGATTAAAACATCTGAAAGTTTCATCTTCTTATCGCTTATCGCTTTTAGCTTAGAGCTTTAGCTTGTTAATTAATTGGTTATCAATCCTATGCTTCAGCAGGCTCTTCAGTGAAGATCTTAGCTGCGCTTTCAGTGAATACGATATAGTTGCTGTTCATGATATCGTAAGTATTGATATCGCTCAGAACTGCGCCATCCACGGTAGGAATGTTCCTTAAAGACAGGTAAACATTATCAATGTATTCAGGAGTGATAAACATAGTTTTTCTTCCGTCAACATTAATGTTCAGATTCTTCAGGATACCAACGAATTGTTTGGTTTTAGGAGCGTCCAGCTTCAGATCTTCAACGATGATGATGTTGTTTTCTTTAGCTTTGATAGAAAGAGCGGAGATCTTAGCGAGATCTTTCACTTTTCTGTTCAGTTTAATGCTCCAGCTATGAGGTTTAGGTCCGAAAATGGTACCACCGCCTTTATAGAGAGGGTTACGGATGTTACCTTTACGGGCGCCACCAGTACCTTTTTGTTTGTGTAATTTACGGGAAGCACCTTTTACTTCTGCCCTGGTTTTTACCTTGTGGGTACCTTGACGTTGAGCAGCAAGGTATTGTTTTACAGCCAGGTAGATTACGTGGTTGTTAGGCTCCACACCGAAAATCTCCTCAGGGAGTTCGATGGATCTTCCGGTTTTCTTACCTTCTATATTTAAGATATCTACTTGCATGTTACTTCTGGATTAAAACGATTGAACCATTGTGGCCGGGAACGGAACCACTTACCAGGATATAATTCTTTTCAGGGAATATTTTCAGGATTTTCAGACCTTTCACTTTCACTCTTTCATTACCTGTCTGACCAGCCATACGCATACCCTTGAAAACGCGAGAAGGATAAGAAGATCCGCCAACAGAACCAGGAGCTCTGCTTCTATCGTGCTGACCGTGGGTAGCTTCACCCACACCGCCGAATCCGTGGCGTTTTACAACACCTTGGAAACCTTTACCTTTGGAAGTGCCTACTACGTCTACAGATTCACCTTCAGCGAAGATTTCGCAGGTGATAGACTCACCGAGGGCTTTTTGTACATCCGGATTACGGAATTCTTTAACGTAACGTTTTGGAGAGGTGCTTGCTTTCGCGAAGTGATTGCTTTCTGCTTTAGTGGTGTGTTTTTCTTTCTTTTCACCGAAAGAAACCTGAATTGCGTTGTAACCATCTGATTCCAGGCTTTTTACCTGTGTTACAACGTTGGGACCTGCTTCGATAATGGTGCAAGCAGTTTGCTTACCATTAGCTTCGAAGATGCTGGTCATACCAATCTTTTTGCCAATAATACCTTTCATGTTTATATGATTATACCCAGCGCCTGGGGGGATTCTAGCTATCCCCAGGATGGGCGGTTTAAATACATTTATTGGTTGGCCGCCCAGAAGGCGCGACCTATGTTACTTTGTTAAAATCGGTTATTCGTTGTTTATCAACGGATAAACATAAAATCAATAAAGGCCGGCCTTTTGCCTGCCTTGCTGTTGTCCTTATGCTTTAATTTCAACTTCTACCCCAGATGGTAAATCCAGCTTACTAAGCGCATCTACAGTTCTGGAAGAAGAGGTGTAAATATCCAGTAAACGTTTGTGAGTACACAGTTGGAACTGCTCGCGCGCTTTCTTGTTAACGTGCGGAGAACGCAATACTGTAAATATTTTCTTCTCGGTAGGTAAAGGAATTGGACCTGTTACCACGGCACCCGTGTTACGCACGGTTTTAACGATCTTCTCAGCAGACTTGTCTACTAAATTGTGATCGTAGGACTTCAGCTTGATTCTTATTCTCTGAGACATAATGCAATGAACTTCTTCTAGTTTTTTCCCAATACAATTTGGGAGGGCAAAGGTAACCCGTTTTTTCTATTTGACAAATAATTCTGCGGAAAAAAATAAAAGAAACTTGCCAGTAGCCGCGCTCTGGCTTAGGAAGAAGCTGACCGGAATGGAGAAAAAATGACAATAAGGCTTCAGAATTAATTCATTGTGTGTAGGTTAAGCCTTAAGGTAACTTCACATGTCGTTTCGACAAATATAGGAAAACAAATTTCAAAACAAAAAAAATCTGGCGACCCGGAAAAATAAAAAAGGCTGCCCCGCTTACCTGGAACAGCCTTTCGATTAGTTAAAGGTTTGACGATACATCCGGGCATTCGTAGCTGCCCTAATGATTAAAGTGGTAATCCACCACCTAAGCCACCTAATAATGATTTAACTAAGCCTAAGATCAAAGCTAACAGCTGATTCAGTAAATCCATGGAGAAAGGTTTTAATAAGATACTGCCTACTCTATTACCTGGTTTTCGGCATTCCCAGTTCGTTACTCATTAACGGACTTAAAAATAAAAGCTATCCTTCATTCAACAATCGTTCATTTTATTCATTATATCGTCGCCAGGCCATCCTATTCATTCATTCAGCATATATAACGTAAACGATTACACGAAACTATATCAAATAAAATACTGATACACCACCAGCAGCAAAAACAAAAAGAGGCCGCTCATTGAGCCAGCCTCTTCAATTAAGTGTTGCATAAGGGAAAAACATTATTCTGTTTGCTGTAATCCCTTACAACGTGGGAATCATTACAGACCTCCCAGTAAGGATTTCAGCAAAGCAATGATTGTTGCCAGCAGTTGATTCAGTAAATCCATAAGATAGTTTTTACTACGAGTGACACCTACTCTGTTATATTGGTTTTCGGCAATCCCAATGCCCCTTCTTGAATAAGGCTCGCCGAAATTATTATCAATATTTTTAAATACAATCGTTCATTTTATTCAGTTTGCTATCCTACCTAATTATTGTTCAGTACGCCCACAGAAAAAGAAAAGGGTACCTACCAAGTAGATACCCAAGAACAAGTTGATAAAATAGGGAGACTAATATCTCACTACTCTTACAGCATCGGTTAAATGCCACCTAATGCCCTAACCAGCAATGCCAGCAATCCTTTCAGAAATGTGTTTAATGCATCGAGGATCATAAAGCTGATTTGTTTCATTTCTGCCTACTCTTTTACATGGTTTTCGGCAATCCCATTCGTTAATATCCTAATAGGGAATTATAAAGCGCCAGTTACAGTGTTCAAGAACTTAACTATCGCCTGCAGAATTGTGTTTAACATAAACAGGAACAAATTAAATACAGATGTGACGCTTACTCTATTCCGGGTTTTCGGCAATCCCCAGCCTGCGGGTTTGCAGGCGCTTCGCTAAAATAATCGCTTATTATTTAAAACTAGCCGTTCAATTAGTGCATTTTAACTGCATCTTATTCATTCCGTTCATTCAATAAGGAATGCCAACATAGAAAAAGGCGGATATAAATATCCGCCCTCAATAACTTAACAATCTCTGCCATCACTATCTGTTACGCTCTTCTCTATAAATCTGTTTAGCCCGCGCTGATGGTAAATAGATCTGGAACCCTACTCCCAGGTTCAACCGGTTTGAAGTAGTTGAATTACCAAATCCAACAGTCAAATCATACTTTAACAACCCTTCCAAACCCACATTAGGTGTGATAAAGTAAGAAATTCCAGGACCCACGCCGATATCCAAGCCATTGGTAGAAGCTCCGTTTGCCGGGTTAAACCCTGCAAAACCTACTGTTCCTTCCAGGAAAAAGCGGGAACGTTTTGAGAACTCCAGTTTTCTTACATTCTTGTCTTCAACAAAATAACGGGCTAACGCACCAACACCATAGTTAACATTCGTTCCGGGGTTGTCTGTGGATAAACCCAGGTTAACATAACCTCCCAAGGCAAATCCATCCTTAATGAACCAAGCTGCTTTCGGGGTCAGATCCATACTGAACTGGGTGCTGCTTTTCTGAAAATTTAACCCCAAATTCGCAAGGGTACCTCCAACCATAATGTTTCCTTTCTGAATCTGTGCATTCGCGACCATTCCACATAAGACGATTGATAATGCAAGGGTTAAATGACGCATTCTTTTCATAGTCTGATTTTTAGTATTAACAATTAACATGTTGAATGAATAAGAACTTTCAAACGCAAACCTTCGTTTGCAACAGGGCTTGAAGCCAAATAATAAAGGCAGGGGATAATGGGGCCGATCCTTCTCACAACAAACAAACGCACGTGGGTTTTACTATTCTTCCGCAAAAGTACTGAATATGAATATAATATATGTCAATATCCAAAAAAAATCCTCACTATCAAGCACATACTTTTTTTATCCATTATACCTTAAATGGAATAACATTTTAAATACTAAGGTTGTTGCGATAATTATGATTTAATGCTATTGGTGTGGTTGTTTCTGCAATAAATCATGCCGTTAAGTACTTTGAATTCAGCCATTCCGCATGTGTAGAGAAAATACCTTTCTGCTGAAGAAAACGCAAATAACTATCCATTTTCAACTGCATTCTGGTACCACACACCCGGTTGATATAACCAGGAAGAGAATAAGCGGTTATATCTGCCAGTTCCCAGGGATGAAAGTAAAAGGATAAATAGTCATCTTTTGCCAGTACCTGGTTACTGAAATGTCTCGTAACCCATAATGGCATATTCTTTACGCTCAGCCAGAAAATAGGATACCTGAGGTATGGGGACACCGAGGACGGAATAATCCAGACATCCTGGTCTTTATACAGGGTTCTTGGCAAATGCCGGTTGTTATATCTTCCTGGCAGCCAGGTTGGGTTAATGGAAGCATCGTACAGGTAGCCAGCCTTTTTCAGGGCCGCTTTATTCACTTCTTTCAGCCGGGGCATCCGGAAGCCTTGTATCACCTGCCCGCTGATCTCCTGCAATGTAAGTCGCGACCCTTCCAGGTCCGCATCTGTAAACGAGCTATGATAATAGGCATGAGACGCTATCTCATGCTTTGCAGCAATTTGCCTGATCAGCTCAGGATAGTGCTGCGCCCAATATGCAGTGATGAAAAAAGTAGCGCGAACATCGTATTTGTCGAACAATGACAATGTTGCCTGCAATCCTTTCCTCGAAACCTCCAATTTATCTTGTAGTGTAACCTGCTGGCCAAATTCTTCTGGAATATCGAATTCCTCCACATCGACACTTATTAATATTCGCTTCTTTTCTCTCATACAGGCCTATACGGTCAATGAATCCCAAACTAATTTGCAGTAATTGAACATTTCTTTCAACAGTAATTTAGTACGGAAGGATGAAAACTGGATATCTGACCTGCAAGCTACGGATACTGCTCCAATTTTCAGGTGGGGACGTTTGCCCGCCTGGTACATGAATTCACTGTCGTACAGGAAGCCGTCAATATTTGTTTCCAAAAGCACATTCCTGCCATAGGCATTAAAGCCTTTAAGGCCGGCCTGGGCATCTTCTACCTTCAGGTTAAGCACCATTTTGTTCAGGAACCTGCTGACGCGGGTGATCCTTCTCCTTTTAGCAGGCAATTTATCCAGGTAGGCTTCTCCCCTTTCTCCGGCCACCACATCAGCTCCCTGCACCAACCTGTCGAACACTCCTTTCACGGAATGTACCCCAAACGGGAAATCCAGGTCGGTGCATACCTGGAAGGCATATTTGGAATGTTTTACCCCTTCTCTGACGGCATATCCTTTGCCCCGGTTTCTGGAATAATTTACAATGATAATGTCAGGGATCGCGGTTTTCAGATAGTCGATCTTCTCCTGCTCAAAGCCCCTGGCAGAGCCATCGTTCACCAATATCAACTGCACCGCCGTATCCTTCAGCAGGCCTGTAAGCTCGGTATAATGACCAATGAGTGATTCTACCCAATTTCCCGAAGGATTGTAGCAGGGTAGAATCAAATCAAGGCCGGGAGCCAGTTGTCCGATCTGTCCCGAAGTATATACAACAGTTGTAGGAGGTGCTTGTAATTGTATTAACTCTAATGACATATTTTATCTAAGCTACAGATGAGGCGGATGACATATCCATAACAATGACGTGGAAATCACTTATCCCCCCTAGAGAAGAAAAATAAAAAGGCCCCGGGGACCGGGACCTCTGGCAGTTAGCAAAAAGTAATATTCAGTTGTAGGTTACAATGAAAGTATCGAAAATTCTTATCATGGCAATAGCATATTCATGTCAGAAGGCGGGAGGGGGATAAAACAAAAAGGGCCTCTATCAGATAGAGGCCCCTCGTATTAAGATGCTGATTATTAAGCGTTTACTTTACCCTTTACTTTCGCGATCACTTCTTCTGCAACGTTGTTTGGAGCAGGAGAATAGTGAGAGAACTCCATGATAGAAGTTGCACGACCGGAAGACAGGGAACGTAACTGGGTTACGTAACCGAACATTTCGCTCAAAGGTACTTTAGCTTTGATCACCTGAACACCATTCCTGGAGTCCATACCTTCCAGCATACCACGACGACGGTTCAGGTCACCTGTTACATCACCCATGTACTGATCAGGAGTTTGTACTTCCACTTTCATGATTGGCTCCAGCAATACTGGTTTAGCTTTGCGGGCTGCCTCACGGAAAGCTTGTTTAGCACAAAGTTCGAAAGACATCGCATCGGAGTCCACGTTGTGGTAAGAACCATCAAACAGGCGAACTTTCAGGTTAACTAACGGGAAGTTAGCCAATACACCCTGGTTCATAGATGCTTCGAAACCTTTCTGTACCGCAGGGATGAATTCTTTTGGAATAGCACCTCCGAAGATATCGTTAACGAATTGGAATGATTTACCCTCGTTTTCTTTCAGCCATTCTGCATCAGCAGGAGAGATTTCAACCTGGATGTCAGCGAATTTACCTTTACCACCGGTTTGTTTCTTGAATACTTCGCGGTGTTCTACTTTAGCGGTCAGGGCTTCTTTGTAAGCTACCTGAGGAGCGCCCTGGTTAACTTCTACCTTGAATTCACGTTTCATACGGTCAACGATGATTTCCAGGTGCAGCTCACCCATACCGGAAAGAACTGTTTGACCGGTTTCTTCGTCGGTTTTTGCTTTCAGGGTAGGATCTTCTTCTACCAGTTTAGCGATGGCCATACCCATTTTATCAACGTCCGCCTGTGTTTTAGGCTCGATAGCGATGTGGATCACCGGCTCAGGGAAGGTCATAGATTCCAGTACGATAGGATGGTTCTCATCGCACAGGGTATCACCGGTTTTGATATCTTTAAAACCAACAGCAGCTCCGATATCACCAGCTTCGATGAAATCGATAGGATTTTGCTTGTTAGCGTGCATCTGCATGATACGGCTGATACGCTCGTTTTTGCCGGTACGGGTGTTCAGGATATAAGAACCTGCATCCAGGTGACCGGAATAAGCGCGGAAGAAGGCCAGACGACCTACGAAAGGATCGGTCATGATCTTGAACGCCAGAGCAGAGAATGGTTCTTTAGCATCAGGTTTACGTTCGATCTCTTCGCCGGTATCAGGGTTTGTACCTTTTACAGCTTCGATATCCAGAGGAGAAGGCAGGTAACGGCAAACCGCATCCAGCATTTTCTGAACACCTTTGTTTTTGAAAGAAGAACCGCACATCATAGGGATGATAGCGATATCGATAGTCGCTTTACGGATTGCTTCGTGGATTTCTGTTTCAGAGATAGAGTTAGGATCTTCGAAGAATTTCTCCATCAGGGTATCGTCGTATTCTGCAACAGCTTCAACGAGTTTAGCTCTCCACTCTTCTGCTTCTTCCTTCATATCAGCAGGGATTTCGATTTCCTGGTAAGTAGCACCTTTACTGTCTTCGTCCCAGATGATACCTTTCATGGTGATCAAGTCAACCACGCCTTTGAAAGTATCTTCAGCACCGATAGGCAGGGTCAAAGGAACGGGGTTAGCACCCAGCATTTCTTTAACTTGTTTAACTACGTTTAAGAAGTCAGCACCTGAACGGTCCATTTTGTTAACGAAACCGATACGGGGTACGCGGTAGCGGTTAGCCTGGCGCCATACGGTTTCAGACTGAGGTTCAACACCTGATACTGCGCAGAATAACGCAACCAGACCATCCAATACACGCAGAGAACGCTCTACCTCAACGGTAAAGTCCACGTGGCCCGGAGTATCAATGATGTTAAATTTATATTGTTTGGTATCTGGAGTAGCTTTACCTTGTAAGGTTGGAAAATTCCAAAAACAAGTGGTAGCAGCAGATGTAATGGTAATACCTCTCTCCTGCTCCTGTGCCATCCAGTCCATGGTTGCTGCACCTTCGTGCACTTCACCAATCTTATGGGATTTACCTGTGTAATACAGGATACGCTCTGTGGTAGTGGTTTTACCCGCATCAATGTGCGCCGCAATACCAAAGTTCCTTTGAAATTTTAAGTCTGCCATAATATTAAAATGACTAAATAATGCAATTTGGGGGGCAAAGGTAATCTATTTCTGGCAATAAATAAAACGACCATAGATTGTCAGCATGTTATTTATTCCTTAACAGCGAAGCACACTCTGGCGTTGTAATTTATCTGTCACCAAATACCAGTTTATCAGCAAAATACGCCAGTTATTAAATATTTTCCACCCATCTTAAATCCGGGTTTAATTTTGAAAACATTTTTTAATTATTTCGTGTTGCATATAGTTAGCACTATATATTAACCGATTGGTAGGCAACACCTAAGAGCATAATAAAAATTTTTAACCAAAAAACCGTCTGTCATGCATCTTTACTACTTGCTTGTAAAAACTGTAATGCATTAACCTCAAGGCTCACCAAAATCTTAAGCACGGGAATTAGTCAATCATACCAGGACTTAGCCGCATAGGATAAGCAATCGACCCCATATTGCCCCATTCTGACGTTTTGCAATTGCAAACAAGGGATAGCACTGGCTTCCAGCGCTAAACGGAACCTTTATTTCTATTTAAAACCATATACATTTTAATAACCTCAATATGAGCAATTCTACACGCGCAGGCACCTGCCTCCTTTTTCTGTTCATACTCTGTAGTACCGCAACCCGGGCGCAAATTATACTTAACCGGTACGTAACTGCCACCTCGGGAGGCGAAGGAACGGTAGGCGCCGTTAAACTCACGTATACAATTGGGGAACCCATTATTTCCTTCATCACAGACGGCCATTTTGCACTAACACAGGGCTTCCAGCAACCGGAAGAACTGCCGCCGGTCAAACCCGGAACCAGGTTACTGAAAGAGTACCTCATCTTCCCTAACCCGGCTTCTACCAACCTGAAAATACAGATGGACCTGCTGGCGCCGTCTTATGTCCAGGTAGAATTGATCAATACGGCAGGGCAAACCCTTTACAGTACGCAACCTTCTATGGGAGCGGGCCGGAATACGCTGGTTATCGGAGTGAACAGGTTTGCTTCCGGAATTTACACCTTAAAACTGCAGGTAGGGCTCCAGATCTTCTTTGAAAAGGTCATTATCCAGTAACTCATTGTACCCCTAGCAAAAAGCTTCATTATGCAAATACGATTACAATTCATTTTGCTGATGTGCATCCTCCATGCTCCATTATGGCTGCTGGCGCAGAAAAACCAGCAGCGGCCACCTGATATTGGAGCCGGTTTTCTATTAGTAAATCCGGATGCCCGCGGCAGCGCCACCGGGAATGCGCCAACAGGCCTTACTCCCGATGCCAACGCTTTATTTTCCAACGCGGCAAAGATTGTATTTGCCGGCGACTGGGGAGTAAGCGCCAATTATGCACCCTGGATGTGGGGAATAAATAACAACCAGTCCAATATGGCCTACGTATCGGCCTTCAAGAATGTAGGGCAGGACAAGAACCAGGCAGTAGGGCTTTCCATGAAATATTTCAATTATGGTAGTATTACCTTCCGGGACGACAATGGCACCGTTATCCAGGAGTATACTCCCCGTGAATATTCAATTGATGGAACCTACGCCAGGAAACTGGGACAGCGCACCTCCCTTGCGGTATCCCTGCGGTACATCCGCAGCCAGCTGGGACAAGGCAATTTCAATGGTCTTCAACAAAAACCTGCATCGGCGGTAGCCGGCGATATCGGGTTCTATTATCAAAACAGTGCAGATGTCATTGATTTTGGCAACCGTTATTGCTTTGGCATCAGCCTGACCAACCTGGGTACCAAGCTTTCCTATACGGACGACAAAGAGCGGAAAAGCTTCCTTCCTATGAACATGAGGATTGGGGGTGGATATGCCTTTGTAAATACCGAAAGCAATACGTTCACTGTCACTATCGAGATCAACAAACTGCTGGTGCCTACCCCGCCTGTTTATGCACTTGATTCCAATGGCGTAATGACCGGTACCATTTTAAAAGGTAAAGACCCTAACCGAAGCGTGGTAAACTCCATATTCTCCTCGTTTGGCGATGCGCCTGGCGGGTTCCAGGAAGAGTTAAGAGAATTTACGTTTGGCGGCGGTATCGAGTACTCGTATAAACAGGTCCTGTTCCTGAGAACGGGGTATTTCTATGAACATCCCAATAAGGGTTATCGTCAGCAGTTTACCAGCGGCATAGGATTAAAATTCTCAAACGTCCAGCTGGATATGGCTTACCTGCTTCCTACAGGCGGTTCGCTTTATCAGAAGAAAACGCTCATGTTTTCACTGCTTTATAACATCAACAAAGATCACTAATCATTCAACTGCCCAATATGAAAGCAAGCATCTTATTCACATTATTCTGTCTGCTGGCCTGCCTGGCACATGGACAAACCGCGCCTGAAGGCGTGAGTTTGCGAACTACCATTTTTGCAAACAAGGACAAGGACGCCAAGGCGATCGTGGACCGGTCCAAGGCCAATACCACAGCCGACAAACAAACCGTGTCACCAAACAGGCCAATGCGGGAAGTAATATTTACCAATTATAAACCAGGTAATGCAACGCAACAGGCGTCTGTTGCCAGGAAAGCAGCTGCGGCTTCACAACCTCTATCTTCTGATAAGCCGGCAGAAAAGAAAAGAGACTCTGTCACAACCAGGATCATCATACCGGATCAAGGCGGAGCAGGCCCCAAAACGAAAAATTAAACTTTAAAACAGGAGAATATGCTAGTTCGAAACCTAGTCTTCATATTATTTGTGCTGGCAATCGCCCAGGTAGCCCATGCACAGAGCAGTCTTCAGAAACTTAATTACCAGGCGGTAGCCAGGAACAGTAATGGAAATGTACTGGCTAACAGCGCTATGAAAATACGGATCTCCGTTTTAGGCGGATCAGCCAATGGCCCTGTACAATACCAGGAAACACACGATGTTACAACCAACCAGTTGGGATTATTTACCCTGCAGATTGGCGACGGAACACCGGTTAAGGGAACATTTGCAGGCGTGCCCTGGGCAAACGCCAACCAGTATGTACAGGTAGAAGCATCCGTGAACGGCGGCGGTTTTACCGTTTTGGGTACCAGCCAGCTGGTAAGCGTACCATTTGCTTTGTACGCAGCTAACAGCCAGGCAGGGCCACAGGGGCCGGCAGGACCTGCAGGTCCGAAAGGGGACGCAGGACCGGCTGGGGCTCCAGGACCGGTAGGACCAGCGGGGCCTAAGGGAGACGCCGGACCTGCAGGAGTTCCGGGACCAAAAGGGGACGTTGGACCAGCGGGACCAGCAGGTGCTACAGGGCCCAAAGGAGATCCAGGACCCGCCGGACCTATAGGACCAGCAGGGCCTAAAGGAGACGCGGGACCAGTAGGACCAGTGGGACCAGCAGGTGCTACAGGACCTCAAGGAGATCCAGGACCAGCCGGACCGATCGGACCTGCGGGCCCCAAAGGAGATCCAGGACTACAGGGACCAGTTGGACCTGCCGGGCCGATTGGACCTGCAGGACCACAAGGTCCACAGGGAGATAAAGGAGATCCGGGATCAGTTGGACCAATGGGGCCTGCTGGACCACAAGGGCCTACCGGAGCAGTCGGCCCAGCGGGTCCGCAAGGACCGCAGGGTCCTGAGGGACCTTTAACCGGCGCTGCGTCAGGCGACTTGTCGGGTAACTATCCTGGCCCTACGGTTTCCGGGCTTCAAGGCCACCCTGTTAGTAATACGGCTCCGATAGCCAACCAGGTTTTACGCTATAATGGTGCGGAATGGGTACCTGTAACGCTTGGCGGTGGCGGTTTTACTTTACCGTATGCCACTGTTGAAAATAACGCTGCTACTTTGTTTTCTATCACCAATAATGGTGACGGCACCTCGCTCGAAGGTGTTAATAATACCCCCACTTCTTCTATTGCGGCTATACGGGGTATTGTTAGCAGCGCTTCACCAGGCGGATTTTCCGCCGGGGTCAGGGGGATCAACAATGGAACCGGCGGCCTTGGAATCGGCGTATGGGGTTCGCAGGAAGGAAGTGGCTGGGGCATTTATGGCGTAACTCCAAACGGGTTGGGAGTATATGGAAACGCATCTGCCAACGGTACCGGAGTATATGCAAATAGTGCTTCCGGTACAGGGCTTACAGCTACCAGCAACAATGGTATTCCGGCCAGTATCTCTATCTACAATAACGCAAATAACAACGTTGTACTCAATGCTAATACGGTTGGTAACGGCACTGTTATTAATGTGACCACTACCGGAGGCGGCGCAGGGGTACGTAGTTCTACCAGCAGTGGATTTGGCGTACATGGAATTACCGCAACCGTGACATCGGCCGGAGTTGTAGGAGATAATAACGGAGGCGGCGAGGCAGTGGTTGGGCGCACAACCAGCGACATAGCAGGAGCTGTGGTAGGAAGAAATGATGGAGGGGGTTATGGCGTGAGAGGCTTTGTTGCAACCAATACTTCCGGAACCGGAATCGGCGTATACGGGCAGGTAGGCCTTAACAACAGTACCGGCCGGGCAGGTCGGTTTGAGAACTTCAACCAGACGAATACCACCGGCAATACTTTGGAAGTTGAAACTAACGGAAACGGCAATATCCCGGACAATACACAGGGTAATGCCGCCTCTTTCCTTGTCAATAATACAAACAGTGTGGCAGCTGCCGTACGAGGCGAGGTAAAAACAATCTTTGGCAACTTCGGTGCAGCGGGTGTTTTTGGCGTTTCTTCAGGAACCGGCGGATTCGCTGGATTATTCCATTCTTCGAATACTACCGGTAATGGTCCCGCTCTTGTATCAATCGCTGATGGTAATGGCAATGCGATCACTGCTAATGCGAGTAAAGATGGAAATGGGGTGGAAACAAATATAGATGGCGCCGGCAATGCGCTTTATGCCTGGGTGCCAAGTTTTGCCACAGGAAGGGCCGGCAGGTTCCAGATATTCAATGAGAGTAACACCAGCGATGTAATAACTGTTAAGACTGTTGGTAACGGTACAGCGGGTAGCTTCTTTGTGGACAAGACCACTGGTACTTCCCCTGCGGTTCGGGGAGAGGTGAACTCTATGTTCGCCAATTTTGGCACTGCCGGTATTTATGGCGTTTCCAGCGGTACAGGAGGATATGCAGGTTTATTCCATGCATCTAATCCGGCAGGTAATGGGCCGGCTGTAGTTGCGATTGCAGATGGGAATGGAAATGCTATTACTGCCAGCGCCTCTAATAATGGCGATGGTATAGAAGCAACTGCCGAAGGAAATGGAAACGCCGTATTTGGTTGGGTTCCTAATTTTGGGAATGCCCGTCCAGCCCGGTTTGTAAATTTTAATACCGCCAATACGAAGGAAGCCTTATCTGTGGAACAACATAGCAATGGCAGTATTGCGGTATTCAGATCAGGCAACCCAGGTGTTGTGAATGTAGCAAGAATTAACTCTGCAGGTCGGGGATTCTTTAATGGCGGTACTCAAAACAGTGGTGCAGACGTTGCTGAATCATTTGATGTAAACGGGCATATTAGTCAATATGAAGCGGGAGATGTACTGGTGATCTCTACCACCACCGACCGTACCGTTGAAAGATCGCAAGAAGCCTATTCTTCGCTGGTTGCCGGCGTATATGCTACTAAACCTGGCGTATTATTAACTGAATCAGGAATAGACGACGATATTTCTCACCAGGTACCGATGGGGGTAGTTGGGGTGATTCCAACGAAAGTTTGCAATGAAGGCGGAGAAATTCACCGTGGCGATATCCTGGTGACATCAAGTCGTCCGGGTTATGCTATGAAAGCGGATCTGAATAAGCTGAAACCAGGCCAGGCTATTGGAAAAGCATTAGAGGAGATGAAAGCGACTGATGGTAAGATCAGGGTTTTGGTGAATGTAAAATAACGGGAGTACTATCCTTCTTTATAATCCGGGTTCCAGGATGGGGCCCGGATTTTTTATTGAAATGAGTTTGAAGATTGTTACTGGATTGCTGACGGTGATGATTGAGTTACAGGGGATTATTTGAAGAGCGGGGGATTATTATCAGCTGATAAGTCTATTGCGGGGTTTCCCGAATTGTTGTTTTATCGCAGGTTGCATATGGCTCTTGCCTTGCAAGAGGCTATTCATTATCAAAGGAGCACTATTAGTCAACTAACGAAACAACGAGAATTTTAGCAACCAGGTATTCCACTCGCTTCCAGGCACAAAAAAGCGAACAGTTCCGATAACAGAACTGTTCGCCAAATATATTGAGTTTGCCCCGGGGGGCGACTACTAAACTCTGAAGTGGGAGAAAGCTTTGTTAGCTTCAGCCATACGGTGAGTATCTTCTTTCTTCTTGAATGCTGCGCCTTCACCTTTGCTTGCTGCAACGATTTCGTTTGCCAGCTTATCTGCCATGCTCTTACCGTTTCTATCGCCAGCGTAACGAACTAACCATTTGATGCTCAGGGAGATCTTTCTGTCAGGACGTACTTCAGTAGGGATCTGGAAGGTAGCACCACCGATACGGCGGCTTCTTACTTCTACACCTGGAGTTACGTTAGCTAATGCTTTTTTCCAAACCTCGTAACCGTTTTCACCGGTCATTTGGCTTACTTTATCCACCGCATCGTAGAAAATTTTATAGGCAACGCTCTTTTTTCCTTGTTCCATTACGTTATTAACAAAGCGGGTAACCAGCTTGTCATTAAACCTTGGATCTGGAGCCAGAGGTAATTTTTTTGCAGCTTGCTTTCTCATTTATTGAAAAAATTACGACTATTTAATTAATTATTTCTTAGCCTTTTCCTTTTTAGTACCATATTTGGAACGGCTCTGCTTTCTGTCTTTCACACCAGCAGTATCCAAAGAACCGCGAACGATGTGGTAACGAACACCTGGTAAATCTTTTACCCTACCACCACGGATCAGTACGATGGAGTGTTCCTGCAGGTTGTGACCTTCACCAGGGATATAGGCAATCACCTCAACTTTATTGGTTAAACGAACCTTCGCTACTTTACGTAAAGCAGAGTTTGGTTTCTTAGGCGTGGTAGTGTATACACGAGTACAAACGCCACGACGCTGAGGGCAGCTATCTAATGCCCTGGACTTAGACTTAGCCCGGATAATTTCTCTTCCTTTTCTTACTAATTGTTGTATAGTAGGCATTCTTTACCTAGTTTTTTTATGTCGGTTTACAATGACATCCAAATTCCCATAAAGAGATTTTGGGACGGCAAAGGTAAAACTATATGTGTGAATAACAAAATTGTTTCGTAAATATTTTTGCCGGACGGGTATTAAATATACCGCTACTAAAGGGGTGTAGAAAATAACTACCTAGCAGGGCGACCAAAATCCGGTTTGCAAAGGTATGATTTCCCGGATTAAGAACAATAAAAAAAACAAGGCCATTTTTCGACCTTGTTTTCTCCTATATATAATATTGTATATAGACTATTGTTTATCAATCTGGTAGTTCCAGTTGCGCGGATCTTCCGCTTTTCCTGTTCTGATAGCATCCAGGCGGGCGATCACTTCTGCACCAACAGTATATTTGGAAGAATCCAGGCGGATCTGGATATCTTTATAATCCAGTTCTTCTACATATGCAACGCTGGCCGCAGTTCCCGTACCGAAAATTTCTCTCAGGGTACCGGCTTTATTAGCTTCAATGATCTCATCTATCGAAATCTCCCTCTCTTCTACTTTCAATCCCATATCCGACAGTACATCCATTACGCTGGAACGGGTAACCCCTTCCAGGATGGTGCCCTGCTCCAGGTCCGGAGTGACAGCAGTATTGCCGATCACCACAAAAACGTTCATGGTACCGCATTCCTGCAGGTATTTATGCTCAAAACCATCTACCCACAGTATCTGATCATATCCTTTGTTCTTAGCCACCATGGTAGGATACATAGTACCGCCGTAGTTACCGGCAGCCTTTGCAAAGCCTACCCCGCCAGGAAACGCTCTTACAAATTTATCCTGTACCAGCAGTTTAATAGGCTTATTGAAATATGGGCCAGATGGAGAGTTGATGATCATGAACTTATACGTTTCGGAAGGACGTACGCCGATATACTCATCCGCCGCGATCATGAAAGGACGTAAATATAATGAGCTACCGGTAGTGGTAGGGATCCAGTCGCGGTCTACATCGATCAGCATATCAAGACCACCGATGAACAGCCATTCAGGAACATCCGGCATACCCATTCTTTCTGCCGATTTATTAAAGCGCCTGAAATTATCGTAAGGCCTGAAGATCATCGGATGACCTGCAGGGTCTTTATATGCCTTAATTCCCTCAAAGATCGCCTGTCCGTAATGCCAGGCAGCATTGGTTGGACTTACAGACAAATTCTGAAAAGGTATAATCTCAGCATTAGTCCATTGACCATTACTATAATCAGCCACCAGCATGTGGTCGGCATATATTTTTCCGAAGGCCAGATTATTAAAGTCTACTTCGCTCAATTTGCTTTGTGTGGCTTTGGTAACCTTTATCTTCTTCAGCGCCTCTTCCTTGGCGGTAGATTTATCTACTATCATGGTTAATCAATTTTATCTCAATACTTTTACATAATTAACGTGGTCGACTGGTTTCCGTGTGGAACAGCTAACTGCAAATAAACTGATTTTTCCCCAGAAGGATCGTTTATATTAAATTAAATAATGATAAATATGTCACTGGAGCAAATAGATCTGGATCCGTACTTTTTAGCGAAAATCTTTACTCAGCCTATCATTCCGGGCGAAAGACCAGCTGCTGCCGCAACGGAAAAAGTAGTGCCCCAGGTCAAATATTTAGGTGAAAATCAAAAAAACATCGCCATCTTCATCAAAAATGAAAACGAAGCATATTTAAATGAAGAATTATTTAACCTGCTCACAAATATATTAAATGCTTGTAAACTAAGCATGCAGGATGTTTCATTAATTAATATTGCTCACTACCCCGGCCTGGAATTTTCTGACTGGCAAAAAGCCATCAACATCAGGCAGGCGGTCTGTTTCGGCATTTCTCCAGAGCAGATCGGGCTAACAGATATCCCAACTTATCAACTGGTTGCAGTAAATAATACAACGCTTATCTTCTCGGACAGCCTGGTGGAGATCGGGGCAGACAAGGCATTGAAGGCCAGGTTATGGAATGGACTAAAACAATTACTAGGTATTTGATAAATATATTATGAAGCTAATTTTTGCTACCAATAACCAGAATAAAGTAAAGGAATTCAGATCATTAGTAGGAAACCAGTTCGAGATCATCACCCTGCAGGAAGCGGGAATTGACATAGACATCCCCGAACCTCACGATACGCTGGAAGCAAATGCCACTGAAAAATCCAGCACCATTCACCGGATGACCAACGAAAATTGTTTTGCAGAAGATACAGGACTGGAGATCAGCGCCCTCAACGGCGCACCAGGCGTACTGTCGGCCAGGTATGCAGGAGAACAGAAAGAACCGGCAGATAATATTGCCAAAGTACTGCGGGAAATGGAAGGCAAATCGGATCGCCAGGCTCAATTCCGCACAGTTATCTCGCTAATCCTGGATAATAAAGAATACCAGTTCGAAGGCGTGTGCGAAGGTACTATCTCAACTTCCATACATGGCAGCAAAGGCTTCGGCTATGATCCGATTTTCATTCCCACAGGCGCAACGCGCTCATTTGCGGAAATGGATATGGCCGAAAAGAATCAGTACAGCCACAGAGCCAAAGCATTCCAGGCATTTGCAGCCTTCCTTCAATCATATAACGAGCAACAAAAATAATGGGCAGAGTAAAAATAGATCTACCGGCAAACTTTCCTTTTAGCACCACTATTCCTGTACGCATCCAGGATGTGAACTATGGCGGACATGTGGGCAACGATGCGATCTTAAGCATCCTTCACGAAGTACGTATTCAATTCCTTGCCAGTATTGGCTCTATGGAACTGGATAAAGCGACGGGACAAGGGCTGATCATGGCTGATGTGGCGATCACGTACAAAGGAGAAGGATTTCATGGAGATGTGTTTAAAATTGAAGTAGCGGCAGGAGATTTCAGCGGATTCGGATTTGACCTTTTTTACAGGATCACGAGCACGAGAAACGAACAGGTTGTACTGATAGCAGAAGCCAAGACGGGTATGTTATGTTTTGATTACAACACCCATAAACTGGCCAGGTTATCGCCTGACCTGAAAAACAGATTAGAAACCGGAAAAATAGAATAATGGCAACAACAATTGATGAAGTAATTATTTCGCGCAGAACGGTTAAGCCTACCAATATGAACGGGCAGAAAATTGACAACGAAACCATCGGGGAATTGTTGCAACTGGCCGACTGGGCGCCTACTCATGGATATACAGAACCCTGGTACTATGTAATTTTCAGCGGGGAAAAGGTGCAGCAGTTTTGCAATGATCATGCAGAATTGTACCGTGCTCAAACTCCTGCGGATAAATTCTTAAGCGGCAATTATGAGAAGCTGAAACACCAGGGCGACCTGGCTTCCCATGTTATTGCCATTTGTGTAAAGAGGGGGAACAATCCTAAAATCCCGGTACTGGAAGAAATTGCCGCTGTTGCCTGTGCAACAGAGAACATATTGTTAGGGGCCACTGCAAGGGGCCTGGCTTCCTACTGGGGATCAGGAGGCATGACCTATCACCCTGCGATGCACGACTACCTGGGATTAGGGGAAGAAGACCAGGTGCTGGGATTCCTTTACCTGGGTTATACCAGCGAACCGGTTCAGGCTGGACGTCGCCTTAAACCCCAGGCCGAAAAGTTTAAATGGATGTAAGTACTCTCCGGATGTAGCGCCAGTCGCTACATCCGACCTATTCTACATCCAGCAGGTATCCTTTAGCTTCTGCTTCGAATGAACTGATCTGGGTAGCAACCCAATGCTCATCTTTATGTAGTTCTTCCGCCATAATTCTTGCCACGGCGGGAGCAATACGGATCGCTTCCCTGGCATCGAGGAAGAGGAGCCGTACTCTCCGGGCCAGAAAATCTTCAATATTCCTGGCCATTTCTTCTCTTACAGCCCAAACCACCTGGGCTTTCACAATATGGTACCTGGCGCTCAACTCCTGGTTCATTTGAGGGTTCTTTTCAATGAGCCGGCGGATATGAGCTGCATCAGTACCATAAAAGTACCAGGGATCCTGCCAGTCTACCTCCATAGCACCATGGACCCGTAAATGTTCGGTGGGTGAGGTGGTCGATTTCCAGCGCAACACTTCTTCCATCTTATTTATCACATCAGCGGCCATACGACGATAAGTGGTCCATTTTCCACCGATAATAGTGAGTAACTGCGACCTGGAAACGATGATCTTATGGCTGCGCGATATTTCTTTGGTTTTATGTCCTTCTGCCTTGGCTGCGGCTAAAGGCCGCAAACCAGCCCATAGGCTTTTTACGTCTTCTCTTTTCGGGGCCTTTGCCAGGTATTGGGCAGCGGTATCCAGGATAAATTTAATTTCCTTTTCCAGTGGATGCGGATCAAGACTGATATGGTTGACAGGAGTATCTGTAGTACCTATTACCACCTTATCGTGCCAGGGCACCATAAACAATACCCGTCCATCGCTTGTTTGCGGGATCATGAGTGCATCATGTCCCGGCAGGAATTCGCGGTCCACCACCAGGTGCACTCCCTGGCTGGCAGCTATAGACCTGGGAGCGGCCGGGTTATCCATCTCCAGTATATCATCGGCAAAAACACCGGTAGCATTTATGATAGCCGTGGCATTCAGATGGATATCATCTTCTCCTCCATTTAAAATATCTCTTACCGTTACTCCGCTTAGTTTACCATTTTCGTCTTTACTGAGGCCCACTACTTTCATGTAATTAAGCGCTACTCCGCCTTTCTCTGAAATTGTTTGAGCAAGGTTAATGGCGAGGCGGCTGTCATCGAACTGCCCGTCGTGATACAGTACGCCACCCGAGAGTTTATTTTGCTGCAGGGTAGACAGCCTGTTCAGCGCTTCAGTTCTTGAAATATGTAGAGATCTTCCCAGGCTTAGGCGACCGGCCAGCCAATCGTAGAGTTTAAGACCAATGGTATATTTCAGGTTCTCCCACCAGCTGAAAGTAGGTATTACAAAGGCAAGGTTCCTGACCAGGTGTGGAGCATTGGCAGAAAGCCGGCCTCTTTCTATACTGGCTTCCCTGACCAGAGAAACGTCGCCCTGCGCCAGATAACGTACGCCGCCATGCACCAGTTTTGTACTTTTACTGGAAGTTGATTTTGCAAAATCAACCTGTTCCAGCAGCAAGGTACGGTATCCCCTGGTCGTCGCTTCCAGTGCGGCGCCCAAACCGGTAGCCCCACCCCCTATTACGATAACATCCCAGGGTTGCAGATCCTTCCGCAAGGAAGAGACAAGCATTTCTCTGTTCATAAAAAATCGTTGATCAACTTTGTATAAATTACAGTTGGGCATTGGTCCCCAAAAGTTAACGGACAAACGACCCAAAAGTTCTCAAACCGGGAACTTTTAGGCATAAAAAATGTTCCAGTAGGAGTTCCCGTTATAGAATGGGAAAGGATCACATTTTACGGAATTATGAAAATATACATTACCATAGTCATTGCTTTTTTATTACCCTTATTACACGGTAATACCGTTAATGCCCAGCAACGGAAAAAAAAGCAGGACACATTGCACCTGGTGGCTATTGATAGTGCAACTATCAGCAAAAACATCGCCGCGTTAGCAAAAGACACTACCAAGGTGAGAAAATCTGATACTGCCGTAGCCATCCTGATCAACCGGATAGAGAGTTATACCCTGCTGATGAACGACTTAATGAGCACATTGCGGAGAGGATTTGATACCCTGGGGATCAGCGAAGGCATTCCGGTTGCAGACACCTCGCTGGCGCTTGTAAAACGCAACATCGCCAGTTTGGGCCGCACTCCCAATATCAATGATATATACACCAATAAAGTAATGCTGGAACAGCTTCAGCGGAAGCTGGACAACTGGCAATCCACCCTTTTTTCTTACTATAACAAACTTGTTGCAATCAACGACACCTTACATTCCCTGCGGCGCGATACCGCCATGCGGAATATACCGTCGGAAGATGAACTTTATGGATTTTACCTGGGCCAGGTTACGAACATGGTGCTTAAATACCGGGGAGTGGATAGCGCCAACAGTATTAACCTGATCAGAATGGGGTTATTGCAGAATAAGGTAGCCAACCGGTATATAGAAACATCCAACCTGTACGAAGACATGGAATACAGGCTGAACCAGTACTCCCGGCATATGTTTGTGAGAGATTACCGCTACCTTTGGCGTCCGCATAAAGACAGTATCAATCCACTTGAATTCTTTCCTGTTTTAAAAAATTCTATCAATAAGAACACCAAGGTACTGGCCATCTTCTTTTCTATACAATGGCCTATATTCCTTGTATGGATACTGATAGCATCTTTGTTCCTCTGGTGGATCTTCAACAACATACGCCGGATTAAGAACAAACATCCGGAGCAGGAAGCGGAAACGATATTGCAGCATTCCAAATACGTATACCGGTTCCCGATAGCCAGTGCGGTAGTGTTGATATCGACACTGTCGGCTGTTTTATCAATCCGTTACCCGACCTTGTTCACGGAGATTACCTGGGCGATCAATGTACTGGCGCTCACGGTGATTTTCAGGCAACAGTTGCCCAAAACGATGTATCGCTCCTGGTGTTTCGCTCTTTGTTTGCTGGCATTTTACTGCCTGGCCAACCTGATCATTGAAGTTACCTATGCGGAGCAGTGGGCGTTACTGATAGCTGCGATCTTGGGAATTATCCTTGGTTACCGGATGTTAAAGGAATCCGGCACTACTACTTATATCCAGCCTAAGTTTGCACGGCCGCTTATCCGGTTGTTTATAGGGACCTGCATGCTTTCAGTGCTTTTGGTTTTATTATCGATCGTTGGTACGGCTAAGGTGATGGGTACCAGCGCTATTGTAAATATGCTGATGGCGGTAAGCCTGTACGTGCTTGTGCAGATCATTATGGAAGCTGTATTTCTCCAGGTAGAAGCCAACAAGGATTCCAGCAGTTTTATATCGTTCATGGATTTCCAGGACGTACAAAGAAAGCTAAAGACCTTTTTAAGTATACTTTCGGTTGTTGGCTGGTTGATCATAGTTTCCCGGAATCTTTATCTCTATGATAGTATATATGATTTCATTTCTGCAAGGTTGCAGGAACGTCATAAGATCGGCACTTCAGATTTTACGTTGAGCAGCGTTATCATTTTTGTAGTTGTTATCTGGATATCCACGGTTGCATCACAGCTGATTGCCTATATGTTTGGAAACACGGGGCAGAATGCCAACAAGAAAACCAAGCTGGGGTCGGCCCTTCTGCTTTTACGGCTGGCGGTATTGGCTGGCGGCGTGCTCATTGCGTTTGCTGCGTCGGGTATCCCGATGGATAAATTAACAATTGTGATCGGGGCGTTGGGCGTAGGTATTGGATTTGGTTTACAGAATATTGTGAATAACCTGGTTTCGGGGGTTATACTGGCATTTGAGAAGCCTATAGAAGTGGGAGATGTAATAGAAATAGGGCCAAGATCAGGTGTTGTGAAAGAAGTGGGTATCCGTTCGAGCAAGATCAGTTTGTACGATGGTTCCGAGGTGATAGTTCCCAATGGAGATCTGATTTCTCAGCAATTGGTAAACTGGACCCGGACCAACAGGAACAAGCGGGTAACGTTTACGATAAGCGTAGCTTATGGCTCAGACATTAAGCAGGTGATAGATATCATTCAATCTGCTTTTGTGGGTAAAAAGGAGATTATGAGCATACCGGCTCCATTGGCACAGTTGTCTGATTTCGGGGATAATGCCATTAATTTCAAGGTATATTTTTGGGTGTCGGACCTGGACTATGCCGGGTCGCAACAAAGTGAGGCACTGGCATTTATATATGATGCCCTGAATAAAGCTGGTATTGAAATCCCTTACCCACAGCGGGATTTGCATATCAGATCCCTGGATGAGTCGTTGCTTGACCGGTTAGGTAAAAAGGGTCCGGCGCCGGAGGCATAAATTTTTTTATAAAAACATTTTGAATTTTCATTTAATAGCCGTTATCTTTGCACTCCCGTTTTGGAACAACAGCGGGAAATATGGCGAGGTAGCTCAGGTGGTTAGAGCGTTGGATTCATAACCCAAAGGTCTCGGGTTCAACTCCCGATCTCGCTACAGGAAACAAGCCGCAAATCTTTTACTATGAAGGGTTTGCGGCTTTTCATTTTGACAGGGTGGTCGGTTTGTTGATCGAATAACTCTAATACCTACTTACCACCTACTTTTATCCACAATTTAAGAAGGCTACTCTCCCAGCCCACCTAAATATTTTAATTTACCGTTAGCTAAACGACCTCCAAAATGAGCGAAAATCTTTCTTTCAAGGATTTGCTTGAAAATGCAGACCTGCATAATACAGAGCTACATAGACAATTGGCGAGTATAAAATCGGATAACCTACAAGAACAAGATCGTGAAAGCCTAGGAACAGAAATCAAGTGTTCAACATTCTATTTGAAAGACGGTCTATTGAATCCTGTAAAGGAAGTGATTGACAAAATGCAGAATGCAAAAATTATCACTGACATATCAGTATTTGATGAACAGGAATGGAACTACATTGAAGAGCGTTATAACACAACTGAATCGCTTCTAAAAATTAGGTACGCCCACTTATTGTGGCTAAAAAAGAAACACTCTGGATACGGACATACAGCCTTCGATCACTACAAAATTCTACTTGATAAATTATTAAAAAATTATACCAATGAAGGCTTCCGTACTTATATCAAAGTCCTTCCAACCGTACATAACCTGTCTTTAGCACTGAAAGACAAACGCAAAGAATTCAAACAGTTCCTTTTAGATTTATTCTATGCTCCAAATGTGCCGCTAGTATGGTTAAACGTGGCTTTCAACATTATATTGGATTCTTCTTTGTTCTCTAAAGATGATTACAAGGGTATGACCTCCTATATATTGGGTCGACTGAACTGGAAAACGAACGATTACTTTACAAACAATTTGATTCTGCAAAATTGCCTCAGACTAGTACAGAAAGAAGCCCTCAAACCATATCAAGTATATGAATTATTGGGGGAAAATGAATACAGATCAATTGTCTTCTAGTAACAAATCGTTACTTCCTCCATTCAATATTGTGTTATTTGACAAGAATACCAATGGTAATAGCTTATCAAAACGGGAACGCAGTACTTATGAGAAATTCAGGACTCTATCGATACACTTGCAGTCATTCACTATTCCACTAATAGAGCGACTCTTCATTGCCGGAATTAAAAAGAATAGAATGAACTGTGATGAGGTTCTCTCCTATTTTAATAGCACTTGGTTTTCCAAGTCTTTGGCCGAATTGGACTCTAAAGATGAACGAGATGGTTTTTCGATGATGGAATTCGTCGGCGCCGGAATAGAGTTTCTCTTAATACAGTTTGAACACAGTGTTCAGGATGAAAAACATATACCCACCTATCAACTTGCCATTGATTCTCTAGCCTTAAAGATTGAAGGAATCATTAGGATAATAGCAAGATTAGCCAAAATTCCTGTAACCAAAAATACCAATAATGGCACCTATGAAATGTTACTGGACGATCTATTAAGAGAGGAACGTATTAACTCAATAATTATCCCTGAAGATATATGTTTGATAAAATACTTGTTGACAAGCTGTGGTTGGAACCTACGAAATGACATAGCTCATAGTTTCATCAAACGTAAACACTATACAAAAACAATGGCAATACTGCTATTGCTAGTACTTTTTAGGCTAACCAAATATGACCTAACAGGTATTAATGATTCCGAGGCATAAATTATATCTACTTCTTCTCCTTCTTAGGATCGATGAGCAATTCGCAAATACTAACATCTAACGCTATAGCTATATCCCTCAACAGCTTTAGTGGTGGTGAAAATCATTATTGCAAATCCTTGAACCGTTTATTAAGACATTAAATAACACTTTAGGACACTAAATCACACTTTTATGACGCAATAATTGACATTACGACATTAAAACGGTATATTCGCTTAAATTCCTGTTATAACTATTATAGATTATGTGTCGCAATGAGAGCTAGTCAAGAAGCGATAGATCAGGAAATGGAAGTGATCCGCAAAGCCCTTGAAAAATTCAAGGATGGGGCTTCCATTGAGACTATTAAAAAAGCAACAGGTTTAGACCTGGAGCCGCGTACATTATTGAGGCGATTGGAGAAGCTCGTACACCAAGGGGTTGTTACAACGTCGGGTAGGACGCGGGCAATGCTCTACCGTTTGGCAAAAGTACCTGCCCAACCTACAGAAGAAAAAGATAAAGCAGCCAATGGGGCTGAGGCAAATATAATACCCCTGTCTGAGGAAGGAAGAGAGATACTGGCAGCCGTTTCCCGGCCAACTGCCGTTCGCCATCCAGTGGGGTATAATATAGATTTTCTGCACGGGTATCGCCCCAACGTTGATAGTTACCTGTCGCCGGAGGATAAACGCAAATTGGCCGAATTGGGAAAGACCGCGAAGCCTGTGTTGGCGTACCAACAAATAAGCTGCGGTTAAATAAGATGATAGGTAAAAATACGCGGGTGATGGATGACTACAAGATGGCTGGACTAAAATGACCTCTTAAAATTTTTACAGCGGTTCCTATTTGATTCTTTACGGTTTGAATACTGATATTCATTTCGGCGGCTATTTCCTTGTGGCTTTTCTGGTCGTAATGTCTTAATCGAAACGCTGTAGATGATTTAGGAGGCACTTTACCGGTGAGCGCTTTATTCACATAGAAATAGATCTCTTTGCTTTCAAGCGGATCTTTTGGAATAAATGCTTCATCAGGAATGTCGTTGGAGAAGATCTTCTGCCTTGCCAATACGTTCAGACACCGGTTCCTGATACACATGAACAAATAATTTTTCATAATTGTATCACCATCCCGGTTCTGGTATCGCGCATCAATCTTCAGGAATAATTTCTTCTGCCAAAAATCCATGAAAAATTCCTGTAGCAGATCCTGCGCCTTGTCCCTGTCTTTAAGCATTTCTACAGCGGTTGCCATAAGTAGTCGGCGGTATTTCTTGTACACGGTTGTAAAGGCCTCTGAATTACCCTCTTTTAACAATTTCAAGAGGATAGAGTCCTGGATGTTTTGTTGCATTCTCATTTCCGTTTTAGGAGAGTGGTTGGAAAAAAGTTCTTGTTCGAGTTACATTTATGCTATCTAACTGTTAGTTGTTAATTTCTCACTGTTGTTAGTGACTGTTTGCAAACGGTGGCTAATTGATTCGGTTTTTTATGAATTTTTCCTAGAATTCTGGTTTAAAATTAAGTTCTGAGGCTATGAGTTTTTGTTAACAGGTCGTTAATCAGCGCTTTTTACAAAACATAAAAAACCAATACCATGGCTAGTTTCACAATCAATTGGGGGTGTAAAATTTTTAGGAAACGTAACCATATGGTTACTTAATCAGGGGCATTTTGAGAGCCAGTTTATCGGGTTAAAAAAAATAGAATCATCAACAGAAAATTTTATTCCGCCATCCAAACAAGAAAACATTTTTACTGATACTTTCAATTTTGTAGCTGGTAAAAAATCTCTCCTTAATAAGAAAATCGTAAAAAAAAGGCCGGTATATTTACCGACCTTTTGGATTATTCTTTTATTTCATCCAGCACAGATTTAATCTGCCGGATGTATTTACCATAACTGCTCTTTGTCCAGTATTCAGTTACCAGGAACACGGAAAATAATGAAGTCACCAGCGAAGCCGATAATATTAACGCTACTTGTTCATTGGCCACCGCAAAATCATATAGGTTCGTAAGAGCGGCGCCTCTATGGCTTAAGATCAACAACGCGCCCATAACCAGGCCAAACGGGCAAAGCACATAGGTGTATGATTTATACATTTCAATACTCAGCCGTGCTTCATAATACAATTCATATAAGCTTTCTTTGGAGGTTAGCGTTACTGCGCCGCTGCTTTTATAAAACACGTACAATTTAAAAAAGTAGTATGCAGATACTCCCAACATGGCCACGTATAGCGTATAAAACGGAACGACAAACACCGGGCTTAGAAAGATGATTTGAGGAACTAATCCTATGATTAACAGGCTGAACAGCTGCACATACATCTCTCCCTTCATTCCTCTTCTCAGTTTTTCTACCGGCAACTGAGCGCTTTTTAACTGATCAATGCTGGCTGGAACACGCAACTTCTCATTTTCCTCGTCATTGTTCCACGCATCTTTTATATCGTCAAAATTCATAGCCTTGTTGTTTAATTAATGTTTTTAATTTTTCTTTTGCCCTACTGAGTTTAATTCTTGCGTTGCCTTCGGAAATCCCCAGGTTCTCTCCTATCTCCTTATGCGAATAATTTTCGAGATGCAATAACACCAATGCTTTTTCTATTCTTTCCAGTTTTTGAACAGCACGATAAAAATGCGCCAATTGCAACTCCTTTACTGCGGTGGGGTTTTCGTCTGAAGGCATATCCGGAGGCGGTTCTTCCTGCACAATTATCTTTCTCCGGTCTTTCTTAAAAAATACCAATGCCGTGTTCAGTGCCACTCTATACATCCAGGTTGAAAAGCTGCTTTGCTGCTGAAAAGAATCGAACGATTTCCATAACTGGTAGATGATCTCCTGCTCCAGGTCTGCCTGGTCGTCCGGGGTATCCATGTAGGTTCTGGATACCTTGCGGATGATCCCTTTATTAGATGTTATCAAGGCAAGAAATTCTTTTTCTTTGCTTTTCAAAACTGAGGAAGTTTAGTTTAAAACAGGAGTAATGGTATAACCTTTTTTCCTAAGCTGGTAAATAATTCCAAGCTCTCCAAACAAATGGGCAGTTCCAACTGCAAAAACGCAACTATTGTTCTTCATCATTTCGGGCATCTTATTAACCCAGTTGTTATTCCTTACCTCCAGCAACCAGTGGATTGCATTAGCATCCATGTGGTCTGCTGATACAATTTCCTTATAAAGCGCCCCAATGTCCTGTTGCTTATAAAGCGCTACCATCCTGGCTGTCTGGTCTTTGTCTTTATCTATCAATTTAAGCTGTGCTATAACCTGGTCGTTACTATAAGATTTCACCAGGTAATCCATTTGTTCTTCCAATTCTTCCAGCCAGGCAATTTTTTTCTGCTGTTGATTAGCCATTTGTGCTAATGTTATTTCGTAACTGGCGGGGTTTGCACAGTTAAATGATTTCTGAGCGGCTAAAGATAACAAAACAACGGGCTGGATATATTCGAAGGCTTTCAACGGCATTTTGAAATTAGCCTGTAAAATGGAATCAACTGTATGATAGTCGGCGGCCGAGAACTGTTGACTTAAAGGGGTAGTAATGGCAGTCATTTTTGCAGCTCTTTCCTGTAAATCCGGGGCCACAATGTTCGCCTCAATTACCAGCTGATCGCTGTTCCTGAGGGCATTTTTCAGGTTGTCGGGCATAAAGAAATCCTCGGAGCAAATCATATGGATAGTGCCATATATATAGGAAGGTTTACTTAATTCCTTACCTGAGATCTGCCATAAAAGCGCTTTCTCCTGTGGCAGTTTTTGAGCAAACCCTGAATGGCCAACAAATAGTAGAGAGAATAATGCGGCTACAATACAAGTTATGTTTTTCATCCTTAAATGTTTTATTTATAGTATTAGTATCCGCACTATTCATTTCGTTACAACTTTTTTTTACTTTTTTCCAGCTACTCAAAAGAAAGCTCCGGTCTTTTGGTGGCCATATAATATATGTCGTTCTCTGCCAGCTTGTTTATCAACAAAGATCCGGCATCGGGCATGTGGTGTGCATACGCTCTTTCCAGTTGGGTTATGGGCAACATCCAATAGAGGTTCACCGGATCTCCATATACCACCGGCATCTCTACTGCGGGGCTGTTTCCAGCGCCCTTGGTAACTATTACACTTTCAAAGGGTTTGGGCAGCTCCTGCGACAGGATGGTATGCCCCTCTCCCAACCAGGTAAGCAATTTCCAGGGTCTGTCGGCTACTCCGGAGATCAGTCCGGCCATTGACATCATCTCTGCCTCGGTAAAATCAGATTTCTTTATAGCCATTGCCAGCTCCATTCTCCTGAAATTCGGGGCCCTGTCGTTGTACCACAGCTCAACCCAGGGCATTGGTCGTATACCTACGCCGAGTGTCAGGAAATAGACCACGTCGTCTTTCTCGAACCTTGCCAATCCCATCGGCGGCCATTGACCGCCATCTATAGCGTAATATTTTTGCAGGGGGCCAAACGCAGCTTCGTAGGATTTCAGGTACCGTTCCTGCAGCGGGCCCCAGGCCTGGCTGGTTTCGCTGCTCCATTCTTCCCAGAACTCCTTAGCTGCGGCGATTTTACCGTACATGGCATTTTTTCCAACGGGTCCTAATGGCATCAACTGGTCTTTTTCGCCGGCGCCTATACAATCGGCTGCATAGGCTACGTTCTGTTCGTCGCTGTAGAGGGTCCATCCGGGGATCACTCCCAATATCTCGCCTTCATATAAGACGGCTGCTCCGTCTTCCTCTTCTGTCCATACAACCTGGAGTTTTTCAGCGTTTAAAGGAGGTTTGCCGGCGGGGTGATTACAGAACCGGGCTTCCAGCATGGGGGCCAGGCCTTCTTTCATAGCCGCGATATCTCTTTTTTCGGGTGCGGGCTGAAGGTTTCGCAACCAGCATGGGCGAGGCGAATATTTTGTATTAAGGAGTTCGGATGGGAAGATATAGAAATAGGCGGTTCTGTCGTCCTGCTCTACCACCGCTATCAGTGTTCTTCTGCTGTTTGATACTTCGAGTAGTACTTCTGGTTCCATTTTATTAGTTCATAATTTTATGATCGGCAAAAAATCCTGATTTATTCAGCGTATTTTTCACGCTTGTAAATTACTTCATATGAGATATTCCACCTTTTTACTGGCACTTTTATTAAGTTCTGTTTCTCTTTTGGCGAAGGATCGCCAGTTTTATCAGATTAAGATCTATCATTTAAAGGACGCGCAACAGGAACAACAATTGGATCGGTACCTGGAAAAAAGTTACCTGCCGGCGCTGCACCGTATGGGTATCAAACAGGTAGGCGTATTTAAACCTGTTACAAAAGATACGGCGGATCTCCGGGTGTATGTTATGTTCCCGTTTCAGAAGCTGGAGCAGTTAGCTGGTTTAGATAACCAGTTTTACCAGGATGCGCAGTTCTTAAAGGATGGACAAAGTTACATTAATGCCGCCTGGAATATGCCGCCTTATAGCCGGATCGAGTCAATTATTTTGCAGGCTTTCCCTGGTATGCCCGCTATGGCAACACCTGCGTTGCAGGGAGCGAGAGCGGAGAGGGTGTATGAATTAAGGAGCTATGAAAGTCCTTCCGAAAAATACCATATGAATAAAGTAAAAATGTTTAATACGGGAGATGAGATCGGAATTTTTAAGCGTTTAGGCTTTAATGCGGTATTTTATGCATCTGTGATCTCGGGTTCCCGGATGCCCAACCTGATGTATATGACCACCTTTAACAATAAGGCGGACCGGGATGCACATTGGAAATCGTTCAGCGACGATCCTCAATGGAAGCAGTTATCGGCGAAAGAGGAATACAGTCATAACGTTTCGAAAGCGGATATCCTTTTCCTGCAGCCGACCGACTATTCAGATTATTAATTGTTGGGATGGGGTTGAAAAAAGTCTTCAGGGTTCGGGGAATCCTGAAGGCTTTTTTCTTTGTAATAAATTGAAATATTGGCAGTTAGCAGCAAGCTTAAACGAAAAAAAAGTATTTCCCCGGCAAGAGTTATCCACAAATCACGATTCATACAACCCTTTACTGCAAAGGATTTCAAGAGATACGCACACTTCAAACCAGCCTCAGATCGGTATCTTCCGCGAAAAAAATTTTTTATTAAGTTTTGTAGTGTTGAATTATTACCTACATTTGCAACCACATTGCGAGGTAGAGCAGAGGTAGCTCGTCGGGCTCATAACCCGAAGGTCAGTGGTTCGAATCCGCTCCTCGCTACAAAACGAAAAATTCCGAAGTGCTTCACTTCGGAATTTTTCGTTTATGCATGGTATCTCTTTCCTTTGTTTCCCTTACCAGTTAAGCGCTTTCAGCAGTATTTCCGAGCGTTTAAAACTTCTCTATAAAAAAATTGTTAAAAATGGTTTCATTTAAAGCAAATAAATACTACTTTTAATCCTCAAAGGCAAACGCCACTTGTTATTTTTTCATGAAGAAGATTTTTAGGAATCTTTTTTTTAATCAATGCTGCTAAATCGATTTTTTAATTATTTGTAATAATATTAGAAAATAGCTATTTAGAATTGACTTATGAAGAAGGAAGCCAGACAATGTCATTCAAACATTAGAAATTATCCAACAACAGGAAAATGAGCCTGAGCATTTTTTTGTGCTATGCAAAATCGATATTGCTTATAATTAGATAAAACGCCATAGCGTTGACATATTGCTTATGCTGCTTTTAGCTTGTAGTCCACAGACGTTGGAATAGAGTATCGTTGGATTTTTGCGAACTAAATCAAATACTTTAAATCAAAACTAAAAAACACTCTAAATCACAATTGCCTTTGCCACTAATGCTAAATCGATTTTCTTTACATCAGTAGCGGGCTTTTAAACATTTATTAACCAACTTCAATTAATGAATATGCACAAACGATCCACGTTTTGGGCGCAGACCTGTTTTGCCAGCACAGTTCTGATGCTCCTCTCGCTTTTTGCCTTTTCGCAAGGCAAACAAGTATCCGGAAAAGTAACGGATGCGGAGACCAAAACACCTATCCCTGGTGTATCTGTCCAAGTGAAAAACACTTCCACAGGTACTATTTCCAAGCCTGATGGTACTTTCAGCCTGACCGCTCCTGAGAATGCTGTCCTGGTATTTAGCTTTATCGGCTATGATTCCAAAGAAGTTCCTGCAAATGCAGCTTCCAATGTAGTGCTGAAGCCTTCTGTCAAATCATTGCAGGATGTGGTGGTAATTGGTTATGGTACTCAGAAAAGAAACGAGGTAACAACTTCCGTTGCCACCGTTAAAGCTGAAAGCTTTAACCAGGGAGGCGCCCGTTCACCGATGGACCTGGTACAGGGTAAAGTAGCGGGTTTGACAGTTACACGTACGTCCGGCAACAACCCTAACAGTAGTGCTTCTATCCAGATCAGGGGTATTACCTCTATGACCGGTGACATGGAGCCATTGATTGTTATTGATGGTATCCCTGGCGGCAACCTGGACCTGTTACAACAAGACGATATCGCGTCTTTTGACGTATTGAAAGATGGTGCGGCGGCAGCTATCTACGGTACAAGGGGTAATAACGGCGTGATCCTGATCACTACTAAAAAGGGAAAAGCAGGAGAACCGTTATTTACCTACTCAACTTATGTTCAACGCGAAGCAGTAGCCAAAAAACCCGGTATATTAAGCGCTGCCGATTATGTGAAAATAGCCGGCGAAAACAACAACCAGGGCGCAAATGTTGATATGTACAATATGTTGTTGGACAAGAATAACCTGAGCCACTATCATAATTTTGCCGCTTCTGGAGGAACCGCTAACACCAACTACCGCGCATCCATTTATTACAACGACGCCAACGGCATTGCCATCCAAAACGGTCGTCAGCAATATGGAGGAAGAATTAATATAAACCAAACCGGTTTACAAGGCAAACTTTCCTTACAATTAAACCTGGCTACCAATTTCAATAAAGCAAATATGAATGGCGGTAGAGACGGCGACTTTGAACAAGCTGTTCAACGCAACCCTACTGCTCCCGTTACTGATGCCAATGGAAAATATATTGAAACGAACGGGTTCAATAACTATAACCCCCTGGCGCGTTTACTGCAGGAACAGAACTGGAGAGATCAGAAGACTTCCTCCGGCGACCTGCGTTTGACTTTAGAGCCTATCAACGATCTGAAGATCTCTGCGTTCGGGGCTATTGTAAGCGATGAATGGAATGACCGCGAATATCGCAGCAAAGCGTCTCTCTCTTCCGTACGCGATTACCAAGGTGGCGGCTATGCACGTAAAGCCAACAGATCTGAAAAAAACCGGACCTTTGAAACCACCGTTGACTATACCAAAAAAATTTCTGATCATACTTTCAATATCATGGGTGGGTATAGCTATCAATATAGCACCTGGGAAACCTATGATATGAGCAATAACGGCTTCCTGACCGACGCATTTGAGGACTGGAGAATTGACGCAGGTAATGCGCTCAACGATCCAAAACTTCCACGTCCTTCAATGAATAGCCGCAAAGAAGACAATATCCTGATCGCTTTCTTTGGCAGGTTGAACTATAACTATCAACAGAAGTATATGTTCCAGGCCATCCTGCGTCATGAAGGTTCTTCCCGCTTTGGTGCAAATTATAAATGGGGTAATTTCCCTTCAGTATCTGCCGGTTGGGTAATTTCCAAAGAATCTTTTATGGAAGATATTAATGTGATCAATCACCTGAAATTACGTGCAGGTTATGGCGTTACAGGAAACCAGGGTATTCCAAACTATAAGTCACTGATCACTATGAGCACTGGTGGTGCGTATCTGCAAAATGGTAAATGGATCCAAACTTATGGCCCTGAAAAAAATCCTAACCCAGATTTGAGATGGGAAAGAAAAAAAGAGTTTAACATAGGCCTCGATTGGTCTATCCTCAATAACAGGTTAGGCGGCTCTATAGATGTTTATAAACGTAGAACAGAAGACTTGTTATTTGACTATTCAGCGCCGCTTCCATCTCTTGTTCTTGATAGAATCTATACCAACGTAGGTACCTTATCCAACAATGGTGTGGAAATAGTGTTAAACACTGTTCCTGTTAAAATCAAGGATTTCAGCTGGAATAGTGATGTGACCTTTACCTTCCAGAAGAACCGCGTGATCTCATTCTCTAATGATGTTTATAAAGCGACTCAACAGTTTTATGGTGATCTGCCATCTCCAGGCAATCTGGGCATGGCTATCCGTGTAGTAGAAGGAGGCCCGCTTGGAACATTCTATGGCTACCGCTTTGCTGGCTTTACTCAAAATCAGGCTGATCCAAGAGACAATGGTAAATGGTTATTCTATAAAAAGGATGGTTCCGTTGTAGGTACTGACCAGATCAATGAAGATGATAAAACTGTTATAGGAACCGGTATTCCTAAATACCTGGCATCATGGAGCAATACTTTCCGTTATAAAAACTGGGACCTGTCAGTATTCTTCCGTGGCAAATTCGGCTTTAAAATCCTGAATCTGCAGGAAATGTATTTCGGTAGCAAAAAATGGTCACCGAACAATATGCTGAACTATGTTCTTGGCAGAGATGCACAGTTGAATGACGCTCCTGCATATTCTGACTATTACCTCGAGAAAGGCGATTTTGTAAAGCTGGATAACATAACCTTAGGTTATAACTTCCACCTGAAAACCAAATACATTAAGAATCTGCGTTTATACGCCACCGGACGCAATATTGCGACTATTACCGGTTACAGTGGTTTAGATCCTGAACTGCAAGATACCGCTCTTGATTCTGGTATCGATAACAGAGGATTTTATCCACGTACCCGTTCTTATACCATTGGTCTGAACATCGGATTCTAAAAGCAGCAAAAACTAAGAAAATGAAAAAACGTAACGTATATATCGGCGCAGCTCTGATGGCACTTGGAATGAGTGCCTGCACTAAGCTCGACGAGAAACCATATAGCGAAGTCACTAAAGACAATTTCTATCATAACAAAGAAGAAGTCCTTTCGGCGGTTCTGCGCCCATTTACCCATGCAAATGCATGGGCTGCTCCTACCGGCCAGCTTGGCTATTGGAGGGTATCAGAACTGTCGGCTGACCAACTAGCGTGGCCTCAGAAAGGTCGCCACGGCTACGACGGCGGTAACTGGATTCGCCTGCACAACCACCAATGGATCGCCAACGATGATAACTGCTGGAATCCTTGGAGATTGATGTTCTGGGGCATGGGATTCTGTAATGCAACCATTAAAGATCTTGAGGGTCTTGATTTTCCAAGTATTGGTATGACCAATGAAGATAAAGCCAGTATCATAGCAGAGACTAAGGTTTTACGTGCCTGGCATTACCTGAAGTTGATGGACCTGTATGGAAACATTCCTATAACAACAGAAGTAGGTGTCCCTGCAACTCCGGAGACAAAATCACGCAAAGAAGTTTTTGAATTCATTGAAAAGGAAATAAAAGACAACGTTGAACAGCTACAAAAGTTGTCTCCATCCCTGGTAGGCCGTGTTACCAAAGCGGGAGGTTACGCCATGCTGGTAGAGCTCTACCTGAATGCACAGGAATGGACAGGCACTCCCCGTTGGGACGACTGCATCACTTATTGTAACAAGATTATCGCTGGCGACGGCGGTTCTCTTTCCGGTTCCATCCCTGCTTTGGAGCCAAACATTACCAATGCATTTGCCAATACCAACAGTGCTTCTCCTGAAGGTCTTTTCCAAATCGCTTATGATTTCCGTTCCGGCAACTTCCGTTTCGGATGGGAGGGCGATTTCTGGCACTATCGTCAACGCCAGATCTATAACGCAGACCGCGACGGTAACAATGGTATCGTGGTAATCCCTACTGCTTATGACGCGTTTAAAGACAACGACCTCCGTAAGCAACAATGGATGCTCATCGGTCTGCAGAAAAAAGACCCTGCACTGCGTACCAGCGTAGCTGACTCTGTGGTATTAGGAACCGAAGAATACAATGGCAAACCATTGGTTTTCGTAAAAGAAATCCGTCGCAATTCCGAAGGTGAAACTGGCGAGGGTGGCATGACCCGCGGCGAAGAGAATAGCGGAGCCCGTTTCGCCAAATATTTGCCAGGCAAAACAGATGATCCCAATTACTGGGGCAATGACTTTATGTTATACCGTTTGACTGAAATTTATTACAATAAAGCGGAAGCTTTAATGAGGAAAAATGGTGGCCAGGCGACTCAAGAAGCAGTAGATCTGATCAACACTTGCAAGAAACGTGCATTCAAACCTGAGGATTGGGCTAAAGAGGCATATACAACAACTACCCTCACAATGGATGAGTTGTTAGCTGAAAGAGGCCGCGAGTTTATCTTCGAAGGTAAACGCCGCCAGGACCTGATCCGTTTTGGTAAATTCACTACTGCAAGTTGGTGGGATCACAAGCCAACTTCAGATAAATATAAACTGTTTGCTATTCCATTCAAACAAACAAGTATCAACCCGAACCTGAAACAAAATCCGGGTTACTAGTTGAGAGGATAAAATAGAGTGACGTATAAATCGAGTAGGAAGTGAGGGATTATTTCCCTCACTGTCCTCTCACACCACCGTACGTACCGGTCTGGTATACGGCGGTTTGTTAGAATAATTTAATCTGACTTTCTGTTTTCAGATAATAGCGTTCGTAAAATCCGACATAGCCTTCTTTCCTAAAGTATGCGTTGGTGAGGGTTCTGCATAGTATCGGACTACGAGCCGCACGGCTGTAACCTATACTCGTTTTGCTCCACATCCTTGCGTAATACTTTGATAAGCCAAGTTTTATAAGATTACGGTACCGGTTACGGATGGTTTTCCATTGCTTCCAGATACATATGCGCAGACGAT
>NZ_FNRL01000027.1 GCF_900107795.1 Chitinophaga terrae (ex Kim and Jung 2007)
AAAATGCAGGTCTATTGCGTGCTGATCGCTCAATTACTGATGGTGGTCATCAGAAAGAAAGCTGCCACGAAAAAATCTTTTGCTAATATGATCACCGTTATAAGATTACACCTGACAAGCTATGTTGGACTGATGGAATTTATTAAAGACACATATAAAGCATGGAGAAAAAAACACAATGCATCATCGCTTGCCTTTTCACCGTAATAAAGGAGGGGAGCTTCCCCCCATTTTGAAACAATCAAATTTTAGGCTGTAATCCTTATCAGAAAGGGATTACAGCCATTTTTAACCCGATTTTTGTCGGACAATAATGATTATTTTTCATCACGTTTGCTACATTACATCGATCACGCGGCCATTTATTTTAAAACGGGCGCCACTTACAAAGCTCAACATTTCAAGCACCTGCGGCAAACCTGCCTGCCGGCTGATGTTCCCGGTGATGCGTTTAACAGGCACATTCCCTTCATAGCGGATGCTTACATCATACCAGCGTGCCACTTCATTCATGATATCCCGAAAATCATCGTCCCTGAAAAAGAACACGCCATCTTTCCAGGCGGTGATCTTTTCTACATCCGCTTTCCCGATATTAACCCCGGTATTGCTAACCCTGGCTTCCTGGCCCGGTTTAAGGCGCCAGGAATGGTTTCCGTTTAACGCTACTTTAACAGCGCCCGATACCAGGGTAGTTTTTACTTCATTCTCGTAAGCGCCTATATTAAACCCGGTACCCAAAACCTGCACTTCTACCTCCCTCACTTTTACTTTGAACGGCTTTGACGGGTCCTGCGCTACATCAAAATATCCTTCTCCTGTCAGCTCCACTTCTCTTTCCCCTTTCCCGAAATGCACGGGGAAACGCAGCGACGATGCGGCATTCAGCCAAACCCTGGTGCCATCTTCCAGGGTAAGTTGGTATTGCCCTGCCTTAGGCGTAGTTAGCAGGTTATAAATAAGTTCCTCACTATTGGTTGCTCCTTTATGATATTGCAATGCGCCGTTTTGCTGGTTGATATCTGTTCCATCCGTTTCCTGGATCACTCCCAGCTGGCTTCCCAGTTTCACCTCTTTGCCGTTTCCTAACGTCAGCGTAGCAGTATTGCTGGCGGGACGAATGACAGGCAGTTTTTTTACCTCTGCGGTTATCTTCTTTTCTTCCGTTATCCTGCTCCAATTGTAACCCACCAGTACAACACCGCCAAGAACAGCTGCCGCCAACCCGGCAAGCAAAACCTTGCGATAAGGACGCATGGCACGACCGGTATCAGCCCTGGCCAAAACGCTTTCCCAATCGGCCTGCGTATCTATACTTTCCTGGAACTCCATCGCCGCTCTTACATTCTCCCTGGCCATTAACTGTTCATACGCCTCCTGGTGCTGCACATCCGCCTGGAGCCAGGCTGTCAGCTCCGCTTGTTCTTCGTTGCTGATCTCATTCTTGATCTTTTTCCATATCAGGTCTGCATACCTGAGATCATTGAACTTGTTTTCCATAAAGCCGTGTTACGATATAAAGAAACCCGGGACCGAAAAAAGGATGACAAGCGGGAGAAAATTTTCAAAATATTTTTCCATCGTTATTAAAGTAACTATTGACAGTTTCCTTTATAGCCCATTTCTACTTTCGAACTTGCACATTTACAGGTACTTTTGGTATATTTACTGTAGTATTCACTTAAGCAGCTGGTGATCCCTGGCCAATTATGGTCATACTCCTAACAGAGTAAATTAACCCGGGGTATGAACATGATCCTGAAACAGTAGAAAGTACCCATTTAGTTTCATCAACCCGACCGGCAGTTGCAGGGCGCTAGCGCAACCAGCAAGCTTTATCTTATTTTTATTGAGATGAATGAAATAAACCACGACATATTAAAACGAAGCAAGGAAATAACTGAAAAGTATTTCCGTTTTCTGGATAAACATATCTCTGATGTTGTTTCGGGGAAGGAAAGCGATTTTATGGAGATTAACCAGATCGCGAGCAAATTATTCCTTTCACATAAGCATTTGACTGATACAGTACAAAAAGAAACAGGGAACCATCCCTGTCATTTTTATGATCTCAGGATCATTGAAGAAGCCAAGAAAATGCTGTCCCAGACCGATCTGTCGGTTTCGGAGATTGCCAGGATACTGACCTACGACCCCTCTAATTTTTCAAAGTTCTTCAGGAAATTCACCAGGCAAACTCCGGGGGAATTCCGAAAACAACACCAGAAATAAAGTTCCGAAAAGTTCACCATGATATAATTACCGGGTCTTGCCATCTTCGCACTATCGATTACAAAACATTTAAAATCATAACAGATGGCAAGAAACGATCTAAACGGAAAAGTGGTCCTGATTGCAGGCGGCGCAAAGAATTTAGGAGGTTTGTTAAGCCGCAATTTTGCAGCCAAAGGAGCCAAAGTGGTGATCCACTATAACAGTGACAGCACAAAAGCAGATGCTGAAAAAACCCTGGCCGACATCACGAAAGCAGGAGGAGAAGCGTTTTTATTCCAGGCCGACCTGACAGATGTAAAGAATATCACGAAACTTTTTGACGCTGCAATCGCCAAATTCGGCGGCATCGATATCGCTATCAACACGGTAGGAAAAGTATTGAAAAAGCCGTTCACCGATACAACCGAAGAGGAATACGACAGCATGAGCGATATCAACTCGAAAGTGGCTTACTTCTTTATCCAGGAAGCAGGTAAAAAACTGAACGATAACGGCAAGATCAATACGATCGTCACTTCCTTATTGGCTGCATTTACCGGCTACTACTCTACTTATGCAGGCGCCAAGGCGCCGGTAGAACATTTTACCAGGGCGGCTTCCAAAGAATTTGGTTCCCGCGGTATTTCAGTAACTGCAGTAGCCCCGGGCCCGATGGATACGCCATTTTTCTACGGCCAGGAAAGCGATGAAGCTGTTTCTTATCACAAACATGCATCTGCATTGGGTGGATTGACAGATATCAAAGACATTGCGCCATTGGTAGAATTCCTGGTAACCGACGGCTGGTGGATCACCGGGCAAACCATTTTTGCGAACGGAGGTTATACTACAAGATAATCCCGAAAAATTTTGTATATTTTTGAAAGGCAAACAACCGGGTTGTTTGCCTTTCTTTTAAAACCTCGAAGCAGCTATGATAGCAAAAATCATCAATTCCGTTCTAATCCTTATCGCGGTATTTATGGGAGCCAAACAAGGCTGGAATATGCTTACCGCGAAACCCGAAATGCTGGAAATGTTCGGCAAATGGGATTTCAGCAAAAATGCCGTTATGATCAACGGCGCTGTAACACTGCTGGCTGCTGTGCTGATATTATTCCCCAGAACTTTTGTATGGGGCAACTTCCTGATGTCGGCAGGGATCCTGATGATCATTTGCCTGCAGTTACTGACCAGGAACCTGAAAGGCGCCGCCATAGAATTACCGTTCTTTCTTCTTAACCTCATCATCATCTACCTGCAATACCCGTTGAAAAATCAATGAATGCATCTGGCCACCTCTCCCGACGGCATGCGTACCATGAACATTGCCTGTAACAGCATACCTTCGCAGTGGAATATTATCATCATCCAATAAAAAGACATCCAGATGTCCAGGCATTTTAGATTCAGGGAACTAGGGGCAAACGAAGCAATACCTTACGACTTACTGCTGGCTGCAGATCCATCAAGGGAGCTGGTAGAAGAATATCTTGGCGCTTCGGCTGTGTATGTGGCGGAATATGAACGCCAGGTAGTTGGCGTGGTTGTGCTTTCAGAGATCAGCGATACGCAGGCGGAGATCAAAAATATTTCAGTAGAGGAAAGCATGCAGGGACAAGGGATCGGTAAATTCCTGCTCTCTGAGACCTGTAGAGTGGCGAAAGAAAAGCAGTATAAAAGTATCTGTATAGGTACCGCCAATTCAAGCATCATGCAGTTATACCTATACCAGAAAAAAGGGTTTGAAATAAGCAGTATCCGGCAGCATTTTTTTACGGATAATTATCCTGAACCTATTTATGAGAACGGGATACAGGCAAAACACATGATAATGCTGGAAATGGAATTGTGATCAAAGAAATAATAAGGTGAAGATCTCGGGATTCAATCGCTTTTTCAGCATTTCCAGGCCTCTTTTCTTTTGGGTTTTAACCGTGTTGATGCTGATGCTCAGTTTAGAAGCTATTTCCAGGTTCTTGAGTCCTTCCAGGTATCCCATCCGGATAACCTGCCTGCAGGCTTCCGGCAAGGTTTCCAGCGCCCTGTAAATTTCTCCCATCACCTCCGACCTGATCATGGTAAGCATTATACTGGTATCGTCGGCTTCCGATTGGCTGGAAGCAGCAGCATATTGTTCCACTACCCTGGCATGCCGTAAATAGTTCAGGCAGGCGTTCTTTACAGTAGTATAGAGAAAATTTTTAATAGCAGCGGGATGAGGAGTGATCTTTGATTGCTGGGCGAGATAAGTTACAAATGCTTCCTGCGCAATATCCCTGGCCTTGTCTTTATCTCCAGTGAACTGAAAAGCAAAATAACAAAGGCGGGTGTAGTACTCCTGAAAAAGCATGGCAGGTGACGGTATGTCGAATTGCATTGGCATGATACTCCCGGTCTCGATGCCCAATATACTTAAATTTATGACATAAATAACAAAGCAGCAGAAAGGCTCCTGCTGCTTTGTTTCCAGTGATTATTTTCAGTTGCCCGCCGGCAGGTTGATCGTAGGTCCGGGATTAGATGCGCCATACAAACCGTTGAACAACATTTTAAAGGTGCCCAGGGATTGGCCACGGAAGGTTATCTCAGGCCCGAATGCGTATAAAATGCCCTTGCCAACCGGGGCAGAAAATGCAGCCACTCCGTCTTTCAGGTAGCTTTGTCCCCATGCCCAGCCGCTGCGTAACGGGCGATCTGTAGAGAACCAGGCCAAAGGCTTCACTCCTTTCTCCGCCGCTTCAGCACCCAGTTTGAATACCGGGCTGTTATCAAAGTTGATATCCGCTTTCGAGAACATGCCCCAGGCAACTGGTTGCAATGTATCTACGCTCACGGCCAGGATACTTCCCGGCACAAAGTACTTGGTACCCGGCAAAGCCGTTTCCTTCCCATCAGCCCCTGTTTCCACCAGCGCATTTTTAACAGGAAGGCCTAAATGATAAGCGAGGCTGGTACTGCTTCCGATAGTAAGCACCGCTCCCCCGTCTTCCATAAATTGTTTGATCTGGGGTACCGACTTCTCAACCGTGATCTTGCCCAGCAAAGGCCTGTATTGTTCAGGTATCTCCGCTTCTACCGGCTCTTTAGGCGTATAGCCGCGATTGTTGTTTGCACCGCCGGGGGCAGGGATAGCCCTGGTTACAAAAATGATGGCATCATATTTTGCTTTTAGTCCGCCGGCATCAATATCCTTTGAGTAAATAACATCAAAAGGAAATTCATACTGCTCCAATATCCATCTCACCCAGCCTGAAGGCATAGAACCTCCGTAGGTATCCCATAAGGCTATACGCGCCTGGCTGGCCGGCAAAAGCCGGCGGGGCCGGGAATTGGCGGCAATAGTGTTTAACCCCAGTTGCGACGCTGCGTCAGATAATATAGCTGCCGCTTTTGCATTGCCAGGCACATAAAATGTACCTGCCGGTAAAGCCGATTTGCCGGTTACCGGAGCGGTTAAACGAAAAACAGGTACGCCTGCTTTCAGCAAACGATTCACGGCTATAAAGTTATTGTTGGCCTGCGGACTAATGAAATATCCCGCTTTCCCCGCTATCGCCTTCCCTTTTGGCGCCTCCTGCAATAAGCCTTCCGACATTTTATGAGGCACTTCAAATCCGTCCAGCACCCGGTCGAACCGGACGCCCATCTGGTACGCCAACGTCCATCCTGCCGCATCGTACGGCCTGATCGGGGGACCGCCAGGGTATTGAAAGTCGTTCGGGTGATCCTGTGGTTCGAACATATCCAGGATATGCGGACGGAAAGCCTGGTTGGTTTTCACTATAAAACTGCCTTTAGGATAGCTTTTACCGCCAACGGTAAAAGCTTCGGTTGCTACCTGTACATCCACTCCGGTCCTGATCAAAGCATTTACAAATTTCACAGCAGTACCAAAATCCGGTTGGTCTAACGGGATGATATAGCCCCGGGGATCTCTCAGGTTGGGATCTTTGTAAACAGCATCATAATACTTCGTATCAATATTACTGCCTCTTGTCATCCAGCCATAAGGGTCGCTCGCCTGGTTCTTTGCCTGTTCAGGAGTAAGCGGATGATCCTTTTGGTAAGCGGCGGTAATGGCGGCGGCATGGCTTGGACTTAAGGTCCAGGTATCCTTATTTCCTTTATCGATGGCGTTGCGCCCCATTTTATAGATATTGTACAGCAACTCATCCCGGTGCCTGGCCGCATAGTCCAGCACTGCGTAATTAAGGGAAAGAGAATAGTCGATAGATTGCCGGAAATACCATTTATCCTGCGGCGTTACGGGATTAGGGGTAGCGCCGTTAGGAACCAGGCGTTGGGGTACTACCGGTACCTTCTCAGGCGTAGGATTGCCTATAATTTCCGTCAACAGGCCTATCATGTTATGATACTGGGCGGTTGTACGCAACCCGCCGTTGTACCAGGTAGAAAAACTGGAACCATTCAGGCGGGTGAACCCTGGTTTGTCTTCAGCATTCAGGCGATTATACATCGCGGCGCCCAGGGCGTCGATACCCGTTATCATGAGCGGATCAAAGAAGTAGTTGAACGGGTCGCGATACGGAGGCCCTGCCAGAACTGAGCCTTCAGGGCCGCGCTGATGGTGATTGTACATGATCTGCGGTAACCAGTCCTGGTACATGAATTTACCCATGTTCCGGCTCTCTTTCATATTCATGATGTAGAAATCGCGGTTATTATCGTGCCCGATGTATTTCTGGTACAGCACCGGAAGCTGGTCTACCGATCTTTTCAGCGTATCGGGGTTCCGCATATACCAGTTGGCTACGAGTTCCTGGCCGTCGGGATTGGCGTGTACCAAAAGAATGATCACATTATCCAGTATCCTGTTGGTTTCGGGATCTGTCCGGGATGCCAGTTCATAAGCTGTTTCTATCAGTTGATGAGATCCAACCACTTCGTTGGCATGCAGGCCGCCGTCTATCCACACCACTGCCTTTCCTTCGTTTGCGAGTGTCCTGGCCTCCTGTTCCGTTATTCCTTCCGCTTTTGCCAGCTGCCGGGAAATAGACTGGTAACGGGACAGCCGGGCCAGGTTTTCCGGAGAAGAAACAATAAGCGCATATTGCTCCCTGCCTTCTTCTGTGCGGCCGATGCTTTGCAGTTTTACCCTTGGCGATGCAGCCGCCAGCTTTTTGAAATACCCTTCTGTTTGGGTATAATTGGCCAGCTGGTAATTGTCGCCGATATTAAAACCAAAATGTTCCTTTGGCGAAGGGATGCGGGAGCTTTGGGCGAATACGCCCAGGCAGGCGCCCAAAGCCAGCAACGAGGTAAATAATTTGTGCATCATGGTTTAGTTTTCGTTGTGTTATTTTCGATAGTCCAGGGCGGGTTTGCGATCGCCCAACATAGCTTCATAATGGAAGCCGGGCCCCTGGCGGTTGATCAGTTCTTCTTTTGCTTTTTTCAGCACATCAGGACTTTTAAACAGGTCGTAAGCTGTCAGCGCAATCGTTTTTGCTGCAACCATCATTCCCTTGGTGCCGATACTGCTTCCGGCGGCAGCCACATTCTGCCAGCTATGGCCCGACGAGCCGGGAACGAAGGTGGCTGTTACTACGCCGGCGGTAGGCACTACCCAGCTCACATCCGCCACATCTGACGATGCGCCGCCGTTGCTTTCCGTAACGATCTTAAACGGTTGTACGGTAGCCGCAATGGAAGACGGGTTGTTAATACCCGTTGTTTCTGCAAACGTTTTCTGTATACCGGCAGCGAAGCTGTTCTCTTCCGGCGTATAGGTAAAGCCGCCAACCTGGTGCAGGTTCTGATCCATCAGGCGCGAAAGGGTTTCGTTGGGTTGCATATTGTATACGCCGCCTATCACTTCGTATTCCATTTTTGTACCTGTACCCAATGCAGCGCCTTCAGCCGCTTTCACTACTCTTTCCCATACACTCTTTACCACTTTCATATCCGGATGCCGCACATAATAATAGACTTCCGCAAATGCCGGCACCACGTTAGGCGCATCGCCGCCCTTAGTGATCACGTAATGAATACGGGTATCAGAAGGAATATGTTCTCTCATCATGTTTACCATATAGTCCATCGCTTCTACGCCATCGAGGGCCGAGCGTCCTTTGTCGGGGTTTGCGGCCGCATGAGCTGCTACGCCGTAGAACCTGAACTTGGCGTTCTTGTTTGCCAGCCAGGGCGCAATAGCGGCAGAATTCTGGTTGCCCGGATGCCAGTGCAATACGGCATTCACATCGTTGAACAATCCCGCCCTTACCATGTACACCTTACCAGATCCGCCTTCTTCAGCCGGGCATCCATACAACCTTACCGTTCCTTTGGCGCCGCTTTGCTGCAACCAGTTCTTTACCGCTATGGCAGCGGCTACAGAGGCAGTGCCGAAAAGATTATGCCCGCACCCGTGACCCGGTGCGCCGGCTTTTACCGGCTTCTTCTCCGTTACTCCCGCTTCCTGCGATAAACCCGGCAGGGCATCATATTCAGCCAATATCCCTATCACCGGTTCCCCGCTTCCATAGCTGGCCACGAAAGCAGTAGGAATCCCCGCTACACCGGTTTTCACATCAAACCCTTCACCTGTTAAAGTTTGTTCCAGCAAGGCTGCACTCTTTTCTTCCAGGTACCCGGGCTCGGCGTACGACCAGATCTTGCGTGCGATGGTATCGTACGTCGGCGTATGCAGGTCCAGGTACCGGATCATCGCCTGCTTCTCCTTTTGCTGGGCCGCCGAAATCCCCGCGATGCAACAGAGAAAACCTCCCAGCACAAATGATAGCTTGCTCATAAGCAAAAATGTTATTTATAGAGTTGGTTGAATAAAAGTCTGAATGTACTGTGCGACTGCCCCCTGAACGTGATCTCCGGTCCGAATACCAGCAGCTTGCCTTTACCTATGGGCGCTGAAAAAGCGGCAATCCCGTCTTTCAGGTATTGTTGCCCCCAGGCCCAGCCGCTATGCAGCGGGCGATCGCCGGAGAACCAGATCAGTTTCTTTATTCCCGTGGCTCCGGGCTGCAGGGTAAATACAGGGCTGCGATCAAAATATACATCGTTGCGCGCCGGCATTCCTGCGTTTTCTATTGCGGTAGTATCAAAATCAGCTGTGAGCAGGCTTCCGGGGATGTAGTATTTTGTTCCTGAAAGCGGCTTGATCTCCCCTTTTGCTGTTCTTTCTACCAATGCATTATTCACAGGCAGGCCAAGATGATACACAATGTTGGCGCTGGAGCCGATTGTAACGATCTCTCCTCCTTCTTCCATGAATTTCTTTAACTGTGGTATAGAAGTATCCGCAGTGATCTTCCCCAGCCAGGAGCGGTACTCAGGAGGCAACTCAGACGCCTTGGGTATTTTAGGTTCGTAGCCTGAACGCGGTTTCTTTTTCGCAGTATCAGGAATAGCGCCGCCAGGAAAAATAATAAGATCATACTTCTTGCGAAGATTGCCTGCGTCGATGGCCGCCGGGTAAATGAATTCGTACGAAAAACCATATTGTTCCATCAACCAGCTGATCCAACCGGAAGGAATAGACCCGCCGTAAGTATTCCAGATAGCAATGCGGGCGGGAGATATGTTCCTGCTATCCGCTGGCCTGGCGTCCGCCTCTTTAGCCACAACGCCGTATTCAGCGGCCAGTTTGCCCAGCACGGCGCCCGACCTGGCGCTTGCAGGAACATAGAATTCTCCTTTTGTTGTTTTGCTAACCTTCACGCCGGCTTTCAGCAATTCGTTCACTGCAATAAAAGTATTGTTGGCGGCTGGACTCAGCAAATATCCATTCCTGGAAGCCGCAAATGTTGCCGCAGGCGGTTGTTGTATTTGCCCGTAAGGCAGTTTTTCAAACGGCCCGTCGAAACCTTCGAGTATCCTGTCGAACTTCACGCCCATCTGGAATGCCAGCGTCCACCCGGCGGCATCGTAGGGACGAATAGGCGGTCCGCCTTCGTATTGAAAATCGTTCGGGTGATCCTGGGGTTCGAACATATCGATCACGTGAGGTCTGAATGCCTGCGCCGTTTTCACGATATATGATCCGGCAGGATATTGTTTACCGTTAACGGTAAAAGCAGCAGTTGCCTTATGTACTGATATGCCCGATCTGATCAACGCATTAATAAACCTGACGGCTGTAGGAAAATCGGCCTGGTCGGCCGGTATAATGTACCCTCTTGCATCGCGCAGGGAAGGAGATCTTAGTACCGCGCTGTAAAACTTAGCAGGAATAGTATCTTCTCTCCCGAATGAAAAGTCGCCTCCTTCGCCGGTATTATTTGTGCCGGGCTTCTGGCTGCGTTTATTCAGCGCCTTGATACTGTCGATATACCGGGGGTAAAATGTCCAGTTATCCCTATTTCCCTTCGCGATTGCATTCGCGCCCATTTGATAGATATTATAAAGGAGAGTGCTCCTGTACCTGGCGGCATAATCCAGCACGGCATAGTTGAGGGACACGGAGTAATCTATCGATTGGCGGAAATGCCATTTCTGCGGAGTAACGGGATTAGGCGTAGCGCCATTGGGAATGAGCCTGTCGGGCACCAGCGGTACATTTTCAGGCGTAGGCCCGCCAATGATCTCAGTTAACAGGCCAACCATGTTATGAAAGTAAGGCGTTGTTCTAAGACCGCCGTTCCACCAGGTAGAGAACTGCGAACCTGCCCTTTGCGTGTAGCCGGGTTTACCTTCAGTATTTAGCCTGTTGTTCATGGCAGCGCCAACGGCGTCGATGCTTGTTACAATAAGAGGATCATACACGTAGTTAAACGGATCACGGTACGGAGGACCTGCCAGCACCGAACCCGCAGGGCCTCTTTGATGATGGTTGTACATGATCTGCGGGAGCCATTCAACAAACAGCTGTTCGCTGATGTGTTGGCTTTCCTTCATGTTCATCATATAAAAATCACGGTTATTATCGTGTCCCACATACTTTTCGTACAGGCGGGGAATGCTCATATTACGTTTAGCCGTATCCGTTTCCCGCATATACCAGTTGGAAACCAGTTCCTGGCCATCAGGATTTGCATGGGTACAGAGAATGATCACGTTATCCAGTATCCGCAGGGTTTCCGGATCGGTGCGGCTCACCAGTTGCCACATTGTTTCTATCAGCTGGTGTGTGCCTACCACTTCTGTAGCATGCAACCCGCCATCTATCCAAACAACTGCTTTTCCGGTTTCAGAAAGCTGCTTTGCCTGATCGGCGCTCAGATCTTCCGCCCGGGCAAGTTGCTGGGAAATGGATTTATACTGGTCTAATTTCCTGATATTTTCAGGAGAAGAGATGATCAGCATATATTGGCGCCTTCCTTCTTCCGTTAACCCGATATCCACCAACCTGGTACGATCGGAGGCCGACAGCTTTTTAAAATAGGCCTCCGTTTGCGTGTAGTTAGCGAGCTTGTAATCGTCTCCGATCTTAAATCCGAAATGCTCTTCAGGCGAGGGAACCTGCGCCCATGCTACAGCTACAGTGGCCAACAGCAAGGCTAAGAGCCGTAAAAATTTGCTATTTATCATCATTTCTCATTTGACAGTTGTTGTAAAGTGGCAGTTCCAGGTCAACAATTTATGAAAAGCGATTCCTAAAACCGGTATTTCAGGTGCCGGTTCGCTGGTACTGCTGTTTACCTTGCTATAATCAATGGTATCTTGTTCAGATCTGGTTGCTACTGTTTTTTAAACCTCACGCCTACACGGCAATCACCGGGTTCGCCCCTGGCTTCGTCGCAAATGTTATTAAAAAATGTAACAATCCTGCGTCCATCTGCCAGGTTGAGGATAAATTTAAACAGAAAGTAATCGTTTACCCCCACATTTGCAAGATTAACATGGTTCATATCTGCCAATTGCGCGGCAGTAAAGGAATATGTTTTCGGGAAGGTGGTAACGGTTTCATATAGATGATCGTTGCTTCCCACGATACTGGGCAACGGGAACTGGGCAATATTCGGGTAGATGTTTCCCGGTGTGGAGATCACCAACGGGTAAGCCGGCACACTGGCTTCCGCCTTGTTATAACTATTATACACTTCAATAGAGGTCACCGTTTCCTTGCCAAACCCTTCCCAGCTGAGAGTAAATGCAAACTGCTGGCTGGCTACATCCGGGTCTTTCAGGTTGAAGAAAGCCACTTTACCCGTTTGCTTTGTTGGCAGGGCTGTTTTGGTGGTATCTATCGTTACCACAGGAACAGCGGTATAAGTATAGTTCTCCCACTCATATTTCACTTTCTTGCAGGCAATGCCGAACAACAGCATGGAACCTAATATGATAATTGCACTTTTCATAAAAATATGTTTTGATCAATCATTATTTATCCCAGAATACAGGCGTAGTTTGTTGCTTCACCTGCAGGCGGCCGGCGTTTTCGCCCAGGCTGGTGTTGGCAATAAGCTCCGTTTCGGAGTAGTAAAGCCGCAACGGGAATACATTCAGCGGCGACAAAGGAGGCCGTAAAGCGGGCCAGCCTGTTCTCCTGTAATCGTTGTATGCCTCCATGCCGTTGCCGAATTGCGCAATGTATTTCTGGGTAATCAGTACGGCCAGCTTGTCGTTTGCCGATGCAGCGTCGAATTTCTGTGCAGCCGCTTCTGCAAACGAATTGATCGCAGCAGCAGCCATCGGCACTCCCCCATTTGAAGAAGCATAGGTACTGATACTTGTAAGGTTGGCGATGATGCCTTCTTTAAGCAATTGCCTGGCATCTTCGCCTGTATTCAAAGTAAGCGCAGCTTCTGCGCGGATAAATTTCACCATGGCATTGGTGATAAAAGGCATCAAACCCGCGCCATTGCCGTCTGTAGGCCCTACCACCTTTAAACTGCCTGTAGCCCCGGTATTGGTCAGGTATTGATTAGCAGCGGGAAGATTATTGATCGGCGCATTGTCGTACAGGCCGCCCGCCGGGTAAATACCAAAGGTTGAACGACGGTTCAGATCGGCCGGCGCAGCAGTGCCATCACCAGGGTTCCTGCCATAATACCCATTGCTGTTATTGCTGTTATTTAGTCCTGCTGTTGCATTCTGGCGGAAGATGAAGTATCGCAACCTTGGATCATCGCTGTTAAACAGCAGGTCAATAAACGCCTGGTTCTGGTAGAAGGTTTTACTTCCCTGGTATTCCGATCTATGCCATGGATGGCGGTTATTAGGATTCTGACCAGGACCGAACCGGAAAGTAAAGTCCTGGGCATTGGAGTTATTGGAACCGCCCATCAGCATGGCTGCATTTGCGATCAATGACCTGATAGTATCTGCAGACCTGGCAGGATTTACCAGGCGAACCTGGTTATAGAGTTTCAGTTTCAGCGAATTGGCCATAGCAAGCCACGACGATTTGCTTCCGCCGTAGATCATGTCTGCCGTTGCCGGAACAAGTGTAGCGGCACTTACTTTATTCGCCTCCGCGATTCCTTCTTCTATCGTTTTGAAAACCGCCTCGTAGATCTCCGCTCCCTTCTCGAACTTAGGACTTACGTTGTTTTGTCCCTGCTGGCTTTCGCTGTATGGGATGTCGCCCCACATATCCACCAGGAGGCTGACAAGATATGCCTTTTCGAACTTGGCAACAGCCGAATACCCCCACTGCTCCTGGACAGCGCTTGCCCGGATCACCGATTCGAGGTCGTTCAGCGTTTGCGTATAGAAGCCGTTCCAGGAGTCGTCGAAGCTGGTGCCCTGCTGCTGCAGGCGGCTCAGGCCCGACGAGAAGACCGTGTACTGCATAAAGGTAGCGGTACCGCTGTTAAGCTGGTACATGTTGGCTGCCATAGAAACCTGCGTTGCAGGAAGCAACAGCGGCAACTGTGCGGTTACCGGGTTATTGGGATCAGTGTTGATGTCTACAAACTTACTGCAGGCAGTAAAACTCAACATGCTGGCTAACCCGATTGTATATACGAAATTATGTAGTGATTTCATGTTGCAGAGTATTAGATCAGAAAGAACATTTCAGGTTCACGCCAAAACGTTTGGTAGTAGGCACCGCCAGGTTATCGTACCCCTGCGAGTTTCCTACGCCCAGCGAGCTGACTTCAGGATCGAAATGCGTGTACTTCGGGAAATTAGGCGCCTTATACCAGAGGTTGCGGCCGGTGAACGAAATACTGGCAGCGCCGAACGGCGTTTTGCCCAGGAAACTTTTGGGAATGTCGTAACCCAATGCGATCTCCCGCAGCCTGAACACAGTAGCGTCAAATACGGAGCCTTCGTTAATACCTCCGTTGCCCGGCCCCATGCTGCTGCTGAAGAAATGGTCTTCCCATGATAAGGCCACGTTGTTGGGGATCTTGTTCCCTTTATCGTCGAGCAGCGGGGTTTGGGTATTGATATCTCCCAATACGCCCGGCGAAACAATGGCAAACTCACGGTTCTCCATATCCCTTGTTACGCCGCGCGACAGCATTTCAGCCACTGTACGGGAAAATATCTGTCCGCCCTGCTTCCAATCGAACAAAATGTTCAGCGAGAAATTTTTGAAATGGAAGCTATTCGTAATACCGAAAATGAAATCAGGATTCGGGTTGCCGATAGGCTTTAAAGCCCCTGCTATTAATGGTTTACCCGTATTGGGATCTATCAGTACATTACCTTCATCATCCCTGGCATAGGCGGTACCCTGTATCAGTCCATACGGCTGGCCTACAATATGCACGCTGCTGGTACCGTTGGTACCGCCGTAACTGAAACGTTCATATCCGCCCAGGTTCTGTATAATATTCCGGTTACGCGTGAAGTTGGCGGAGATATCCCAGTTCAGTCCTGTGGCACTTCTCAGCGGGGCGCCGGTAAACCCTATCTCAATTCCCTTGTTGGTAGCTTCACCCAGGTTGAGGATCTGCGTCATGTAACCGGAGGAAGGAGCTGCAGTTACTTCGAATATCTGGCTGGTACTTTTCTTATTGTACCAGGTAAAGTCGATGCCTATCCTGTTTTGAAAGAATTGCAGTTCTGTACCTAATTCCAGCTCTGTGATGAACTCGGGTTTCAGGTTAGCGTTAGTAAGCAGGTTGGCCAGCGTTACTACGTTATACGTGCTGCCGCCGGGCGGCGTGAATGGAAGCCCCACGTTTGCCGGGCTGGAAGATGCGCCCAGAACAGGGTTGATCTGGTAGAAGTTCTGCGTCTGGTAAGGCGATGCTTCATTTCCCACGCGGGTGTATCCCGCCCGGATCTTACCGAAATTCAACACGGCTTTCGACATAGGCAGCGCTTCTGTAAAGATCAGCGATCCATTTACACCGCCATAGAAATAGCTCCTGTTGTTGGCGGGCAAAGTAGAAGAAATATCGTTCCTGCCTACCAGGTTCAGGGAGGCAAAATTTTTATAATCGAGGGTGATATCTGTAAAGAAAGCGTAGTAGCGCTGCTTCAGCAGATTCCTGTTATTGATCAATTGTATTGGTGTAACGGAACTGGTGTTATTGATATCCACCAGGTCGGCAACAATGATATTGTCGCCATAAAAAGCTTTCCTGTCTGTAAGCCGCTGGTTCACGTTATTGCCGAGGATCACTTTCAGGTTCCAGTCGGGCGTCAGCGATTTGGTAGCGGTCAGCAACAAAGTATTATCCAGTTCCTGCCTGTAGATGTTATCGGTTGTGATACTACCGTTGGGGTAAGACGAACTTCCTTTGCCTCTTACGCTTACCCTCCTGTCGGTATACGCATTGAACCCGATAGTATTCTGTACATTCAGCCAGGGCAAAGGATCGAATCCCAGAACCAGGTTGCCGTAGTACCTGTCAACCGCGCTTGTGGAAGGGCTATGTTTTACGGACCAGTAAGGGTTATCAATACCCGTATAGTCGTATACGTTGCTACCATCCAAAGGGTTCTCGTACGGGTAGTTAGTCAGGTCATAGCTGGTAGGCACATACATCAGCGTTGACATGATAGAACCGGTTAAACCGCCGATAGGCGGCGTTTTCTGGCGGGTGATCACGTAATTGATCGAGCCGCTTGCATAGAATTTATTATCCAGTTTGATGTTGCCGCCGATGTTGACGGATGTTCTGTTGATATCGTTGCCGGGAACAACGCCGGTGTTCCTTGTATCGGAGAAACCTGCGTTGAAGTTGCCTTTTTCGCTGCCCGAGGAGATGGTGATAGCATTTTCATAAACGCTGCCTGTACGGAAGAAATTCTTCACGTTTTCGCGGGCATATGATTTATATGGCACCTGTATAGGCGTAACGCCGTCGGCCTCATAAAACTGCGGGAACACCGCGGATGAGAATTGTCTTGTTAACTGGTGAGGGATGGTTTTGCGGGTAGGAATAATACTTTGCACCCCTTCAAATGGTTGGCCCCAGGAAGCGTAAACGCCCTGGCGGTAATCATTGTTGGTTCCCTGCCCGTATTTGGTCTGGTATTCGGGCAATCCCGATACCTGTTCAAAGGAATAGCCTGTATTGTACGTGATCTCCGTTCCTTTACGGCTCTTTTTCTTGCCGGCCTTCGTGGTGATGATGATCGCGCCATTGGCTGCACGGGAGCCGTAAAGGGCGGCAGCAGCCGCCCCCTTCAGCACCGTCATTGATTGTATGTTGTTAGGGTCGAGGTCAAAAGCCCTGTTAGTCACCCCTACTCCTCCTACCGTGGTAGCGCCAACATTCGCGAAACTGGAGTTATCGAATGGTACGCCGTCAACGACAAAGAGAGGTTGGTTGTTTCCGTTTAACGAAGAGTTGCCGCGTATGGTAATGTTGGTACCGCCGCCGGCAACGCCGCCAGCCGATTGAATATTAACGCCCGCTACTTTCCCTGTCAGCGCCCTGACAGGATCGGGTTCTGATTTTTGTGCGAGTTTATCTGAGCTAACGGTGCTAACGGAATAGCCTAAGCTGGTTTTTTGCCTGGCTATTCCTGCAGCCGTTACCACTATATCCTGCAGCTGCTTAACAGCAGCTTTAAGTCTGATGGTTCCCGCTTCGGATGCTTTCACGTCCATCACATCATATCCTATTGCTGTAATAACGAGGATAGCGCCCTCTTTTACCTTTATTGAGAAACTGCCATCCGGTCCTGAAACGGTGCCGTTTGAAGTACCTTTTTCAACAATAGTGGCGCCGGGGAATGGCTCGCCAGATTCGCTGAGTATTTTTCCTTTTACCTGGAGATCGGCATAATTGCCCGAAGCGGTTGGTTTCTGATGGTTATCCTTTAGAACAATATAATCGTCGGTCGCTACAAAAGCGATGTCCAAACCGGCCAGCAGTTTATCCAACACTTTGCCCAGTTCTTCCTGGTTGGCGCTGGCAGATACTTTACGATCCAGTGCGATATGGTTGGAACTGTATACGAATTTGATGGCTGTCTTGTCATGGATCTGGCTAAGTACCCCTTTAAGGCTCACATCATCGGCCTGCAATGAAATTTTCCGGTCAAGGATACTTTGGGCATGACCTGAAACCGGGCAGGCGATGCCGCACAGCACATTGGTCAGGAGATAGAGCGTAGCGGCCTTCCGGCATTTGGACAGGAAAACATTTGTTGTTAGATTTAGGTGCATAACCTTGTACTTTGTTTGATTGCTAAAGAATTGGACAAAGGATTCCCTTCCGCGCTGTCACGCGGTCATAAGCAGGGTTTTTCAACAAAAGCTGGCGGGGCTGTCACCCCCCGGCTTTTTTAATTACAGGTTTGTTGAGTCATTTGATTGTGTTTTTGCTTGTTACAGTTTCTGATTTTGGTTGCGCATTTCATTTTTCACTTTTTTGTTTAAGTAAAATAGATTTTCCGTTTGCGTTAAATTCCAGGTTGAGCGCCTGGCAGATCATGTTCATAGATTGATCCAGGGACTGGTCTGTCAGATCCGCTGTGAGCCGGTTTGCGGCGATAGCCGTGTCGGATAAGCGGATAGTGACATCGAACTTCCTCTCGATGCGGTTTAGAATGTTGTTTAGCCTGGCATCATTAAAAGCCATTCCATATTCGGTTTGCTCAATAATAGATCTTACATTGCTACTATCTTGTGGTTGCTGCCGTATAGCAGATTGCTGAGGGGTATAGATTGCCTGCTGAGCGGGTGATAAGGTGACCGGCTGGCGTGCAGGTGCGGAAATGACGATCTTTCCTGTGAGTAATGTTATAGATACAGAATCTCCTGTTGTTTTTATATTAAAGCTGGTTCCAAGCACTTTGGTTGTCAGGGCTCCTGACCGTACCAGGAACGGGCGGCTGGCATCTTTGGCAATTTCAAACAGTCCTTCCCCGATAATGGTAACTTCCCGTTTGCCCGGCGGAAAGGTTTTAGGGCAAAGCAATTCACTGTTACCTTTCAGCCACACGATAGACCCATCCGATAGTATTTGCTTCCTGGTAGTTCCTTTGCTGTAGAAGGAAATGATCCGGTGAGGCGCAAAGAGATCGAGAAGCCAGGGACTGAGCGATACGATCAGCAATATAGCTGCCGCCGCGCCTGCAAACGTTTTCCAGTTGACCAGGGAGACAATGCGTTCCCTGCGTCGTATCTGCCGGGAAAGGCGATTGTAGCCCGCTATCCTGCTGCGCTCTTTTTCATCTTCACCAAGCAGTTCGAAGCGCTGCTCGTCGCCGATGGTATCCAGCCACAACTCCAGTTGCGATGCGGTGGCAGGGTCTAACCTGCCGGCTAAATAGTCATCGATCAGTTGTTTGAAAGCTGTTTGATCCATCGGTTGTTGTTCTTATACTAAGGAAGTAACGCGAACAAACGCATACACCTACACGATTCAAAAAAAATTTTTCAGCTCAGTACAAACGAGCAACAACCAGCTATATTGATGTTTCAGCGCTGTTCTTAATTGTCGCAGCGCTTTGGTCAGTTGATTTTCTACTGTTTTGTGAGATATATTCAGTAAAGTGGCAATGTCGTTAATTGAAAGATGCTGGTGCCTGCTCATCCTGAAAATTTGCTGGCATTTTTCCGGCAACCGCGATATTTCCTTCTCCATGGCTTGCTTCAGGTTGGAGGCTTCTATTTTTTCTTCATTGGAATTATCACTCAGCTGTTCCCTGTATTCAGAGAAATCGGTAGCATATGTTCTGCGCGTTTTGCAATTCCTGATATAGTTCAGCAACTGGTACCTGATTGCACCAAACAGGTAAGCGGATAATGTATGGGTTAACTGCAGCTCTTCCCGCTTGTTCCACAATGAAATAAAAACTTCCTGTACAATTTCTTCCGCTACTTCCCTGTCTGAAGTCCTGTTAAAAATATACCCGTACAGTTTAGGCCAATATTGATCGTAAATAGCTTTAAAAGCCTGCATATCCCCTGATCTTAATAAGGTGATCATGCGCGCTTCCCCATATAAATTATATTTATTTACAATATTCAATATTTAATCCATTTTCCTGTTTATAATTATAAAAGAACAAAAAATATTACAATTTTCATAACCATAATATTCATTTTTTATGTTCATACGCATCAAAAAACATATTTTTCGCGACAACCTTCAATAAACACTAGACAATTTTAATTACAAATTTTTACCAAATTTTAAATTCATCTTCCGGCTTCTTCACATATTTTTTATATTAACAACCGGGCATGCCACTAACATGCGATTTATGAAGAACTTACTACCGGCGATTATATTATTCCTGTTTTTTAGCCCCCGCGCATGGTCGCAGGCCTCGCATGAAAAAATGAACGAACTGGCTGCACGGCTTGATTCTGTTTCAGAACGCCTGAACCAAACTTCGGTTTATATATCTGCCAACAAAGACATCTTTATAGCCGGGGAAGATCTCTGGTTTAACGCCTTCGTACTGAATGCGAGGGACTTTTCGTTAATACATACTGATAACACGCTTTACCTGCGTTTGCAACACACAGAAACAGACAGCACCATATGGCAGGAAATAATACCGGTCAGCGATACACAGCAGGGCATTGCAGAAGCCACGCTGTATGATGCGGAGCTAAGACCGATGGCAACCCGTTTGGTATATCTTCATCCGCAACAACAACTGAACATCAGCTTAAGTTTATCAAAACCTGACTGTCAGCGCAAAGAGAAGCTGATGCTTAAAATAAAAACAACCAATCCTTCAGGTCGGCCCGTTCCTGCCGCACTAAGCGTTAAAGCCACAGATAAGCTGTTCAGCAATCCACATAACGCAAAGGATATTGTAAGCTACTATTATCTCGCTACGCAGCTACGGGGAAGAATATACGATCCTGCCTGGTACTTCGATCCTTCCAACAAGGATAGTCAATCAGCGCTGGATCTTTTGCTGCTGACCCAGGGCTGGAGCAGGTATACCTGGAATGATGAAAACATCCGCGCCACTGTGGCGCAACCAGGCAGGTTGGCCGACAGCCTCGAATCGTATATTCTCCCCGTTAAAAAAGCAGGGTATAAACCGGCGCCATTGACGTTAATGTTGTTCAATTACAACAAAAAAAATATGCGCGTTACCGTTACCGACAGCAGCGGTAAATTCTATATAACGCCCGATGACCTGGCAATCGGAAGTCGTTTCTTCATTAAATACCTCTCAGAAAAAGAATACAGCATACAGGTATCCGATCCTTTCCGGGTAATCAATTCAACCATCAGGCAAAAACCGCCTATTACCGGCCCTTTCATTGGAACAGTTGAAGGAGTGGCAGACCTGGGACTCCTGGGAACAAGGCAGTTTAATTTCAGCGTAACAGGAAACGTTCCCTAACCCTTCTTTTTCCTATCTTTGCCCCGGCCCACCCGGGGTGCCTTACTATCAGGCTGAGATCACAACCCGTGGAACCTTTGACAGGATAATGCCGGTCAGGAAAGGTGGGCAGTGATGTATCATGAAAGCAATCTTAGACAACAACGTAACCGAAACAATTTACCGCTATGCCGCTTTGTCGGAAACCGAACAAATGCTGCATCCCGCATTACTTGAGCTGGCATACCAGCAACGCTGGTTTAAACTTTTTGTTCCTCCTGTGTATGGCGGGCCAGGGAAAACATTACCGGAAATACTGCGCCTGGAAGAAGCCATAGCAGCGGCCGACGGCAGTTTGGGCTGGACAGTCACCCTCTGCAGCGGCGCCGGCTGGTTTGCCGGCTTCCTGGACCCTGAACTGGCACACGAACTATTTGCCGATCCTAAAGTTTGCTTTGCCGGCAGCGGAGAAGTTGGAGGAACCGCCACAGAAAAGGACGGAAAGTATATCGTCAACGGTACCTGGCGTTATGCCAGCGGCGCTATGCATGCCACCGTTTTTACAGCCAACTGCATTCTCCAGGATGAAGCAGGAGAACAATTACAGGATGAATCCGGGGCGCCAACAATCGTTTCATTTGTATTAAAACGGGAAGAAGTGAATATAATTCCCGGCTGGTCGTATTTCGGGTTGGTAGCTACAGGCAGTCATGCGTTTGAAGCTGTGAATATTTCCGTGCCCGGGAACCGGGCATTCCGGATCAACGAGAACATCCAGGCTCCCGGCCTGGGATTCGATTATCCTTTCCTGCAAATGGCGGAAACAACGCTGGCAGTCAATATTGCCGGCATGGGCCAACATTTCATCAGCCTGGCGGCAGCCGCATTCGAACAACGCTCAGGTTTGAAAAGGTATACACCTGACCAGATCCAATACTTCTATAATACGCTGGAATCTGTAAAGGCACAGATGAAAAGAACAAGAACCGAGTTTTACGAAGCATTCGATAATAGCTGGCTTGCCCTGCTCAATACTTCTACTATCCCCACTTCTATCCTGGAAGCAGTAAGCCAGCGAAGCAGGGCCCTGGCCCACTATGCGAGGGAAGCCTGCGATACGCTGTACCCCTACTGCGGACTGGATGCCGCCCGTAAAGAAACTACCATCAACCGCGTTTGGAGAGACATCCATACCGCGAGCCAACACTCGCTATTAACCTTCTCACTGTGAGGCGGGGGGCACGCAAAGGCGCAAAGGGAGGCAAAGAGACATAAGTTTTTTTTAAGAGGCGTAAGTTTTTTTTAAGAGGCGTAAGTTTTTTTATAAGGGACATAAGTTTTTTAAGAATAAGTAAGAAAAGAAAAAGAAGGAGCGGAGATTATGTAATTGCTATTACAAAATCTCCGCTCTTTGCTTTCTTAATCTTCTTAAAAAAACTTAATCTTCTTAAAAAACTTATGTCCCTTATAAAAAAACTTACGCCTCTTAAAAAAAACTTATGTCTCTTTGCCTCCCTTTGCGCCTTTGCGTGAAACTACTGGGACCAGCCGGTTGGCCGCCTATCCCAGCGGTGAGGCTTCAGTTGGGTGAGCAGGGCGGCGCTCAGGCCTTTACCATCGCTGGCTGCCATGTTGGCGCGCACGTTTTTGATCCTGCGCATACCCGGAATGGTGGTAGCGATATCTGGATTGCTTAAAATAAAGCGCAGGGCCATTTCTGGCATGGTCATACCTTCGGGGATGAGCGGCTTCAGCGCATCTGCGTGTTCTACGCTTGCATGCAGGTTTTCAGGCACAAAATAGCTTGCCCGCCAGTCGTTCGCCGGGAAGGTAGTATCTTTTGTGAGAGTGCCTGTAAGTGTGCCCTCATCAAATGGTACGCGGGCGATAACGCCGATGTCCAGCTTTTTACAGAGCGGCAGCAGGTTGTCTTCCGGCGCCTGGTCAAAAATATTGTAGATCACCTGTACGCCGTCGATCAGGCCGGTTTTCAGGGTTTCAAGGCAGTTGTCGGGTTCCCAGCGGTTTACGCTTACGCCCCAGGCCCTGACTTTTCCGTCTTTCTGCAGTTTGGTGATGGCTTCTTTCCATTCGTCCTGGGTCGACCAGCTGTCTTCCCATACATGGAACTGCTGCAGGTCTATAGTTTCGACGCCGAGGTTCTGCAGGCTTTTCTCGGTGTATTCGATGATGTAATCTTTAGGAAAAACATCCTGGATACTGTAGGAAGGTTTTGATGGCCATTTCCGGTTCTTTGGCGGAATTTTAGTGGCCACATACAAACGTTTGCCGGCGTGGCGACGAATCGTTTTATTGAGTATCTGTTCGCTAAGGCCATCGCCGTAGGCCCAGGCGGTATCAAAAAAATTGCAGCCCAGTTCAATGGCCTGGTCTAAAGCCTGGTTTACTTCGTTTTCTTCGGAGCCAGTCCAGCCGGCCATTCCCCACATTCCATATCCTATTTCACTAACCTGCCATCCGGTTCTTCCAAATTTCCTATATTCCATAGTGCTGATTTTAGTGTGCCAAATATACCCAAATGAAAAAGAAATATTATAACAAAATGATGGACGTTCAGATGCCGGGTATATGATAAAAACAAGTTATTTATCCGGAAGGAATACAGCTTTTATTTTCCGCAAGAACCGGGTTTACTACCTTTGGAGCGCGGTATACCTTTGTGTTAAATACAAGATCATGAACACACAACAGGAAATAGATTTTAACAGGATAGCCTCGGCTATTGATTACCTGAAGACTAACTTTAAATCACAGCCCAGCCTGGAAGCTGCGGCAGCGCATGTACATTTAAGCGCTTTCCACTTCCAGCGGATGTTCAGGGAATGGGCAGGCGTTACGCCTAAACAGTTCCTGCAATACCTGAGTGTAAATTATGCGAAGGATATATTGCAGGAAACAGCCGCCAACCTGGCAGATGCTGCGTATGAAACGGGATTGTCAGGAACCGGGAGGTTGCACGACCTTTTCATTAAAATAGAAGGCATGACGCCGGGAGAATATCGCCAGGGAGGCGAATCGCTTACCATCAATTATTCATTTGCAGATAGCCCGTTCGGGATGCTGATCGTTGCCGCAACCGCCAAAGGTATTTGTCATATGGCTTTTGCAGACGAAGGAACAGATAAAGCATTGGAAGAATTAAAAACCATTTTCCCCAATGCCCGTTACCAGCAGGTGGTTGACAAACACCAGCAGAATGCGCTGTTTGTATTTTCGCAGGACTGGAAAAAACTGGACGAAATAAAACTTCACCTGAAAGCAACGCCGTTCCAGATCAAAGTATGGGAAACATTGCTGAAGATCCCTGCGGGCGGTTTAACTACCTATGCGTCGCTTGCCGCGCAGACAGGGAACGCCCAGGCGGCAAGGGCTGTAGGCAGCGCGGTTGGCAGCAATCCTGTAGCCTTCCTTATTCCCTGCCACCGCGTGATCAAATCTACGGGGGTGATAGGCGAATATCACTGGAACAGCTACAGGAAAAACGCGATCATTGGCTGGGAAGCAGCACGTTTCCGTGCTACTGCTGAGCATCCAGGTTCAGGATCCTGATGCGGCGGAAGTCCACTTCCTGGCCTTCGCTCTGCAGGGCAATAAACCCTGATGATAATAGTTTTCCTTCCACTTTGACAGCAGGGTCATAACCATTAACCACTCCTCCGCCAATCTGCGGTTTGCTATACTGCAATACCGTATCGCCATTGATGATGTGCGTAACCAGCGAATCGCCCAGCACGATCAATTCTCCCCTTACCCACTGATCGCCGTCATAGGTTTTGGAAGTGGATTCGATACAATGCGTCGGGTCCAGGATGCCTTTATACACCACGTTGGTGCCCGGAGAACACATGTTGCCCGTGGGTCGCGGCTTCCCATCTCCCAGTCCTCCCAGGAGCTGCATTTCAACGGAAATAGGCCAGTCCTGCTCCTTAGGCATGGTCTTGGGGTCTTGCGAATGGAACATTACGCCGCTGTTCAGCAGGGTGTAACTGGGCGCGGTAGGCACCCATCTGCCAACAAAGCGGTATTCGAATTTTAAATGATAGTGAGAGAAAGGTTGTTTATAGTAGAGGTGACCAAACTGGTCGTTGAAGTTGCCGTACTGATCATACCTGACTTTGATTATACTATCTTCTACCCTGAAGGTATTGCCAAAGTTTTCTCCTACCTCGTGGTGATGGATCTTCACTACCCAGTCATTAATGTCTTTTCCATTGAAAAGATCTACCCATTCGGGTTCTTTGGGTTTACTGGTTTCCGCACAGGCAGAAAACAAGAGGATAGTCAACAGGGTGTAATAACATTTTACCATAACGGGGATAATTTTTAAGCAGGCCAAAATACAAAAAACGATCACTTTAACAAATACTCATTCCCGTCGTATCCTGATTTCACCAACGGCGGAAAGACAGGTTGCCTGGCTATTTTCTTCAGCGAAGGTTTTAGTACTCCGAATTGGTTCATAGGAATATTCCTGAAACCTATTTCAAAAGCCGGCGAATTACTTTTCAACCAGTAGTTCCCCTTTGCAGGGTCCGTAAACCCCGGATCTCCTGCCAGGCTATGCGCATCGGTATTCCGCTGCTGCGATTTTTGCAACGCATCGTTATCAGGAAATAGGTTATAATCCACTTCCCTTCCCCATACCGGTATTTCAACCGGCAGGAATGCCCTGCTGACTATGTTATGCCTGAAAACATCTTCGCTATTGCGGAACCAGACATGCGGATGGAAAGTATTATTGATCATAATATTATTCTCCACCACCCGTAAAAAGCCTTCTCTTAATTTAATTCCGCCATTAAGGCATACGTTGTTGTAAATACGATAATTGCTGGAACCGTCGTCCAGGTCTATATCCCAGCCATGATCGCACCTGAAACGATTATTCCGCAGGGTTACCGGCACCTGTACATCCAACAGGATCAGTTCAGGATGTACGGTTGTAATGCTATCCATAAATATGCGATCGGCTGACCAGTAACGGTCACGCCCCCACGAATTGAAGGCGCCGTGATCGCTGGTTTCAAGTACCGTATTAAAAACATCGTTATACTCAATAAGATGACCGCCGAAACAGCCATCACCTACGTTAATACCTGCCCTCGGCACGTCGTATATACTGTTGTGGCTAACAGTAATACCGGCGCAGATAGCCAGCTCCACTCCTGCCACCTGCTTTTCAAACTGCCCGATATGATGAACCAGGTTATCGGTGATCAGGCAATGCTGCGGGAAATTTTCGTCCTTCGGGCCCGGGTACTTATCTATCGCGTTGTACGGTAACAGCGCTTCGTATTTGTCGCGGGCGGATCTTACTACCTTCGGATCGCCAACCAGGCAGATGGCGTTGGCGCCAATATGATGAATATGGCACCCGTTAACAGTGTCTCTTTTACTGTAATTGCTGATCATAATAGCATTTCCGCCCAAACCTTCAAATTCGCAATCGCTGATGCTGCAATCTTCTGTTCCGTCCAGCAAGAGCGCGCCATTACGGTAGATGGTCCAGTCGCTGCGCAGCAGTGGCTCGGCGGTTTCCATGAAGGTTCGCTCGTTATGTGCGAAACGCAGTCCCTGGATTTTTACATTCCTCACCGGGTGCGTAGCGTCGCCTTTCAGGGTAATGCTGTTCTTAAGATTAGATGCCACCACTTTTGCTTTCCCGGGCTGAATGCCGGCAGGTGGATAATAATACAACTGGTTATTTTTTGTATCCAGGAACCATTCATGCGGCGCATCCAGTTCTTCCAGGCTGTTTTCGACGTATACATATTTTTCATTCATCCCGTCCGGCCTGTTGGTTTGCCAGCCGCCTTCCAGTTTTATTTTTCCGTTGTTATCTTTACTTACCCTGTAACTATTCCCTCCCCAGCGGTGTAAATGTAACGCATGTACGTAGCCGTTACCGGCGTCTTTCCATTTATCTATTCTTTTGATCGCATCAGGGGAAGTTCCATTCAATACAGCTGCACTGCTGTCATAATCCGGATATCTTGCCAGAATCTGCGGTACGTCGTTTACATACAATCTTTCGAACCGAATACCTGCGGGCACGTTTGCCACATAGATCCCATTCCTGTATGGTTTCCAGTTAAGCGCAAGCGGCCGGCCGGCGCTCACCGTTACCTGTTCATTGGCGGCAGGCTTAATCTGCAGGCTATTGCATTTCATGTCGCCTGCGTTGATCTCAATATTCCGGGGCAGGTAATATACGCCTTTATGCACCTGGACCACTACGTTTTCATTCTTTCGTTGCAGCGCATCATTCACCGCATCGTTAATGGTTTTGTAAGCGCCGCCTGATGAGCCGCCAACATGTAAAACGGTTTGCCCGGTCGCTGAAACAGCATATAAACCCGCGGCAAGGAGCAGAAAATTTTTCATAACATCCATAAGGTGAATACGACCTTTTTTCATTGTTCAATGAAATATAGCAATAAAGAACAGAGGAGGCAGTTAAAAGAGAAAAAAATACCAGCAAAAACCAAAATCCTATTCGGTCACGCAATAAAATTCCGGCCAGGCAGCAGGACAGTACAGGTTGCCATACCGTAAGCAGAATATTATTATTGCTGTTACATAAGTAATCCAGTACTCATAAAAATCGAAACATGCAGGAAAGATGGCCTGCACAGGCCATCTTTTTCCTTTGAAGAAAGCTATAGTCAGTACGCATTGCCAAGAAACATTCATATAACCAAACAGTAAGCCGTGCGAAAAAAATTAAGGTCAACCAACCTATTCCTCAGCGCTATGGTGCTGGCAGGACTAGGGTTTTCTTACCCGGGTATTGAGCCCGGGAAAAAGAAAATATCAATTCCCGTTAGAGAAAAAACTGATACTACCGGTAAAGCGAAACCCTATCGCGACCTCTATGCTGATACCTGGGTAGCAACCGATGCACTGGGCCGTACTATGCCCGGCTTGCAGGAAGCGGGTCCCGTTAAAAAAGATCAGCGAAGAGTGGTGAGTATCTTCTATATCACATGGCATCGTGATCATCATCATAACAACAAGCCCTACCAGGCAGATGTTACCAAAGTGCTGAGCGCTCATCCTGAAGCCAGGATGGACGCCAAACATCCTGCCTGGACTGCGGGCTCCTATCATTGGGGCGAACCTGAAATGGGCTATTTCCTCAGCAAAGACGAGTACGTGATAAGAAAAGATATGTCGATGCTTTCGGATGCCGGCGTTGATGTACTCATCATGGATGTAACCAACGCAGAAATGTACTGGGACGAATGGGAAGTAGTATTCTCGACTATGGAAAAAATGAAAGCAGAAGGAAACAAGGTGCCAAAATTCTGCTTCTGGGCGTTCAATGGAGAGGTGATCCCCGTGGTGCAGCGGCTCTATGAAAGGATCTACCTGAAAAACAGGTTCAAAGACCTCTGGTTCTATTGGGACGGGAAACCGCTACTGCTGTACAACTCCCGGCCTAAGTACGACGCAAATGGCGTAGATGCGCCGCAACGCAACTACAATTACGACAGCGCCGCCAAAACGGATAAGAACCACCCGCACTATAACGATCCCGAATATACGGAGCCATTTTATAAAGACTATACAAAAGGGGTAAAGAACTTCTTCACCCTGCGAACCATGTGGTGGGGCTACTATGAGTGGGCAGGCCAACGCTTTGTGGGCACGGAAGACAACTGGAGTTTCGGCTATGACCTCGACAACAAACATGTAAAGGCTATGCTCCCCGACAGCCTGGTTTCGCTGCACAATGGCAGGAAAGAAGAAGCCGCGGTAACGCCGGCACAGCACCCGGCGTCTATGGTCGGCAAATCATGGACCCGCGAAAAAGGCGAACCGCAGTTAAACCAGTATGATCTACCGGAACCTACTTATGTGCCCTGGTTAGGGAAAACGGTCGAAAACCCAGAAGCATATGGCATATACTTCCAGGACAGGTGGAATGAAGCATTGAAATCTGATCCGCAGTTCCTGTATATCAACGACTGGAACGAATGGACAGCGGGCAAATACCAGCCTAAAAACGGCACTACCAATTTCCTGCGCCGTAAAAACCCGTTCTTCTTTGTAGACCAGTATAACTCGGAGTTTAACAGGGCCATACAACCGATGAAAGGCGGGTATACAGACAACTACTATATGCAGATGGCACAGAACATCCGCAAATACAAAGGCGTTCGTCCTATCCCTACCCTGAATGGTTATACGAAGATCAGCGCTGATGGCAAGTTTTCAGACTGGAAGAAAGCGAAGATTGAATACAGGGATACCGAAGGCGATGTATTTCACCGTGATTACATCGGGTATGGAGACCTTCATTACAAGAACAACTCGGGCCGGAACGATATTATCACCAGCAAGGTTGGAGTAGATAAAGACAATGTATATTTCTACGCCGCCACCGCCGGCAACCTCACATCACACACGGATAATAACTGGATGTTGTTATTGGTGGATGCCGATAATAATTCATCAACCGGCTGGCATGGATACGATTTTATTATCAACAAACAGGTAAAAGACGATCATACCACTACGCTGATGCGTTATGACGGCCAGCAATGGACAGCAGTAGCCGATCTCTCCTTCCGCTATTCGGGGAATGAAATGGAAATCGCGGTACCTAAGAAAGCATTAGGGCTTGCCGACGATAAATTTACATTCGACTTCAAATGGAGCGATAACGCGGCAGACCTCAACGATGTGATCTCTCTTTGCCTGGATGGCGATACAGCGCCTAACAGGAGGTTTAACTACCGTTGCATCTGGACTAGATAATATTAAAAAGAACATTGCGGTTTAATCTCTCGCCAGTGGTTGGTTTCTAAGATCCCCATACTCATTAATCAACCCTGGCCATGAGGTTGAACCGTATTTCTTTTTGGAGAGAGTAAGCCGATAAGAATTGGAATTTAACCTAAATCTCTTTAGATTTAGTATCTAACCCATTAAGGCCTTAGTTTATGAACCGACGTTTAGATGTTGCCAAAATTTACGGTAAGATTAAGATTGTAGAAGATTTCCCTGACTATAAAGTAAAAGTGGTAAGCAGTTTTGCGGACCTGAAAGTAAAACTGGTAAATGACTTCGCCGACGGGCCAGGCAAATGGAAATACGTTACCAGTTTCCCTGATTTCAAAATAAAATTCGTTGAATCGTTCCCTGATTTCACTATCCGGTTTGTAGACAGTTTTCCGGGCCCAGGTATCAACCAGAAAGAAATTGTAGCAGAAAAATTATTGCAATACCTTTTTAAGTCTTAATCGCCATTCAATCAACAGAACAGTCAGTACACCCAGGGTATAGGCTATCATGTCGCCCCATTCGAAACTGCTTCCCAAAACGATCATGGCAACTTTGTTATGCTCCAAACCCAGGCGATGGGCATACCTGAAATACTGCAATATCTCTATCAGATAAGCAAACAATAAAACGCCGATAGCGGCTTTCGTCTTATTTACCTCCACAACAGCCATTACACAGCAATAAAGCCATATTACAACCAGGAAATCGCCTCCATAGGGACGAATAATAGCATCTTTTACATACATGGCTATCAGCACTTCTACCAGGAACAAACCCAGGGCCAGCAAAAAATAGGTACGGTTAAACCTGAACATGCGGAAATTTATGACTTAATAATACTGTATTCTTTTTATCTTGTTCCAAACACCCCAAAATGGATTATACAGATTTAGCAGTCGCCCTGTTCGACAAACATGCAGATGCCTACGCAAACAAGTTTATGGATGTTAGCCTGTATAAAGGCTCGCTGGATCTGTTTTGCCAACATCTCCCCGCCCCGGATGCACGCATACTGGAAATAGCCTGCGGCCCGGGAAACATTTCCCACTACCTGCTTCAAGAGCTTCCTGCCTTGCAGGTTACGGCTACCGACCTGGCTCCCAGGATGGTGGAACTGGCGCAAGTTAACAATCCTACTGCAATTTGCCTGCTGATGGATGGAAGGGATGTAAAAAAACTGCCGGGCGATTTTCATGCCATTGTATGCGGGTTCGGGTTACCTTATTTTTCGAAAGAAGATGCGTTGCAATTCATCAAAGACTGTGGAGATAAGTTGTTGCCAGGCGGACTGCTTTATATCAGCACCATGGAAGGCGACTACCTGGGATCGGGTATCCAGCGGTCTGCGTCGGGCGATGAAGTATACATCTACTATCACCAGGAAGATTATATTACCGCCGCATTGCAGCACAACGGGCTTAAAGTGCTTGACAGTCGCCGTACGCTTAACACCATGACCAACGGGGTTAAGGTTGTTGACCTGGTGATCGTTGCGCAAAAGGTTGTGTAGTATTTTACCTGTTAGGGGGATGGAGCGGGAACCTATTCTGACTACATTCCCGCCCCGGGTTGTCAGAACTGAACAACCGACCAAAAAGCTTTCTTTGGATGCAGTTCTTTATCGAATAACAGCGGGTAGTCTTTACGGCCACGTACCGGGAAGTTATCCAGCCAGCTATACCTGTCGGATATGTTCCAGAATGTTACCCCGGTCAGCGCATGACGGTATTTGCGGAAAACTTCGAAACACATTTTGAACTGTTCGATCTGCCGTTGTTCCTTTTCGGCGGTAAAAGCGGTAGCGCTGTCGCCAGCCTGCCTGGCCCTCATCTCATGCTCTTTTGGATAAACGGAGATATCCAGTTCCGTTACCTGTAGTTTAAGTCCTGTTGTGGTAAAATCTTCCATTGTCTTTTCCAGCTGGGCCCTGGAAGGTTCGTTGATAGCCCAATGGCCCTGCAGGCCCACTCCATGAATAGGTACGCCTTTGCTGATCAGTCCTTTCACCATCCTGATGATCTTTTCCCGCTTTTCGGCGCTGATTTCGTTATAATCGTTATAAAATAACAGGGCCTGGGGATCTGCTTCATGCGCCCAGCGGAAGGCTTTTTCTATAAATTCTTCGCCGCAGATCCGGTACCAGGGCGAGTTCCTGTAAAATTCGCCTTTGCGGTCGCTGATCACTTCATTGGCAACATCCCAGGCATAAACCGTTCCTTTGTAACGGGTAACTACCGTGGTGATGTGTTCTTTCAGCCGCTGCAATAATACTTCTTTGGAAACCTCCTGCCCGTTGTCATCTTTAAAGATCCATCCGGGCGCCTGGCTATGCCAGACCAGGGTATGCCCCCTGAGTTTCATATTGTTCCGACGCGCAAATGCCGCTATAGAATCAGCGTCCCGCCAGTTATACTGGTGTTCGCCCGGGTGGATCACCCCCATCTTCATGGCATTTTCGGGAGTCATGCTATTGAACTGGCTGGTCACCAGCCCTGCTTCGTCTGTATGCAGGGCGCGGGGTGAAACCGCCACCCCGATAGGGAAATAATCTTTATAGTAGTCTTTCAGCCCCTGCGTGTCCGGAACCGCAGATTGTTTAAGATAGGCCGCACAACAAAAGTTCGCTGTGATCACTGTCAAAGCGATAGCAGCGTAGTGGAAATACTTCATAGAGAAACCATTCATTAATTCATAAAAGATACGTCAAAGCAGCTTACTAAGGAACATGAGTGCTATAACGAGGAATTTGTTTACAACTTTTAAACGCTATGCAAAGGCAAAAATACCCGGCGCCCTGTTTACCGGATGGCTCATTTGTTGAATTTTATAGCATAAATGTCGTTTAAACACTAATAAAGGTTTAAACATAATACTATCGCTGAATTGAAAAATTAAATATATTGAGTTCCGATACAATACCGATAGCAAAAAGACCACGTTAGCATATTCAACCAACATCCAGTTAATGATAGCCAAATATGTCTACTTATCCATCCACGTTACTTTACATCTTGCTATTCCTGGCTCAAGTTGCCGGGGCACAGAACAGGCATATCAACTTCACCTCCCTTACCGCCAGGGACGGGTTACTGTCCAACAGCGTTAACGCCATTATTAAAGACCACTGCGGATTGATGTGGTTTGCGACAGACGACGGGCTGAACAAGTTCGACGGCACTAATTTCACGGTTTACAGGCATCAGCCGGGCGATTCCTCCAGTCTCAGGGCCAATGAAGTGTTGGCGCTGCATGAAGACAAATCCGGCAATCTCTGGATCGGTACCAGCGGCGGCGGACTAAGTTTGTACGACAGGAAAAAAGATATTTTCCTGCACTTTCCCCTTCGCGATAATGCCCCACAGCTGCCACCGAATGCCGTGATAATGGATATTTCCAGTGATACGTCGGGTAAAGTCTGGATTGCGCAGTTCGAGAACCTGTTTGTACTTGATCCGGGCAACCGGCATATCACCAAAATTGACCTGGGCGCGGGCGTAATTGACCTCGAGGCAAAAAAAACGCCCAATTGCCTGTTTGTTGACCGGCAGCAACAGGTATGGATAGGCACCACACAAGGCTTGTACCGGTACTCCCCTTCTACCGGCGCCGTAAAACGCATACCTAATAACAAGGCCGGCTATACGCAGCCGGATAATGACATCAAGGCTATTTCACAGGATAGCCGGGGCCAGATCTGGGTAGGTTCTCTTACCGGCCTGTATACGCTGCAAGCCGGCGACGCAGGCATCACCCCCTATCATTTGCCTGTTGGCGCTCCTTTTACAGGCAACAAACAGGTAAATTGCATTGAACCCGATAAAGACAACCAGTTATGGATCGGGACAGAAGAAGGATTGGTAATTTTACATACCGACACCAACACGGCAGATTATTACCTGCCCGACGATGCAAATATCTACAGTCTTACCACCCAGTCTATAAAATGCGCGTATATCGACAAGCAAGGCATCTATTGGCTAGGCACTTTCCGGGGCGGGATCAATAAATACGACAAGAATCTAAGCCTTTTTAATTTTAAGCCGGGAGCCATTTTCCATGAACATGGCCGGCAATCGTCGATTGCCAGCGCATTTGCTGAAAACAGTGAAGGAAATGTTTTCGTAGGAACAGATGGCGGAGGGCTGTTCGAGTTCAATCCGCAAACAGATAAGATCCGGCCGGTAAATCTCCCACTCCCCGCCGGTGGAAGTAAAGCATCTGTGATCGCGCTTCATTACAGCAGGGATAAAAAACTGTACGTCGGCACTTATGGGCTGGGTTTACTGATCATGAACCCATCGGGCGGCGGTTACAAACATCTTTTGAAAGGCGGCGGTGCAGATGATCTGAGCTGCAGTGATATTTTCTGTATCAGGGAAGACAGCAAAGGCAATGTATGGGTTGGCACCAACGGCGGAGGAGTGAACGTGCTAAAAGACAACAAAGTTATAGCCCGTTACAGCCCTCTTCCCCGGCCCATACCCAATGAAAGCAAGCTGCCGTTCAACGGTTACATAAGAGCTATAGAAGAAGATGCAGAAGGTAATATCTGGGTTGGCTCGCATGGCGGAGGAATAGGGATCTTTCATCCCGCTACCGGCCAATGGACCATTTACAACCAGAACAACAGCCGCCTGCCCGGCGACAAGGTACAGGCGCTGTTGCGCGATAGTCGCGGTCATATGTGGGCAGGTACCTACGGCGGCGGTTTAAGCCTCTTTGATCCAAAAAAGAAACAGTTCATTACTTTTTGCGAAAAAGATGGTCTGCAGAATACCACCATCTACCAGATCCTGGAAGATAACAATGGCAGCATCTGGCTAAGCACCAACATGGGTATCAGCAGTTTCAATTTTGCTACCCGGAAATTCAGGAATTACAATCATTATAACGGCGTACAGCATAATAATTTCGTTCATGCTTCCGGCGTCCGCCTGTCGAATGGCGACCTGATGTTCGGCGGCCTGGAAGGGTTCAACTATTTTACCCCCGCAGGTTTAACCGTCAATAAAACAGTGCCGGTCGTATTGCTGACAGACCTGAAAGTAGCCAACAGGTCAGTGATTCCCAGCGATGAAGGTCCTATCAGGGAGCATATCTCCATGGCCGACTGCATCCGGCTTGCCTACAAACAGAACTTTGTGCTAAGTTTCGTGGCGCTGAATTATACTATTCCCAGGAAAAGTACTTATGCCTACAAACTGGAGGGATTTGACAAAGACTGGAATTATACAGGCACTGCTAACACCGCCGCCTACACGAACCTGGACCCGGGCGAATATATCTTTCACGTAAAAGCCAGCAACAACGACGGTATTTGGAGCGCCAGCGATACCCGGATAAAGATCTACGTCAAGCCCCCCTTCTGGCGCACCACTTATGCTTACGTATTTTACGTGGTTGCCATCTGTCTTTTGCTGCTGTACGGACGGTACCTGGGGATCAGCAGGCTGAAGAAAAAATTCCTGCTGGAACAGGAAAGGCAGGAAGTAAAACGGGTCCAGGAACTGGACAGGCTGAAGATCAAATTCCTGACTAATCTCAGTCATGATTTCAGAACGCCTATCTCGCTCATCATGGGACCGGTAGAACAGTTAGCAGCGGAAGAGAAGAACGGGAGCCGGCTTGAGAAGCTGAATATGATCAAACGCAACTCCAGGCGCCTCCTGAACCTCGTCAATCAACTGCTGGATTTCAGGCGAATGGAGGAAATGGAACTAAAACTACATCTCTCCGAAGGCGACCTGGTATCTTTTATCAGAGAAGTGACAGATTCGTTCAGGGATTTTGCAGAGCGGAAAAACATACGGTTCAACTTTAAGAGCAGTACGCAGGCGCTGCATGTGCTGTTTGATCATGACAAAATAGAACGTATCCTGTTCAATTTACTTTCCAATGCCTTCAAGTTTACATTGGAAGAAGATGCAGTAAGCGTTGAACTGCAGTTGTTAGACGAAAACAACGCTGCCGACCGGCAATGGGTGCTTATACAGGTAAAAGACTCAGGTATCGGCATTTCCAACGACATGAAAGAAAAGGTCTTCGAACATTTCTTCCAGGCTAATACTACTTCCGCTATCCTTAACCAGGGCGCGGGGATCGGGCTATCCATTACCCGCGAGTTTGTCAGGATGCATGAAGGCAGCATCGAAGTAGAGAGCGAACCTGGCAAGGGCGCAACCTTTTCCATACGTCTTCCGTTAAAGAAAACCAGGGAAAACCTGGTGGAACCGGCAGCATTGCCAACCAGCGTTAGCTGCAGTGAAGAAAAAACGCCGGTATTACCGGAACTCCAGGAAGCCCCAGCCATGCCGGTTTCGCCGGCCGGCGACCCTGAACTATTTACCATATTGCTGGTAGAAGACAACGAGGATTTCAGGTTTTACCTGAAGGATAACCTCCGCGCCAACTTTAAAGTGATAGAAGCAACCAATGGAAAAGAAGGCTGGCAAAAGGCGCTATCACTGCATCCACAACTGATCGTAAGCGACATAAGTATGCCGCAGATGGATGGTATCAGCCTGCTGCAAAAACTGAAATCCGATAAAAGAACCAGCCATATACCTGTTATCCTGCTTACTGCGCTGACCAATGAAGAGCAACAGCTTTCAGGCCTGGCAACCGGCGCGAACGATTACATCACCAAACCGTTCAATTTCGAGATCCTGCATGCCAAGATCAGGAACCTGTTGCACCTGAATAACACGCTGAAGAATACCTACACCAGGCAGATAAAAGTAATATCGCCCGAGGTAGACAGGGAATCAACAGAGGAAAAGTTGCTGGCGAAGATCGTCAGCCACCTGGAAGAGAAACTGACAGACTCCCAGCTCTCGGTTGAAAGTCTTAGCAAGGAAGTGGGCATGAGCCGTAGTTCTTTATATAACAAACTGCTGGAACTAACCGGTCAGACGCCTGTCGAATATATCCGCTCCTACAGGTTGGAAAAAGCCGTGGCCCTTATGAAGAAAAGTGATCTGACCATTGCCGAAATCGCTTACCAGGTTGGTTTTTCAACGCCAAATTATTTCGCCAAATCATTCAAGACAAAATACAATATGTTGCCCTCTGAATTTATAGCCCAGGCAAAAAAAGACAATGCGCATACGGGAGCATGAACCCTTATGAAAACAACCAGGGCTGACCCAAAAGTAAAAAAGACATTTAGGTTACCACCTTAATTTTCCAAACGGATAATAGTACGTTTCTTTAAGAAGAGGACCAGCATTGTGAGTAACAACAATATTATCAAAAAATACATCGTGGATACTTTCATTGCTGGTATAGACGCAATACCGCCCAGCGATGATGACCGATTTTATATTATCGGAGCGGTTATTGCCTGAAGAAGAAGTTATCCGCCTGCAACAGAACACACCCACAGACATTATTCGCAATCAAAAGGTTTGTCGGAATGCACAGAAATATTTAAGCTGGTATGACTTCCTGGAGCTTTTTACAGAAGAGGATGGATTGGAAGATGTAGGACATCATTGCAACACCTGCCGGATGATATGATCCCGGTCGATAGCAACACCCAACTGTGTACTATTTCGTGTTGGCAGCTCCCTATGGTACACTCATTCGGATGCTCACTATCGCACATTTTAATAACCCCAATTCGTAGCCATTTTTTGTGACGCTAATAACGAAGATAAAGAAGGGAATTTTCAAATAATTTTTGAAAATTCCCTTTCTATAGATGAATAAGAAACACAATGAATGCAATTCTAAACTCTAAACATCCATGGTCTTCTCTTTTATTATCCGATCTGGTTAAAATATTTGCTATCCATACCAGAAAGGATCGAAATGATATTTCCGATGAGCCATTATATTCTAAGCGCTCATCACTCTCGCCCGTCTTTTTCACCTTTTGTTACTCTTTATTGATTTCCTTTCTTACTTTATTCCAGATGCTAAGAAATTTCCTTTATTTCGTAAGGATCATGCGTAATTTCATAATACTTCCCACTTTCATCCATGCCAATAAAATCTCCATCCTCAAGATCTTGAAGGTGATAATACATCTTACCATCCAGTTCTACTTCATATACATTATCCGGTGAAACTTTTCTAAGATAATCAGATCGCAACAGTGGCTTAATCTTCTCATACAATTGGTTGGTATTGTACTGAACCCGCAACTTCGAGGTGTCGATTCTGTGAATATCTAGTTTCACATTTTTGTTATTGGGCGTTGAATAGCCGATGACTAAACCATAGTATACAATAATCTCAAAATCTATATAAGACTGAGATAAATTATCAAAAACCTTTACTCCTTTAATTACAAAGCCGGTATCACTTTTTCTCTCATATTTTTTAGATACACTTCCATCATAACTAAATCCAACAAAATTAGGACGAACAGTTGAACCAAAACTCACCCTTTTCAGCAACCCATCCTGAATTTGCTCTTTTAAATAATTAAACTCAGGAGGCATTGCACAAAAAATATTGATCAATACCTGTTTTTCCCATTCTTCAACTTTTGACCGCTTAAAAAGATTAAACATAATTCTAAGGAAATTTTGTGAACCAATTATACTTGCCAAACCATCCCACCTCTGGTTTTATCCCTGCTCTTAAAAAATTAAAACGGTAGGAATCTATTAACGAATGCTGAATGGTATTTAGTTTCCAAACATTAAGTCTATTGTTAACTAGCCAATTCGGCAAATTATATGCACGTTGAACTCTTTGTGTAATAAAAATGTGTGCATACTCTTTGCTGATCCGTTGGGTTACTTTCTCACCCGCTGCATTGGTTGTTTCTACCAGCTTTAAAGTTTCAGTCCCCCCTCTCGCCGCTTTATATTGATTAAATGTCTTTCCCCCCCGAAACCATTTGAAAAATCTAGCCTTCAGTGACAGTCTTCCCCTCGCTGCAATCGCTCCTTGCTCAGCAGCTATAGTAATCCCACTCGCTGCAATTCCTTTAAGTCCAAAACCAGAAATTGTCTCAGCTCCAATGCAAAGTAATCTGTAATGAATATAAAAGAATTTCTTTGGCTTTCAACTAAGAAATTTCCTTTATTTCATATGGGTCATGCGTGATTTCATAATACTTCCCATTGTCATCCATGCCAATAAAATCACCATCCTCGAGGTCCTGAAGGTGATAATAAATCTTACCGTCAAGTTCTACCTCATAAACATCATCGGGAGACACTGACCTAACATACGCAGGTTTCAACAAAGGTCTAATTTTATCATATAAGGGGTTAATATCATATTGTATTTTCAGATCACTTACATCAATTTTATTAATATCGATGGATATCTTTTTATTATTTGGTGTTGAATAACCTATTACTAATCCATGAGAGATATGAATTTCAAAATCAATAAAAGATTTTGACACCTCATCATACACTCTTACCCCTTTAATTTCGAATCCATTGTCCTGCTTTCTTTCAAATTTACCTACCACATCGCGATTGTAGCTAAAACCAACATAATTTGGGATAGGAGTAGAAATAAAAAAAACTCGTTTAAGTATTCCCTCTTCAACTTGATCGCACAAATAATGAAATTCGGGTGGCATTTTCGAGAAAACGTTAATGAGTAGTTGTCGTTCCCACAATTCCACTTTTGTTCGTTTAAAAAGATTAAGCATAAGTCAATTAAAAGATTTGGTGAACCAATTATACTTCCTGAACCAACCAACGTCAGGTTTTAGTCCAGCTCTTAAAAATCTGAAGCGATAAGAATCAATCAATGAATGTTGAATAGTGTTAAGTTTCCAGACATTTAGTCTATTATTTACCAACCAATTTGGCAAATTATATGCACGTTGAGTCCTTTGTGTAATAAATATGTGCGCAAATTCTTCACTTATTCTTTGTTTAACTTTTGTCCCTGCTGCATTCGTTGTTGGTATTTCTGCTAACGTTTCTGTTCCTCCTCTTGCCGCTTTATATTGATTAAACGTCTTTCCTCCTCGAAACCACTTTAAAAATCTAGCTTTCAAAGATAACCTCTGACCCGCTGCAATCGCTCCTTGCTCAGCAGCTATAGTAATCCCACTCGCTGCAATTGCTTCAAGACCAAAACCTGCAATTATCTCAACTCCAGGTGCAAAGTAGTCCGTAACGAATATAAATGATTTTATTTGACTTCCAACTGCGTCCGCGAACGCCTGGGATGACCACTCGTAAGGTGCAGATACGCGTTGGGAGGCAGGGAAGCCATCAATTAGCCTATTTGCCGAAATGGTAACTTCAGGCAAATTGATCTGGCGCATTGGTTGGTAGGCAGCCTTTATTGCATTATTCCATTTGGCCACATCAAGATCAAATTTCGGTCGATTGGCAGCACTGGCAGCTATGGCAATCCGACTAAAGCCATTTGCTTCAAAATTGCGGAATAAGCCATCAAATGTGCTATTAGATAGCCGTGAGCCATACACCGTAACTCCATCGAGTTCAATAGCGGGCATACCGCCTTGTCCGAACCCAAAAGCATATTGAAGCCATGTCCAGAATGGGTCATCACCGTCTGGATCTGCAAAAGACATTGGATTGTTGAAATTGCTATTGTATGGTGAAATACCTGTATAGTCGAAAGCAGCGGGGTCCATCTGCCACCAACGGCCAATCTGTGGATCTAGCGTCCTGTATAACGCGTCATATTGGTTTAACCCTATCTCCGTTGTCTGTTCTATGCCGTTATAATTGAACCTATTTTCGGCATAGCGATTTTTCAGCGCCCTGGAACTGATGCCGGCCATGGTGAGCCCAAACGGATAATAGTGCGTTTCTTCAAGAAGGGGACCAGCATTGTGCGTAACTACAATATTGTCAAAATACACATCCTGAATACTTTCATTGCTGGTATAGACGTATAAAAAACCTGTCTTGCTGACAACAAACCGGCCAGTTGCAAGAGTCTGTAGCTGATCCGGACTTCCCTGCACCTGTCTTACCCCGCTGTTGGCATCGACCATGTTCAACTGTTCATCAAAAAGCACATAACTTAGGTATGCCTTCGGCATATTCGCCTGATTTTGTGTTGGGTCCTTTTGCTGCAATTGTTGATAACCAGCGCTGGAAAAGCTTGTTGCAATCGGAGAACCACTACCTGTTCCATTTCCATGTGGCCCATCTGATGGGGCGGCGGGATTAGCCACAAATGCCTGGACGATGGCCGTTAGCATGGCCGATGGCGTAGTGCTGGAGGTACTGGCAGCGGTAGATTTATAAAAAGCCTTAGCCCCGATCTGAATGGTATCTCCGGACATTACACGAAGCACCAGTGCGGGTCCTATCTTGTTCCCGCCTGCACTTGCGTTCAGCTTGGAAACATAATCATTTGGAGAGGTAGTGGGATCTGATGGGTAACCAACTGGCTTTGCCGCCCGGGTAGTATTAATATTGGCAAAAAGCGCATTCTCAGTGGCAGAATTGGCCGATTCCATCGTTGCCGCATATACAGCAGCAGATGTCTCTTCAGTTAAAACTAACCGGGTATTGCCAAGGTGGTCTGTTAGGAAATAATCATACACCGGTATAGGACTTAATCCCGTGCGATAAATCATTCTCACCCTGCCCTCATCGGTTCCAAAATAAATTAGTGAATCATTTCTATAAACAAACCCATTCAGGTAATCATATGTACTGGTAGAAGCAGGCGGTGTAAGGTCAGTTACCTTTTTTCTATGTTTATTGCCTGCGGCGTCAAACACGTTTTCCAAATAACCCTTGCCCGTTATCGCTATGCTATCCGGAAGACTCAGATAGTTGTATCGCTTTACAACTAGTGATCTGTTATTATCGGTCACAAGGTTACCGCTGTTATCAAAAGTGTAGTCTTGCGTTTCATTATTGGCGCTCTCACGAAAATCGCCAAGTTGGCTTTGAGCATCATTTCTTTTATCAGTTACAAAACGGAGCTGATTGCTATTAGGCGCATAACCGAACTTCAGACTATCTATTGCCACTATCGACACCCCCTTCATACCCATCTGCTGAAATCCCAAGATGTTGCCATTCACATCATAGGAAAGATCTTTAAGAGTATAATCTACTTTATCTTTTGTCCAATTGGCAGCACCTTGGTTTTGCTGTGAGAAATCCGCCGTTGTGATTCGACCAGCCGCATCGTAGGTAAATCCAAGAGATCTGGCTATCCCATCACCTCTCGACTTCCAGCGAGTGCCGGCTAACTCACCCCCGTACTGATTGGTGCTGTATCCATAATCATATGCCAGGTCCTGTCCAAACCAGTTACTGGTACTGTTAGCCGTGTTGATAAAGTCTTTATTGACCGTTTTGACATCTCCCTGGATATCATATTCATAATTCTGCGTCTCAATGGCATTAGCGCCATTAATGCCTATGCGCTTGGTCTTAACCTGGTTTGCCTCATTATAGGAATAGGAAGCAAGTGTTTTAACAGGCGTAGCATTATCATTCACCTGGGTAGAGACGTCTACAAGATTGCCCGCAGCATCATAGCGCAGCATACGTAACACGGTTGTCTGCGGTGTCACCGTACTACGCGGGTTGGTATGACGAAGGTAAGTACTCAGCACTTTACCCGAAAAGTCATAAAGAAATGTGGCTACTTCCTTGCCTGCATTGAGATTATCGGAGATTTGCTGAATTTTTCTGCCTTTATCATTGTAGTAAATGGTAGTAGCAAGAAACTGGGTGGTATTAAGCACCCGGAGCCTTACGCCGGTAAGTTGGGAAATGGTTCGGTGGCTAATTCCAGTATTTATTTCCGCATATGGGTTTGTTCCCGCCTGAGGTTTTGTCAGATCCGTACTGACTGCCGCCTGCACGCCCGGAAACGAGTAGTTGTCGTCATAGTAAAAGAATGCCAGATCTGTCAGCAAAGACGCAGAAAATGGGAATGTACCAGGTGTAGCAGCATTAACCTGGCTTTGCACTGCATCACGCGTTACTGCCCCCGATTGGTATAGAGCAACACGGGTTATCCTGTCAAGATCATCGTAATAGGCAAGTGTCCATTGTCCTTTTGATTTCAGATTACCGTCACGCCATAAAACAGGTCTGTTTTTGGTATCATAAACAGTTTCCAATGAATCGGCCCCCGGAGGCTTCGCAATGATATTGCGCCCGCGTTCATCATAGCGAAAGCCATAACATAGACCCGCAGCTACGCCACTCAAACTCCACGAACCCAGCACCGATTGAACGGCAAGCGGGGGAATAACATAATTAAGATTACCCAGTGCGTCATATACAAAATAGGTACATAGCCAACCTACATGCCCGGCGCCCGGGCTTGCCGTCGCCTGCACCTTACGCAGCACTATTTGCCCGGCGCGATCCTGAAACTCCACAGTTTTGAATCCCCGCTGGTCTGTATAGATGGTTTTATATAGCTGACCGGCTGCATATAAACCGGTGGAAACCGGAATGGCATTTCCTGCCTGCGCGACCCAGATCCGTACCGAGTCGGCAGTTACATTGGATGAGGTATACTCCGTGACGGGCCTGTTGCCTCCCTCCTTGGCCCAACTGCTACCAGGTTGGAACACTTTAATAGGGGTAGATGACGGGGAACTTTCAAATTCAGTTTGCTGGTAAAAAATACTGTCTGCCGCAACGCCAGGATTAAGCGTCGCATTTCTATAAAATGTACGCTGTCCGCCTACCGGGTCAAGTTTGAATTTACCATCATTCATATTGGCCGTCTGCGCGCTATAGGGAAGCAACTCATATTGACTACGCCCAAACACATCGTATAAATAGGGTTGCACAAAGTCTTTTCCTGTCGGGCTAATGCCCTTAGCAACTTCCTGGACTATCCTTCCCCAGCTATCCGTATACTGGGTATACTGGCGGACTTCGCCTACTGTCCTGGCGGTAGCGGTTACGGTTATTGGATCTTGTGTGGGCATTTGAGGCTCCCAACTGCGAACATAACTAATCGTTGGATTTACATAGGCATTTGGCTGGGGCGCGGGAATTGCTACCGGGCGAGTTGAGGTAGACGGGGTTACCTGTGAAGTTCCCTTAATAGCCAGTAACAAGCATACTACCAACAACCAAGAAAAATATTTGGAGTTTAATAACATGATCTGGAATTTTTCGATTAACATTTTGGGGTCAAGGACAAGCGACATACCTGCCATAGTATTTTATGCTATGTGATCCGTCTGAGAACCTGTACCAATAGCCTTCCCTACATCGCGTCCCTCCGTCCACATAGTCTACAAACGTTTCTTTAAAGCCTTTTTCACACCTGCCATTTATTACGGCCCTGTCTTCTCCCAAACACTGGCACTGTCCATTTTGGTTAGCATAATTTTGCCCGTTTGTTTGAACATCGCCGTATGCTAGGTTATTGGCCGTTTCCTGATCATCGGCTACATAAGTACCCGCCGGAACGGTGTAGGGGACAGACGACGGTGTAAATCCAATACCGCAACCTTGTTTGGTAAATACCTGTGTAACGGCCACATTGCTGTAACTGCCACCTCCGCAGGTCTCCGGCTGCCCGTAATAGTTGTAACAAATCCTTTTCAAAATGTTACCATACTGGTCACGCACAATACTCAGCCGGCTCATACCGTCATATTCATAAAACTTTACCCTACCATTCTGATCTGATTCCGAACTGATATTGCCTGATGGCAGGTAGGTGTAGGTGCCGATGACGGCATCTGTTGGATATACCCTCACTTCGTCGATGGCGTCCCCCTCGGTCAGTGTCATACCATTTGTATACGGTTTAGCAATGTATGTCCATTGTGTCCCTGTTCTATACCAGTAATCAATACGATAAGAACGGCTGTTGGGGATGGTAAAGGGAACCGTGAAATCGCCAGGTTTAAACCGCTGACCAATAAATGGCTTACCAACTGACAAATAACTGCTGTCTTCAAAACTTTCGTAATAAAACTCGGCAGCAACCGTATTGGTTTGATCTGTATAATAGCTATAATAGACGCGGTTAGGATTGGCTGATGTAGTAGGGCTTACAGCAAATTGATCTGTCGTTAAAGTATATATTCCTGCCTTTAAATTGCCGAAGATGATGCTAACCGGGTAGGTACTTTTCCTGTTATCCCATGTTTCATTGAGTGTGCCAGGAGACAACACCTTGCATAAGTATCCTGATTTGGTAATTGCCGGACTGCCACCAGTAAGCGTATAATGGCAATAACGGGATTCTGGCGACAGTACCTCTAGTTTGATATAAACCGTTCCGGGCTGTGACAGCGTGAACGTAACTGATTTGGTTTCTCCAACATTAGCCGTAATGGTTCCTGATGTCGCTGCACCAGGTGATGCGTTAACCTTATCCTGACGTGCCGCGTTGGCATTCTGAACAACAGCGACCACACGCTCACCATTATAGCCCCACTTATAACTTTGTTTAGGACCAGCCTGGGATACAATGGTCACCACCCTGCCACTATCATCGTAGGTAATAGCCTGCTGACGAATATTTAACGATGGTAACCGGTTGAGAACTGCCGGATTAAAATTACCAGCCGCACTTGCCGGTAAAGGAGCCGACGTTTGAAGCTGGAATTGTTGCTCGACGTTAATATTCCCTGTTATCTGCGGTTTAAAATCGCTTATTGTTGCATCCAACAAGAATTGGGCGCCAGGTCTTAGCTGCCATGTTTCACGAGACACCAGCGTGCTAATGGCGCCTGCGTCTTTAAGTCTGTTTAAGGCGGCTAAGGAGCTGCCGTAATCAGCAGCGTAATAGTAACGTTCCTGAATTGTGTCGCCTATGCTGTTAACGGAAGTAATTGTCTTTGGGTAATAATAGTTGACATCATTAACATAGGTCTTTGTGGTTTGAGTCACAAGTCCTGTACTATCGTAATCCTTCATTACAGTACTGGTTAGTTCCGCATTACCGGCAAGGGGATAATAACCATCAGATATTATTTTTGTTCTCGACGCCGCGTTGGGAGCAAAGCTGTTTTCAAAGCACATCAGCATTTTGGTAGCCTTATATCTGGCAGAATATTGAGAGGTAGGATTTAGAGCCCTCTGGGTGAATTTGTATGTATTTATCAGTTCGGATACTGGGCGGTTATTTTTATCTAATTCAAGTTTTCTCTTCAATAGACCATACATCCAGGGCAAACAACGTGTTCTGTCGGAATATGGAGCGGAAAGGACAGGCACTGCCAATGCAAAATCCGACGGTGAGGTAAACTCGTAGATTGTCTTTCCTATATTACTGCTGCCACTTCCCTCCAGCACCTCCACCCGCTGATACATGTGTGGCAACAGATTGTTTTTGGAGGGGTGATTGCTTAGCTGGTAGGCATTAGTTATTGAATCTGACCTTGGCGTAGTCGGGGATGATGAGGGCTGGAACAAATTTGAAATAATAGTAATTGCCATCGCTGCAAATATGTTGAAAGACAATTGCCCGGAGATCTGGGCAAAGCTCAGGCTATTGGCGTAGGCATTGATGGCAATAGGCGCAGCGGCCATACCGACATTATAGGCCATATTGGCCGCATAGTACCTGGAAGTACCAAACGGAATGATAGAAGTGGTAACAACCGTATCTTTATACAGGGGAGGTTCATATCCCCAGGCAGAAATGGTACTGTCCTCCCTGACATAGCGATATTCCCTGATTACTTTTTTGTTGCTGTCTAACATGTCAGTTAAAATTGTTCTACCAACACGGACACCTCCTGTGTTTACAACACTTGCGCCATATTTTTCATTATTTATTTGATACTCGAAATTAAGCCGACCACCAGTCGGATAAGTGACCTGCTTCAAAGTTCCCAAAACTGCCTCTCCATTGCCATTAACATTTCGCTGATTTTCACTAGATAAACCTCTGGCGTTATTGAAAGTCGTATTATCATTACTGTAATAATCGTATAAGGTACTTCCATTAAAATAGCCAAAATGATCTTGAGCGGCCCAGGTTCTTGGTGGTACATAAGAGGCGACGCCAGACAGGTTTTTGTCATGATAATAGTCAAAAAGATAAGGAGGCTCCATCGAGGTAAACTGACCCGTCTTCTGCACTGACCATAATGCAAGCCTTGCATCCGGTAACTCCGCAGCGGGAAAAACATAATCGAAATCACGGTATTTCTCTCTTGAAAAATACCGGTACTTGAAAAGGTAGCCGGATGCGGTTTGTCCTTTACTTTTTATTAATATTTGCTTGAGTGGCTTTTCTCCTGGCATATCGGCCTGGGCGTCATAATAGGTAAAATCCACACTTGTATTACTTGCGCTAATAGAAATATTCTGTAGTCGTTTTTTCGTTCCTGAATACCAGTGCTGTATTGTTTGTGTTGAAAAATCTTGTTTGTAGTCCGGGGGCGATGTCATAACTGTATATATCCCTTCATAACCTGTCACATAACTCAAAGGATAGTCTGAATAATTGAAGGTAATGGTATGGCCAGTAAACGGATCAAATATTTCGGACAGATGCCAGGCTGTCACCACACTGTAGGGTGATATGTTTTTATTTTGATAGATCAGCGTTTGTCCCGAGCTTGTTGTGACCTGGCTGCCCTTCTCATAAGTAACAATGTTTGAGGTTTCGATGGCCGAAAACTTATATTTTATCCCTTTCTCGTCGGTAATGATAAACCCATTGATTCGCGTGATAATATTAGCTGCGCGCTGGTCCTTTTCTGTCTTTTCGATTGACAGCATAAAATTTGCACCTGGAAAAATATACCCATCTTTAGTAAGAGTAAAGCTACCGGACCTATTACCAAAGCGGAAAACAAACATATCCAATTCGCGGTCTGCAATCACCGAAGAATCAGGGCGGTAAGAGTTAATTTGACTGGTACCTAACGGTATCCAGGCAGCCTTTGCGGGAATTCCAGCAGCCATATTGTAGGGAGAATATAAGTATCCGTCAGCATACCTGACGCCTCCATATGTGCCTCCAATCTGGTCGTCTGGTTCACCGACTGTAGCACGTACGATGCTGCCACCCACAAGCAGCTCCCATCCCAGGCCTACAATACCGGGCGTTTCATTAACTTTTATTCCACCGCCACCCGAATAATTCAAACTAATGGTCGTTTTTAATCTCTCCCCATCATCGTAGTTAAATAAGGGCAAACTAAAAGTTGCTTTTCCGGTAGGTAGGTCTACCTGGGCCTTCGCAATACTAAAAAACAGTAACAGGAAAACGGATAAGGGTTTACATTTTTTTAGGGACATATAATCGATATTTTAGGGAACGGAGTTAATTGAAGTTCGGGATATAGGCTATCATCTAAACTTGCAGGTTAACCGAATCGAGACTTAGCAGATTTTCTACTCTTTTTTTGAAAATTAATACTTATTTTAATAATTAGGAATCCAAATTTTTACTTGGAAAGTTTAAAAAAGATAATTCCTAAATATTATCATTCAGTGGCAGGATTTAATGGGGCACCCTTTAAAATAACCAGGGGCCGACTAAAAAGCTCTTTTACTTTTTGGTCAGCCCCCATCATTATTATCTGCACTTAAAGTTACAGCTCAAATCATTTACTTACGGGCGTAAACGTTTCCATGGTTACAGCCCTGTCCCTCATCACCAGCGTATCCGTTGTGGAAACTTTCATGCCAGGCAATGTAACCTGGTAGCTGAGATAAAGCGCATCCCTGTCTTTATTCCCCCAACTGTTCTTCTCTCCTCTTTTCACAAACTGCCCGCTGCCGGTCGCTGTAAAATTCCCGTTAGCGGCAGTAATCGTGCATTTGTTGTTATCATCGAACGTGAGCAGCAGTGTGCAGTAGATGTTCACGCCGTTCTTATCTTTGAAGACCACCGGAAACTCCAGTTCTTTCAGTGACCTGGTGTTTAGCTTATTCACTTCGTCATCTTCCACGTATTGCTTATGCCTTACTACTGTCTGATCCAGCTCCCCGGTGAATACATCCTTTCCCCTGCGCAGGTAGTTGCCATGCCAGGTATTCACATACTTAACGGCATAGAGGATGAAATCTTTCCCTTTCAGTATAGAGTCGGCAAACGATTTATTGGTAATGCGCAATGGGATCACATAGGTGTTTTTAATCGCCTTCGGATCTTTGAAAAATGCGTCGGTCAGCTGTACTTCTACCCCGCCTGTCAGACCTCCTTCAGGAATAATGATGTTATTAGCCGCCAATGTAAAATAATTGGCAGGCATAGGCAGTACCTCATCTTTTCCTACACCGAATAACAAACCATTACCCAGCAGTGAATTATCTACCGCGATGCCGATACTGAGGTCTTTCTTGCTGTAGTACACACCGCCGGTTGTAGCCATGATCTTACATTTGCCCTGGTTATCCAGTTCGTTGCTGAATATATCTTCTCCGAAAGTGATGGTACGAACAGGATACTGGTACGCAAAATATACTGTCTGGTATTTGTAGTCGGGAAACGTCACCTCTTTATTGCATGCTGTAAAGGCAAGCAGCAGCATGACTGGTATTAAAAACTTCTTCATCTTTACTATTTTCAAAAGTCATTTAAATTTTGTTCTGCTAGCGCCATCCTTTATTCTGCTCTAAAGCTCCGAACTTAAGTATCTCGCCGTACGGGATAGGACCATAAACCATGAATGGCTGGAACTGCCGGCTTTCCACGTTAATTATGGAAGGCGTGTTATTCCGGATGCTGACCCCTTTAGCGGTTTCGCTCAGCGTCATTTTCCAGCGACGCAGGTCCCAGAAGCGGAATCCTTCAAAACAGAGTTCTATTCTTCGTTCGTTCCTGATCAGTTCTCTCATCTGGTCTTTATTGCCTTTTGCTTCTTCCAGGTAAGGATCTCCGTTTGTTGCTCCTACCCCTGCCCGTTTGCGGATCGCTTTGATCACATCATAGGCCGAGTACCCGTATTTGCCGGCGCCAACGGGCCCCCATGCTTCGTTGGCCGCTTCTGCGTAGTTGAGGAATATTTCTGTGTACCGGATATGCGGCTTGTAGTGCCGCTGATTGTTAGCGGAATTTGGATTCAGGTTTACATCCTGCCGCAGCAACTTGCGGAGATAGTAGCCTGTCCTGGTAGAAGTTTCTACTTTGTTCAGCGCGTCGTTGGTGGGTCCGTCGATCGCTGTATTGATAGCAATGTTATTAGGTCCGGCTGTACCGCCATTCACCAGTATGAACAACCTTAACCGCGGGTCTCTGCCGATATATGGGTTAGATGCGTCATACCCGCTGCCGGCACTGTTGATAGGTAATCCATTTGCCATAGGAAAAGCATCTACCAGGTTCTGAGTGGGGTTGATACGACCATTGCCGAAAAGACTTGGAGGAAAATTTGCCTGTTCCAGGTCCCGGTTATCGCCGTAGTTATTTCTCCAAAGTATTTCGTTGGGATTAGCGCCATCAGCCAGGCCGGCAATTTCAGCAGCGTTGGAATACCAGGTAAGGCCATTGGATGCCAGGGCATTGATACCACCTTTTAAGGAAATGACCTCTCCGGCATAATTAGCTGCGTCGGCCCAGGCTGTAGCATTGCCTGTATTAAAAGCCGGGCTGGCAGCCAGCAAAGCGGCTTTAGACCTGATCGCCTTCACTATGCGGCCGGTAAGGAAACCCCGGAAAGCAGCGCCGAAGGCGCGGTTGTACTGTTCCCTGGTCACGGAGCCAAACTTCTCCGGAATAAAAGCCGGATCTGCAACGTTCTCATAATCCAGGGGCAGCAATTCATCGGCTTTATTCAAATCGCTATACACCTGTTGCATGCATGCTTCAAAAGATGCCCTGGGTTTATTGAAATCAGCTGTTGGCCCCTGTACTTCCAGGATAAGCGGTACGCCCAATACAGCGCCGCTTTCGGAAACGCCGGCATGCGCCTGCAGCAGGTGATAATAAAACAATGCACGTAAACCGTATGCTTCTCCTTTTATCCGCATGCGGAATAACCTGCTCACAACCGGGTCGGCTGTCCATTGAACAGTGTCAACATCCCGCAGCATAATATTCAGGTACTGAATAGCCGCATAGGCGTTGGTCCATTGGTTAAGCGGGTTATTGCTTGCCGTCCATTGCCCGTTGGCTATTTTCAGGAAGCTGTTATTCTGGTCGTTCGACACAGCATCGTCTGTAGCTACATCGTTAAACGACCAGGAATTGGTTGGAATGCGGTTGTAGCCATTGAGTAAGATACCAAACGGCAATCCTGCATTGTTGGCCGGGTAATTCCCATTCAGATCCTGGTTATTCTCTATTTCCGGCACCAGCAGATCTTTACAGCCAGCCAGCAAAAAAACAGATGCCAGTAAAACGATAATATTTCTTTTCATAAAGTGGATGCTTGATTAGGCTAAATAGAAAGATTAAAACGATCCTTTGATCCCTACGTTATACAGGCGGGTCTGAGGCGCGCTGCCAATATTCATTTCCAGTGTTTTGCGTTCCGCAGAAATTGTCAGCAGGTTGAATGCGCTGACATATGCTCCCAATTCCTTTACAACTTTTTTCTTACCCAGGCAACTGCTCAGATCATACGAGAGCTGAACCTTGGCCAGGTCTACCCGGTTGGTTTTATACAGCCAGAAATCAGAGCTGCGGAAGTTATTGTCGCTGTTGAAAGTGGTCAGGCGCGGATACTTAGCAGTTGAAGCGGTTTCCTCTGTCCAGCGGTCTCTAACCACCGCTGAATATTTATCTTCTCCATCTACCCAGAACCAGGAATTGTTTTTCATGCCATAGGCGCCATAACGGGCAACACCCAACGCAAATACGGATAAGTTCTTCCATTTTACGCCCAGGTTCAATCCTAACGTCAGCGGTGCGCCGAACCATCCGCCGCGGCCAAGGTATACTTCATCACGGGCATCTATCACCCCGTCTCCATTCTGATCTTTATATTTTATATCGCCCGGTTTAACCTGTCCGAAAGCCTGGGTGGGCGATTTGGCGATATCATCTGCATCACGGAAAAAGCCCTGGCTTTGCAGGCCCCAGATCGCGTCCAGGGGCTTGCCCTGGCGATACTGGTAATCATCTGCGTATATTTCGGCCCGTTTCGTAGCAGTGGTTTTGTAGTAAGTACCTACCACGCCGATCGAATAGCTGACATTGCGCATTTTCTTATTGAAGCTCACGCTAAAGTCAAAGCCTACCCGTTTATCGTCATTATAATTGATATAGGGAATAAAGGAAGAAGATGGAAATCCTGTGGTGAAATAAGAAGGGTAAAGCACCTCGGGTTGAATGATGTTGCCTGTAAGTTTATTCACGAAGAAATTACCTTCTGCTTTGATCAGTTGATGAAAGAAGGAACCGTCTATGCCTATACTGATCTCTTCCCTTTTCGGGAAACGCATATCCGGGTTCGCGCCTCTCCTGGATTCTGTGGCCTGTACCCCCGTTCCATCTTTCCATCCAAACCAGCTTCCCTGGGTTGTATAGATGCCCTGGTATAAGTAGTAGGCGGAAATATCCAGGTCTGTATGCAGCACTCCTGCGGAAGCGGTTAAACGGAGATCGTCGATCGCTCCTGCATTACGCAGGAATCCTTCGTTGCTGAGCCGCCAGCCGAGCGACACGGTAGGCGAAAAAGCATTCCTGTTACCTTCGGGTAATTTCGCGCTATGCACTAATGCGCTGCTGAAATCGATGTAGTAAGTATTGCTGAAATTATATCCCACTTGCAGGCCCAGGTTGGCATTGCTGGTACGGTGATAAACTGCTGATTCCGATTGCTGGAAACCATTTACCAGCAGGATAGCGGAAAGATGATGCTTATCGCGTATTGTATTCACATAATTGAATTGCCCCGTTGCAGCAATGGTTTGGCGATACCAGCTATTGCTGACGTTCTGGACGCCGGAGGTTGCATCCTGCCCGTATTGTGTAAGGCCTGTAATGATATCTGTTCCCGGGTCGGTACTCCACGTTGGCGCATACACTGCGTAGTTATTGTTGTAGGACAGGTTGTAAGAAGTGTTATAGTCCACTGCAAACGTAGCGCGGAAAGAAAGGCCTTTCAGCAGGTTGCGCAGATCTGCATTCACCCCCGTATTAAACTGGAATTGACGGCTGATATACCTGTTATTGCCTCCTGCATAGATAGCGGCAAATGGATTGGTTTGATCCAATTGCGTTCCGCCCAGGAGGTACTTTCCGTCGATAATATGATTGCTGTTCTTGGCGAGCAGGCTAATAGCCTCGTCGCCTGGTTTCAGCATATCTAAAGGAATGAGTGGTGAAAAACGGTACGGGCGCAAAGTGGCCGCGCTTCCCCAGTAATCGGTATTCACTCCTCTTCCTGTATAAAAGATAGCCGTAGCATCTACATTGCAGCTGATATAGTCGTTCAGGTTAACATCTACGTTACCGCGCAGGTTAAGGCGATCTGACTTCCCATTTTCACGGGCCTCGCCAAAGTTAAGCAGGGAGCCGGAAGTCTGGTAACCGATGTTCGTATAGTAACGTGCCTTGTCATTACCGCCTGAGATCTCCGCGGTTGCGTCGTAGCGGCTGAAGTATTTTCTCAGATAGCTATCTGAATAATAATCCACGTTGGGATACCTGAACGGATTCTTACCTGATGCATACTGGGAGATGGTTTCAGCGCTGTATAGTTCAGGCAGCCCGTCGTTGCGCCGCGCTTCGTTGTACAGTCCCATGTACTCGGCCGACCCAAGGTATTCCGGATAGGCTTTCGGAACGTTTATACCTCCGTTCACCCTTACGTCTATACGTTGCGCCCCCGCCTTTCCTCTTTTTGTAGTGATGTATACGACGCCTTTTGCTGCACGGCTGCCATAAAGTGCCACGGCATTCACTCCTTTCAGGAAAGAGATCTGTTCTATTTCCGTGGGCAGTACATTACCGGCTTCGCGGGGCACGCCGTCGATCACCAGCAGGTAGCTGCCCATTCCCCACATGCTGTTGCCATTGAAGCCATTCACCCAACCTTCCATATTTTCCAGGCTGGAGATCATATAGTTTTGTGTCATTTGTGAAGAGACATCTACTACCCCCACGTTGCCGAGCACGTCTTTTTTATTGAGCTTCCTGAAGGCTACCTGCACTTTTTCATTACCCGGCGCATTTGATATCATAATGCCCGAAGTATCCTGTGCCTGTAATACCGGCGCTATGCTCATCAGCGCCGCAGCCGCTATTAATGCTTTTATCTGGTTCATGAATTTTTGAAATTAGAGTAAACAATACCCGGTAACAGCTGCATGTATTACCAGCCCGGGTTTTGAGGAAATTCCAGGTACATGTTGGCATCAGCATTTTTCAATGGCAGCCAGTAATGTTTCTCGGAATACCTGCGCTCCAGGATCACTGTTTCGCGCAAATTGAGCACCCGGTTGTTCTTTGGATCCGCGGTACTGAAAGCAGGCGACCTATCGAACTCCACTGATTTCTTCAGGGTATACGGACTCTCGATCAGCAGCATCCATCTTCTCAGGTCATTAAACCGGTGTCCTTCGAACGAGAGCTCAACGGCGCGTTCCCGGCGTATTTCGCTCATAAACGCATCCAGTGAAGCAGTAAAACGGGCGGCTACATGTCCGGCGCCTGCACGGTCGCGGATCACGTTGACCGCATCCAGTGCTGTTTTGGTATAGTTGGGCGCTTTGCCAGCCGCTCCGCCATATCCCTGGGCTGCAGCTTCTGCATACATCAGGTATATATCGGCGAGGCGCATATAAGGCAGGTGGATGTTCAGCGCCTTATCGTAAGACCAGCCATTATCAAACCTGTTGGCGGTTATCGGGATGAATTTATAAAGCAGGTAACCGGTGCGGCTGCCGCTGCTGATATCCCTGTAACTGCCGCCGGTAAAGAGATTGGCGTAACGGTTGTTTTCATCGGTTGTAGAACCCTGCACACATTTGACCCCATCGAAAACAATGTCGTTATAGAAACGAGGGTCCCTGTTCTTCCACGGATAAGCAGGATCATAGCCGGATTCAGGATCGGCCTGCGTGATATCTTTGATCGGCAGGCCGTTGGCCATCCCGTAATAATCCACATAGTTGGCGGTTGGAACAAAGGTGATGGATTCTTCTGTCAGTAAAGCCGGCCCATACTGCTTGGCAGTACCGTAAGTAGAGCCATGTGCGCCGTAGTAAGGACCGCGGAAAATGGCTTCCGTACCTCCCGGCATCAACCAGTTCTGACCTGTGCTGTAGAAATTGGTATAGTATTTTGAAAACGGCACCAGGCTGTAAGGCGCTTCGCCGCTTTCGCAGAGTTGCAGCAACTCGCCAAACGCGTCTGCCGCCTTTTTGCAATAGGTAGCTTCGTAAGTTTTGTTGCCTGTTGAAACATAATTCATCAGCGGACTGCCGGCCCATAAGTAGTTCTTTCCAAGGTATCCCAATGCCATGATCTTGTTGATGCGCAACTGGTTCTTCCCCAATGTTCGTTTACCCGCTTCCGTATTGTCCCAGTTGGCAGGCAGGAGGTTAGCCGCCTCCCTGAAATCGGCAGCCGCTTTGTCTGCACATTCGCTGTATTTCAGGCGAGGCAGGTTCAGTTTCTGGTCGCCGGGCAATACCTTGTCGATATACGGCAGACCGCCGAAATACTGGATGAACATGAAATGGAACCAACCCCTGAAGAACAGCAACTGTCCTTTGATCAGGTTTTTCTCTTCCTGGGTTGCATCGGTGAGCTTATCCAGGTTTTCCAGCCCCATATTGGCTTTGCGGATGCCATACCAGCCCAGTTTCCAAAGCGATTTAGCGAAACGGTCGTCGTTGGTGCTGGTATTGTTCCTGTCCATCCACCCTGCCTGCCAGCCATCAAACTGCGATTGCCAACCCCAGAAATCACCATTATCTATTTTAATGATGAAATGAAAGTCGCGGGCAGTAGATTGTATTTCATCTTCTCCCCAGTTCCAGGAATTCGTCCAGTAAGCGTTGGTAAAATCGGGGATACAGTGATAGAGTTCTTCTGTGAAGCCCTGGAAACCTATGAAGGTTTTAAATGCGTTGTCGGCAGAGATGATAGACTGCGGCTCTTTATCCAGGAATTTCTTACAGGATGCCAGGTTTGCGCCGATCGCTATCCCGGTCATTGCAAGCAATGTCTTTATGTACTTATTCATACGGATCATGTTTAGAAAGTGAAATTCGCGCCGAGGTTATACCGTTTTACCGTTGGGTAAGCACCCTGCGAAGCCCAGCCGGTACCCGCGAAATTGGATTCGCGATCGTCAGGCATCTTGCTCCAGGCAGCCAGGTTATTACCGTTCAGGTATACCCGTAAAGATTCAAGACCGGCCCGCCTGATAAACCCTTTATTGAAGGTATATGCGATCTCCGCGTTCTTCAACCGCAGGTAAGAACCATCGTACATGTATTGAGTACCGCGATAATAACCGGCAGGCGTCGACAACCAGCGCGGCATAGGTACATCCGCATCCGGGCGGTCTTTTGACCAGTAAGTGCCTTCGTTGTAAACGGTGTGCCCCTGCGATGCAAGGCTGTTGAAAACTACCTGCCTTGTTACGTTGTTCACTCCATAGAACTGCACAAAAACGCTTAGCCCTTTCCAATCCACTCCCAACGTCGCATTGTAGGTATTGGTAGGCCAACCGCTATGGCCGTAAGGGATATTATCATTCGCATCTATCACCCCGTCGCCGTTGTAGTCAACGATGTAATAGTTGCCGGGAAGTTTCTGGTTATCGTTGGTATTATGTATAGTGCTGCCATACAATTCATCCCATGTATTGTAATAGCCATGGCTTACATAAGAGTAAGCCTGCCCGATCTGCATGCCTTCTGATTTCTGGTAAGCAGGCAATAACTCAGGGTTATCGGCTTCGAGTATTTTGTTTTTGGCATGGGTCATATTCAGGTCAGACCAGAGACGGAGTTGTTTGTTAGCCTGCCAGTTGAAATGCAGTTCCAGCTCGTAGCCGCGCGAGGTTACCCGGCCCAGGTTGGCAACCGGCGGAGTAGCGCCATAGTACGAAGGAACAGACGACCTGTTAGCAAGCAGGATCTTGGAACGTTTGTCCTGGAAGAAATCCATCTTTCCTCTTATGAACCCGTGGAACAGTTCGAAGTCCGTACCCAGGTTGATTTTCTCTGCCTGTTCCCATTGCACGTTCGGGTTACCAACGGTTGCTTCCCTGTACCAGGTGAAAGGACTTTGCTCAGCGCCTTCGCCGGTAGTGCCTAACCTGGCCCTGCCTCCATACGCCCATTCCGTCAGGTAAAGGAAACGGCCGGCAACATCATCAAAACCTGTCTGACCATAGGATGCACGGAATTTCAACAGGTCCAGGAACCGAACGTTCTTCATAAAGTTTTCGTTGGTTAAGATCCAGTTCACGCCGCCTGAAGAAAAGAAAGCGAAGCGGTAGTCGGGCGCAAATTTCTCGGAGCCGTTATACGCGCCGTTGTATTCGATCGTGTATTTATTGTTGTAAGTATAAGTGGTTCTGAACACCCAATCCTCGCGGTAAGAAGGGATCATGCTTCCATAGGCGGTAACGTTGCGGTTCAGCAGTCCCATAGCCGTCACGTTGTGTTTATCAGCAAATGTCCTGTTATAGTTCAGTTGCAGTTGATAGAAGAGGCGGCGTTGGTTGTCGGTTACCGCACCGGCAGCGGGCGTCCACTTTATTCCTTCCTGGAAATCGAAGTTGGTAACACCGTCAAATGCGCTTTTATAGAAAACATTCCCGGTTTCGGGATCTATCCATTTACGTTGCACATCATGATACAGGTCATTTACTCCCCTGTCGCTTTCCACGAACGTATTATCCATTGAGAGCGTTGCGTTAAACTTCAGTCCTTTGAGCAGCATATCCAGGCTCTGTTCAACGGTGAAGTCTGTAGTGATGCGGGTAGTGGTCTGGTATTGGATACCGCCAACCGCCAGGCTCCTGGCTGAATTTTCGGCCCTTCCTTCGTTAGGTGCAAAGTATCCCCAGGAACCGTCGGCATACACAGGCAGGAAAACATCGGGGGCGGTTGTATATGCATCGATCCATGAACCGTATTGGTTGCCGGAAAAACCCCAGGGACTTTTACGTACCCCATATGATCCGGCAAGGTTCACTTTGAAGAGTGTAGAAGAGGTCAGTTGAAAATCGAGGTTGGAACGGGCGTTCAACCTGGTAAAACCAAAGCCCGGTTTATAGCCGCGTTTGTTGTCATATATCTTGAAAAGATCGCCTTCGTGGAGGAAGTCGGCGCTCGTGAAATACTTCACTGAACGGGTACCGCCACTGATGTTAACGTTGGCATTCTGCGACATTGCATAGTCCTTGAACAAGGCTTTTGCCCAGTCTACGTTCGGGTAACGTTCCGCTTCTTCCAGGTTGGCGGGGAAGCGGTATTTGTCCAGGATCGCCTGCGGGTAGTAATTGTTCCAGCTCTCCGGTTTCAGCGCCAGTTCGTATTCTATCGCTTCGTTGATTGTGCGTAGCGCATCATACGAATCTGCTTTCCCCGGCAACTTGGATGGCGCTTTCATGATCGTATTCACGGTTGCGCGGATAGACGCCTTGCCTGTCTTTCCTCTTTTCGTAGTTATGAGAATAACGCCGTTAGCGCCCCGGGAACCGAATACGGCGGTGGCGGAAGCGTCTTTCAATACGGTTACAGTTTCTACAGACCCTATGTCGACACTGGTCATAGGCCGTTCTACTCCGTCTACCAGCACCAGGGGGTTGCTGTTATTCCAGGTGCTGAGACCGCGGATGATGAGCCGGGGATCTTCTTCACCCGGCAACCCGGTGCTCTGGGCAGTGATCAGGCCAGGTACATTGCCGGTTAATGCGGCGCCGATATTTGAAACGCCGCCTGCCCGCTCGAGAACTTTACCGGTAGTTTGCGAAACAGCCGCCACGACGCTGGCCTGCTTTTGCCGGCCATACCCTACTACCACCACATCTTCCAGTCCCACTACATTATCTTTCAGGCTGACGGATATTTCAGAACGATTCTGGACGTTCACTTCCTGCGGCACTTTTCCTATGTAAGTGAAAACAAGTATGTGTTTGTCGGATGGCACGCGTATAAAGAATTTACCATCGCCATCGGTGCTGGTACTTATCTTGGTTTCTTTTACCAACACTGTGGTACCGGGGATGGGCGCTTTTTTTTCGTCCAGTACCACGCCGTGGACTACACGTGCATCCTGGGCCTGCAATGGCGAACAATCAGCGGCAATCGATAGCATTACCGCCGTCGCTACAAGCCAGTTCCACGACAACTGAGAAAGGATCTTTTTCAACATGGAATTCAAAAAATTTAATGTTAGGGCAATAAGGGGTTCTGACAGCCGGAACAAGACTATCACGCCGGATAAACCGGCAAGAACAATTACAATACGATAAAAGCAATATCCCTGTGCCGGGATGTACCAGATGCTACCTGGTCAGGCAATAAAACAGAATTTGGTTGTTACGGGACGTGGCGGCCCTGTCGCATTGAAACTTCATAAGTAATCATTTAGCGTTTAAGTAGAGAATTTTCATAACGTAAAAAGTTGCAGATCGATCAGCAGACACCGAAACAAAAAACAACAGCCGAATCTACAATAGCCCTATATATATAAATGGTACGAATCTCCAAAAGGATAGCAATAATGTCTAAATACGGTTCAACTGGGATTTAAATACAGCGAAATTCTCCGCTGGATTAAAGATTTTCAATGTTATCACATCAATTAAGTGTCATTTAAACAATTAATAATCAACATCTATTTTTTCCAACGGATAGCGTTGTCCCTCTTCATTATTTTTCTTTTCCTGAAAGACGTATATCCCGGATATGAATATCGCCCGGGGCGCCTCGGGGAAACCTCACAAAAAGATCATGCTGCCCCGATACGGAACGGGAAAGCATATTTTTAAAAGATCCCTTTCCCTTAACAGGCACTTCAGCGATCTTTACTCCTTTCTCCAGGTCATCTATCCACAATTCCAGCTTTCCTCCTTTACCTGCCCTGCCGGTTATTTCTACTGCTTTGGCCTCGCCGCCGGCGCCGAAATCAACTCCCGATATCATTATCCATCCGCCATGCACAGAAGAACTGGCAACTTCCTCTCCTTTTACTTTGCTTATACCATAATAATTACTTGCGCCGATTGCAGGTAGCGGCGAGAAACCGTCTTTACCGGTAAAAGAATGAAAATCAACCGGGCCTTTCTCTGCGAACAAACCGATACTTGTACCAACCCAGCTGTTAAAATCCGGTTGCGCTTTGTCGATAGGCTTTGCACTGATAAATGGACCTATGTCCTGCCAGTTTTTACCATCTGCACTATAAAATCCTTTTAAATTGTGTTCAAACCTTTCCAGTTTAAGCCAGACATCTTTCCCTGCGCGATAAGGCATTTCTCTCAGCGCTGTATCCAATTGGAACACAATACGTGGATTGTTACCGGAAGCATAATAAAGCCGGGCAACTACACTTTGCTTCCCGTTAGTCAGGTAAATACCACCCAGGGCTCCGCTATCATCATTTACCTGTAGGCGTGTAACTGCTGCATAATAATGATCTGTCTCTTTCTGGAGGAGATGCGTTCGCCCGCTGTCTGGCAACAAACGGAGCCACCCTTTGCGTTGGGTGAGCGAATACTTTGCCGCTGCAGGTTTTGACAGGAAATGCCACCAGGCGCCCAGGCTGTCGGACCCGAAACGGTCGGAACGTACGCTGCGCCAGGGAGTATTGTCGTTTTCCAGCGCCGGTTTTACTACCGGCCCGCTTGACGGGGCTACGCCCCAGGGACGGTCTCCTTCCCAGATCACCTGGTAAAGCGATGTTTGTCTTCCCATTCCCGACCAGTCGTCGTTCCCCTTTTTTTCATAGCTCTGCCCTATTGTCCACCAGGTGCCATCTTCCAGCTGCACCGGGGCTGAAATATGATTAGGGCGCGGGAAAGCGTTGGCGGTATCGGTAATGGGTTTAAAGAAATCGCCCAGGCGTTCCCATTTGGAGGAATCTGCCGTCAACGCGGTTGTCCTCAAAACATACTGCCCTCCGGACACGTCGCCTGCCGGGAAGTAATAGTAATACCCGTTACGTTTACACATTACCGGGCCTTCCGCCCAGCTGTATTGCAAACGGGCATTGATCCAGTCGAGGTTGATCACCGAATCGGTAAGCTGGCCATCGGGGCCTAATGCCTGCAAACGGTTAACTTTCTGCCCGTTTTTGATCACCATATAAGGTTTGCCATCATCCACGAAAATTGAGTTGTCGTACCCCAGCGGGCCTGTTACCGGGTTTTCTTTTACCCTCACCGGCGCCGACCAGGGTCCTTCCGGCGAAGAAGCTTTGGAGAACCATTGCCCGCCGGCTGAAAAATAGATCCAGTAAGAGCCATAGAAATAAGTAATGGCGCCCTGCCATACCCCGCCACCAGGACGGTCGGATACCATACCGGCGCTGGATGGCGGTAATACGCGGCCAATCACTTTCCAGTGTACAAGGTCTTTGGAATGATAGACAGGGAGGTATGGATTGAAGTGGAAAGAAGAACCACAGTGATAGAAATCATTACCTACTTTCAGCAAAGTAGGATCAGGATGATCACCGGGTAAAACTGGATTGACATAAGTGCGAACCGAAGAGTAAAAAGCCGTTGACTCCTTTGTACCGGGAGGCCGGGCAGGGCCGCTTTGTTGAGCATAGCCATCCTGCATTGCCGTAAGCAAACAGGCAAAAACAAAAGCTGCTGATCTTCTAACCATGTGACAATATTGTTTATTGAAAAAGCAAGGTAATCCTGCCTTTTTCAACTATCTGCCACAAATGTCGAAATGATGAGTAATAATGTTTATCAACCGGAAAGAAAATTGTTCTGACTTATTTTTAAAAAGGAAAGGGCGCTGCAGATAACTCCGCAACACCCCTTCATTTTGCAAGTACGTGATATTTAGTTCCAGCTATTCGCTACATCCCCGCTCACGTTCGGGTTTGTGTCTTTCTCCTGTTGCGGGATCGGCAACAGTACATTCTTATCCTGGAATGTTTCTGCATTGTATTGCGCTTTCAGTTCCTTATTCAACTCCTGCTTCAACAGGCCCCAACGCAGCAGGTCGAAGTACCTCGACTGCTCTCCGCCTAATTCCAGGCGCCGTTCTCTCATCAGGATCTGCATGGCATTGTCTTTATTACCAAGGGTTGTGAATTCGAAAGCGCCGGAACGACGACGTACGTCATTGATGAATGGTTTCGCCGCATCGGGATTCCCTGCCTGGATGTAGGTTTCGGCGATCATCAACAAAACATCTGCATACCTGATCACCAGGGAGTTGATCCCGCTGGCAGGGCCGCCATAGCTTTTCACATCCTCATAATACTGGTATTTGCGCCAGCGATAACCACCTTCACTGGAAGTAAATGGAAACGGAATAGTACCTCCGGGGCAACGATTACAGTAGTCAGTTTTTCCACCGCTGGCAGCATCGCCATAGAAAGTGGATTTCGCGCGGGGATCAAGATAATCTTTGTTCGTTTCGTCTTTATACTTGAATGAAGCTACCAGGGCATCGGATACATAAACATTTCTCCAGTCGTTGAAGCCATATTCCTGCGCCCTGTCGCTATGCGTAGCTTTGTTTCCCCAGGTTTCCTGGCCGCCGAACACGTAGTACTGGTTCCCGATACCCCAGTCCGTCCATTTTGCATGCATTACCTGGAATATGATTTCAGGGTTGGACTGATTGGATTCGGTGAACAGGTCGTCATATTTTGGACTTAATATATAGGTGTAAGGAGCCTGCGTCAGCGGCAGCAAAGTAGTATTAGCCTGCTGGTATTTTTTCTGGTAGAGATACGCCCTGCCCAGCAACGCAATAGCGGCGCCTTTGGTAGCCCTTCCCAGGTTAGCTGCCGGCTGGTCTTTAGGTAACGGAAGATCGGCAATGGCAGCGGTCAGGTCATCTTCTACCGCTTTCCATAATTCTTCTGTGCTGTTGCGCTTCGGGTACAGGTTATTAACTGCTTCAGTGTAGCTGTTGCGCAGCGGCACTCTTCCCCAGAGCGTTACCAGTTGCATATTTGCTGGTATAGCGGGAAATGAGGACTGCTTTCATGGAAATAGTTCACTCCTTTTTTAAATGTTCCTAACCAGATGATACCTGCATCATCTTTAAATATTGCGTTAATACTATTCTGCCCCAGGCTTTTTTCTTCTCTTTCGTTGTGAAGAACATAGGATACCTCTCCGTTCTGTTTATCAACCAGGTTGATGCCTCCATGATCTGTGGCGATCCAGATACGTTTATTATTATCGGCTGCAATGCCGTTAATGATATCATTGTTGAGGCGCAGCTGCCCTGCGTTCTTTTGCAACAGCTGCATTTTACCGGAAGCAGGTTGATAATAAAAGGCGCCTTTTACCTGCCCTGCCCTGTAAAGCCAGATATCATTATCCGGATCAACGAATATTTTATAATCTACCGATGATTCTCCTGTTACCGTTGCAACACCGGTATTCCGGCGCAGCGCTTTTCTGCCGTTCCTGTCCCACTGTTCCAGCACTCCTTCAGCATACACCATCCAGATATTGCCCTGGTGATCGGTTGCCATCCCGGTAACATTATCTGAATAAAGCGTTCCTCTGTTTTTACTATAATGCGTGCTTTTACGGGTAGCGGGATTGTACCTGTAAACGCCTTTACCTGTTACTACAAACCAGTAGCAGCCGGCAGAATCGGGAACGATGGCGGTAAATTCTTCGTTGGGCAGTTCCATGGCAGCCAGGCGGTTCTGCAGGTGAACAGTGAACCGTTCGGTGCCGGGGTCGTATATATTCCAGCCGTTGGGAGTTTGCACCCACAGGAGATGATGGGGACCTTGCACTACCTGGTTGATGTAATCGTCGCTTAGCGTGGTTGTGTCGCCGGGTTTATGCCTGAATACTCTGAAGCTGTAGCCGTCGAACCGGTTAAGCCCTGCCATGGTGCCAAACCACATGAACCCTGCATTATCTTTTGTAATGCAGTTTATCTGGTTGCTCGACAAGCCCATCTTGCTATCCACCGTTTCAAACTGCCGGGGATAGCTTTGAGCTGTCAGCACCTGGCTAACAGCCATCAGCACTATTAATACGGGTAATCTAAACATGGAACTGCTGGAATTTAAAGGCAATTGGCAGAAGTCAAATATAACGCTATGCTGGCTTTCCGGCGCTAATTATCTTATTTTATTTTGAATAGCTGTGATGATGTTTAGGCATTCTTCCAGGCGCTGATAGTGTACGCTGGCATCGATAGCCAGGTCTTTTTTTGTTACCGGCACTCCGGCGAGAAATGCTTCCAGGTTGGAAAGATATCGTACCGGTTCCCCGTATAATACATTGTACATTTCGTCGTTCAGTTTATCTCCTTCCGCTTGCAGCGCAGGGCTCACCAGGTCGTTGACGCCCCTCAGCTGCTGCATTACCTGGCTCATTTTCCCTTTCAATACTTCCAGGTTATCCGGGTTCTTGTTACCTGGTGCGATGTTATGTCTCATCAGGCTGTCGGAATACGTTTTCCTTGTTTTCATGTATGCCGCCAGGTCAGTTTTTAGCTGTGCCAGCTGCTCGTTCATGGCTGCTTTTTTCTCGGCCGACAAGCCTTTATCAACGTCTGCTTTCAGGCTTTTCATGTAGGTAAGCATGCGGAAGGTAATTTCATTCACCGACGGTTCAGCCTTTTGAGCGATGCCGATATTTGCCAGGAATACGCCTGTAAACAGGAGGATAAGAAAACGCATAATGAAAGTTTGTTTTCTAATATAAGGAATTTGGGAGAAAACGGGCAAGTCAGGAGAGGATGACGCGGATCACCGCCAGGTCGTCTGTTGGCTTTAATGCATGCTCGTCGCGGATTTGCAGCATTTTCCGGTGAAGCATATTTTCTGATTCCCGGTATGTAGTGTCTACCAACAAATAATCCAATACATCAATGGAAGCCACGGCCGGTTGATTAATGAATCGACTGAAGGTGAAAATTCCGTCTGTTGCCAGGCTGAAATCCTGCACATTCTGATGTGAGAAAAACTGTGTCTGAGCCGTCCACCAGTCTTCAAACGGTTCATTTAAATGATATCCCAGGTAATCCGGCTTATTGTCCTGCTCCCAGATGGTCATTTCCCCATCAACACACATCATCCCGTCTCCTATTGCTATGCCTTCCAGGTGCAGCGATTGAGTGTCTAAAATACCGAGCAGCAAGGTATTGAGACATTCGTCCCTGTTCAGCAACAGGTAGTTATTAATAAACTTTAATTCCTGGCAAAGGCGATGCATTATGTCTTTTAAAGAGACCCGGGAATTTGAATTTCTGTTGATAAAAGACCTGTAGAAGAAATCCTTGCCGATCTTTCTCAATAGTTTGCCTGTGATAGTAGCCGGAAGATAGCTGTCGGTTCCCATGGTGCAGCCGTCCATGACCGCAAATAACCATTGCTGATCGGTTAATTGAGCGGTAACAAAGAAATCTTCGCAATGATTGATGTGATGTTCCCCGATTTGAAGGTGAGAATATATTTTCATGAAGAAACTGCAAGATACCATATTCTATTACAATCCCTTGCTAAACTGCTTATAATTTTGCGTGATATACAGCCACACATCATAAGTAGAAGCATCTTTTATAAACTCATAAGTTGGCTCATATTTTATCATGAACTGGTTCAGGCTATCCCCCTGCAATCCTGTCAATTTAGTTACCAGTTCCGGGGTAAAAACCCGCTGTACGCTATTTTCCTTTTCCTTCGCGATCAGTATCTTTTTAAATTTCTCTTTTCTCTTGTTCTTTTTAAAAGATACCGCCTTATATAGCTGGTTGATATTTACAGTAAAGCCAAGTCCCATCATCGGAACAACTTCATTCCAGCGCGGGCGCCTGAATGCAAATTCCCTGGCATATTCTTCCCTGAATTTTAAAGAATCCTTGTGGTAATTATACTTGATAATATTGATGGTATTTAGCTCGATAGGTGATCTCTTCAACCAGATAGTGATATCTGTTCTTTCTTTTTTTACGATGTAAAGAAGAGGTGTATAACCTAACGCCTTAAATAATACTGTATCGCCTTTTTGGGCCGAAAGGGAAAAAGTGCCATCATCGTTGCTGACAACGCTCTGCCCGTTTTCCTTGTTCAATATGGTGATGTTATTCAGGGGAATACTGTCTTCAGACCTGACAGTTCCTGTCAGTTTACTCTGTGCATTGACGGACAGTGATGTAACAGCCAGCAGTATAAAAATGATTATCCTCAAAAGCATAGAAAGGTTTCGGCCGGTACGAAGCTACAGAAAATGTGCGGATTTACAGGTGCAGAACATGAACTAGAAAAGCAGTCACGTTCCGGGGTCGCCGACCCCGGAACGTGAGATCAGTTAGTTTTCCTGCAAGATCACATGCTTTATATTCTTACGGTTATAGGTATACGTAATATGGATCTTGTTATCGGAAGTTTGAATAACGGCGGGGTAACTGAATTCATTCCTGTTGTTACCATTCTCGAGGGTAATCACCTTCGTCCAGTTCTTCCCGTCCCTGGACATCGCCACTGCCAGTTCGCCGCGGCCATTCGACCATTGTTTGCCTGAAACGGTTGGATTGTATACCAACAGCTGCCACCCGCTTTTCAGGGTAACGCCATCAATACCGGAGTTTGGATTATCTAAAGAAATAGGCTCCAGTTTACTCCAGGTAACTCCCTGGTCTGCCGACCAGGAGGACAGGATCTTATCCCTGTCGCTTCTGCAAAGCGCCTGCAATTTGCCCGGATATACGAGGATGGTGGGTTGAATGACCCTTACAGGATTCGCTGTATCAATAGGAAACAGTTTCCAGGTTCTTCCCTGGTCCTGCGAGATCTCTACATGGGCCTTCCAGATCTTGTTGGTGAACTCCACGCTGGATGGAGAGATAATCGTTTTCCCTACGCTTACCGGTTTGTTTTTAATTGGCCCTAAAACACCTTCAGGCAATGCCACCGCATCAGACCAGGTTTTCCCGTTATCGTTGGAAGTTTTTTGCAATCCCCACCATTCTCGGGGATTGGGTCCTACTTTATAATAAAGTACCAGGTTCTTTTTATCGGTCCTATAGAAAACCGGGTTCCAGCAAGGATATTGGGTTCCGCTAACCTGTTTGCCGTTGGCTACTTCCACAGGCGCATTCCAGCCAGTAGCGGATTGACTGACCGTCCAGATACCAACATCTTTATTCCCTTCTTCTGTGCCACCGAAGAAAGCAACCAATACCTGCTTGCCGGGAGTTTCGATAAGGGTAGATGCATGACATTCAGGAAAGGGAGGATTGTTAAGGATCAGCTCTTCTTTTAACTTGGAAACTTTTTGTGCGTTGGCGCTCGCAACAGCTAACAGCAATAAGGAACAGGATAAATTTTTCATAACGTTCACATTAAAAATGACGAGATCATAAGCCGCACAAGCTACTGTATATTTTAAAGCGGCGCAATACCAGCCGGGTTTTTAGGGCTTATCTTGTACTTCATTTCTTTACCCGCCTAACTTATAGCAAAATATTATTCCGCCGCTTTATCTACCTGTTTCCTTTCAACCTCTTATTCCCCCGGCTATCAACTAATATAGTACCAGGCAATAAATAGTACTTTATAATCCATAATTTGCATTCAAATCCAACCACCATGACAAAATATCTCGTTGCATTGTCTATTCTCTTTACCGGCGCTTTCAGTGCCAGCGCCCAAACAACCGATGAAGAACTCAACGCCACGATCCGGCGGGCCGACAGTCTTTTCTGGCAAGCCTATAATACCTGCAATATCCAGGGGATGGAGCAATTCATGACCGAAGACCTGGAGTTTTACCACGACAAAGGAGGATATACCGTCGGACGGGCGGCATTTTCCGCCAATACCAAGAAGAATCTTTGCAGCAATCCCAACTTCAGGCTCAGAAGGGAAGTATTACCGGAGAGCGTTAAAGTGTTCCCGTTGCATAAAGACGGTATTATTTACGGCGCTATCATGAGCGGCGTACATGTCTTCTATATCATTGAGAATAATAAACCTGGCTACCTGGATGGAGAAGCCAGCTTTACGCATCTCTGGTTAAAGAAAGACGGCGCCTGGAAAATGAGCAGGGTATTAAGTTATGATCATCATCCTGCCAACCAGAAAAAGCAAGTTGCATCATTGACCGCAGCGCAGCTAAAGCAGCATGAAGGAAAGTATAGTGGTCCCCAGACCAAGAGTATGAACATTACAGCGGCAAACGACCACCTGGTTATGGAAATTAACGGGAAGAAATTTGACCTGTATCCCTCTTCCCCTTCCCTGTTTTTTATGAAAGAAAGAAACCTGAGCCTGGAATTTGATAATACTGGCGCAACAGTGAAAGAAAACGGCGAGGCGGTTGAAACCCTGCGTAAACAATAATGGAAGGCGTTATCGCTCCTGGCCGGGCGATGGCGCCTTCACTACCCTGAAACCCTGGTTGCTGAAAGAAGCGTGGCGGTTCTGCGTACCGATATCTACTGAATTAAAATAGTTACAGGAATTCTTACTGCACCACCAGGAACCGCCCCTGGCATGAACCAGCTTGCTGTCTTTTTTATCGGTAGCCGTTTTGCCCTCACAGAACTCGAACACATTCCCGTACATATCGTATAGGCCGTACCCGTTAGGTTTAAAACTGGCGACAGGGGAAGTATACATATATCCATCTGTACTGTCAGCGGTTGTGTGGTCTCTTCCGTACCAGATGTTGGCGTATTTACGAATTCCTTCGCGGTTGTTTCCCCAAAAGTAGCGGGTGTTCGCTCCCGCGCGGGAGGCTACTTCCCATTCATCCAGCGTAGGGAGGCGACAGCCGGCCCAGGTGCAGTAAGCCTCGGCGTCGGAGAAACTGATAGTGGTAACCGGGTGATCCATTTTACTGCTGATACCTCCCCGGCTTATTCCGTTCGGGTAACGCCAACAGGCAGTCGAATCTTCTAACCATCTGAATTCTGCCAGTCCCGGTTCAAAAACCAGTGCATTATGCTTTCTTTCAGCATCCGTTATATAACCGGTAGCTGCAACAAATGCAGCGAATTGGGAGTTGGTTACTTCCGTAACGGCAATCTCGAAGGCTGGCAGATTGATTTTCCTTTCTGGATTGATCAGCGATCTTTTTGCTCCAACCTGGTACCTGCCGGCAGGAATGGTCGCAAACTTTAAGGACTGTGCCTTGGCAGTTTGTATTGACGCCACCAATACCAGGAAAAATATCAGTCGGAACTGCTTCATCTAACGTTTATAATTCTTATAAAAATCGTTTACCCGTTGCAGTATCAACTGTTCATTCGCGCTGTTGTAAACGATATGTGTGCCGTAGTTAGCGTCGTCTCCATATAGTTTCTTAAAAGAACTGGACGCCAGGAATGGCTGGTATTTATTCGCTTTCATCAGCAGCAGGAAAACTGTAAGAATATCGTGATCTTTTTTATCGCGGAGGTAAACTTCTTCCAGGAAAGGGATTATTTCTACGGCATTCATGCTAACGATGGCTTCTTTATAGTTTACCCCTACCCGTTTGCTGCGGGTCACAGATTCTTTGATCAGGGCAATTACTGAATCCCTGTTGTTATCGAAGAACTGGGTTTGTTTGTCGCTCCAGCTGTATTCATCAAACGCGCCGGGAAGCTGGGCAAAGATCTTTTTATGTTCATCTTCCACGGGCGGCATGGGATCGCAGTTTTGAGAGTATATCTCTCCATGGATCATATTGTATGTAAATTTTTCCCGCAGGCTAAGCGAGTTGTAGAGGTTATCAGGCAGTTTTTCGATCTCCTCGTCATTGGGAGTCAGCTTAGCGATCATTGCCTTTACCTTCGCCAGACCATAAGGAGGAACAGAAACCTTGGTGCGGTACACATTATAATCCAGGCTTTCTTTGCTGGGTTTGGGATATTCGTCCTGGGCGTTTACAAACAGGGAAGCCATCATCAAGAGGCCAGCCATAAGCATTCTCATATCAAGAAGTTTAGGCATCAAAATTACTGATATAATTTCAATCCTGTTTCTCAACTACCAGCTTCTTCAATCGCTCTTTTATTCAGTATTATTTTTCTCACTTTTTATCACAACAGAAAGAACAGCATATCTTGTTTATCTAAGCTCCCTCCCATGAAGACAGCCATGACAACCGTCCAGGCCAACCGGTTAATGAAAAGCATGCGCAGTATCCTGTACAATTTTTTTATTTAGAAAACTTTTTTACCTTTGCGTATCGTTCATCAAACTATCTACATCAATGTGAGATTTAATTTCTTTCAGGAAAAATAAATAGCCAGCACTGGCCAATATTCTTCATCTCTCTTAAAGAAAGAAATTATGCTCACGCTTCAAGGCGTTTCTTATACGCATCCTAATAAGGATACTCTTTTTACTGATATCCATCTTTCCGTTCCAACTGGTGAAAAAGTAGCTATTGTCGGCAACAATGGCGCCGGTAAATCAACCCTGCTCAAGATCATTGCCGGCATACTTGTTCCTGCCTCCGGCACCATCAAAGCCGATGGCCAGGTTTATTATGTACCGCAGCATTACGGCCAATACAGCGGTCTGACTGTTGCGGAGGCTTTGCATATAGATAAAAAGCTAAAGGCTTTAACCGCCATCCTGGCGGGCGATACAGCAGAGGAAAACTTCCAATGGCTGGACGATGACTGGACAATCGAAGAACGTTGCCAGGAAGCGCTCGCCTATTGGGAGATGGAAGGACTGGACCTGAATCAACCGATGGATACCCTCAGCGGAGGACAGAAAACGCGGGTATTTCTCACTGGTATCCAGATCCATCAACCTTCCGTAGTATTGCTGGATGAACCGAGCAATCACCTCGACGTGCAAAGCAGGAAACGATTGTACGACTATATTGCCAATGCCAGGGAAACATTGGTTGTAGTAAGCCATGACGTTACTTTATTAAACCTGCTCGATACAACCCATGAACTCAGCAAGAAAGGGATCAGCTCCTATGGCGGCAATTACGACTTCTATGCTGCACAGAAAGCAATTGAACAGGAAGCGTTAAGCCAGGATATACGAAACAAAGAAAAGGCATTACGAAAAGCGAAAGAAACGGAAAGAGAAACCATGGAACGCCAGCAAAAGCTGGATGCAAGAGGCAGAAAGAAGCAGGAGAAAGCCGGTTTACCCACTATCTCCCTTAAAACTTTCCAGAACAGTGCAGAAAAAAGTACGGCAAAGATCAAAGGCGCGCATGCAGAGAAGATAGATAATATCTCGGAGGAATTGCAGTCGCTAAGAAAAGACCTGCCAGACGCCGATAAGATGAAAGTCTTGTTCGACAACTCTACCCTGCACCAGGGCAAAATACTGGCAACGGCAAAAGACGCCAATTTCCGGTATGGGGATAAAGCTGTCTGGAAAACAGCGCTCAGCTTCCAGATACTAAGCGGAGAACGCATTGCCATCAAAGGCCCTAACGGCAGCGGCAAAACGACGTTGATCAAACTCCTGCTGGGCAACCTCCAACCCAGCGCAGGATCACTAACCAGGGCCGACTTCAACTCTATTTACATAGACCAGGATTACTCGCTTATCGATAACGATCTAACAGTTTACCAGCAACTGGAACAGTTCAATCATGGCGCCTTGCAGGAACATGAGATCAAAATGCGGCTCAGTCGCTTCCTCTTCGATAAAGACGACTGGGATAAACCTAACAGGTACCTGAGCGGCGGAGAAAAAATGAGATTGATGTTATGCAGCCTCACAGTCAGCAATCAACCGCTGGATGTGATCATACTGGACGAGCCTACCAACAACCTGGACATCCAGAACATCAATATTCTTGTACATGCATTGAAAGATTACAAAGGAACATTATTGGTGATCTCGCACGATGAATATTTCCTGCAGCAGATAGGCGTTACCAGGACTATTGACTTAGAATAATGTAAGCTGCGTTTCCAGCTGCGGAGTGGCAATTGAGAGTCCGAATTGCGATTGAACGGTTTTGTAGAAATCGGCTTCATACTTCCCGTCGTGTACATGCAGGAAGAAATAAACTTCTTCGACACCCTGCACTTTCAATTCTTTGATTCGCTGATCCCATTCCCTGAGCCGTACTTCATCCAGCGGGTGCCCGCCTTTGGTTACAAAACGGAGAAAGAGTTTCGGTAGGGTAAGCGTCATGTGCAAGCAGTCGCGACGCCCCGGCGTATCGGTGATCACCGCGCCGACGCCCAGTTGATGAAGCGTATTGAATAGTTCTTCCCTCTCCTGCTGGTTATTGAACCAGTCGGGATGCCGGAGTTCTACAAAGAAGGAGATATCGCGGGGCAGGCTTTCCAGGTAGGTATACAGGTTGCGTTTACGAACGGGCGAAAAGAATTCGCTTAGCTGGAGAAATACGGGACCGAGTTGATCTTCGAAGGCCCGGATACTTTCTATAAAAGCAGCGGTTTCTGTACCTGCATTCAGGAGAGTGCTCTGATGGCTGATGGCCTGGGGTACTTTAGGGCAAAATTTAAAATCGCGGTTCTTCACCTTCGCCGTCCATTTACGGATCGCATCGGGACTGTAGATCTTATAATGAGTTGCGTTCAGCTCTACGCAGTTGAACAGTTTTCCGTATTCGGCAAGCAGCGCATCATCCTTCACACCAGGAGGATATAATGTACCGGCATATTCTTTCCTGCTCCAGCCGGAAGTACCGATCCGGAGCGGAGTATCAGCAGGTTTACCATTCAGCACACGGGCATTGAACTGATCCCAGGCGGGAATTGAAAGATCCGTTTTCTCGTATAACTGCCAGTTTGCACCAAAATCCATCGTCCGTTTTTTCCTGCAATATAAATAAATAAAAAAGCAGGCTACGTTGTAGCCTGCTGGAAAGTAGTTCAAATAACATCAGCTGATCATCGGAAGGTACTTGTTGCGATTTTCTATCAGTACCCAGATTTCGATAGCCCAGAGCGGGAGTACGATCGCCAGGCCGGAAGGCGCCGCTGTTATGTTGATTAACAGGATGCCTACCAACACGGGGAACAGGATCAACGCTCCCAGCGCCCTGGTTTTGCGGAAAATAAATAAAATGCCTCCTAATAATTCTGCAATTCCTACCAATGGAATGAACCATGAAATACTGCCCAATGCAGTGGTCAGTTTAATCAATGGCTCCGGCATATCTTTAGGCGCCGGCATGTAATTCAGGAATTTGTTCAGGCCTGCATTAATAAACATTAAGCCGAACAGGAGGCTTAGTACAAATAGAATGTTCTTTTTCATAGTGTGTGTTGGTCAAAAAATATGGCTTTATTTTGATGAAGCAAGGAGTTCGTCCAATCCGTCCATCGCCATTGTAATACCTTCTTTGAAGCCCATTTTGATGATGTCCTCCAGTTGCGAAAGGTCGTCGAATGAAATCTGGTATTCTACAAGCGTATTTGATCCTATCTTTGAAAAACTTACCTCCCATTTCGATTGGGGAAGGACCTCATTTATGTTTCCATCGGCATCACAAAATGCGTCCTCTGCGGAATAGCGTTGATGTGGTTGAATATTTTTATAGTTCGCCAAAGACCAGTGTTCTTCGCCATTGGGACCTACCATGGCGTATAGCCATTGTCCTCCATCCCTGAAATCCATTTTTTTGGTCCTGGCTTTCCAGGGTTTTGGCGCCCACCATTGATCTAAGATATCACTTTTTGTGTAAGCGTCCCAAACTGTTGGAACATCGGCAGCAAATTCCCGTTTAATGACAATTCTTTTGTTCTCTTTATCAACAGAAAAGTCAAATTGCAAGTTACTTCTCATTTTTTTGGTTTTTTATAGTTAACAGTAATTGATCCAGTTGATTGAATTTCTTCTCCCACAGTCTTTTAAACTCCTCCAGCCATTTTTCTATTTCCTGCATTTTCGTACCGTTTAATTCGTAATAAATTTCTCTTCCCTGTTGTTGAGGCTGTACCAGTTCGCACTCCGACAGGATCTGGAGGTGCTTGGATACTGCCTGCCGGCTCATGTCAAAATGGGCGGCAATAGCATTAGGCGTCATTGCCTGCACCGCGATAAGCAGGATAATAGCCCGCCTGGTGGGATCTGCTATTGCCTGGAATACGTCTCTTCTCATTTTTTAAATATTTACGCAACCATTCAGTTGCAAATATACGCAACTATTCGGTTGCGCAAAATTTATTTTTAAAAACGCTGCAATTTTAACTGTCCAAAGCTGCGGATTGCCTGTAAGTCTTACCCAATCTGTGTAGTGGTCAACCCATTTTTCAACACGTTGACTTGTTGCAGGACGATTCATACAGACACATCATAAACGATTAATTATAAATAAGTTACACCTGAACCCGGCAACAACAAAACAGATAGTGGTATGTTAATTGCCTTTTTGAAAGGCATAACCAAAACGTATCTTTATGAAAATGTTTATGAGCTTCATGGGAGCGCTTCTCCTGAGTACATTGTTGTTTACCTCCTGTAGCAAAGACAAGGACCCTGCTGACACAGATATTTTTGCAGGTACATTTAAAGGAAAAATTGGCTACACTGATTCCGATCAAAATATTAGTAAGGATAACGGAAGTGTTTTCGTAACTAAGGTAGGCACCCGTTATGACTTCAGGTTCTCTGATGGGATCCCTGATCTGACAGGCGTGGAATTCGAGAAAAAAGACGACAACACCATGGTTAGCATCGGCTCTTCCGGCACCGGATTGATCACTATCAACAAAGACAGGTTGGTGATCGGTTTTACCAGGGATAATAAAGCCTGGTCGGCGGATTGTACAAGGTAAACCTACAGCTTAATTCATTTGACAGATGCCGGGGGATCGCTTCCCCCGGCATCTTTTTTTGGCTGCAACCCGGGCGATAATTTAATAGACATTTAATAAAGCTAAATATCATTTTAAATCTCTATGAATAAATAATTTACAAAACCAATTAAGAATAATAAGTATAAATACGCTTCATTATTGCCCAACACTGCGTACATCTACTCTTGACTATCAATGAGCCGCCTGCTAGTTTTGTACCCGGAATATAGCTTTCCGCGCTTCCTGCAGTGGTGTACAGCAAAAAATAACGATTGTCATTCAGCGAAATCATTTGTATATACACTGTGTCTACCTACAACTGTTTTTACAACAGGAAGCATACTGTTAAAAATTAATACAACGTATTCGAAGCTTTCGAGAGTCAATAAACCAGGAAAGCGAATGTAGAAGAAAGTTTTCCGAAAGGGAATCGCCCAACCAGGCATTTCAATGCCAGGTTATATATTAACCGCACACCTGCTGTTATAGCCTTTTTGAAACTACAGCACACCACCTGTTCTTTTATCCGGAAAGGCTCTCCTAACCAATACAATGTGGTGAAAATAAGCATAAAACCAGGTTACTGATAAGCGGAGCATACCAAAATAAAAATGGGTGAAAGCATTTTTAGATTTATTTTCTGATTTACATTGCAGGTAGGAAACCAGCTTTATAATTTTTATAAGGCGCTGGTTTTGAGTAGATTTTTTATATATTCGTCACTATTACAAGACTATAATCGTCCTATATGAAAGGATATTCATTTGTACTGCTTTTATTCCTGTCAGTTGGTGCATTTGCACAGAATTCAATCAATAACTACAAGTATGTACTGTTGCCAGAAAGATTCAGCTTCTCTAAGGAAGTGAATGAATACGGATTGAATACAGTTGCTAAAAGTTTGCTGGAAGAAAAGGGATTCACTGTCTACTTCAACAATACAGAAATTCCGAAAGAGCTTGCCGGCAATAAATGCAATGCGCTGCTGGCGGATGTGGAACAACGTAAAGCTATCTTCACTACTAACCTGACCCTGATACTGAAAGATTGCCAGGGAAATGTACTGTTTAAAGGAAAAGAAGGAAAGAGCAGGGAGAAAGATTTTTATGCCTCCTATAACGGGGCGCTGAGAGAAGCTTTTAAATCATTGGATGATGCCCATTATGCTTACAATGGCACTACCAACAATGCTCCTGCTGCAACCCCGGCTCCTGCGCAGCCCCAGGCTTCCGCTCCTGTTGCGGCTCCGCCATCTCCTGTTCCGGCATCGCAACCGGCAACAGCAGAAAGCAAAGAAGCCGCAGGCACCCTGTATGCGCAAGCAACCGCCAACGGTTACCAACTGATCGATACTTCGCCTAAGATCGTGCTGACACTTTCCAAAACCTCCACACCCGACCTGTTCATCGCAGAAAACAGCACAGCGCATGGAGTTGTAAGCAAAAAGAATGGCGACTGGTATTTCGAATATTATAAAGATGGCAAACTGGTTGCAGAGAAACTTCTGATCAAGTTTTAATTTTCAGCCTTACATAAAAAAAGGGAGAATGACCCGGGTCATTCTCCCTTTTTTATAAAACCGTTCAGGGCTCGGTAACCAATTCCACGTTGGGGTGTTCCCTGATTATTTCCATCAATATATCAAAATACGTTTCTCCTTTCCCCACTTCCAGCGCTGCCAGCTTTTTCCTGAAATGATCTTTGTTGAACGGAGACTCCGGCCGCAGCTTTTCTTCATAATACTTCCGGGTTGTTTCAACTCCCAGCGCCGCTTTGCTTTTTTCTGTATGCTTCCAGACCAGCTTCACTTTATCACATCCCTGCAAAGCCCCGAATCCGCCATAGAGCAGATCGTTGAACGCATCCAGGCTGTTGCCCAGCTTCCAGTCTTCCCCTTGCATGAATACGCGATTGATCTCTGCATAAAAAGAAGGAATATCGTGGATGTTATCACCGTCGATAATAAAATGTTTTTCCATCATCAACAATGTAAGACTTTTCGCCTGAAAACAGGAAAACCTGTGAGAAATCACAGGTTCACATATTCATTATCAATCTCTATTGTTCGCTCTATTCAGCGTTTTGCTTTAACCAGTTCAGCCTGCGCTGATCAGGCAAATGAGTTACTTTAAATCCTTCAAACTTAGCCTTGAAGCCTTTCCCGTCGGGCGATGCCGCCATCATCCCTACCATTACCGGGCGATTATCCTGCAAGGGAGCATTCCTGGTCATTATATAGTTCTTATCGTCCAGCGAGTAGTAGATCTCTACCGCATCCAATCTTCTCACCGCTTTTATCCAAATGAAAGGAGGCGCTTTTTCCAGTGGCAGTACGCTCCAATCGCTGGTTTTATGCGTAACTACGGTGCTCACATTGAACTTTCCGTCTACAAACTCAACGCCTGTCTTTATGTAGTTTTCATGATCAATCCTGATCATTAATCCCATTTGATCAAACCTCGCCTTGTATTCGCCTGTGAGTTTAACTTTCACTTCAAATTCTCCACCGTAGTTAGCATAATAGAATGGCGCATCATCAACCGTGAAACCATAGTGGGAAATGCGCCAGTAATCAGTTTGCGGAGTAACGGTCATAGACAGTTCATTTCCATTTATATCCCATTCAGCCGGTTCGTTAAACCATTGCATCTTTTTCAGCGTCTGGGCTGAAACTGTATGCATCGCCGATAACATCAATACGCTTAATAAAATCTTCTTCATACCATATTCTTGTTTGCCTGCTAACCATTCTTAAAAAGAAATTAACCATCGAATTAATTAGCTTTGCAAAGGTAAATCCTTACCAATGAACACACAATGGTTAAAAATAACCATATTTAACGGGTATGAATATCTTAAATACGCTCAACGATAAACTGCTGCAACAATCATTCGACGATCTTGACCTGTCGGCCCGTCTCCCCTACTGCCAGTTCATTGCCCAGGCTTATGCCAGGGTCGAAAATTCAATCAGCGTACTGAGCGATCTGAAAGCAAATAAAAGCTATATCTATAACGGGGGAACAGCAGCTGCACTGGGACTGGAACATAACGCCAATGCAGAAGAAATTGCATCCATCTGGGAAGAAGATATATTCAGGAAGATAAGACCTGGTGATCTCCTGGAAAAATACGCCCTGGAACTCCGCTTCTTTCATTTGTTAAAAGGGCTTCCGGTAACAGAACGTTCCGATTACCAGGTTGTCAGTTACCTGCACATGCACGACAAGGACAATAAGCTCGTCAGGGTACTGCACCGGATGTTCTATATACAAAGTACAGACGACGGGAATATCTGGCTGGCATTATGTCTCTATAACCTCGCGTACGACGCGGGGAATTCAGACGCCTATTACGGCGTTATCGTCAATACCCGTACAGGTAAAGTGATTTTGCCGAACGAAGATGAATTCAATAATATTTTATCAGAGAGAGAAAAAGATGTTTTGCGATTAATTAAGAATGGGAAGAGAAGTAAAGATATCGCATCTATCCTTTCTATCAGCATCAACACAGTTAACCGCCACCGGCAGAATATCCTGGAGAAGCTGCATGTAAGAAATGCCATGGAAGCCTGCAGGATAGCTGAATCGGTAAAGCTGATATGACCATAAAAAAATAAAAAGGAATGACGAGCGGATAAAATTTAATTTACTTCTAACCTATATTTGCGTTCGGAAATTGGATTTTTTCCTGACAATATATATTTTTATGGCTCGATGAAAAGGTGGTTAAACAGATTACTAATATACCTGGGTTTATTTATCGTAGGTTTTTATAGCAAGGCTACCGCACATGCCAGCAAAGGAGTTCGTTTCCCCGCCAGGCAAACGGTGACCACGGTTGGCCACATACCTATGGCAAGGGAAAAGCATACGGATCTGAATTTTTCCCGCCCTAAAAAAGTAAAAGAAAACTTTAAGATCATCTACGCAACAGATACTGAAGACGAAGATGAAACAGTAGTTGCCTTCAAAAAAAATCTTGTTACTCCCCAGTTAGTTGCCTCACTTTATTACTACCTGTTGGCCTCCCTGCCAGACCAGGCTACCTTCAAACCTTTAGTTCCCGTTACACCGCATTTCGATTACCCTGCCGGACTTTATTTGCGCCTGCGAGTGATCAGGATCTGATATTTCTATAATCAACTGTAAACCTGTCGCTGTTTCGGAATAGCCGATCCAGGATACTGTTTTGTATACGTCCGGCTACCCGGAATGCAGGATGTTATTGCCGCCAGGTTACACCTTCCACTGCCAATCACTTATTGCTACATACAGATTTACTATGAAAAGGATTTTCATGCTATCAGGCTTGTGCGCCCTGCTATGCCATTTCGGCTGCAAGCCTAAAACCGAAGAAAAGGAAAAAGAAGGCCAGTACTTTGTTACCAGCCCGGTGTACATGGACACCGCCGTAACACGGGAATATGTTTCACAGATCCGCTCTGTAAGGAACATCGAGATCCGGGCGCAGGAACGCGGATACCTGGAAACGAGCTATGTAGACGAAGGACAGGTCGTAAAAAAAGGACAACTCCTGTTCAAGATCATGCCCAAGATCTATGAATCAGAACTGCAGAAAGCAACAGCAGAAGCCAAAGCTGCGGAAATAGAATTAAAGAACACCCAGGCGCTGGCAGATAAACATATTGTGTCGCCCAACGAACTGGCGCTGGCCAACACCCGCCTGCAAAAAGCGAAAGCCGAACAGGCCCTCGCCAGCGTACACCTGGCATTTACGGAGATCCGCGCGCCATTCGACGGCATTGTTGACCGCCTCCCGCGCAAAATAGGAAGCCTTATAGAAGAAGGCGACCTGCTCACAACGCTCAGCGACAACAGCCAGATGTACGCCTATTTCAATGTGGCCGAACCTGAATACCTGGACTATGCAGGCAGCGCTGCCAAAAACAATAAAGCAACCGTTCAGCTGATCCAGGCCAACAACCAGGTATTTAAATACCCGGGCGTAGTGGAAACCATAGAAAGTGAATTCAACAACGAAACGGGAAACATCGCCTTCAGGGCTACTTTTCCCAATCCAGACAGGATACTGAGACATGGAGAGACCGGCAAAGTGCAGATGAAAGTACAGCTGAAAAACGCAATGGTGATCCCACAGAAAGCGACCTACGAAATCCAGGACAAAAGGTATGTATACATCGTTGGAAAGGATAATACGCTGAAGTCGAAAGAGATCAGCATCGCCGCCGAAATGCCCGACCTTTTCGTAGTAGGCAGCGGTATAGGAGCGGGCGACAAGATACTGCTGGAAGGAGTACAGAAAGTAAAAGATGAGCAGAAGATATCTTATCAATACCAGGCTCCGGAAAAAGTGATCGCACAACTAAGATTAAAGGCCGAATAATAAGCCGCACCCAAAAATCAATTAACTATGTTCAGTAATATTATCAAAAGGCCGGTGTTATCAATAATGATCTCGCTCATTATTGTTTTCCTTGGGATCTTAGGAATTACCACCTTACCGGTAACCCAGTTTCCCGCCATCTCGCCCCCTACTGTAAAAGTAACGGCAGAATACCCGGGAGCCAACGGCGAACTGCTGGTAAAAACTGTGATCATCCCGCTGGAAAGAGCTATCAACGGGGTGCCGGGAATGAAATACATGACCTCCGACGCTACGAATACCGGGGAAGCCAACATACAGATCGTATTCGACCTGGGTACCGATCCTAACCAGGCATCGCTGAATGTACAGAACCGTATTGCCAAAGTGATCAACAAACTACCGCCGCTGGTTATACGCGAAGGATTGCTGACAAGCCTGGAACAACCAGCCATGCTGATGTATGTAAACCTTTACAGTAAAGATCCCCATACCGATGAACGTTTCCTTTACAACTACGCGGACATCAATATCGTTCCCGAATTAAGCCGTCTGAAAGGTATAGGTAACGCCCGTATCCTGGGAACCAGGGAATACTCCATGCGTATCTGGCTGAAGCCTGACCGGATGCTGGCCTATAAAATATCGCCGGAAGAAGTGATGAAGGCGCTGAACGATCAAAGCCTGGAAGCAGCGCCCGGAAAAACAGGCGAAAGCTCAGGCAAACGTTCCCAGGCCTTTGAATACGTGATGAAATATTCGGGCCGGTACAGCACGAAAGAAGAATATGAAAATATTATCCTCCGCGCCAACCCGAACGGCGAAAGCCTTCACCTGAAAGATGTAGCCGATATTGAATTCGGCAGCCTGTTTTACGACATCTACTCCAACCTCAATGGCCGCCCTTCTGCAGCCATTGTATTGAAACAATACTATGGCAGTAACGCCAGCCAGGTGATCAAGGAAGTAAAAGACAAACTGGAAAAGCTGAAAGCCAATTTCCCCGCAGGTATGAACTACGAAATCAGTTACGACGTATCCAAGTTCCTGGATGCCTCCATTGAAAAAGTGTTCCATACCCTGGGCGAAGCTTTCATCCTCGTAGGTATAGTAGTGTTCATCTTCCTCGGCGACTGGCGCTCCACCCTCATCCCCGCCCTGGCGGTGCCGGTGTCGCTCATCGGTACTTTTGTGTTCATGCAGTTCTTCGGGCTCACGCTTAACCTGATCACCCTGTTCGCGCTCGTACTGGCTATCGGTATAGTGGTCGATAACGCGATAGTGATCATTGAAGGCGTGCATGCGAAGATGGCCGAAGAGCATCTCTCCGCCGTGCAGGCCACAAAGAAAGTAGTGCATGAATTAAGCGGAGCTATTATTGCCATCACGTTCGTAATGGCGGCGGTATTTATACCGGTTGCGTTCATGTCGGGCCCTGTGGGAATATTCTACCGGCAGTTTTCTGTGACTATGGCTACCGCCATCATCCTGTCGGGTGTTGTTGCCCTTACCCTCACTCCCGCCCTTTGCGCTATCATGTTGAAAAACACGCATGGCAAACCGAGGAAGAAGACACCGGTAAACCGCTTCCTGGATGCGTTCAACAACTGGTTCGACAGGCTAACGGGAAGGTATGCACGTTTACTGCGGCGGATCGTAAACAGGCGGGTAGTGACCTGGGGGCTGCTGCTTGCGTTTTGCGCAGGCACCTGGGTTTTGAGCACCACCGTTCCACCAGGCTTTATTCCGAACGAAGACCAGGGTATGATCTATGCCGTGATACAGGCGCCTCCGGGCTCTTCACTGGAACGAACCAACGAAATATCAGAACGGTTGCAGAAAATAGCGGAGAAAATAGACGGCATACAGTCGGTATCTGCATTGGCAGGTTACGAGGTATTGACAGAAGGTACAGGCTCCAACTCCGGTACCTGCCTGATTAACCTTAAAGACTGGAATGAACGGAAACATTCAGCAGAAGAGATCATAGAAGAACTGGAAGAAAAAGCCAAGGATATCCCGGGGGCAACCATCGAATTCTTCCAGCCGCCAGCAGTGCCGGGTTATGGCGCCGCAGGAGGTTTCGACCTTCGCCTGCTCGACAAAACAGGAACCAGCGATTACAAGAAGTTCGAGAAAGTGAATACTGATTTTGTTGCTGCGTTGCGCAAAAGGAAAGAGCTTACAGCCCTGTTCTCATTCTATAGCGCCAGCTACCCGCAGTATATGTTGAAGATCGACAATGAGATCGCTCAGCAAAAGGGAGTGACCATTGCCAACGCCATGCAAACCCTGGGTACGCTTGTGGGCAGCAACTATGAAACCAGTTTTATCAGGTTTGGCCGATTGTATAAGGTAATGGTGCAGGCAGCGCCGCAATACCGCGCCTTGCCTGAAGATATCATGAAACTTTATGTGAAAAACGACCATGATGAAATGGTGCCTATTTCCACTTTCATGAAAATGGAGAAGATGTATGGCCTGAATGAGATCACCAGGTATAACATGTTCACCTCTTCCGCCATCAAGGGGTCTCCGGCCCCTGGTTACAGCAGCGGCGACGCTATTAAAGCAATCCAGGAAGTGGCAGCGGCAACCCTGCCAAGGGGATACGATATTGACTGGGGCGGTATGACGAAAGATGAAGTAGGCCGGGGTAATGAAGCCATCTATATCTTCCTGATCTGTCTTGCGTTCGTTTACATGATCCTTGCTTCGCAATACGAAAGCTTCCTGTTGCCTTTAGCGGTTATTCTTTCCCTTCCGGCGGGTATATTCGGGGCATTCCTTTTCCTGAAATTACTGAACCTGGAAAACAACATCTATGCACAGGTAGGTATGGTTATGCTGATAGGATTGCTGGGTAAGAACGCCGTATTGATAGTTGAATTTGCGGCGCAGAAACACCAGCAGGGCGTATCTGTGTTCAGATCGGCGATTGAAGGCGCGAAGGTAAGGTTCCGTCCTATCCTCATGACATCACTTGCTTTTATTGCAGGTTTGATCCCGCTGGTTTTTGCGACGGGGCCGGGCGCTATAGGCAACCGTACTATTGGTACCGCAGCCGCAGGCGGCATGTTATTCGGAACCGTTTTCGGGGTAATAGTCGTACCTGGGCTTTATTACCTGTTCGCGAAGCTGGCAAGCAAAAGGAAACTGATCAAAGATGAAGTTGAAATTCCATTAACAGAAGAATTAGAACACAATGTGTAAGAGAAATAAAAAGATACTGGCGGCAGCGGGCGTCCTCCTGTTGGGCCTCGCAGCCTGCCGTATACCTGCCGCGATAGAGAAGCCGGTGCAGCACAACCTGCCGGCTTCCTATAACGGATCGCAGGACAGTACAAACATCGCAGCATTTTCATGGAGAACCTGGTTTAAAGACCCGATGCTGGTAACGCTTATCGATAGTGCGCTCAGCAACAACCAGGAACTGAATATAGTGCTGCAGGAGATTGAGATCAGCAGGAATGAGATCAGGGCCCGCAAAGGGGAATACCTGCCGTTCGTAGGATTGAAAGCCGGGGCGGGATTGGAGAAAGTAGGACGTTATACCAGCCAGGGCGCAGGAGATGCGACAACGGAAATTGAACCGGGAAAGGAAATGCCCGATCCACTGCCCGACTTCCTGGTTGGCGCTTACGCTACCTGGGAAGCCGATATCTGGCATAAACTGCATAATGCAAGTAAAGCGGCAGTAGCCAGGTACCTGTCTACCATTGAAGGAAAAAACTTCGTGGTAACTACCCTGATCGCGGAAATAGCCAACTCCTATTACGAACTGCTGGCATTGGACAAGCAGCTGGAGATCATCAACCAGAATATCGTTATTCAAAACAATGCGCTGGAAATCGTAAAAGTACAGAAAGATGCCACCAGGGTAACGGAGCTGGCAGTACGAAAATTTGAAGCGGAAGTATTGAAAACAAAAAGCCTGCAATATGATATACAGCAGCGGATCACGGAAACAGAGAACAGGATCAGTTTCCTGACAGGGCATTTCAACGGGCATATTCCCCGGAAGGCGGAAACCTTCGACCAGGAATTACCGGCCGTTATCCAGGCGGGCATACCTGCACAGTTGTTGAATAACCGGCCGGATATCAGGCAGGCTGAGCTGGCGTTAAAGGCTGCCAAGCTGGATGTAAAAGTGGCCAGGGCGCAATTCTATCCTTCTCTTGGCTTCTCCGCCGGGGTTGGATACAATGCCTTTAGCCCCGCTTACCTGTTCAGAACGCCGGCTTCTCTCCTGTATTCGATCGGCGGAGAATTGGCGGCGCCGCTGGTGAACAGGAATGCCATCAAGGCAGCTTACAATAGCGCTAATGCCAAACAGGTACAGGCAGTTTACAGCTATGAGCAAACCGTTTTGCATGCCTACATAGAAGTAGCCAACCAACTCGCCAATATCGGCAACCTGGATAAAAGCTATACATTAAAACATCAGCAAGTGGATAAGCTGGTACAGTCGATCGACATTTCGAACGACCTGTTTGCCGCAGCCAGGGCCGATTACATGGAAGTATTGCTTACACAGCGGGATGCGCTGGAATCTAAAATGGAACTGGTCGAAACCCGTAAACAGCAGTGGAATGCAATGATCAATATATACCAGGCGCTTGGCGGCGGCTGGAACTAGACCTGCAAACTGGGAGGGCTGCATCAAAAGTAACCGGGCTATAGGAAGATGAAATGAAAATTTCCATAGTCCAGGTTCCCCTTGATACAGCCCTCCTTTCATCAGTGTTGTACAAGCAATTTTTCTGTTCTCACATTTCGCCCATCGCTTACCTCCAGGAAGTATACCCCGTCGGGCAAATTAATTACCGGGATAGTGAATTGTTTACCCTGCTTCCTTACTGTATATCTTACCGCTCCTGCAAGATCAATGATCCTTATGAAATAGGTGTTGGCGGAAGAAGACAAGGCTTGCGAAGAAGCTGCTGCATATTTAGCATTGGCACCGGAAGTATGCGACGTTGCGTCATTCTCTGTTCCCAGCACAGTAACCGTTACTTCTGTAGTGGCGGGATTAGGTCCTACCTTCAGCGTACCGGTAGCTGAAACACGGATAGACTGAGGGTACTGCACTATTCCGCAGGCGTTGCCGGCACGCAGGGTGATCACGCAATAAGCAGGGTTGGAAAATGATCCGTTCACATACCTCGCTCCTATGTTTGCGGGGTTTTGAGTAAAAGTAGCTTCAGATGAATTACTCCAGGTATAATTCGTAACGCCCCGGGAATTGGGAATTGTAGGATTGGCAGCAATAAGATCTCCTGAATTAAACGGCCATCCATAGAAATAAGCGTTATACTGCGGTACTACAATGGTTGTAGAAGTACCCGGACCAGCCGACCATTGGGAAGTAGAAATCGAAGTGATAGTTTCCGGAGGCCCTACCCATACATTATATTGCGCCACGTCTGCATGGCTGCCATCAGTGAAATTCAACGTCGCTTTAATCCATCCCGCACCGCTTCCATTAGCCGTTACCGTTATAGGATAAGCGGTTGGATTAGCAGGCAGGCTAATGTTGGAACTGGCGCTCCATGTTACCGTAAAACTTTCAGGCTGACCGCAGGACAAGGTAAATGTCGCCCCGGTACTGCATACCAGTTTGGGCCCCGTTATAGAATAGTTAGAACCCTGTATGTTGTTCTGTGCACCGGCATCCGCCGCCTTCCTGTAAAAAGTGACCAGTCCGGCTACATAGTAAGGACAGTCGGTAAGCGGATGCACAACCAGCTGACCACCGTCCCACTTTGAAATGTACCAGCCCGCACATTGAGGATACTTCAGGATGCTGGAATTAGGATTGCTGGAGTTGGTGATCCGCACAGCAGAATGTGAAGGATAAGAAGGGCTCCCGTAAATCACCAGTTCTGCGTCTTTCTCGTTGGTTACCTGAACGTAATAGCCGCTGTTGTAGTAAATCATCGGCGGATCTGTAGCCGCACCTGTACCTGTGGTGACCCATACTGTTTTATCGTTGGCGAATGCGAAGGCATGGCAGTTGTAATGACCGTCTGTTGCGGCATCTACAAATGCCTGGGTGCCGGGATGAGAACTTAACCAGGCACCATACGTATCGCCAGGCGAGTTGCTGTAATAGCCGCAATAAGTATAAGTAGTGCCGTTGCGGGTGAAGGTAAATTGTTTGCCGCCGGAACATGCCTGTGCATAAAGCGATGAGTGGGCAAGCATTAAAGAACAGAGAAAAATAAGCGCACAGAGCGCCCTGTTTCCGCAGGGAAACCTGAGTAGAATTGTTGCCATCGTGGAATGTTTTCGAATAAGGACAGTATCGTCTTATCCTAAAAATAATCTATTTAAAGCAGAGATCAAATGCAGTACATATTCACAGGATAAGTTGACATCAAAATAAATATCACGCGCCCTATCCCAGGTCTATCAACTCATTGAATAACACTTTTTATCATTACTAACGTAAACCTATATACGAAATATTTAACCAGGCGACAATAGCAGGCTGAAGCAAGCCACCATCAACATTTTTTCTTTATATCAAAATAACTATTTACAGATATTTTTTTCTTCATTTTAAAACCAAACCATAGCAGCCGATCGAATATATATCTTGTCTGTTATCCGACATTAATTCCAAATCAGATTCCGACATCTAATTACCCTAAACTTAAAAGCTGTCCTGATGCAAAGTCGAGCGCGTTAACTGTAAAGCACCCCTTATACAGTAATTGCAAGGATCCCTCCCTTCGGGCGTCGTTCACCTGTCAGTAATCGTTTTGCTGACACGCGTTCCTATTGTTTTTTCTTACTCTAAATATCCATTATGATGAACCAATTCAAACAAAGCGCGCGACCCAGGCGGCGCAAAAAAGAACCCGAGTCCCACAAACTCCCTATGGTAATTAAAATGAGGTTATGGAAGGCGCTTTCCTCCACCGACCAGGATGCCCCGTCCCCTTCGCAGTTATTGTTGATACGGGGGCACGAAAATGACAGCAGTACAGATCAGTTGTTTATCGACCAGGTTCCGTTGCCTCGTGAGGCGTGGACATTCGACAAACGGGAACGTATTTTAAGCTGGCATCACCTTTATGGCGGCGGGCGACTGTACATAGCCTTCGACAGCAACAGCTGCACGGGCGTGGTCAATCCATCTCTCAATATCATCGATCTGCTGAATATGACGCCATACAGGTATGTCGATAACGGCTGGACAAATGTGGTACAGGATGCAGTGACAGACGACATGGGTATAATCATGAACAGTTTCATTGATCCGACTATGTGGAACCTGCTCTTCCCTGGCCAGGCCCAACCCGTATTATCAGGCAATCTTGCCAGGATCGCCAATTCACCGGTTCCGGGTGTTTCTGATCCCACAGCCTGGTATACCTCTTTGTCGACTGCCGTACTTACCTCGGGTATGGCAAACAGCGACAACAAAAATGCCGTCAACATGAACGGACCAAGAGCTTCCGCATGGCTGCAGTCGGAGGTCAGCACTTCAAAGGTTTACTATTATCACGCGCAGCAACTCTTCGCTGATCAATGGAATTATTTCAATAATAGTTTTCCCTTGTTCCTGCAAGACCAGATAGATAATGCAGAAGCTTATAATGTAGAAATAGACGAACAGACGGAGATCAGCAAAAATGATATACTGGCTAATGTAAGCACGAATGGAGCCAGTGATCCCAAGCTGATACCTGACCTGATCGCCAACCTGGAGGAAATGGGCCAGTACGCAAAAGACAATAAACTGTACTGGGCGTTTGCTACATACACCTATGTCACCTCTGCAACTATGTTCTCGAATGTACAATTGCAACTGTCGAGACATACCGGCAACACTGAAGGCTCTACATTGTCGCGCTGGTTCCAGCAATACTCAACGGTGCTGACAGCGTTAGATCCTTCCGGTTACTTCGCACAAAAATTCAATGCAGACTTCAATCTGTATCTCTCGACCAACATTATGCCTACGCTGTATGGGTTTAATGGAGACGCAATGGATTTTGACCTGATAAGGGACTACCTGCAAACGTTTGTGGACGAAAACATCAACAACGAAGACGCGCAGATACAAAAAGCGGCAGCAGAGATCCAGGCGATCATCGACGGGGAGAACGGAATGGAGATCCTGCGGGAAAGTATTGCAGTGATACAGGAAGCCGCGGATATAATAGACGATGTAATGGCGCTCCCATATGTGACCCAGTATTTCATTAAGTGGGCGGAGAATAAGTTCCCAAGCTGGACTTTTACCGCTGCCAATATGCTTGGAGGATTATTGGTCATGGGAATGGCATCGATGGGTGCATTTGCTATGTACTATGATTTCACTAATTGGAAAAACCTTTCTACGGAGGAAAGGGCGGAACTGGTAACCAATGTTGCACAAATGGGATTGCAGATCGCAGGCTCCATTGCCAAAAGAGGCGTAAGGGCATGGCTGGTTGCAACAGCCGATGGTTTGGCGCCCGGACAGCGTGTAGCCGCAACGTTTAATGTATTATGGAACGGTAAAACAAACTGGAAATTTCTTGGCGATTCAGAGATACTGGACGACGCACTGTTGAATACGGGTAGTAAAGCGGCTAAATGGGTAGCGTCGTCAGAAACCGGTCTCCTGGAAACACTGGCAGAAGATGGAAGCCTGACGGTCGACAATGTGCTGGAAGTAGCCAGCAGCTTCGGGGAGGACGATAGCTGGATTGTGACCATATTTGGCAAGAACCTGGATACTTTTATCGCCACACGTATTTGCTCCGTATTTATTATTGCGGGTATGGGCTATACGATTTACGCGATTGCAACCGGCGATTCTGGTATAGAACTGGGAGCAGATATAGCCAGCCTGGTAAGCGGTGCTTTGTCGTTACTGGCTATCGCCGGCGAATGGGCGGTAAGCGAGGCGCTGATCGACTCCGCCGGTTGGCTGGCCGCCTTCTGCACGGTTGCCGGACCACTGGCTATTGTTGCTGCATTGGCTGGACTAGCGCTCATGCTCTGGAATGTTTTCAGGAAGAAACCTGACCCCGTAGCGGAATTTGTTAACCAATATGTAAAACAGGCAGGGTTCTATGTAACGTCTAAAGACTCGGCTATTGATTATGTGACGCTGTATAAAGCAACCGACCAGAATAACCTTATGATGGTTGGCTTTACGCTGGGAACCGGAGCTCAATGCCTTTGCGCGAACAATGACGGCAGCATCGGCCTTGGAAGCACCGACTATATGCCTGCATACGTATGGCTGGTAAAAACAGACGGAGTGGGACTTTCACAGATCTTCGCAGTAGTACAGCCAGCAGGTACCACCGGCACCGTTCAGCTCTTGCTAAGCCTGATGAAAGACAACACTATCAGCTTCCAGCCTGTTACCAACAAGCCTGGCGACAAAAACGATGTGGTTACCCAAAGCTGGTATACTACGCCGACCAGTAATGCAGTACTAGCCAATGATGGCGCTAACCTGCAAAGCCTGTCGCTGCAGTTTCAGCCGGTGATACCACACGACGGGACCTACGACCCCGAGTATGCACAGGGATACATGGTACAGACAACTACGGGCGTAGCTTACAGCCTTAACGGCCCGGGTACTTCTTTTCAACTGACCATGTCGGCAGTTGCGCCTAACTACATGCAAATGGTTAACCTGAATTTCAAACAGAACACTATACCCAGTGAACTGCAAAAATGGGGGCCGACCTTTGGGCTGTTTCCAAGCACCCCGCTTACTTTCGCATTGAATAATCAACTACCCGACTTCCTGACATTCAACACAGGAAGCGGCGAAATCCAGCCTAACGGGCAGGAAGCTATGTCGGTGCTGCGGATAGACGAAACTATGACAGCATCAAATGCAAAAGGAAGCGCAAACGCAACTTTCACTATCAATGTAGCCCCCGTTGGCGCTGCACAATTAGAATTAGCTTAATGTACAAGATCACAGGAGGGGAAAGAAGAATGTTTCTTTCCCATCCTGCTTCAATAAAACTATACTCATGGCAGATTATCCTTCCCTGCAAAGCGAGTTGGTAAACGACCTTACCAATCGTATTGACGCAAACAAACAATATAACGATAACACCAGGAGGTTGCTGATCATCCTGGTAGAAGCGCTTCCTGCCTATTCCAATTCAGGAGTGATGGAAGCTATGTATGCAACGCTGGCTAACATACTAGGCGCCTGTTTACACAACAACAAGATCATTCAGCAGCCCAGTGAACCAAGTGCAGGATGCACCGCCGCCTACGAATACTCGGGTCCCTACAACGGGTACCAGGATGCATTCTTTAACGGCGTAGTATTGTCAAAAGCCGGCCGTACGGCCTTTGACATGGTTTATGCAGTGAACAACGATTTCAACACCAATTGGTGGGGAAATTTCGCGGTGCCGGTACTTACAGACGCTATCCTGAAAAGCGGCGTAGGCATAGTACTGGATGAATCGAAACTGACAGATGACCTGTCGAATATCAACAGCAGCTATTTCCAGGCGCTGGCGGCCACCTACCTTGCCGTTTACCAAACGGCCTATTCTCCTACTGCCAATGCGTGGACTAACCTGATGAATGGCTGCAATCCCAACGACGCCTGGAACCTCTTGCTGGATATTATCACAGATCCCGGCTTCATCACCAACATTAATGTCAGCATCACGAAAGGCGGAGATAATGGTACTGCCACTACCTGGTTCCTTTTTAATATCTGGATCACTTTCAGATCATTGCTGGCTGCCGGAGATGTTAACGGCGTTATTTCCCAGTGTATGAACAAAGGTATGCAGGTGCCGTATGTTGTTCAACCATATAACTGGTGGAACGGCAGATACACAACCTGGTTTGGAATGATCACAGGAACGGTGTTACAGCCCTCGGCAGCGGAGATCATCAGCGCCGGATTCCCCCAGAAGGAAACCGTTTATTGCTTTATGGGGCCTATCACGGGCAGCATTTATGTTTCGGAGCCTAATGGCTACTGTAAAAGCCTTTGCCTGTGGGGATCGTTGAACTGGTACAAACCATCCAGCGGTAGTTGCTTTGGAAAAGATACGATGGTACTCATGGCCGACGGATCTGCCGGGCCTATATCCGGTATTGTAATTGGCGACCAGGTACAAACCAATCTCGGCCCCCGGAAAGTTGTATTGGTAGAAACGCCCGCCAGGAACGGCCGGCCCCTGTACCAGGTCAACGACCAGGCCTTGTTTGCAACCGACGCGCATCCGTTCAGGGGCACAGGTTCACCGGCGCATTATTCCATTGCCCCATGGTCTACTGCTCATTATGTGCCAACACTAATTGCAGGAGGTATCGGCAAACTAACCAGGGGAGTACAACTATCCGCATATCAGTCCGACGTTGCAGTTGCTTCTGTTACATCCCATGAAGCGGGGAAGAAAGAAGAACTGGTATATGATCTTATCCTGGAGAACTGGGAGAAAGACCAGCTTACCTGGTATGTAGGAGGACCGGATACTTATTTCTGCACGGTTTCTGAAACATCGGACCCCCGGTATGATATCAGGACTACGGCCGGTATCCTAGCCGCTATGAATGTAGCTGTGGATGCAAGTCGGAACTTCGTACAGGCGCCTGCAACACAACTTCCTGCCATTGTTTATTCCATGCCCCTGGAAGCGCTTCACCACAGGGCGTTACGGCGGGTTAAAACCTCGGGAGGCAAAGGACTCAGGCGGCTTCCTATCCCCGGGCCGGAGTATTACCTGCGCGATGGAAAATGGGACCCGCATGCCTCAATAATGGAACAGGTGCTCGTTCAGCGGTTGGGCCTTGCATTGAGAAGGGAATCGGCCGGGGGCTGGCGGCCAGCGGGGTATCACCCGCATGGTAAAAGGTTGGCGCTGATGCTTCATGATATTATCGTGGCAGGCGAACATCCTTTGCCGGCGGAGCAACCAATAGCGCTTCATCTTTCCTGGCATCAGCAGTATGCACAATATGCGCAGCAACAAACGCTGCTGCTTCCCGGAACCACTGCCAAACAGTATTTCAGGGAGGTAGTGTCTATAACGGAGGTCAATGGGCCAGTTAATTCGGTTTTATTTGCCAATTATTTCGGAGGTCACTGGGCCAAAAAATCTCCTGAATTTCGGAGGTCGTTGGGCCATTCTTATTTAGAAAACGGAGGTCACTGGGCCACTTTCCATTAAACTGCTTAAGTTGCTGTTGTATAAACATATCACAACAGCATGGCAGGACAACGGAAAGACAAAATGGAACTTAGAACACTGATCCTTCTAAAGAAAAAAGGACTTAGTAACCGTAAGGTTGCCCAGATAAT
>NZ_FNRL01000041.1 GCF_900107795.1 Chitinophaga terrae (ex Kim and Jung 2007)
CATAAATCCTACCAACTATCCCTGCGACTGGGTGAAATTTACAGAAATTGTAAATGTAAAGAGGATGCATTCAAAAAATTAGCCCTATGGTATAACGACGTAGAAGAAGCAGGAATATTATCTTTTAAAACTGTTGCCAGGACTATGAGAACTCATTATCTAGGTATTCTCAACTTCTTCAATAACCGGGCAACTAACGCCGCTGCTGAATCTTTCAATGCCAAGATAAAGTCCTTCAGAAATGCACTCAGAGGAGTACGGGACGTTGAATTTTTTCTCTACAGGTTAACCAAACTATATGCTTAATTTTTACCTAATCCCCCAATTATTCAACTTGATCCATTCTGACAATGAAATGCCGATCGTGAAAGGAGATGCAGGTAATGTCCTGTTGATCAAAGGTCATGGATTCAGTGCAGACAAGGATTTGACACAGGTTAAATTCGGTAGTGTTACTGCCCAGATCTTACGGGCGGATGCTAATTATATTTTAGTACAAGTGCCGGCGCAACATGCAACTATTGTTCCTGTTGTGGTAACTGTTGGTAAGGATACTTCCAATGCGATGAAGTTTGCTTACCATAAAGACCTGGCAAGCCTTTAATAGTAGTAGTCACAGTGTTTTAGTTAAGGTTGATAAGAGTCCCTCTATGGCATGATATCAGTTGATATCATGCCATTGTAACGGGGGCTTATTTACTTTGCATTCCGAACATTATCACAATTTTTCCTTCCTTGTCGTAAAGGTTCAGTGTTTGATCGGCAATATCATATCGGTAAGTACGATCACTCAACAAAGCTATAAAAGCGGATTCCCTCTTCATTACTGCAGGGTCGGGGCATGCCATGCGCGTGCTGATCGTCCGGGAAAATGTAATTTCATCATTGTTGGTAGTATAATTACCGGCGATGCTGTTGCATCCGGCTTTCCCGTTAAACCGTTTTTTGTCAGTATCAAAATCCAACCAGATACCGGCATTACTAAGTACTTCATCATTAAGCTTAATGACATTCCATTTCCGGCTGCCGATAAATGCCCATTCACGGGTGTTGCCGCTGGCAACCGGGGGATTTGATTCTTCGGTGAATTGCATTACCAGGTTGTTATTGGTGTCGTAGAAATTCAGTACTTTGTCGACGATCTCGTAACGGAAAGTTTTATCACTTAATGTTTTCAGGAAATCATTTTCTCTTTTCATGGCATCATTATCCAGGCAAGCCATTCTTGTACTGATTGCCTGCCTGAATGTTATGTTGGTTGCGGTGCTGCTATAGGCGCCTGAAACATTGTTACATCCGCCTTTACCGCTGAAGCGTTTCTTTTGCGGATCAAACTGCAGGAACATTCCGTCGGAATTTTTAATGTCGGTATCATTCAGTTTATTAAGCACCCACTTTTTTCCTCCCAATATCATTTGATGTTTACCGCTCTGGATCGGATTTTCTCCTTTTTTCCCTAACCTGAATTGCAGCACTGGCTGCTGGTTTTGAGACAGCGTTACGGTTGAACCGGAAACCTGGTATTGGAATGTCTGATCGCCCAGCAGTTTCATGAACTCGTATTCACGGCGCATTAGGTTGGTGTCGGGGCAGGCCATCAGCGTGCCGGCGGTCCTGGAAAAGGTAATGTTGTTCCCTGAAACGGTATAGGCTCCCATCATGCCATTGCAGCCGCTGCGGCCGTGTACGCGTTGTTGTTGGGTGTCAAACTCCATCCAGATACCGGAGTCTTTGTATCCATTGCCATTCATTCTTACCAACGTCCAGCGCCTGGAGAAAGCGGCGTTGCCATCCTTGCTGTTGGTGGCGCCATTGGTTTTAGTTCTGTTTAGTATCCTTACAAGGGTATATTGAATAGCCGATGCATCGGCTGGCGGATTATCGTTCTGTGTAACCTTTACTTTCAGTTTGTACCTGTAGCCGGGTACGTAGTGGAAGCCTGCTATCTCGCCATACCAGTTACCCCAGTCTTTATCGTTGGCCCGTTTGATCTGCAAGCATTCCATTGGGGCAACACCAGTACAGGGAGCTTTAGATTCTTTTACAAAGATGATTTCAGTTTTAACAGGTCCCTGCTTTTCCTGAACAGGAGCCATAAAGGCGGTAACAAGGCTAATTGCTAATTCGATCAGCATAATTTAATAGATTTAGTCAAGTAACTAACAACCAAAAACTGCGTGAGGTTTACCTTACTGTGCCATATTAAGCAATAATGACTACTTAATGGTTGTTAGTTACTGAACGGATATGCTGTCGGATAAGTTACTTTCAATGAAACATTTATACTTAAAGTATTAGGTTAATTGCAATTCTTTATTCCCGATACGCTGGATAATGGATTCATAGTATTTCCCTTTATCGCTTCCCGGAAGGCTGATGATGGTAACGTCGTTAGCCATTAGCAGGTCGAGCTTGTACTTAGAGCTGGCAACATATTCTTCCGGTATATAATAATAGATCTTATTATGAACCGGGATGTTCTTGTGGTGAAATTTTTGCCTTGCCCTGTAAGTCAGCAGCCACCAGAGATCTGTTTCCACGAAATCCAGCGACAATCCGAATATGTGGATATCTTTCATAAAGAAGAGATCTATCCAGGAATGGTAATAAACCTGTTTGGTATGTATCCGGCGCAGTAGCGAAGCCTTTGGCACTTCTTTGCTGGAATAGAAAGTTCCGCTTACCACGTAATTCCGCATCAGCTGCAACTGACCTCCGTAGTGTTCAAAGCCCAGGTTGATGCTCATAGGATTAAGGCAATCGCCGTGAATATGCCAATAGGTGGTGTTTTCTACCTGGTATCTCCTGAAAATGCTATAAAACTTCTCGTTGATGATACTGGTATTTTCAAATGGGATACAACCTTCCAGGGTAAACTCATAATTCGTGGTCAGGATATGCGCCGGTTGCAGGTCCCTGATTGCCTGGTGTAAATGATTTGCTTTTATTTCCGCAGTTTTGATGGCGATAAAGGATTTCAGGTCTTTTTCCCTGATCTTTCCCTGCCTGCTGGCGGTAAGGAATATTTCTTCATACAAAAGCGGAAACGGTTTGTTCTTATCAATTTCGATCTGGTCGCCGGCATGGCAAAAGTTAAGGATGTCGTGTAACAGGTCTTTCCAACTTAAACCGCAAGACAGGTTATTGATGTCATTTCCGACTAATAAAACAAGGTTCTTCATAGCGATATAACTTTTTATGGGGTGATGTGCCTATACGTAAGGTTGATCCTTTCGGATAATGGCAGTTTGGTTTTAGGAATCTGGTGTTCCCAGTATTCCTGGAGTGTGCCTTTCATTACGAGCAGGGAGCCGTGTGTCAGCGCCAGTTCATAAGTTTGGCGGTGATCACTTTTATAGCGTAACCTGAATTTCCTGGTAGCTCCAAAATTCACAGAGGCAATAACAGGGTTTTTCCCCAGTTCCGGTTCGTCGTCTGCATGCCATCCCATCGCATCATTTCCATTCCTGTAAAGATTAGCTAAAACACTATTAAAAGTTTGAGCGCTAAAAGGGGAGATCCTGTCTTTTATTTCCGTTAGTTCCGGTGTCATAGGATCAGGAATAAATGTATTTCCTGAAAATTTGTATGCCGTGCCTGCATTACCGTACCAGGCCATTAACCTTGGGAACGGTACTTCTTTGCCGTAAAGTTTTAGTGATTCCTGTTTCCAGGCCAGTGTATCCATTAATGTTTGTAAATAGGTATCACTTTCCCTGGCGGAAAAGAATTGTGGGTAGAAGTCCATTTCCCCGTCCGGTAACGTAATCCTGATTACATTCTCATCGTCAAATATGCTTCCCTGCACATTCATAGCACTAATTTAGGCAAATGCTACGCATTGTATTTACATAGTGAGTATTTGCAGCGAAAATCACAATACAATGGGATTTTTGAAATGGCTGTAGCCGGCACGCAGAAAACAAAAAAGGAGACCTGCCGGCCTCCTTTCCAAATAACATTACCCCCTCATCCTAATAAGCAAAAGGCTGGTTATAGATCACCTGCAACAGTGTTTGCCCAACCGCTTTCAGGGTTTTCCGGTCTATTACATCAATATTGTCGTTCTGCGTATGCCAGTGCGTAGCAAAGTTGTTGTCCTGCTTCAAGGCGATCACATCAAACGTTGGGATATTGGCAATAGTGTTTACAGGAACATGATCGTCTGTAATATAAGCGCCGTTATCTTCATAGCGGAAGAAATCGGAATATCCCAACTGGTTGCCTACATCCCAGAACATTTTCATTTGCGGTCCTGCGTATTGCTTGGAAACGCCTTCCATGAAGAACTGGTTGCCTCGTCCGCCTACCATATCGAATAAGATACCGTAATTGGCCTTATATCCGGGGATATGAGGGTTTTTAGCCCAATATTGCGTACCCAGGCAGAATGAGTTTTCGTCGGTTTTAGATCCATAGTCTTCCACATCCACCAGGAGGATGTCTACACCGGCTTCAGGACGCTGGTGACGGAACTGACGGGCTGCTTCCAGCAACACCCCAACACCACTGGCTCCATCGTCGGCGCCATCCAGCTTTTTCGTTTTGTCAAAAGCATCTTCGTCAGCCCATGGGCGCGTATCCCAGTGCGATAATAACAATACCCTTTGTTTGGCAGCCGGATTAAAACTGCCTATAATATTGATGCAGGGAAGCTTTTCTTTATTCGGCCCGATCACTGTTGTTCTTTGAACATAAACGGTGTCGGCATACGATTTTAGCTTGGCGATAAGCCAATCAGCACATTTCTGCTGGGCAGGGGTGTTCGGGATCCGCGGACCAAAACTTACCTGTTTGGCGATGTAATCGTAGGCAGAATCGGCCTGGAAAGCCGGCACCGCTACCGGTATCTTATCTACCTTGCTGGCTCCGGTGCTGTCTGTACCGTTGTTGTTGCTATCGGGCTGCTGACAAGCGCCGGCAAAGAGTGCCAGCGCTATCATTATACTAAGTGCTTTGTGCATGATCTGATCTGAAATTTTTATTGCAGGCTATACGAAACCGTGCCATCTTTTTCATCCTTTAATTGTATGCCTATAGAAAGCAGCTCGTTCCTGATCTTGTCGCTTGTAGCGTAATCTTTACGGCTTTTTGCTTCCTTCCGCATTTCGATCAGCATTTGCAATACTCCATCCAGCTTGTTGTCGTCCTGGTTGTACGACTCCATCCTGATACCCAGGATATCTACCAGGTAGGTGTTCCAGGTTTGTTTCAGCAGGTTGAAAGTATCTTCGCTGATCTCGTGCATTTTTATCTGACCGCCTTTCAGTGAATTGATCACCGGGGTGAGTTCAAATAAATTGGCCAGTACCTTGGCAGTATTGAAATCGTCGTTGATGAACTCTTCACATTCCAGGCTCCAGGTACGAACCTGTTTGTCCAGTTCTTCATTAATAGCGCCGGTTCCGCCGGTGTATGTAAGGTTCTGTAATGTTTCGTAAGCGCTCCATAACCTTTGCAGGCCTTTCTCTGCAGCCTGCAGGGCTTCGTTGGAAAAGTCGAGCGTACTGCGGTAATGCGTTTGCAGCACGAAGAAACGAATGGTCATCGGGCTGTAAGGCTTATCGAGCTGGGAGCTGGTACCGGAGAACATTTCTGTCAGGGTAATGGTATTTCCATACGCTTTACCCATCTTACGACCATTGATGGTGATCATATTATTGTGCATCCAGTATTTGGCCATCATATCGCCATGCGCAACTTCGCTTTGCGCGATCTCTGATTCATGGTGCGGGAACTGGAGGTCCATGCCGCCGCCATGTATATCGAACTGGGAACCCAGGTATTTGGCGCTCATTGCGGAGCATTCTATATGCCAGCCCGGGAAGCCTTCGCCCCAGGGGCTTGGCCAGCGCATAATATGTTCTGGCGGCGCTTTTTTCCACAGGGCAAAATCAGCTTTGTTGCGTTTCTCATCCTGCCCTTCCAGTTCCCTGGTAGTTTCCAGCATATCTTCCAGCACCCGGCCGCTTAAAATACCATAGTCGTAATTGGCAGCATATTTTTTTACATCAAAATACACGCTTCCGTTTACTTCGTAGGCAAACCCTTTTTCAATAATGGTTTTGATCATTTCGATCTGCTCAATGATATGACCGGTAGCGGTAGGTTCTATACTTGGTTCAAGGCAGTTGAACTGGTGCATGGCCCAATGGTATAGGTTGGTGTATTTCTGCACCAGTTCCATTGGCTCCAGCTTCTCGATCTTCGCAAATTTGGAGATCTTGTCAACAGCTTCTCTTCCTTCTTCTTCAAAGTGGCCGGCATCCGTAATATTACGAACATAGCGGACTTTATATCCCAGGTGTTTGAGATAGCGGAATACGACGTCGAATGTGATGTAAGGACGGGCGTGGCCGAGGTGGGATTCGCCGGAAACGGTAGGGCCGCAAACGTACATACCAACGTGTCCGGGATGTAAAGATGTAAATACTTCTTTCTGACGATGTAATGAATTATATATCTTAAGTTCTGACATATCTTGTTCTGACGATGCCATTAGCTGTTTTGTTCCGGCATCTGTTTTAATTTGGTGGTTGCAAAGATAAATATTGTTTTCCGGGTAAGACAATTCTCCGAGAACAACATCGTTCAGCAACAAAAGTATTATACATTTTCATAATGAGTATACTGGTTTATTTTACAACGTCATCGTTTTGCTGATCGCCAACCAGGCTTAAGTTAGCAATTACAGGATAATGATCGGAGAGATCAGAGTTAATTTTTCTGAAACTATTTACCCGGAAATCCCTGCTCGCAAAGATATAGTCTATTCTCAGCGTTGGCGCCAGCCCGGTAAAAGTACGACCAATTCCCAGTCCTTTACTCAAAAATGCATCCCGCAGGTCGCCTTTTATGGTAAAATACGTATAAGAGGCAGGCGTATCGTTAAAATCGCCGCATACAACAACCGGGTAAGGGCTTGTTTTGATAAAATTACCTACAATATCGGCCTGTTGACTGCGGCGTATATACGCCTCCCGCATTTTCTGGATTATGCTTTTGGTTGCAACAAGCCCGGTGTCTTCCTGGTTCTTGATCTTACGGATGGCACTGTAGTCCTTTTCATTGAAACGGTAAGATTCGAGGTGCATATTGATAATGCGGATCGTATCTTTCCCCTTCACTATATCTGCATAAATAAGGCTTTCGCTACGCGGTCCTACGCTCATTTTTACCTTATCGGATGCAATGATCGGGTATTTGGAATAGATGATGGAACCCCAATGTTGCATTCCGTTCCTGTTAAAGTCACTGGAAAAGAAGCGGTAAGGAAATCCCATCTCTTCCGAAATCTCTTCCCTGTTATTAAAATCATTCTTTTTTTCGGAGGTATAGAAATCCTGGAAACAGGCGATATCCAGTTCCTGTTTCTTGATCATGGCAAACATTGTCTGGCGGTTGTATTTACTGTCGCGCTCCCGGTACAGTCCAAACTGGCTTACATTGTAGCTCATGACAGTAAGACTGACATCATCATTCACCGGTTTATTACCGCTAGGCGGGTTAAAAGCCACGAAGGCGGTAATGGATTTCCAGCCCAGCAGCAGGGCAATAAACGATAGCAGGGCGTAACGATAATTGAAAAACAACCAACAGACCAGGAATATCACCACCAACGCCAGCAGAAAAGGGAAAGTCAGTGTCAAAAAGCTAATTGGCCAGAACCACGCCGGCGAGATATAGGGTGCCAGGCAGGCAGCCAAAAAAAGTAATACCACCGCGATGTTGCAAATCAGAAAAAATCCTTTCGTAAATAGTCTTAAAAATCGCAATGCCTCCAACTTTGTTGAAGTACTAAAGTTAATCTTTTTTTAACGATAGTCGGGCTATCAATGGGAAATGCTCTGAAGGGTAAGTCCGCAGGATGCTGCTGGCATGTATTGTGAATTTCTTTCCGGGTAACACGTAGTCGATACGCAGGGAAGGAGAGAGGTAAGAAAGCGTTCGTCCCCATCCCTTCTGGGTATCCAGGAATACATCCTGCAGCCCGCCTCTTACGGTGCGGTAGGTGAACGAAACAGGCGTATCATTAAAATCGCCGCATACGATCACCGGGTAAGGACTTTCCCCAACCAGCGCTTTCAGTTGCAAGGCCTGTGCAGACCGCCGGGAAAAGGTATTGCGCATCTTGGAAAAGATCCCTTTGCCTTTTGGCGCCTTCATATTATTGTAGTCATCACTGTTAAACATATACGAAGTGAGATGTACAGAAAATATCCTGACGGTGTCGTGGTTCACCAGCAGATCGGCCTGCAAAAAGCTGCTGCCGCTGCCTGCCTTGCTTTTCCCGCAGGGGATCGCCTGTGCATTGATGATGGGAAACCTGGAAAACAGTACGATGCCATAGCACCAGGTGTTCCAGTGTATCTTATCGCAGGTAAAATAGTGGTAGGGATAATTGCCTTTACTGCGGATGCTGTCTATATGCTGTTCTTTGCCGGGCTGCTCGTTTGTATAAAACTCCTGTAACGTAAGAATATCAGGGCTGCCCTTAAGTATCACATCATAGATAGCCGCTTCCTTCTTTTTGTCGGTAACATAAGCCGTCAACCCCATGCTGCTGGTATTATAGGTCATTACGGTAAACGAGCCATCTGTTTTTGTATGTAGGAGGATATCGTTATCCCGGAACCAGTGAAGCCCCCATGTTGTTAACGCTGCGGGCAGGCAGCAGAGGGTTGCAATACCTGTGATGAGCAGTGGTCTTTTCTGTTTGATAATTACCCAAACGGGCAGGATCAACAGGTTGGCCAGGAACAGGAAGGGAAATATCAGTCCCGCAAATCCTGTCAGCCAGTATTTTGCAGGGTTTAAATAAGGAAGAAAACAGCTTAATACGAGAAACATTGCCAATAGCGCGTTACTCCAAAGCAGGCATTTATGTAAATACTTTTTGATCATAGGTAACAAGCAATTTGAGGTAACAAAATGAGTGCGCTAAAATAAAATTCGGCAGCAATAAATAGTATTAATTTATTGCTGCCGAATCAATATAAATTTTAATAATATCCGTAAGGCTTTTATTCCGTTTTGCTTGCTCTCAGCAAAGTATCTTTCTCTTCAGGCGAGAGCGAAGATAGGCCATAGCTGTTAATCTTATCAAGAATTTCGTTTAGCTTCTGTTCAGGTACTTTGCCGATCCTCCTGTAAGGAAGCCGGGAGTCTGAATGACCGGACGACGTGAAATTGGAATGCCATGCATCTGCAGTTTCTTTCGCATCGGCGGGATGGAAGGCATGGCTTACTTTAAACAGTGCATTATTGAAGCCGGCTCCGAGATCCCTTCCTTTTTTCCACTGCCACATATATACAAGCCCTGCAAGTCCTGCGCCCACCAATTCAGGAATATGGCTGGCATGTTTTGATGTATAAAGTGTGCCTAACGAGAGTATGGCATAAACCAATGTGATGACCCAAACAGGAATTCCGCCTCCCAATCTTGGAAACACCTTGTATTTCGGTGCAAAATAGGTAACGCCTATAGCAATTGCCATGATGCTTCCGGCTGCACCGGTAACGGGTTCTGAATTATGAAAAGCGGGGAATACCTGCGTTCCGATAACAAATGTCAGGAACCCGCAGATCCCCCCGAACAAGTACAACGGTAAAATGCGTTTATAGCCTGCTACCTGCTGCAACAGGGAGCCAAAACACCAAAGCCATATCATGTTGGTGAAAATATCCAGTACTTTCAGATGGGTAAACATGGCAGTGATAAGCGTCCATGGTTTCTTCAACAGCATATTCGGATCTGCCGGTACTCTCAGCCAGGTAACAATGTCCTGGTAAAATCTTGGTTCTCCTACCTGTTCGATCTGATAGATCACTAATGTGAAAAACAGGAAGATAAAGATAGTGAGATTGACGACGATCAATTGTGTAACCATATTCCTTCCTTCTCCTAGAGAGAGGTGGGATTTCTCTTTATCCAGCGCTTGCATGGTACAAATTTTTTCAGTACAAAAATACGCTTAAAAACGCTCTGATTAATAAAAATCGGAGCGGCGTTTGGTCCAGCCTCGTAACAACAGGTAAGCAAAAAGCGCTCCTCCCAGGTGGGCAAAGTGAGCGACATTGTCGCCGGCTGAATTCTGAATGCCTGACCACAATTCTGCCAGTATCAAGAATGCTACCACATATTTAGCCTTGATAGGGAACAGGAAGTAGAGATACAGGTAGGCATTTGGAAAGAGATATCCGAAGGCGAACAGGATACCGTATACGGCGCCGGAAGCGCCTATAGTGGCTGTGTTCCTGTATTCCAGCACATATTCCCTTACGTAGGCCACAGCTATATCAACGGCCTGGGGATTGTTGTATTGCAAGGCAGTTTTCAGGCTTTCCATACTGAATGAAGAGCTGCTGCCAATATCAAATTTATTGTCCAGGCGGGCGAAGTTCGTATAGGTTGGGTCGTTCAGAAATGCCTGGGCATACTTTGTAAGATTAATGTTCTCGTATGTCAGTACTCCCATGTGGCATAGCGCTGCACCTAGGCCGCATACCAGGTAAAAGATCAGGAAACGTTTGGGCCCCCAGAGATTTTCCAGCGTAGCGCCAAACATCCACAATGTGAACATATTAAAGAGCACATGGGTAATATTCTTCGGGTCGTGCAGAAACAGGTGCGTTACAAATTGATGCGGTCTGAATAACTCTGATCCCCAGTAGTGTAAACCTAAGGGACGGCTAAGATCGTAACCAAATCTGTTCAACAGGGTTATTTGCACTAACCAAACCAATCCGTTGATGATCATCAGGTTTTTGATCACTAACGGGAGGTACTGAAATCTTCCGGGCCTGTACTCGTTCATTGTTGCTAGTTATTAAACTCTTTTTTTCAACAACACTACATTCTCAATGTGGTGCGTATGAGGGAACATATCTACCGGCTGAACTTTTTCAACCGAATATAAACTATCCAGCAGGGCCAGATCCCTGGCTTGCGTGGCAGGATTACAACTGACGTAAACAATTTTGGGTGCAGCAATTTCCAGCAATTTAGTCACCAGTTTTTCATGCATCCCGGCTCTTGGCGGATCTGTAATTATCACATCCGGCTGGCCATGGTGGGCAAAGAATTCGTCATTGCAAATATCTACAACATCGCCTGCAAAAAATGTGGCATTTGTTACATTGTTCCTTTCCGCATTTTCCTTTGCATCATCAATGGCTTCCTTGATCAACTCGATACCAACTACCTTTTTTGCTTTACGGGAAACAAAAATACCAATACTTCCAGTACCACAATATAAGTCATAAACCACTTCATTACCTGTTAAACCTGCAAAGTCGCGGGTCACTTTGTAAAGAACCTCTCCCTGGTAGGTATTGGTCTGGAAAAAAGATTTCGGACCTATTTTGAATGTAAAGTCTTCCAGCTTCTCCTCCGCATATCCTTTACCGTAGTAAACCTTTGGATCGAGGTCGAAGATGCTGTCGTTCCCTTTGGGATTGATCGTATATAAAACCGTTGTAATAGCCGGAACTGTTTTGATCAGGTGATCGAGCAGCGCTATCCTGGTCGCTTTATCTTCATGATGGATCACGAGATTGACCATTATTTCACCGGTGGTACAAAGCCTGATCACGAGGTTGCGCAACCAGCCCTGCTGGGCACGGATATCGTAAAAGGTCAGCTCATGCTTGATAGCATATTCCCTGATGGTATTTTTAATGAGGTTTACCGGTTCCTGCATTAAATAGCAGGTATCGATATTCAATACTTTATCGAACAGTTTGGGAACATGGAAGCCCAGGGCTGGTTTTACCGGTATTTCCCCGTTATTGGCCTGGATCTCTTCGTTTGTAATAAAAGCTTTATTGCTGAAAGTGAACTCCAGTTTATTGCGGTAATGCACGGTGTGTTCACTTCCGAGTATAGGATCGATCGTTGGTAAGGCTAACTTTCCTATCCGTTGCAGATTATCAGTTACCTGCTGGTGTTTGTATTCCAGCTGCTGGGAATAAGGCAGCATTTGCCATTTGCAGCCTCCGCAGACGCCAAAATGCTGGCAAAAAGGAGTTACCCGTTTTTCGGAATAGCTATGGAAATGGATAGCTTTCCCTTCCGCCCAGTCTTTTTTGCTTTTGCTGAGGCGCACATCCACAATATCACCAGGTACAACACCCCCTTCTATAAAAACGACTTTTCCGTCCAAACGGGCCAGGGCTTTACCTTCTGCCGCATAGGCAGTAACAGGTACATTTTCTAATACTACATTTTTTTTCCTCACGGCTGCAAAGGTAACTGTAAATGCTGAATCCTTTAACAGAATTCCCGTAATTAGCAGGAGAATCAACTTCCCGAATTAACTTTTTAGCCTTATTTTTACATATTGCTCCTAAATAATATGCGTAAGATATTTATACTATTAGTAGCCATTCTGAGCGGTGCTGTTCAACTGCACGCCCAGGGCTACCAGATCACTATCCAACTGAAGAACTATACCAGCGGAAAACTCTACCTGGCTCACTACATGGGAAAAGCCACTTACCTCGCCGACTCTGCTGATGTTTCCCAGTCCGGACAGGTTATATTGAAAGGGAAAGAAAAGTTGCTCCCCGGCATTTACCTGGTAGTATTACCTGGCAAACAGCAATACATAGAAACATTAATCGACAAACACCAAACCTTCAGCGTTTCCATTGATACCACAGACCTGGTACGGAAAACAGTTTATAAGAATAGTCCCGACAATGAGTTGTTCCTCTCTTACAACCGTTTCCTGGCCGAGCAGGAGGCCCTAAGCAGGGGTATCCAGCAGCAGCTGGCGGCGGCAAAAACGGCTGCCGATTCTGCAAAAGCGGCTCCCCTGCAGAAAGAACTGGGCGACAAAATCCAGCAGTTCAGGAGCAACTTTATCAAAGAACATCCGGGAACCATACTCGCTACTATGTTCCTGGCAATGAAAGAACCAGAAGTACCCAAAGAACAACCCAAGGGCGATTCGCTCTTTGGCTACCATTACTTCAAGGGGCATTATTGGGATAATGTAGACCTGCAAAGCGACAGGCTGGTTCGTACGCCAATCCTGGAAGGCAAGCTGGCAAAGTATTTTAACCAGCTGGTAGCCCCGGTGCCCGATTCTATTATTCCTGAATGCGATGCATTGCTGGCCCGTACACGCAAAAGCAAAGAAACATTCAAATTTGTTCTCTGGTGGCTGACCTATCAATACGAAACTTCGCCGTATATGGGTATGGATGCGGTTTTCGTACACCTGGTAGAGAAATATTATGTAGCTGGAGATGCATTCTGGCTGAAGGAAGACCAGTTGAACAAGATCATAGACCGGGCCTATGCACTTGCCCCCAACCTGATCGGCAAGCAGGCAGCCCAGCTCGATTTCAAGGATACTACAGCACATCTGCAATCTCTCTATAAAACCCCCGGAAAATACACGGTATTAGTATTCTGGGACCCTACCTGTGGCCACTGTAAAACTGAAATACCAAGGTTGGATTCAGCCTACCAGGCAAGCTGGAAAAATAAAGGCGTGTCAATGATCGGTATTAAAACGGAAGGAACGCAGGACGAATGGCTGAAATTCATCCGGGAGCATAACCTGAAAGGCTGGGTACACGGCTATGAGCCGCAAGCTGCTACGAACTACCGACGCCTATACGACGTTTATAGTACCCCCATGATCTATTTACTGGATGAAAAGAAAAAAATTGTAGCTAAAAAACTGGGTGTGGAGCAGTTGCAGGCGTTTTTGGACAGGAATACCGCTAAAAAAGATAACGCAAAATTGTAGAATTAAGCGTGTAGATCGTGGAATATATGCCGCGGCCGAACCTGATATTCAATCAGTTAGCAAAAATTAACGTTTCTTTGGCATAGTCTTGGAATATTGGCAAGTGAACCATAAAACCAACGACTATGATCAAGAAGATGATTTTTACCACACTGGTGGCTTTAGGCTTTTCAGCAGTTGCAATGTCACAGGCCCGGGTGGGTATCAAAGGTGGATGGAACCTGTCTAACATAACCATTAGTAATACAGGTGAAACAAAAGATAGCAGATCCTTATCCGGATTTAATATCGGTGCAATTGCCGATCTGCCGTTAGTTCCAAGGATCTTGTCATTTCAGCCGGGAGTTTTCTATACGACAAAGGGTACCAAGCTGGAAACAGGCGATCGTAACTCTACCACTAATCCATATGCGAAATATACGCTGAACCCTTCTTATATAGAGATCCCATTGAACTTTGTGGCTAAACTTCCGTTAAGCGAACAGGCCAGCCTGTTTGCCGGCGTCGGTCCTTATTTTGCTTTTGGGGTTGCCGGTAAACAAAAGTATGAAACCGTACTGGCAGGCGTTACAACCACTACCTCCAGCAGCATTAAATGGGACGACGACACTCCTTTCAACAACGATCCTAACACCGCCTATAATAAGTTAAGGCGTTTCGACTGGGGCGGTAACGTTCAGGTGGGTGCTGAAATCAGCAATTTCCTCATTGCAGCGCAATATGGCATAGGATTTAATAAAATTTATTCAGGCCAGGAGAATAGCTCCGATGAAAAGAGTAAAAACAGGGTATTCAGTGTTTCTGTAGGTTACCTTTTTGGCGGTCGCAAATAAGTAACCCCGAACAAATATCTGATCTCTGTGTTTAAGATGGCAAGCACAAACAGGTTTCATTCATTTGTTGGCAAACAAAAAAACTCGAGCGGTACCTCCCGACCTGTGGGTACCGCTTCCTAATTCATTCAAATTAACAATCATGAAAAAGGTTTTATTATCTGTAGCTGCTCTGTTAATGGCTACAATCACGTTTGGTCAGGCTAAATGGGGTATAGTAGCTGGTCCCCAGTTTTCCAGTATTACCGCAAAAAATGCCGCATTAAACAGTGGTAAAGAAACAAGCAAAATAGTCACTAACCTGAGAGCGGGAATAACAGTAGATATTCCCCTGGCAGAAGATTTCTACCTGGGAACAGGGCTGTTATACTCCGGAAAAGGAGGCAAGGCAAAAAACAGCGATGTGAAAACAAACCTTTCTTACCTGGAATTGCCTGTTCTCTTCACCTTTAAACCGGAAGTAGGAACCGGTAGAATGGTGCTGGGAGTAGGTCCTTATGTTGCTGTAGGCGTTGGCGGTAAAATAAAAGATACCGGCTTCGGCGACCTGGATGTATACAACGAGGAAGCGCTGTTGTTAAGACAGAAACGCTTCGATGGCGGATTGGGGTTGAATATCGGCTACGAATTGCCAGCGGGGTTGTTTTTTGGCCTGAACGGCGACCTTGGATTAGTTAATACGGCCTACAACACCGATAACGACCGCCGTTTCAAGAACGCTTCATTCGGCGTTTCTGTAGGTTATAAGTTCGGAAGGTAATGTTAGTTTACAGTATGATTTTTTTATTAAACCACCCGCTGACAGGGTGGTTTTTTTAATTAAAGTCGAAACGTTTGTGTAAGTTTGTAGGGATTAACAGTAACCATTTTATAGAAGAATCTTTTCCCCAATCATCCGTCGTGTGAGCAATCCATTAATTATTACTTTTTACCGAACTACTGATGAAATTTTTTACCCTGATTCTGGCAACAAGCATTGCATCCTCAGCTTTCGGACAAACTAGTCTAGGTGTTCGAGGAGGCTTTTTAAGAACCGAGTTTGTATCAACATCCCCATCATCGCGGACTTCAAGTTCCGACAACTGGACAGCAGGGCTTTATGCCAACGTTCCGTTGAAAAATAATTTTTACATACAGGTTGGCGCTAACTATGCAATAAAAGGCGCTACGGTAGGGTTAGGCAACCCACATCCGGATTATATTATTACAACTGATGTCTCGCGGGTAAAGCTGAACTACCTGGAGCTTCCTGTGAACTTCGTCTACAAGATAAATACAGGTATTGGCAAGATCGTGTTTGGCGGCGGCCCATATGGCGCCTATTGCGTGAGAGGTAGTTATAAGGTAGACATCTATGAGAACGGAAACAAGGTACAATCCAATTTCCAGCGGATCAACTTCAACGCAACTCCTAATGTCATGGGCACCGGTTCTGAATTGCACAGGTGGGACGCAGGAGTGGATGCAACCGCCGGTGTGGAATTTAACTGCTTCCTGACCCTTGGCTTCCATTACAGCAGGGGATTGGTGGATGTTGACAAAGGCGTTGGAGAGCTTAAGAACCAATTCTATGGCGTGAAACTGGGAATTTTGTTTGACAGGGAAGACTGGTAAACGCGATTCCCTGTTGGGGACAGACCTATAAAATTTTTAGACGATGGCCTCCTTAGACGGAGCCGGTTACTGATCCGACAATAAAAAAGAGCCGATAACCATGGTTACCGGCTCTTTTTTATTTTTTATTTGGTCCCCATAGGGGATGATATTTTTTGGCGCGTCTTATAACCGAGGAAGCCGATAAAACGGTTTCTGATTATAGGTTAGTTATTAAAATTATTATTAAAAGTGTGACAGTTATGGGACATGCCACTGCGTATCTACGTGATGGCATTTTTTTTTGCCGAACTTTAAAATACTGCAGCCACTGCTTTTTGGACTACTTTAGGTTTGCCCAGGGTATAGTAGTGCAGAACAGGTACGCCAAATGCTTTCAACTCCCTCGACTGGGCTATAAGCCATTCAGTTCCAACCAATTCTACATCCTTATCTGATTTGCATTTCAGGATTTCGTTAGAAAGATCTGTTGGCAGGTCTACATGGAAGATCCTTGGCAGCATGGTCATCTGTTTCCTGGTGGTCAGAGGTTTCAAACCTGGTATAATAGGAACCGTTATGCCCATTTCACGGCAACGCGCTACGAAATCAAAGAATTTTTGATTATCGAAGAACATCTGGGTAACTATATAATCTGCTCCCTGTTCTACCTTCTTTTTCAGGTAGCTCATGTCTGTTTGCATGTTAGGAGCTTCAAAATGTTTTTCCGGGTAGCCGGCCACGCCAATGCAAAAGTTGGTTTTTACACCGCCCTGGAGGTCATCTTCCAGGTATACGCCGTTATTCATTTGTGCTACCTGGTTCAGTAATTCGATGGCATAGCTGTGCCCGTGCGGGTCGGGCTCAAAGAAGGTTTCATTCTTTGGCGCATCACCGCGGAGTACAAGAACATTGTCGATGCCCAGGAAATTCAGGTCGATCAGGGCGTTTTCGGTTTCTTCCTTGCTGAACCCGCCGCAGATAAGGTGAGGCACTGCATCAACGTTGTAGTGGTTCATAATTGCGGCACAGATACCTACAGTACCCGGGCGTTTCCGGATCTCTACCTTTTCGAAGGAACCATCCGCCTTTTTCTTGAACATATGTTCGCTACGGTGATAGGTCACATTGATAAAAGAGGGCTTAAACTCCATCAATGGGTCCAGGTGGTCGTAGATCGACTCAATGCTTTTTCCTTTAAGGGGGGGAAGGATCTCAAAAGAAATGAGCGTATCCTTAGCTTTGGCAATATGTTCAGTAACTTTCATATTTTGTTGGTCTTTAGGGATTTGGATAGATAATAGTCTAATTATCCCTATAAAATTTATGCGGGCAAAAATAATATATCCCCCAATTATAATCAGATCATTTTTAATCTTAGGAGAACTATAACTAGGCTAACTGAATGAATTGTTTATTTTTGCTAAGTTTGATCATATGGCATTAAGAATACATACAGACCAGCTGGTAAAGCGTTACGGCGCCAGAACGGTGGTAAACCACGTATCTGTGGAGGTATCCCAAGGGGAGATTGTAGGGCTGTTAGGGCCTAACGGTGCAGGTAAAACAACATCGTTTTACATGGTGGTGGGGCTTATCAAGCCCGACGAGGGAAATGTTTACCTCGATGGTCAGAATATCACCAAGCTGCCAATGTACAAAAGAGCGAAAATGGGGATCGGTTACCTGCCCCAGGAAGCTTCAGTATTTCGTAAATTAAGTGTGGAAGATAATATAGCAGCAGTTTTAGAGATGACAAAGCTCTCTAAAGCCGAACAAAAAGATAAACTGGAAAGCCTGCTCACAGAGTTCAGGCTAACCCATGTGCGTAAAAGCCCCGGCGACGTATTAAGCGGTGGAGAACGCAGACGTACAGAAATAGCCAGGGCCCTGGCCGTGGACCCAAAGTTTATCCTGCTGGATGAACCCTTTGCAGGTATCGACCCTATTGCCGTAGAAGATATCCAATCTATTGTAGCCAAACTGAAATACAAAAATATCGGTATCCTGATCACAGACCACAACGTGCAGGAAACGCTTTCCATCACTGACAGAGCCTACCTGCTCTTTGAAGGCAAGATCCTGAAATCCGGAACCGCTGAAGAGCTGGCAGAAGATGAACAGGTAAGAAAAGTGTATCTTGGCCAGAATTTCATTCTTCGACGCAAAGATTACCTTGGAGAAGCAGCTAAACAGTAAAAATATAATTCTACACCATCCTATATGAGAATTTTAAGTCCTGCAATATCACAGCTAGCCAGACTACGCATGGGCCGTATCGTGTATTTCATGCAGTATCCTGTGCAAGTTCAACAGCAGGTATTCCAGAACCTTATCAGTGCCGCTCAATACACCGAATTCGGTAAACAATACGGATTTTCGAATATTTATAAAATAGAAGAATACAAAAAAAGAGTTCCAATTCATACTTACGACACTATCAAGCCATACATACAACGCACGATGGAAGGCCAGCAAAATGTGCTTTGGAACACGCCTATTAAATGGTTTGCCAAATCGAGCGGTACAACTGCCGATAAAAGCAAATTCATTCCCGTTACCGTGGAAAGCCTGGACGAATGCCATTACCGCTCAGGCAGGGACGTGATCTCGTTATATTATAATAACTTCCCTGATTCAGATGTTTTTACAGGTAAATCACTTGTTATAGGCGGCAGCCACCAGGTTAATAAACTCTCAGAGAACAGCGATTCTTATTTTGGCGACCTGAGTGCCGTAATGTTGCAGAATATGCCGTTCTATGGCAACATGATCCGGACCCCTGACCTCGAGATAGCGCTGATGGACGAGTGGGAAGAGAAAATAGAACGTATGGCCAATGCCGTGATACATGAAAATGTAACTTCCATTGCAGGCGTTCCTACCTGGACCATCGTTCTTATCAAACGCATCTTTGAACTAACGGGAACGGATAACCTGGCAGATGTATGGCCCAACCTGGAACTCTACATGCACGGAGGCGTAAGTTTCACTCCATACAGGGAACAGTTCCATAGGCTCATACGCAAGCCGATGATGAATTACCAGGAAACCTATAATGCTTCTGAAGGCTTCTTTGCCGCACAGGATATAATAGGGGAAGAAGGGTTGCTGCTTTTCCTGAACCATGGCATTTTCTATGAGTTTATGCCGATGGAGGAATTAGGAAAAGAAGATCCCCAGACGCTGCAATTGCAAGAAGTGGAGCTGGGTAAGAACTATGCCCTGGTGATCAGCACCAACGGCGGTCTTTGGCGTTACCTGGTAGGCGATACTGTACAATTCACCTCTTTATTGCCTTACAGGATCAAAGTAAGCGGCCGTACCAAGTCGTTCATTAATGCTTTTGGAGAAGAAGTGATCGTTGAAAACTCAGATACAGCCATCGCAAAGGCCAGCCAGGCAACCGGCGCTGTAGTAAATGACTATACAGCAGCTCCTGTATACTTCAGCGAGCAGGGGAACGGAGGGCACGAATGGTTAATAGAATTCGACAAAGCGCCAGATGATATCAACCGGTTCATGCAGGTACTGGATGATACGCTGAAAGCCATTAACTCAGATTATGAGGCAAAACGGTATAAGAGCATAGCCTTGCATATGCCTGCCGTTCATGTACTTCCACAGGGAACATTCTGTGAATTCCTTAAGAGCAAAGGAAAGCTGGGAGGACAACATAAAGTACCACGATTGAATAACGACCGCAAATACCTTGAAGAGATACTTAAGTTTGCGGCTGAAAATATGAATGCTTAAAACCTATCAACTATAACATGAAATTATTGGAGAACAAAGTTGCTGTTGTAACTGGCGCCAGCCGTGGTATCGGAGAGGCAATCGCATTAAAATTTGCAGAACAGGGTGCTAACGTAGCATTTACCTACCTGAGCTCCGACGAAAAAGCAAAAGCATTGGAAGCAAAGCTAACGGCCATGGGAGTTAAAGCCAAGGCCTATAAATCTAATGCTGCTATCTATGAAGAAACAGAAACTTTAATAGCCGATGTACTGAAAGAATTCGGGAAAATAGATATCTGCGTGAATAACGCCGGTATATCCAAAGACAACCTGTTGCTTCGAATGAGCCCTGATCAGTGGGATGAAGTAATGGATGTAAACCTGAAAAGCGTTTACAACATGACCAAACAGGTGATCCGCCCGATGATGAAAGCAAAAAGCGGCAGTATCATTAATATGAGTTCCGTTATTGGCGTTATGGGCAATGCAGGCCAGAGCAGCTATGCGGCTTCTAAAGCCGGTATCATCGGTTTCAGCAAATCCATCGCCAAGGAGCTGGGTAGCCGCAACATCCGTTGCAATGCCGTAGCTCCGGGATTTATTGAAACAGATATGACCAGCTACCTGAAAGATGGGGAAGCGGCTAATGGCTATATCTCACAAATTCCATTAAACAGGTTCGGCACCACCGAAGATATCGCTAACGTTTGCCTTTTCCTGGCTTCCGACCTTAGCAGCTACGTAACCGGCCAAACGCTCAACGCTTGCGGCGGCCTTTGCATCTGATTTCACGCAGAGGTTTCACGCAGGGGTTTCACGCAAAGGGGCATAAGAAGCAAAGAAGCATAAGGAACTTTTACCGAAGCGAATTTTAAGAAGCAAAGAGAGTGAAGAGTATGTTATAAATAACACAGTCTTCACTCCCTTTGCTTTCTTATTTTCCTTAAAATATTATCTTATGCTTCTTTGCTTCTTATGCCCCTTTGCGTGAAACCCCGCGTGAAGCTAGAATTTCTTGCCGGGAATAGGCACCCTGAAGGTTTCGACGGCTTTCCTGTCTTGCAGGGTTACGTATACGGTTTTGCCGTCGGGGCCGCCGAATACCAGGTTGCTGCATTGTTTGCCTTTTAACGGGATCTCACGCATCAATGTGCCGGCGGGCGATAATACGGCGATCACGCCTTTTCCCCACCTGGCAACATACAGGTTCCCGGCTTTATCGCATTTCATACCATCGAAACCGAAATCGGGAAATTCGGCGAACAAGTCTTTCCCCGAGATATTGCCCGCTGCATCTACTTTATATTTCCATATTTTTCGCTGTACGCTTTCATTTACATAGAGGGTCTTTTCATCGGGGCTTAATTCTATCCCGTTGGTAGTACCCATGTTCGTTTCCAGCAGTACAGGAGTGCGATTGGCATCTACTCTCCAGATCTGGCCGGAGTTGTCGGCCCACTTGGGATCTGATACGAATATCTGGTCTTTGCGGTTGATACAGAGATCGTTGGGCTGGTTAAACTTCGCGCTGTGTACATAAACGCCTACTTTCTTTGTATCCATATCTACCATCAGGATATTATGTCCTTTGAAGTCAGGAAGGAACATGGTACCCTTGCTGTTGAAATGAACGCCATTGGCTACACTGCTGTCTGGCAGGGTTACGAAAATTTCCCCGTTCCCGTTTTGCGGATCTATCTTTCCGATGGTACCATCGTGCTGGAAATTGACTATATATAGATTGCCGGCTTTATCAAAGTTGGGACCTTCAATATTGGAAGAGAACATGTTCTCGGCGGTCAGATCTTTGGTTTTATAGAGTTGTTGGGCCAGTAAGGATTGTGCTGTAAATGGAAGCAGCAAAGCGGCCAGGTATAATTTTTTTATCATCAGACCATGATTTAATGCTTTAAAATAAGCAACAAAATCAGAATTTTGCGTGATTGTTAAAGTTATCAAGATTTAATTACCAGGCAAGGCTGTTCGTTGGTCTGCCAACTAATTTATTAATTTTGCGTGCATGATTCATGTTTCTGAGTTCAAAGACCTGGCGCTGCTAACCATACATAAAGTGGGAAATGCTTCAAATGACGAGATGTTGATCTGTTCTAAAGCACCCCTGCAGCTGGAGGATGAAACGATTGGTCAGTTACTGATTACATATTTTATTCAACCATTTTCTAATGCAGCTGAATATTTTCGGTTCAAACATGATGCAGACCTGGAAATGAATGAAATATTTCAATATTGTAAACGTATCTTTACTAATCAGGACGATTTTCAGGAACAATCAGTAAATATTGCCAAGCATTTATATAAGCATTCCACTCATCCGAAGATCAAAGGAGGAGAACTGTATATCGCTTATTTTAATAAATGCCAGGTAGATGGAGAAGAAGTTTCGGCAATCGGTATATTTAAGTCTGAGAACCGGGATACTTATCTGAAAGTATTCTTATCTGACGATAACTACCAGGTGAATTACGAGGACGGGATCAATATCAACAAGCTTGATAAAGGTTGCCTGATCTTCAACACCGAAGAAGCCGAAGGATATAAAGTGAGTATTGTTGATAGTATAGGAAAACAGCAAGAGGCTGTTTATTGGAGAGACGCTTTTTTACAGGTACAACGCCGTGAAGACAGTTATCATCAGACTGAAACAGCGGTAGATATGTGCAAACAGTTTATTTCAACCAAACTACCGAGCGAGTATGAAATGAATAGGGTAGACCAGGTAGACCTGTTAAATAAATCAGCTGCTTATTTTAAAGAGAAAGAACAATTCCAGTTAGAGGATTTTGCTAATGAGGTTTTAGGACATCCTGATGCCATCGCTTCTTTTAAAGAGTACAGAAACGAATATGCTAACCATTATCAGCAAGATATTCCTGATGAATTTGATATCTCGGCGCCTGCAGTAAAAAAGCAACAGAAGGTGTTTAAGAGCATCATCAAGCTGGATAAGAATTTTCATATATACATACACGGTAACCGCGAAATGATTGAAAGAGGGTTTGATGAGGCTACCAATATGAACTATTATAAACTTTTATTCGAAAACGAAGCGTAGGCTATTTGTTTTCGAAAGCCCTTGAGGCGCCTGTGCGATTGATTTTGTGAAGAGATTTAATACTGCGTTTTACAATTTTCTCATAAGCAAAAACCAATTGTTAACAAAGGCTGCTTCGTCTGGGCGGCCTTTTATTTTAAATGGAGGTCTGATAAAATATATAAAAGAGAAAAGCTGCCCTTACATAAGGCAGCTTTCCTCTTTTTATTTCTTCCTGATTATTTGTTGTCTTTATCAGGTTGATTACTCTTTTGATGTTTGTGTTTATGCTTTGGATGGCGTTTTTCCTGCTGCTTAGGCTGTTGACCCTGGTTGCCTGATTGGTTTGGCTGTTGTTTGGGTTGTTGTCCTTGCTGCCTGTTGCCCTGTTCCTGTTTCGGCTGGTTACCCTGGTTGCCGGGTTTAGGACCATTGTTGTTGCCTCCCTGGCGTTGTTGCTGCGGGCGGGCTTCCTGTTTTTGTTTTTTCTCAGGTTGCCTGTTGTCCTGCTTCATTTTAGCAGGTTCATTTTTACCCTGGGCCTGCTTAGGCTCGTTGCCTTTTTGTTGCTTTTGTTTGTCTTTATCTTTCTGTTTGCGTTTCTGAGCAGTTTTTTCGAGAGATTTAAGACTGATCTGGCCTACTACATCTGCATATCCCAGGTCTGTTTCCTTAGGTTTGCTGGTAACAACTTCAACAGGTTTCAGGTCTTCCGGCCTGATGCCTTGTTTGTTAAGCAACTTGATCTCCTTAGCCCTCGTGATAGTCAGAGGGTATTGTTTGTTGCTTCCCTCGAACGAGTACCACATAAGGCTTTTGAAGATATCTCTTTTCTGAAGGTGAGCAGTACCTGCAGCGGTTTCGATGACATCGGCATCCTCGGGGAATTCTTTCAGTGCATCGAGGTAGGTATCCAGCTCGTAGTTCAGGCAGCATTTTAACCTGCCGCATTGGCCGGATAATTTAGCCTGGTTGATAGACAGGTTCTGGTACCGGGCAGCGGTAGTATTAACGCTTTTGAAGTCGGACAACCAGGTAGAGCAGCATAATTCGCGGCCGCAACTACCGATACCGCCTACTTTCCCGGCCTCTTGTCTGGCGCCTATCTGACGCATTTCAACTTTGGCCCTGAACTCAGAAGCATATACTTTAATAAGCTCACGGAAATCGACCCTGTCGTCTGCTGTGTAAAAGAACGTAGCTTTCCGGCCATCTGCCTGGATTTCCACTTCTGCAAGTTTCATTTCCAGGCCCAGGTTCCTGGCCAGGGCCCTGGATTTAATGAGTGCCTCCTTTTCCCGGGCTTTATTGTCACTCATTCTTTGAAGATCATCGTTCGTTGAACGGCGTAATATTTTCTTTATTTCGGGCGTGTCTTCTACACGTCTTTTCTTCATCTGTAGCTTTACCAATTCGCCTGTCAGGCTGATTGTTCCAACGTCAAATCCGCTTACCCCTTCTACAGTTACCATTTCTCCCTTATCAAAGGACTGTTTGGTAACATTTCTGAAAAAGTCTTTGCGGCTGCCGTTGTTAAAGCTAACTTCTACAATGTCAAATGGTGCTAAGCTATCTCCAAGGGGAATATTGGACAACCAATCAAATACATTCAGTCTGTTACAACCTCCTGTACTGCATCCTCCATTACTCTTGCATCCTGCTGGCTTACCATCCACACCCGTACCACATCCGGCACAAGCCATATTATTAATTAGTTTAAATTTTAGAAATAAGTATTTCAGGTTATACCAGTTCTTAAAATACATTTTTCCTTGTAGAAAAACAAAGAACGGAAGTAACAAAGATAGGGAAAAGCAGCTGATAAGCCCGCGAGAGGTCCATTCTTATTACAATACTGGTATAGGTTTCTTTTTAAATATATGTTGTAACTTGATAGATAATGCATGGAACAGTAACTTCCCGTTAGCATTTCGTTCAATATAATAACTGGCATTATTAAGCTCCTCGGCTATAGCCGCAAGTTGCTCGTGGTTGGCCAGTTTACTGAGCTTCGTGGCAAAGTCGATTTCTTCCGGCGAAAATCCCAACAGCGATTTATCAAGATATTGCAACCTGATGGTATGTTCTATCAGGTTAATAAAATACCGCAGGAACTGCTTCTGGTTCTCCCTACCCGTTTTGGCACTGGAAATAGCTTCAATCCATTCCTGTAAAGCTATCCTGTTGCCGGTGAACAGGTGGTTCAGCCAGTTTCTAAGGAGTTCGTGGTAATCATCTTCCGAGTTCCGGAGCAGGAACAAAGCTTCCCTGTAGTTCCCCAAGGCAATAGTTGCCAATTGCTGGGCTTTCTGGGCTGGCACCTGGTTTTTTTGTTCCAGTGCCTTGACCAGGTCTTCTTTCTGTATCCCACCCACTTTAACCAGGTGAGTCCTGGAAAGGATGGTGGCCAGGATCTGTTCCTGGTTTTCGGCCACCAGTATGAATAACGTGTTCTGGGGCGGCTCCTCTATCAGCTTTAAAAGCCGGTTTCCCTCGTTGCCCAGGTATTCGGGCATCCACATAAGAAGGATCTTATACCCGCTTTCAAAACTTTTCAGGTTCAGCTTATGCAGGATATCCTGGCATTCGCTGGCCGTAATATTTCCCTGTTTGTTTTCCGCCCCGATGAATTGCAGCCAATCGTAGGCATTGCCGTAAGGGTTGGCGCCGATGAACTCCCGCCATTCGTTTATATAATCCGTACTGATAGGTTTATCGCCCGATTTACGGGGAATAACCGGGTAGGAATAGTGAATATCCGGGTGGATGTATTGAGATGCTTTAACGCAGGCCGCACATTGCCCGCAGGCATCGGTGGCCTGTTTGTTTTCGCAAACAAGATATTGGGTGAAAGCTAAACCGATCGGTAATCCGCCTGCCCCTTCGGGAGCAACCAGGATCATGGCATGACTAAGCCTATTATTTTGAACTGATTGTACAAGTTGTTGCTTTACAGCACTTTGTCCTATGATTTCAGAAAACAGCATGTACGCAAGTTAATGAAAAGGGGCTATACTGTTAATTAAGTGGCGTGTAACAGGCATTCTCGAAGGTGCCATTGCCGGTCACTTCTCCATTTTGAGCTTTAAAGTAAAACTCTCCTGAAACCGTCTGCCTTTTGAGATTCATCCGGGTAAGTGTAATAGATGAACTGTCGGTTTCCAGGTAATCATACCCTCCGTTGTTTTTAAGGGCAACCACAACCAGACCATTGTTCTGTACTCCTTTTACGAAAGTATAGGTTTTAAGATGAAGACTGTCGTCTACCATTTTGGGATCTTCAAACATCCCGTCCCGAAGGTTGAAAATAATTTTCAGCGAGTCCGAAACGGCTTCGGTAGACATGTATTTAAAGCCCCCGGAATCGGTATGCTGGCGGAAAATGACGTTGCTTCTAAGTTGCAGAAGGCTCGACGAATTCTGCATGTTTACAATCATTTTCATGTTAGGGCAGGAAAGGGGAGGATTATCGTCTGTGTGTTGGCAGCCCGCAAAAGCGAAGAGGATCAGGAAAGCTGGAAATAGTACTTGTTGGTAGAAATTGGAGTTTTTTTTCATATAATGTTGCCAAAGTTTTAACAAAAGGCTGTAACGTCTCCCGGCCTTTCAAAGCCGGGAGATATTAGAATGTCTTGTTCAAGTTGGCAACAGGTTAGTTGAAAGCTATTTTTCTATAGCGGCAATTACTTCAGGAGCTTCTGGTTGTGTTTTTGGAGAAAACACAGCTACCAGGTTTCCTTTTTCATCTAAAAGATATTTCTGGAAATTCCAGGTAACTTCTGCAGGTTCAAAATGTTTGGCTTTGCTTTCTTCCACTAACCATTTATAGAGTGGATGAATATCACTTCCCTTTACAGAGATCTTTGCCGCCATTGGAAATGTAACGGCATACTCTTTTGTGCAGAATTCTTTTATTTCTTTGTTGCTTCCTGGTTCCTGGGAACCGAAGTTGTTGGCAGGGAAGCCTACGATCACCAGTTTATTCTGGTATTTTTTATATAATGCTTCCAGCCCTTTGTATTGGGGTGTGTTGCCGCAAAGAGAAGCGGTATTTACGATTAATACTTTTTTCCCTTTATACTTAGCGAAATCAATTTTACCTCCGTCAACTGCATCTACCTTAAAGTCATATAAATGAGAGGTGCTGAAAAGCATAAATATTGAAAGTATGGCAAGTCTGAACATCTTGGAGTTTTTTAAAGCATGATTAAATATAGCCGGTTCCGGCCATTAGTAAAGGTAGTAATACCAGTTGAAAAAAGGAAGTTTTTCATCCTCAATGCCAGGTGAAGGCCAGCGCGCAGATACTTACCCTCGCTTCCTGCGTCAGCAAAGCGTTTGCACAGGCTTCTGTAGTTGCGCCGGTAGTGATCACATCGTCGACCAGCAGTATATGTTTGTCTTTTAATGAAGAATTAACAGTAAAGATATCGGCCACATTCTGCCATCTTTCGGCCCTGCTCTTCCTGGTTTGGGTACTGGTAAACTGCCTTCGCAGAATCAGTTGGTTGTCAACCGGTTTCTTTATTACTTCCGCAATGCCTTTGCATAGCAGGGCCGATTGATTATAACCTCTTTCCTTTTCCCGGCGGGAGAAGAGCGGCACAGGAGCAAGCATATCTATTTCTTCCGCCCAGGTAGTTTGACTTAGAACCAGCCCCATTTGCCTGCCCATCCATAAAGCAACATCCTGTCGTTTTTTATATTTGAACAGGTGAATGAGTTGCCGCAGGGCCGAGGTATGATGATAATAATACACGGCAAAGGCATGCCCTGTATTTACCCGGCCTGTAAACAGCCTGGATACAGGGTTTTCGGTAAACTGTTCGAATCCTGTCCGGGGCAATGCCTCAATACAGCGGAAACATAAAAGGGTAGCGGCAGCGGGCAATTCGGCGCCGCATACTTCGCAGCAATGCGGATAGAATAGCTGCACCAGTGGCGTTAACAAACGGGTAAGCATAATGGAGAATTGGTTAGAACAAACGTTGATAAACTTCTTCTACTCTGCCAACAGCAATTACTTCGATCTGAAATTTACTGAAATCAATTCCTTTTTTGTTATAACGGGAGACGAAAATTTTTTCAAAACCAAGTTTCTCCGCTTCCGCGATCCTTTGTTCAATACGGTTAACAGCCCTGATCTCTCCACTCAATCCTACTTCTCCCGAGAAGCAAATTTTAGAAGGAATAGCTACATCTTCGTACGATGAAAGTAATGCGCAGAGCACCGAAAGATCGATAGCCGGATCTTCTACCCGGATACCGCCGGCGATATTGAGGAAAACATCTTTTACCCCAAAGTGGAATCCGCCTCTCTTTTCCAATACTGCCAGGAGCAGCTGCAACCTGCGCAGATCAAAGCCTGTTGCCGTTCTTTGCGGGGTGCCGTATACTGATTGGGTAACCAGCGCCTGCACTTCCACCAGCAATGGGCGCATGCCTTCCAGGGTGGCGGCAATAGCTACGCCGCTCAGGAGGTCTTCCCGCTGGGAAATAAGTATTTCAGAAGGATTGGTTACCTGCCGCAAACCTGTTCCTGTCATTTCGTAGATGCCCAGTTCGGCAGTAGAGCCAAAGCGGTTCTTGATAGTCCTGAGTATCCGGTATGCATAATGTTGGTCGCCTTCGAACTGTAATACCGTATCCACCATATGTTCCAGGACTTTAGGGCCTGCGATGGAGCCGTCTTTGGTGATGTGCCCGATGAGGAATACGGGGATATTGCTTTCTTTGGCAAAACGTTGCAATTCGGCGGTTGTTTCGCGTATCTGCGAAACGCTGCCGGGAGCAGATTCGATAAAGGGGGAATGCAAGGTTTGTATAGAGTCGACGATCACTAACTGTGGCTGCAGTTTTTTGATTTCCTGGAAGATGGTTTGAGTAGATGTTTCTGTTAACAGGAAGAACTGGTCGTTGGTGATCCTAATGCGATCTGCACGCATTTTTATCTGTTGTTCGCTTTCTTCGCCGCTGATGTAAAGCGTACGAATATGCTGAAGTTGCAGTGCATTTTGAAGGAACAAAGTAGATTTTCCGATACCAGGCTCTCCGCCTACTAATACGAGAGAACCGGCCACTATACCGCCTCCCAGCACCCTGTTCAGTTCATTGTCGGGGGTGAGGATACGTTCATCCTGCCGGATAGTAACATCTGCCAGGTTGATGATCTTTTGCGTACGTCCGTTGGCGTCATTGCTATTTTTCCAGTCCGGGATTTTTGAAGGAGCATCCTTCTGCACTTTTTCTTCAACAAAAGTATTCCACTCGCCGCAGCTTGGACATCTTCCATTCCATTTTGCTGCTTCATAACCACATTGCTGACAAAAAAAGGCCGTTCTTATTTTACTCATAAATTTTTAAAAGGATGGGTTACAAAGTAACAGGTTTTTTTCACGGTTGGATAAAAAAGGGGGGTAAAAACGAACTAAAAAGTCATAAAAAGAGAAAAGAGCCAAACGGAAGATTCCGTTGACTCTTTCTACTTACTAACCCATTAAATTCAGGTCTAAATTACAAAATGGCTTCAGAATAAAAAAGTTTATTTAATTGATGTGAATAACTTTTGACTGTTGATGCCAATCTTACAAAGTGGCTGCCAATGCCCGTTTCAGGCCGATTTTTTATCCAATATTACTTTCAATGACCCCTTCTAAAATGTTGATAGATAGAGGTGATGTTTATGATTTTTGTATATAAATTTTTTCTAATAAAATAAATTTTTATCAATGACAAATGAGCCTCTCCAAGGGGGAAAATTGTCCATTTTGTCAATATGGCAGTGTTAAATATTTTTTTTCATCAGGAAAAGGATGGGATGTCAGGGGAAGTGCTAAATAAAACTTAAAACGGGTGGATTGGAGAGGTATTTGTGCCTGCGTTAGGCATAATTTGAAAGACTATGACACCTGGAATTCTGTTTGTATCACTGATCTTTGTGGGGATCAGCATGCTTGTAAGCTATATTCTGAAAAGTAAGTTCCAGGCTTACAGCCAAATACCCACTTCTTCGGGTCTGACAGGACAGCAAATTGCTGAGAAAATGTTGAAAGACAATCAGATATATGATGTCCGCGTACAGGCGACCGAGGGTTTTTTATCCGATCACTATAACCCGGCCGATAGAACGGTAAACCTGAGCCCGGATGTTTATTATGGGGCTAACGTTTCAGCGGCGGCTGTGGCGGCTCACGAATGCGGGCACGCAGTGCAGCATGCGGCGGCTTATCCCTGGTTGGGGTTAAGATCCCGTTTGGTGCCTATTGTGCAGTTCAGCTCCAGCATTGTTTCCTGGGTTTTGTTGGGGGGGATATTGTTAATTAATGTATTCCCGCAGTTATTGCTGGGCGGTATTATATTGTTTGCCGCTACCACCTTGTTTTCGATCATTACCCTGCCGGTAGAGTTCGACGCTTCAAGACGCGCCCTGGCCTGGTTAGACAGAAGCCAGGTAATGAGGCCGGCCGAGCATGACAAAGCGAAGAATGCATTATGGTGGGCAGCAATGACTTATGTGGTGGCTGCATTGGCATCAATGGCGACTTTGTTCCAGTATATTTTAATATTTATGGGAGCGAGGAACAGGGACTAAAAAAAGCATATAAAAATAGGATCAAGATAAAAAGGGTGGCATATAGCCGCCTTTTTTTATATATGTACATTGGTACAAATGAGGAAAATTCATTTAATTCTTAACATTTTGTTAAAGAATTGAGAAATTATCTATATTTTTAAACCATGAAATTGAAGTAGCCGCTTTAGATTTCATTTTGTGTTTTTGCTTATGTTGTTAATATAGAATGCCCAAGAGTATTTAACCGAACAACCAAAATTTGTTTTTATTACTGCTGTCATTATAACTCAAAATCTAAACATTCAAAGCCATGTTGCGATTCTTTTCGATGGTGGGGATGTTGCTAATCCTAAGCATATTCTCGTTTGCCCAAGTTCAATTGACAGGTAAGGTTACAGATGCGAAAGACGGCTCTGCTTTACCTGGAGTAACTGTGAAGGTAAAAAACTCCAATGTAGGAACAATTACAGATGCTACAGGAACCTATCACCTATCAGTACCCTCAAAAGCTACCACTATAGTTTTTAGCTTTATAGGATTCGCTGACCAGGAGGTAGCCATAGCCGGACAATCTACTATTAACGCTGCTTTACAATCCGGTAATAAGGATCTGTCTGAAGTGATCGTTGTGGGTTATGGTACCCTTGCCAAGAGGGATTTAACAGGTTCGGTAACTAAAATTTCTGCTAAAGAAATCGAAAACCAGCCAATTTCAACATTTGAAACTGCTTTACAGGGTAAAGCTCCCGGTGTGGTGATCGAATCCGGTAGCGGTAAAGTTGGCCAGGCTATGAAGATCCGTATTCGCGGTACTTCTTCTATTTCCGCAGAAAGCCAGCCTTTATATGTAGTAGATGGGGTACCTATCGTATCTGCCCCTCAGGGCGATGTGAACAACGACCCTACAAACCCGCTCGCCGATATTAATCCTAACGATATTGAGTCAGTGGAAGTACTGAAAGACGCTTCTGCCTCCGCGATCTATGGAGCGAGAGCTGCTAACGGTGTTGTACTGATCACTACTAAAAGAGGTAAAGGCAACGACAAGACCAATGTTGATTTAAATCTCAGCACTGGTTGGGCAAAGCCTACTAAACTGAGAGGATTTCTGGATGCCAAAGAGTATGTTGAATTAGTACTCGAAGCAGCATCAAACGATGGTAAATATGCTTTTGCTCATCAGGATCCGGCGAATCCCCGTTGGACAACTGAACAGCAGGCCATTGACTATTACCAGAATCGTATGAAAAACAACCTGAAATCCCTTTCAGGTGGTAATGACGATTGGCAGACATATAAAACCAATACCAACTGGGAAAAACTGGCCTATCGCGATCAGGCCCATACTAACCAGGCAGATCTGTCAATCTCTGGCGGTAACGCTAAAACGAGGTTTTATGCTTCAGGAACTTACTCTGACCAAGAAGCGATCGTGATAGTGAACCGTTTTAAAAGATATGGAGGTCGCTTAAACCTTGAACATACCGCCAATGAAAAATTGTCTTTCGGTCTGAACCTTGGTGTTAGCCGTACAGAGCTGACCAGGGTTTCAACAGATAACGCTTTTTCTACTCCAGGTCAGATGGTGGCGCAACCGCCTATCACCAAGCCTTACGATGCAAACGGTGAGCCTGTCTACAAACCATTATACTATAATGCTTTAGTAGAAGCTAAATATGCAAAAGACCTTCAGGTAACTTTCCGTACTATCGGTAACGCCTATCTGAACTACAACTTTATACCTTCTTTATCTTTCCGTTCAGAAATAGGTGCTGATATTTACAACCTGACTGATGAGTCCTTCTTGGGTAAAGAAACTCAGGATGCCCGTGGTATCGGTAAAGGTTCTTCCATTTTTGATCAGAATGCTACTATCAACACCAACAACTATTTTACCTTTAATCCGCAACTGGGTACTGATCACAGCCTGTCACTGGTTGCCGGTATGAGTTACCTGCAAAACAGGTATAATGGTAACTGGGTAACGGGTGAAGATTATCCAACCAACGCTATAAAAAATGTTAGCGGTGCCGTAAATATTACAGGTGGTTCTTCCAACGTACAGGATTATGCATTCCTTTCTTATTTCTTCCGTGCTAATTACAATTATAAAAAGAAATATATAGCCTCCTTTAGCTTACGTTCTGATGGATCTTCACGTTTCGGTCCGGATAAAAGATACGGCCTGTTTCCTGCCGGATCATTGGGTTGGGTACTGTCTGAAGAGGATTTCCTGAAAGACAGCAAATGGGTTAATTACCTGAAACTCCGCGCAAGCTATGGTCTTACAGGTAACGCCGAAATTGGCAATAATAAATATCTGACCTTGTTACAGGTAAATAACTATCCTGGTTTGCCTGGTTTAAATGCTTTCCAGTTAGGAGATCCACGCTTACATTGGGAAAATACTTCACAAGTTGACGTAGGCCTTGAGTTTGGATTTTTTGATAACCGGTTAAGTGGTGAAGTTGATTACTATAATAAACAAACCACTGATCTGTTGCTGAGAGCTAACCAGCCATTGACTTCAGGATACCCTTATCTCTATACCAATGTTGGTAAAATGGAGAACAAGGGAGTTGAGATCATGCTGAGTTCAAAAAATATTGTAGGCAAAGATTTCAACTGGAGTACTACATTGAATTTGGCTTATAACAAAAACAAAGTTAAAGAGATCAATGGCCAGGTAGTGGAAAGCAGCGACAGGTTACAGCGTGCTGTTGAAGGCCAGCCGATCGGCGTGTTCTATATGCCAAAATATGCGGGTGTAGATCCTGACAATGGCGATGAGCTTTTCTATGATGCATCAGGAAAGAAAACCAACGATTATACACAGGCGGAATACCAGGTGGTTGGTAAATCAAACCCTGACTGGACAGGCGGTTTAACCAATACCTTTACTTATAAAGGATTTGATCTGAACATATTCTTCTCTTTTGTTGAAGGAAATAACATTTACAACCTTGCAGGTCAATACCAATCAATTGGTTTTGCAAACGGATTGGATAACCAAACCAAGGATCAGTTGAACAGGTGGCAGAAGAAAGGAGACATTACAGATGTTCCAAGGGTAGCTTATTACACCGGTGAAGCTCATGCTCCTTCTTCAAGATGGTTGTACGACGGTTCTTATATTCGTCTTAAAAACGTAACGCTTGGCTATAGCATACCTAAATCAGTGCTTTCACATATTAAGTTAAATGGTTTGAGAGTATATGTTGCAGGTTATAACCTGTGGACAAAGACCAAGTATATCAGCGATCCTGAAGTAAATACTTATACTCAGGGTAACATTGGTGGAGGTGTAGACTTCTATACTGTTCCTCAGGCAAAAACAATTACTGTAGGTCTTAATGTGAAGTTCTAGACTTTGCTTTAGTTTTTATTTGATCGCATTATCAAAAGCTATTCGAAATGAAATACGGAATAAAATATATCGGAGGTCTGTTGCTTGGTGCTACCATGTTGATTACGACCTCGTGTAACAAAAAACTGGACGTACTCCCAGGTACTCAGGTACCGACCGACCAGATCAAGAACGAAAATGACATCCAGGCTATCTTGTTTGGAGGCTATAAATCACTTCAGAACTATGACGGATTTGGAGAAAGGTTCCTGTTTGTTACAGATCTTTATACTAATAACAACGTGATTTATACTGGAACCTTCCAGAACTATGCAGATGTTTATAGCCAAACTGTGGCTGAAAACAGCACCATCGCTAGCGGTATGTGGGGTAATGCTTATGAAGGAATCAATGGAATGAACCTTGTATTAAGTCGCCTCGACCTGGTAAGTGACGCCAATAAAAAAGCAATAGAAGGCGAAGCTAAATTCATAAGGTCAGTATTCCTTTTTGAATTGGCGGGTATTTACGGGTTACCATATTCCAATGGTAATGTAACTACTAACCTCGCCGTACCTATCATGACCAAACCGGTTCTCTCAGGTGATGATCTTGGAGAAAGTAAAAAGCCAAGGGCGACAGTGGACGAGCTGTACAAACAGGTGATTGCTGATCTTAAGTTTGCCGCAGATAACCTGCCAGAAAGTTATGATACAAAGAAGGATATGGCAAGGGCTAATAAGTATGCTGCTCATGCATTTTTATCAAGGGTTTACCTGTCAATGGGAGATTACAAAAATGCTGCTGAAGAAGCCAATACTGTAATTGAATCAGGAGCTTATGCATTGGTGCCGGATTGGGCTAATGAATTTAACAATACTACTTTCTCTACTGAAGATATCTTTGCTATTCTTCAAACCAGCCAAAGCAACGCAGGAACCAGTAACAATGGCCTGGTTACTTTTTATAGCTTTGATCAAAGAGGAGAGGTATTGGTAGATCCTGCGTTCGTAGAGCTGTATGGGGATGGCGATAAGCGTAAAAGCTTTTACACAGTTCTGGATCCCGAAACCATGACCTCTAATAAGTGGAGAGACTTCTATGGCACTATCCCGGTTATCAGACTGGCAGAAATGTACCTGACTCGTGCGGAAGCCAATTTAAGGGGAGGCACAACTATTGGTGATACTCCGCTAAATGATGTGAATACTGTAAGAACAAGATCGAAAGCGGCTCCACTTACTACTGTAACTGCAGACGATGTGGTAAATGAAAGGAGGCTTGAATTATGTTTTGAAGGTGATGACTATTGGACAAACAAACGTCTGAAATTAAATTTAGGCCAGCTTGCCTATAATGCAGATAAGGCTGTTTTTCCAATTCCTTTGCGTGAACTGCAGGTTAATCCTTTGCTGAAGCAGAATAAAGGATATAGAGAAAAATAATAATATGATATCGAAAAAGGGCTGCCTCATACAGGGGCAGCCTTTTTTTATGTGTGCCAGGCATGTGTTATATCTCTAGGGTGCAAGTCCCGAATGCGCTTTGTAGTAGGAAGCATTAGCCAATAGCAAGGGTGTCCACTGTAAAGTGGAATCTGAAGGAAGCTGGCGGCAAACATCCGGGCCGACGAACAGAAACTGTATACAAGGCGGGGTTACAAGGGTGATGTTGCATAAGAAACAAAAACCCGATACTACACAGATTGTAACAACGTAAATGCAGCGGCTACATGGATGGAAAGCGATAACACTTACCCTGGGAGGCCCTGTTTTTTTTTACAGGGAGTCAGCCGAGGTCATAGTAGGCAGGGAAACGAGCCATCTCCCGAAG
>NZ_FNRL01000042.1 GCF_900107795.1 Chitinophaga terrae (ex Kim and Jung 2007)
CATAAATCCTACCAACTATCCCTGCGACTGGGTGAAATTTACAGAAATTGTAAATGTAAAGAGGATGCATTCAAAAAATTAGCCCTATGGTATAACGACGTAGAAGAAGCAGGAATATTATCTTTTAAAACTGTTGCCAGGACTATGAGAACTCATTATCTAGGTATTCTCAACTTCTTCAATAACCGGGCAACTAACGCCGCTGCTGAATCTTTCAATGCCAAGATAAAGTCCTTCAGAAATGCACTCAGAGGAGTACGGGACGTTGAATTTTTTCTCTACAGGTTAACCAAACTATATGCTTAATTTTTACCTAATCCCCCAATTATTCAACTTGATCCATTCGTTTTTTATGATTTATCTTTTTATCATAAAAACAGAAAAGCCGCATAAATCCTACGATTTAAGCGGCTTTAATTTCCTTTGATAATCTTGTAGTGATCCCGCTGGGATCATCTTTATCTTCGCAATGCCTTGTAAAATCTGTGTTTGATAGTGGTGAGCATTTTTGCTAACCATGACGCTAACCTGATTACGTATAACCGATATAGTCAGGAGTAGTGATAGGCAAAGATAAGTAACATTTGATAAACAATACAAAATTGGCCATCACCTATAATCCTATATTGTTTGCTTTATATCAAGCAAAACCTTTGAATGCTCATTAATAGAACCAAGCAAAAAAATCATTTTCTCGAACGTAGATTTCAAGTTTAATAAATTAATAGTCATCGCTTCAAGAGAAAACACTATATCATCATTATTTCTTTGAGGTCTATTAAAAGGATACCTAAACGAGTACGAGCCTTTATCTACATCGTTAAATTCTGTTATTAGCTTCTCTAAAACAGTCATCTGCGCAGGATGAGTATCTGAATGTTCGTATGTTTTATCTAAATACGGTTTCAGCCTCTCCCATAACTTAAAAAGGTCGTGATCTGGAGGGAATCCAATTTCATCGCTATAAGTGTCCCCTGAAATAAGTTTATGATTACGAAGAGTATCCTTTATTACAATTTCCAAATAATGACGAAAACTAAAGAGAATAGGATATATAAGGCTATCGATCTTCATCCAATCCTCATTGTGATTCTCAATAATTTCATTTAGCAAAATGATTGACGCGCTTTGATAACCTTCTCCTATAAATAACAAGGCATTATCATTATTAAGTCCTTTTGTACGATTTATTGATGCATAAGTTTTTTGCACTCCTGAATCAGGTACAAAGAATCTATCATTCTCCGTCGGAAATTCATATATCATAAAAATATATTTTAATAAAAATTTATCATATATTAATTAGACGGTAAATATACTATTTTTCCCTATTGAGAAAACCGATAGGTCAGAAGACCAGTCTAGCGTATCACTTATTAGTAGCTTTAATCATTCCCCATTGAATGGGGGTATATAGAGGATTTCTTCTGCATGCTCCATAGTTTTGATTTTACAACTACCAAATAATACACAATAACCACCTCATATTCAATATATTAAACATCTACTTTCAGAAAGAAAAACGCATATTATATAGGTATTTTATGCCAGATATTCCATATTTTAGCATTTCTGAAAACCTTATATTTGTAACTATGATAAACACTGATATGCCCAATAAAGTACACGAAGGAAGGAATATTAAACGTTTCCGGGAAATGCTCGGCCTGAAGCAGGAGGGTTTAGCATTTGAATTAGGCAGCGATTGGAATCAAAAGAAAATTTCTCTTTTGGAAGGGAAGGAAACAGTTGAACTGGAAATATTGGAACAGGTAGCGAAAGTACTGAAGGTAACTCCTGAAGCTATTAAGAACTTTAGTGAGGAAGTGGCCAATAATTTCGTCAATACATTTCATGATCAAAGTGGTTTTAATTTTCAATGTATTTTTAACCCTTTGGATAAGGTTATTGAATTGTATGAGCGCTTGCTGGCCAGTGAAAAAGAAAAAAATGATCTGCTACAAAGTAAGCAGCAGACAAAGAAATAGCGTATAGATTAGCTTATTATAAATCTACAGCCACTGCGAACGCAGTGGCTGTTTTCTTTTCACCAGCGCCCGCCCCTCCCCTTAAATCTTTGCGGGCTGGCAGCTTTGCTGCCCTGCCCTATCTCCCCGTACAGGTGGCAACGCCGACTGTACTAGCTCCGCTTTTATCTCCGCACCATCCCCTTTGCGACCAACGGGAGCGAAGGGGCGAGCGGTTTTTGCGCAGCAAAAACACCGCTCGCTAACGGAGCGAAGCCCGTTTCGAGTCCGCGAAAGGGATGCCGAAGGCAGCCCTTTCAATCTTCACGGGTGGGGCCAGCATAGCTGCCCCACCCATTCTCAACGTATAGGTGGCGACGCCACCTATACCATCTCCACGACATCTTCAAACACGCGTGTTAATTGCTAAAACATTGATCTAAGATATTTTTTTAATATCTTAGATCAAAGCAAAATTTATGAATGATAAAGTAAAGAAAGCAAAATTCGAAGCATACATTGGTTATTATCAATCTTTTATGAGCTATTTTGGAAGCTATATAAGAGCAGTTGGCGTATTAATCAACCATGTTGAAGAAAAAGAATCATCAGTTGATACTATAGCATATCCGATAATGTTTTTAGTAAGACAATGTCTTGAACTGGGATTAAAAGCTAATATTAGGTATTTCAAAAAATACTCCAAAGTTAATAATCACGTAAAGGCGAATACTCACCATCTTAAACCATTACAAGATGCATTTAAAGTCCATATTCTAAAAACAATAGAAAATCTTAAAAATGAGAATGGTGTGATAGTTGACAAAGGCGAGATAGACGAGTTTAACAATTATTTTGCGAAACTTGATCAACTTACAACCATTTTTGATAAACTGGATAAGGACTCCGACGCCTTTCGCTACCCCGTCGACAAAAAGGAGGAAGATTCATTCGAACATAGCGAAACCGTTAATATATTAGAAGTATATGAACTACTAAAAGAAGTTGAAACTTTGCTGGCATACACGGCTGCTGTATTTCAAAAATATACGGACTATGCTGATACCATAGAGCAATACTATAGAGAAGAAATGGAAAAAATGTATCAACCGTAAAAGCCCACGCAATAATAATCTGCTACTAATTGTGGAAAGTAAAAGCGCCTTATGAACAAATGTTTTCTACTGAAGCACGGTAGTAGTCCACCGTTGCAAAAACATTTGTTCATAAGGCGCAAGCCCGCGGCAGCGATACCAGGTTAAACGCTCCGCTTCTGTAATGCCACCCCTTCGCCAAACAGGCGTTTACGTAAAAGCCGCATGTTATTGCTTACTTTCTGTTGGGTAATTTTCGCATAAATCTGCGTGGTGCGGATACTCTTATGTCCCAATAACTGGCTTACAGTTTCTATCGGCACATCGTTTTCCAGTGTTACGGTGGTAGCAAAGGTATGGCGGGCCGTATGGGTCGTTAAATACTTCTTAATGTCGCATATACCTGCTATCTCTTTCAGGTAGGCATTATACCGCTGGTTACTATTTACAGGCAATAAACGGCCATATAATTGGCAATACGGACTATTCTTATAACGCTCTATTATCTCCAGCGCGATAGGTAGAAGCGGCACACGTTCCGGGGTCAGGGTTTTCGCTCTTTCCTTTACTATCCATTTTTCACCATCAATACCCGTAATAATGTTGTCTGTCGTAAGATACAGTACATCAGTGTAAGCATAGCCGGTAAAACAGCAGAACAGGTAAATATCACGCACTTCGGCCAATCGCGGAATAAGTTCCTTGTTATACAAGGTCATAATTTCATCCATTGTAAGCCGCTCCCGTTGCGGGTCTACATAGCTACACTTAAAGCCGCCAAGAGGGTTAGCAGATAACCAACCCTGATCTACCGCAAGTTTGAGCATTTGCTTTAAAATCTTTACATATTTCATAGCTGTGTTACTACCCAGTTTTTCAGTAGTAGTGAGATAATGCTCAAAATCCGGGGCAAATGAAAATTTGATTTCCCCCAAAGGCATATCTGACACATGAAAATAGTTTTTAAGAAAAGTCACTATCTTGTCTTTCGTGATCTCAAAGCGTTTGAGCGTTCTTGCCGATTTGGTTTTTGCCTTCACCTTCTCCCCGAATCGCTTGTTATGGAAGTCTATAGCTTCACATAATGTCCTTTTATGTTCCACAATACCCAGAAAGGAATTTTTCAAAGCCTGCGCTGTTGCCGGTTTTCCGCTTGTCACCAATAGGCTGTAATGCTTCTGTAGTTCGGATTTTAGGGTGATTAACCGGCGGTTGATGGCTTTAACTTCTTCGGAGTTACCTTTCACACATTGCCCCTCAGCGTTCCATAATTCAGGGCTTACATACTGATAGGTGGAGAGTTCGGCGCGTTTGTTTCCTACAGTCAGACGGAGATAGATAGCGGGTTTGTTGTTTTTGCAGCGGCTCCTGTTAAGCCATAGTAAGATAGAAAAACTTAAATGACCTTTCATCATAAAAAACCTGTTTTAAGTTAACCAATTTTGTTTCAACTTCACTCATCCTGACTTCACTTAACATTAGTCAAACACAATACAGATAAGCACTTCAGGCCAGTGTAGGTTAGCACAATTTATTCATTATTCTGCTAACCGCAACGCTCACTTTTCTATCCTTATTTAACCTTACAAAACTTTACAACAAAAAACAGAAAAGCCTTGTAGAATCAGATTCTACAAGGCTTTAATTACTTAAGAGTATCTATTTTTACTCTTGGTGGTGATCCCGCTGGGACTCGAACCCAGGGCCCATACATTAAAAGTGTATTGCTCTACCAACTGAGCTACGGAATCCCTTGCTGTTAAGCGGTTGCAAAAATAGGAATATTTATTTTCCTACCAAATTTTTATTAAAAAAATTCTCAAACTCCCTCCAACACTGCATTACAGCCCTATAATCTCATAAATGCTTCCAATAAAAATGATGTTACTATCATCTTCTCACCTATTTTTGTGGGATTAAATTTTACCCATGAAAACATATTTCCAGGATAAGGTAGTTGTTATTACCGGAGGATCTTCAGGGATAGGAAAAGCGTTGGTAGCAGATAGTTTAGCTAATGGTGCACTCGTTGCCGTATGCGGTCGTAAACAAACCGCGCTCGATGAACTGCACCGGGAATTCAAAAGCAATAACCTCTTTACCTTCGTTGCAGACGTAAGCGTGGAAGCCGATTGCAAAGCTTTTATTGATGCATCCCTGCAACGCTTTGGCAAGATCGATATCTTAGTGAACAATGCCGGTATCTCCATGCGCGCCCTGTTCAGGGACCTCGATCTGAAAGTCCTCAAATCGCTGATGGATATTAACTTCTGGGGAACGGTATATTGTACTAAATATGCCTACCCTTCTATTCTGGCAAACAAAGGAACCATCGTTGGCGTATCTTCCATTGCCGGATACAGGGGCCTCCCCGCCCGTACCGGCTACAGTGCATCCAAGTTTGCCATGCAGGGTTTCCTGGAAGCGTTGAGAACAGAAAACCTGCATACCGGCGTCAATGTAATGTGGGTATGCCCCGGGTTCACGGCTTCCAATATACGTAACACCGCCCTTAACCCTAACGGGGAAGCACAGTCGGAAACGCCGCTGGACGAAGGTAAGCTCATGACGGCAGAAGCAGTAGCAACAGCTATCAACAAAGCGATCGCTAAACGCAAACGTACTTTAGTGCTGACCAGCCAGGGTAAATTAACAGTACTGTTAAGCAAACTGGTTCCGGGATTGCTGGACGGAATCGTTTATAACCATTTCAAAAAAGAACCGGGATCTCCGTTGAACTAATTCACCATTGCAATACTTAGCCGTTTACGTTAGCGTAAAAAAGTGTAAATGAAAATGTGCTGCAAGCTAATTTTTGACGTTATTTGCAATTGGATGAATCAATTAAGTCTCCCGTGGCATCTTTTTTGGTTAGGTAGCGCCCAATAACTTGCTATGCAAAGTGAAACGGTTTGAACTGAGTATTTAGATTTTCTGGCATGTCCATCATCACACTAACATCAGACATAGGAATGCAGGATTACCTGGTAGGTGCCATCAAAGGGCAGCTCTGGCAGATCTGCCCGGAATGTCATGTTACGGACATTACTCATCATATCAGCCCATTCAATCTTCCTCAGGCTACCTATATCTGTAAAAGTGCTTTTTCGTACTTCCCGCTGGGAACTTTTCACTTCGTACTGATCAATCTTTTTGATAGAAGGCCTGACCATGTACTGGTTGCTGAACACAACGGCCAGTACATCGGGTGCGCCGATAACGGTTTACTCACCATGATCGCCGGCGGCATGCCGGAAAGGGTGATCAAACTTCCCCTCCCTCCAGACGCTCCGAAAAATACTTTTACCATTATCCAGATACTGGCAGCTGCCGCAAGAGAACTGAGTAAAGGAAGGGCGCTGGGAGAATTGGGACCGTTAACCCAGCAGATACAGGTGAAACATAATCTCCAGCCACTGGTGGGCGACGATTTCATAGAAGGACAGATCATTCATATCGATAGTTTCGAGAATGTAGTAGTGAACATCACCAAGCAACAGTTTATACAGCAATGTAAAAACAGGCATTTCCGCATTCTGTTCCGTCGAAATGAAGTGATCAGCCAGATCAGTGAAACCTATGCAGATGTCCCGGAAGGCGCCAAACTGGCCCTCTTTAACGCCGCCGGCTACCTGGAAATAGCGATCAATAAAGGCAATGCTGCCGGCCTGTTCGGGTTGCAGGGCTTTAAAAGGGAACAGCTTACCCAGCCTACCGGCTTCCAGCAACTATCATACTACCAAACTGTCAGAATTATTTTTCAATGATCAACCGTATCGTTAAAATGGAATTCCAACCCGATAAGGTCACGGAATTCCGGGAACTGTTCGCACAACAACAAACCCTTATCAGGAATTTTCCCGGATGCCTGCACCTGGAGCTCTGGGAACACGAAAGCTCAGATACCTGGTTCACCTTCAGCCAGTGGACTTCCGAAGAAGCACTCGAAAACTACAGGCAGTCAGACCTGTTCCGCCAGACCTGGGCGGCTACCAAGGTGCTTTTTAACGCCAAACCCGCCGCCTGGGCGGTAAATAAACGGGTAAGCCTTTAAAATCCATAGCTTTTTAATATTTTTTTAATGCGTCCTAAATACAAAACAGGTGGGCGATACGCGGAATTTAATCAAACACCGCGAAAAAGATATATATAAAAAGTTAAAACTCTTCGTCAGATTAGCATAATTTGCTGTTTTTTATATTTTTGTCGGACCTTAAAACAACCTTATGAATTTTAAAAGGACCAACAACCTGGTCGGCTGGGTCATTTGTATCATTGCCTGTTTTGTTTACATCAAAACAATGGAAGCAACAGGCAGTTTGTGGGACTGCGGCGAGTTTATTTCAAGTGCATACAAAGTTCAGATTCCCCATCCCCCGGGCGCACCATTATTCGTGCTGCTGGGAAGATTGTTTACCATGTTCCTCTCCCCTTCACAGGCGGCATTGGGGGTAAACGTTATGACAGCGCTGGCAAGTGGATTCACTATCCTGTTCCTTTTCTGGACAATCACCCACTTTGCCCGTCGTATTATGGTAAAACCTGGTGAAGAAATTTCCAGAGAGAAATTGACTGTCATCATGGGCGCTGGTATTGTTGGCGCATTAGCCTATACTTTCTCCGATTCTTTCTGGTTCTCTGCTGTAGAAGGTGAAGTATACGGCATGTCGTCTTTCTTCACTGCCATTGTATTCTGGGCCATCCTGAAATGGGAGCATGAAGCGGACGAGCCCTATGCCGACCGCTGGATCGTATTGATCGGCTACCTGCTCGGGTTATCCATCGGCGTACACCTGCTCAACCTCCTGACCATTCCTGCTATGGTAATGGTATACTACTTCAGGAAATACAAAGCTACCGGCTGGGGAACCTTCTGGGCTTTCGTAATTGGCTGCGGTATCACCGGTATCATCCAGAAATACCTCATCCAGGATACTGTTAAAGCATCCGGCTACATGGATGTATTCTTCGTGAACTCCCTGGGCCTGGGCTTCTTTTCAGGTTTCATCTTCTATTTCGCACTGATAGTAGCCCTGCTGGTGATCGGTTACAGGAAACCTAAATTCGGCCTCTATGCACCGTTCATCGTCATTGCTACCATCATTGTTGTTCCTGCATTCAACGACGCCAGCGGCACCGTTACTTTCTTCAAGATCGTACTGGCTGCTTTCTTCGTAGCTATACCTTACCTGCTGAAAACAGTGGGGGTTAAACTGGAAGCCGGTAAAACCGCGCATTTCAGCCGCCTTACTATTTCTTTCGTTCTCTTCATGCTCCTGGGTTACTCCACTTATATTACTACAATGGTTCGCTCTACCGCCAACCCATCTGTAGATATGTACAATGTAGACAACCCAATTTCCCTGGTAGGTTACCTGGGTCGTGAGCAGTATGGCGACTTCCCGCTGGTATATGGCCAGGTGTTCACCGCTACGCCTACTACCTGGAAAGAAGGCGCTAACATCTACGCCCGCGGCGCCAAGAAATATGAAATATCAGGTAAAAAGATGGAGCCTGTGTACGATCCGTCTGATATGATGCTCTTCCCACGCGTTTGGGATGCCAGCAACGATCAGGGACACGCAGAGTTCTACCGCACCTGGTTAGGCCTGCAACAGGGCGAAAAGCCATCATTTGTAGATAACATCAAGTTCTTCGTCAGCTACCAGGTGAACTTCATGTATTTCCGCTACTTCCTCTGGAACTTTGCCGGGAAACAGAACGATACCCAGGGCTACGGAAACGTGAGAGATGGTAACTGGATCTCCGGTATTCCATTCATCGATAACTTTATTTATGGCGATCAGAGCATGATGCCTGACAGCCTGAAAGACAATAAAGCCCATAATACGCTCTTCTTCCTACCATTTATCTTAGGACTGATGGGCTTCTTCTTCCAATACAACAAGCACAGGAAAGATACCCTCATCGTATCGCTGCTGTTCTTCTTTACAGGTCTTGCCATCGTGGTTTACCTGAACCAGGCCGGCAACCAGCCAAGGGAACGTGACTACGCCTACGTAGGTTCTTTCTATGCTTTCGCTATCTGGATCGGTTTAGGCGTACTTTCAGTATATAACTTCCTGCAGAAAAAGATCAAAGGCAGCTTCACTCCTGCCCTGGCAACCGCCATCTGCCTGCTGGCAGTTCCGGTGCTGATGGGCTTCCAGGAATGGGATGACCACGACCGTTCTACCAAGTATGTAGCCAGGGACGTGGCAAAAGACTACCTGGAATCCTGCCAGAAGAACGCCATCCTGTTCACAGTGGGCGATAACGATACCTACCCGCTCTGGTACGCCCAGGAAGTGGAAGGCATCCGCCCGGATGTTCGCGTAATTAACCTGAGCCTCCTCGGTGTTGACTGGTATATCGATCAAATGCGTAAAGCAGTGAACGAAAGCCCGGCCATCGAAATGTCGTGGAGCCCGGATAAATATAAAGGTGAAAACAGGAATTACATCCGTTACTTCGATCCGGGAAATATCCCTGCCGACAGGTACTTTAACCTGAAAGAGATCATGGACTTCATGGGAAGCGATGATCCTAACAACCAGGCCTCTGTTGGCAACGGTACCGAAAACTTCCTGCCTACCCGCCAGTTGTACATCCCGGTAAACAAGGAAGATGTACTGAAAAACGGCGTGGTTAGTCCTAAAGACAGTGCAAGGATCTTATCTTCCGTACAATTCAAGATCACTAAGAATATCCTGTTCAAAAATGACCTGGCGCTGCTGGACATTATTGCAACAAACAACTGGAAAAGACCTATCTACTTTACCAGTCCTTCTGATCTTGGCCTGAACGATTACCTCCAAACCGACGGTCTGGCTTATCACCTGGTGCCATTGCCTAAAGCAACAGCTCCAGATCCACTGGGCATGGATATCAATGCCAATGTTCCGGTAATGTACGATAACCTGATGCATAAATTCGAGTTTGGCGGCGCCCAGACTCCGGGTACCTACTTCGATGAGCCTAACCGCAAAATGATCATGTACCTCCGTCAGGCATATACCAAATTGTCTATCGCCATGACCCAGGAAGGCAAGTCTAAAGACAGCGCACTGAAAGTTCTGAACTATATGGACAAAAACGTTCTTGAACAGAACTTCCCTTACGCCATGACCAGTCCCGGTAACATGCACAACTATACTTCTCTCCAAACCATCTACGCATATTATATGGCCGGAGATACGAAGAAAGCAGACGAAATTGCCGCTAAAGTGATCAAAGACTGTGAACAGCAGCTTCGTTACTACAGCTCATTGCCTGCTAACAGGATGACTTCAGACCTGCAACGCGATGGCCAGAATGCACAACAGTTCATTGCCTGGTTGCATCAAATGAAACAGGATTTCGGGTCCGGAGCGAAAAAGAATAATAATGAAGGATTAATTCATGTGGAAGACAGCGGGCAACATCCTGCTGATTCCGGAAAATAAAATTGAATGCAATTGTCGAAAGGCCTGGAACTTGTTCCGGGCCTTTTGCTTTTTGGGATGTTGCGGGAAGAGAGAATAATAAGAAGAAAGACTGGGGAAAGATGGATGAAGGGAAGATGATTAAAGAGAAATAAGAACCGGAGATAGATGAAAGGAAGGGAATTGGAAGGATGCCGGAAGAAAAGTGATTGCAGAAGAGGATGGAAGGATGATTACAGGAGAACAATCAAGAAGATAAAAAAGGATGCCCGTCAGGACATCCTCTTCTGCAAAAAAATATTTCCCGGTCTTACAGGTTGCTGACCATTGTTCTCCAATATGCTGCACTGGCTTTAACTTCAGGAACGCTGTTATCCCAGTTATACTCGTATTCAGCAGAGAAAAGACCTTTGAACTTCTGTGCTTTCAAGGTTTCCAGTACTTTAGAGATCTGGCAAACACCGTTACCCCAAACCACATCGTGAGAGTCAGGAGTTTTGTTGTTCAGATCTTTAAAGTGAAGGCTCATTACGCGGCCATCGAGCTTTTTGATACACTCAACCGGGTCTAAGCCGGAACGAACCCAGTGGCCGATGTCGGCGCATGCACCCATTAATTTGCTCCGGTTCTTCACGGCAGCCAGTACGACGTCAGGGTTCCAGTATTTGCTTGGTTTCGGGTGATCGTGGATCGCCAGTTTGATCTGGTATTGATCGCAAAGCGAAGAGATCAGGTCCAGGTACTCTTCCTGTGGTTCGGAAGTGATCACCTGTATACCCATCCTGTTGGCAAAATCGAACAGGGTACGCCATTCTGCTTCAGAACCCGGAACTACTACGCCAAATGCTACCAGCACTTTGTGTTTCTTCTTAAATAATGCTTTTACTTTTTCCTGTTGAGAAGGCGGCATGGTATAGTCGAATTTCCCTTCGATGCCTCCGCCAATTGTCTGTCCCGGGAATGCTTCCACATACATGATCCCGCAACTATCCATTTTGTCCAGGGCTTCAGCTAATGTAAAATGGTTGAAAGTCCAGGCCTGCGCACCAAGCTTCCAGCCCAATGCATCTGCTCTGCTCTGTGCGAGGGTAGTCTTCGCAAACAATGCCATCACCAAGCCAGCCAGTAAGAATGCATTTCTCAATTTTTTCATATAGTTATTTTTTGAATGATTGAAAGTACTAGGTTTCAGAATAAAATGCAAGTTTTCAAGCCCTTTTTCTCGTTTTGATGGATAAGCGGTATAATTGTATCTCCTTTAAATGTCCTAAATTTAAGGAGAAGAAGTGCTATGAGAGGAATCCAATTTTCCAGGTTTAACCCGGACGACAACAGCAAATCTCCTTTCCAGCGCCTACTGGACCTGTTTACTCAACTACTCACCTACACAAGTGGCGATGTTGCAGAAGCACTGCAGTGGCTTACGGAGCTGGACAAGGAATACAACCTCACCAATCAGGAATACGGGATCGGCGATTTTATCCAGGAATTAAAGGAAAAAGGCTATATCCGCGAAAATGAGGAAAGCGGTGACATTGAGATCACCGGCAAAACAGAACAGACCATCCGTAAAAACGCTTTAGAGGAAATCTTTGGCAAACTGAAGAAAGCTACCTCCGGTAGCCATAATACCCGCAAATCCGGAATGGGAGACGAACTGAATGCCGAAACCCGGCCATTCGAATTCGGCGATGGCGTAGACCAGCTGGATATTACCGCCTCCATCAGGAATGCGCAGATCAATCATGGTATCGACAGCTTCTCCATCAGCCAGGAAGACCTCGAAGTCAAAGAAACTGATTTCAAAACGCAGACATCAACGGCGCTTATGATCGACATCTCCCACTCCATGATCTTATATGGAGAAGACAGGATCACGCCGGCCAAAAAGGTGGCAATGGCATTAGCCGAACTTATTACCACCCGGTACCCGAAAGATACCCTCGATATCATCGTTTTCGGAAATGATGCCTGGCAGATCGAAATCAAAGATCTCCCCTACCTGCAGGTAGGACCTTTTCACACCAACACAGTGGCAGGGCTGGAACTGGCCATGGATCTACTGCGCCGCAGACGCAATCCCAACAAGCAGATCTTTATGATCACCGACGGAAAACCGACCTGCCTGAAGATCGGCTCCCAGTATTATAAGAACAGCTTCGGACTCGACAGGAAGATCCTGAACCGTACCCTCAACCTGGCCGCCCAGTGTAAAAAACTTAAAATCCCGATCACCACTTTCATGGTGGCGACCGACCCCTGGCTGCAACAATTTGTACAGGAATTTACAGAAACAAACAACGGTAAAGCATTCTTTTCCGGCACAGAAAAACTGGGTCAATTCCTCTTCCGCGACTTTGAAAGCGGGAAAAGGAAATTCTTTTAATCAGTAAACAACAGTGATGAATACGAACATAAAAACTTTAGGCGAGCTTAAGAAAAGTGGTTATAAACCAGTTTCAGTAAAGGAAGAAGTCAGAAGGAACCTGATCAAAAAACTACAATCAAAAGAAAATCCCTTTCCCGGCATCATCGGGTACGAAGACACCGTTATTCCCGACACCGAAAGGGCGCTGCTCTCCCGCCACAACATCCTTTTCCTGGGCCTCAGGGGCCAGGCTAAAACCAGGATGGCCAGGCAGATGACAGAGCTGCTCGACGAATATATTCCCGTGGTGGAAGGCTCCGAAGTGAACGACGATCCTTTCCATCCGCTCAGCCGTTACGCCCGCGATCTGATCGCGGAAAAAGGCGATGACACGCCCATCACCTGGCTGCCAAGAACCGCCAGGTACGGAGAAAAACTGGCGACGCCCGACGTTTCAGTGGCCGATCTGATCGGCGACATCGACCCGATCAAGGCAGCCAACCTGAAACTCAGTTTTGCTGACGAAAAAGTGATCCATTTCGGTATCATCCCCCGGTCTAACCGCGGCATCTTCGTGATCAACGAATTGCCCGACCTCCAGGCCAGGATACAGGTTTCCCTGTTCAACATCCTCCAGGAAGGCGACATACAGATCCGTGGCTTTAAAGTAAGGATGCCGCTGGATATACTTTTTGTATTCACCGCTAACCCTGAAGATTATACGAACAGGGGGTCTATCGTTACGCCGCTGAAAGACAGGATAGAAAGCCAGATCATCACCCACTACCCTAAAACCATCGAGCATTCCCTCCTCATCACCGAACAGGAAGCGGATATCCATGAAGAACAGGTAGGTAAAGTGCAGGTGGCCGACATGGTAAAACGGCTCATAGAACAGGTTTCATTTGAAGCCAGGAACAGCGAGTATGTCGACAAGAAAAGCGGGGTGTCAGCCAGGCTGACCATCGCCGCGTTCGAAAACGCCGTGAGCGCCGGTGAAAGACGGGCCATCATCAATAAAGAAAAAGAAACACAGGTCCGCATTGCAGACCTGCAGGCCATCATTCCAGCTATTACCGGCAAAATAGAACTGGTATATGAAGGAGAACAGGAAGGACCATTACAGGTAGCGCATAACCTGTTAGACAAAGCTATCCGCACTCTTTTCACTACCTATTTCCCTAACCCGGAAACCTTCAAAAAGAAAAGACAAAGCGCTCCTTCTGAAAACCCGTACAGGACCGTTATTCAATGGTTCGACCAGGGCAACAGCCTGCAAATGCTGCAGGATATCAGCGACAAACAATATGAAACTTCACTCAATAAAGTGACAGGGCTGAAAGAGCTGGTTAAATCCCGTTTTCCCAAAGCTAACAACAAGGAGTCGTTGCTCCTGATGGAATTCGTCCTGCACGGGCTCGCCGCCCACTCGCTTATCAGCAAAAAAGTAGTGGAGAACGAAACCCGCTTCAGCGACCTCCTCGGCACCATGATGAACTTCAGCCTGAGCAACGAAGAAGACGAGGAGTAGTTTCACGCAGAGACGCAAAAGAGGCAAAGAGGCATAAGAAGTTTTGACCGGAGCGAATTTTAAGAAAGCAAAGGAGTTGACGATTATGTTATAGCACAATCGTCAACTCCTTTGCTTTCTTATTTTTCTTAAAAAAATATCTTATGCCTCTTTGCCTCTTTTGCGTCTTTGCGTGCAACATTGCAAGGGAAGATATTTTTTTATATTTTGTACCCTAAAATTCCACAAAATGGACAACTCACGCAGAAACTTCCTTAAATCAGCGTCTACGCTGATGGCAGGGGCCGGACTTGTATCCGCACTTCCTGGTTCCTTACAAGCATTACCTCTTAAATTTGTTTCCCCCAGCGACAGGTTGAATGTTGGTGCTATCGGCATCAATGGTATGGGCTGGGCCGATCTGACTTCCCTGATGAAAGTGCCGGGAGTGCAATGTGTTGCACTCTGCGACGTCGATAAAAATGTGCTCGACAAACGGGTAGCAGAATTGGCGCAGAAGGGCATTAAAGTAAAAGCGTATAGCGATTACCGTAGATTACTGGAAGACAAAGATATTGATGCGGTAGTGATTGGGACTCCTGACCACTGGCATTGCCTGCAAATGACAGATGCCTGCTCGGCCGGCAAAGATGTGTATGTAGAAAAGCCGATGGGTAATTCGATCATTGAATGTCGCACCATGGTTGCCGCGCAAAAGAAATATGGCCGGGTAGTCCAGGTGGGTCAATGGCAACGCAGTCAGAAACACTTCCGCGATGCTATCGAATTCGTACATTCAGGCAAGTTAGGACAGATACGCCTTGTGAAAGCATGGGCTTACATGGGCTGGATGAATTCTGTACCGGTAAAACCTGACACCGCACCGCCTCCGGGAGTAGATTACAAATCCTGGTTAGGCCCTGCTACCAATCGTCCGTTCAATGAAAACCGTTTCCATTTCAGCTTCCGTTGGTTCTGGGATTATGCAGGCGGCTTAATGACCGACTGGGGTGTACACCTGTTGGATTATGCGTTGCTTGGCATGAAATCTACCGCGCCAAGATCCGTAATGGCAGCCGGCGGAAAGTTTGCTTACCCTAACGACGCCGCAGAAACACCGGATACCTTAACCACCGTTTATGAATTTGATGGCTACAATATTCAATGGGAACAGGCCGTAGGTATATCGGGCGGCAACTATGGAAGAGACCACGGCATTGCCTTTATCGGCAACAATGGTACCCTGGTGCTGGATCGTGGCGGTTGGGAAGTGATCCCTGAGAAAGGAAGAATGGAAGCAGTAGAACGCCAGAAATCGGTCGACAACGGGCTTGACATGCATACCATTAACTTTGCCGAAGCTATCAAATCGCGCGACTTCAGCAGCATACACGCACCGGTAGAAGTAGGCGCCCTGGTAGCTATTACCAGCCAGATGGGTAACATTGCCTACCGCACAGGCAAAAAAGTTTATTGGGATGAGAAGGCAGGCAAATTTACAGACAGCGATGCCAACAAGTTGCTCGCCGCCCAATATCATAATGGTTACAAACTGCCTATTATCAACGCATAATTGACTGTATAAAGAAAAGAATAGAACATGCGTAAGCTACTACTATCAGCCTGCACATTGCTAACGCTGGCTGCAACCGCACAAAACAAACCGGAAGACACAGAAGTATGGGAACCGGTGCCAAAGGTGATCACCCCCGGTACCCTCACCCTGACGCCGCCCTCTGATGCCATTGTATTGTTCGATGGAAAGAATCTCAATGGCTGGACAGCCGAAAACGGCGAACCGGCTAAATGGGAAGTTAAAAACGAGGTATTGACGGTGAAACCCGGCGGCGGTATTATCAAAACCAAACAACAGTTCGAAGATTTCCAGCTGCATATCGAATGGCGTACGCCTGCCGAAGTAAAGGGCGACGGACAAGGCCGCGGCAATAGCGGCATCTTCATGCAGGAACTGTATGAACTGCAGGTTTTGGATAACTATAATAACAGGACCTACTCCAATGGCCAGGCAGGAAGTTTTTACAAACAACGGATCCCGTTGGTGAATGCCTGCAAGAAGCCGGGCGAGTGGCAAACTTATGATGTGATCTGGACGGCGCCAAGGTTCAATAACGATGGATCTTTGAAATCGCCGGCCCGTGCAACTGTTTTACAGAACGGGGTATTGGTTCAGAACAATGTAGAGCTGGACGGCCCTACAATGTATATTGGCAAGCCATCATACAAAAAACATGGCGCAGGATCTATCGTGTTACAGGACCATGGCAACCCTGTAAGCTTCAGAAATATCTGGATCAGGCAACTATAACAGGAGATCACCCGATTTGTGGATTTTGGAAAAATGGGGTTGTGGAATATTATTGCTGCAATTCCAGGTACCAAAATCCGCAAACCCCGGTGGTGCCGGTCACTTCTCTATATTTAATGATAGGTATACAGCATCGCTGATCGGATTATCATAATACGCGGCAATTGGCTGGAAGCCCAGAGAAGTGTACAGTTCAATAGCGGGTTTCATGTGGGCGAGTGTGTCTAGTATGATTCGCTTATAGCCTAATTTCCTGCTTTCTATAATAGCGGTATTAGCTAATGCTTTACCTACTCCATGGCCTTTAAACTGATCCTTCACAAATAAACGCTTCATCTCAGCGGTTGTGTTATCAAATGGCCTGATAGCTACACAGCCGGCAATCTGCCCATCTACTGTCGCTAAAAACAATGCCCCGGTTGGCGGCACATAAACTCCGGGTAAATTTGCCAGTTCCTCTTCAAATTGTTGAAAACTAAGATCAACACTTAACCAGTTGGCATATTCACGGAAAAGCAACTTCACCTGTTCCAGGTGTTGGTCGTCTTCGGCGGTTATCTTAATTATCTCTGTCATAACCCCTCCTTTTTTGATGTATATAAAACGCAAAGAGCCTTCCGTATTCAGAAGGCTCTTTGCTTGCATTATGTTGGGCGACTTGTCGCTTGATATCTTATGATTAGTTATTGTATTCGATAGATCATGGATAAAACTTCATGCTTGCTTCTTCCCTCCAGTCTTATACGGGGTATGCAATATAAGGTATTCTGGTAATATTTTCATCAACTCAGCCATTTTTCTTTTTACTGCCGGTTATGCATGACCTTACTGGTACTGGCAGCACAGTTAGTTGCTATGCAGCGTTAACGGTCCCTTGGGTAACGTAATACCCGGGCTGGTATAAATCCATAAGTTTTGTACTTCCGTATATACTATTGATTCATTTTACCTTAATTGGTTAAGACGCAAAATGTGAATCCACATTTCTGTACTTAACTAATAAATTTTGGGTTATCAGACGAACGGGGTATCAACCCCGTTTATTTTTTGCCCTAAAATGACGATCTTTTTTTGCGTTGCCGGGTTGTGAAGAAATTATTGCAGGAAAACAAAGAAAGGCAACTTGCTAAAAACAGAAAAGTCGCTGTACCAGCGACTTTTTCTACCATTTTTTCGAGGTTCCGAGCGGATTCGAACCGCTGTACGAGGTTTTGCAGACCTCTGCCTAGCCACTCGGCCACGAAACCATTTTTTTATTCTTAACACCGGCTCAATTGCCCCACTGGCCTGTGTCTCCTTCGTTTGTGGGATTGCAAAAGTAGTAATTTTCTCATTACCACCAAATATTATTTAAAAAATATCTAAAAAAATATTTTGATAATAGGGCAGAACGTAGGAATATTGAAACCTGAAAGCGAAAAAGTGATTAGTGAATTTAAACAAATATGCCATGGAAAATCGAATTGCCGAATCAGAATTGATCATCAATAACAGAGGTGCAGTCTATCACCTGGATGTCAGACCCGATGAAATCGCTTCAACAATCATTACCGTTGGAGACCCCGACCGAGTAGGTGCAGTAAGTAAGCACTTCGATAAAATAGAAGGTAAATTCCAACACCGCGAATTTGTAACTCACACAGGTTATATTGGCAATAAAAGACTCTCTGTCGTATCTACCGGTATAGGTACCGACAACATCGATATTGTGCTGAATGAACTGGATGCATTAGTGAATATAGACTTCCAGACAAGACTGGTGAAACCATCGCTCACCTCCCTGCAAATCATCAGGCTCGGAACTTCCGGCGCTTTACAGGAAGATATTCCTGTCGACAGCTTCGTAGTATCTTCCCATGGCCTGGGTTTAGATAACCTGATGGCCTATTATGAATTTGACTCCACTCCTGCCGAACGCAGCCTGCTGGAGGCCTTCCGCGGACAGATCCCCTTGAAGCACGGAGGCGCATCACCTGTTATTTTTTCAGCTTCCACTCAATTGAGCGAACTGTTTAAAGACGGTTTTCATACAGGCATTACCGTTACCTGCCCGGGATTTTATGCTCCGCAGGGCCGCATGCTAAGAGGACCATTGTCGAACCCCGGATTGATAGATAATCTTACAAAATTCAATTACGAGTCTCAACGCATCACCAACTTCGAAATGGAAACATCCGCCATCTACGGCCTTGGCAGGGTACTGGGACACGAATGCCTTTCCATCAGCGCTATCGTGGCCAATCGAATCCGCAAAGAGTTCAGTAAAGACGGAGGCGCCGCAGTTGCCGCGTTGATCGAAAAAGGATTGTCTGTTATCGCTACGCTATAAGAATATCCTTTTATCATTTATCTTTACAGCATGAATAATATCCACTTCTATAAATACCAGGGAACCGGCAATGATTTCATTATCATGGACAACCGGAATGGCGAATACGACTGGCTCACAGAAGAACAGGTGAATGAACTCTGCGACCGCCGTTTCGGGATAGGCGCAGATGGCCTGATGCTGCTGAATAAAAGCGAAGACTATGATTTTGCCATGAAATACTACAACGCCGATGGCCGCGAAGGTACCATGTGCGGCAACGGCGGCAGATGCCTTGTTGCATTCGCTCATAAAATGGGCGTTGGCGACGGCAATTTCTATTTCATCGCGGTTGACGGCGAACATGCCGCAACCATCGACGGCGACAGCTGGGTTAACCTGAAAATGAAGGATGTGGACACAGTAGAACACGGTCCCCTGTACTATTACCTGAATACCGGCTCTCCTCATTTTGTAAAATATGTGGAAGACGTACAGGCGGTAGATGTATTTAACGAAGGCCGCGGCATCCGGTACAACGACCGCTTCGCAGCAGAAGGCACCAATGTTAACTTCGTACAAAAATTCGAAGATGGCATCTTTGTTCGCACTTATGAAAGAGGCGTGGAAGATGAAACCTATTCCTGCGGTACCGGCGTTACCGCCGCTGCGCTGACATTCGCCGGCAAAGAAGAAAAAACATATACCGTACCGGTACAAACACTGGGCGGCCAACTGGAAGTAAAATTCACCAAAACCGGCGAACGCACTTTTGAAAACATCTGGCTATGCGGCCCCGCTACGCTGGTATTTGAAGGTAATATCAGTAAATAAACAGGCAGGCGTTCTGTTGAAATGTGATGGGTCTAACGATCCATCACATTTTTATTTTGGAATCAATCGTTAATGGCCGGTGGGAGGTAAAACAGGAAAAGCAATAAGGCTCCGAAAGTTATACCTTTATAAACTCTTCCAGCTTCTTCATCTGACTCTTAAAATCATACGCCTCCGCCATCCACTTGCGCGAGGCTTCTCCCATTCGCCGGCAGGTTGCGGGATCTTTCAGCAATTCAATAATCTTCTCAGCCATTCCCTTATAATCTCCTTCTGCTACCAGCCAGCCGGTCTGGCCATTGATCACTGCATCTTTAATCCCTGCATGACGGGTACTTACCACCGGCAAGCCGCAGGCGCAGGCTTCCAGTATGCTTACCGGCGTTCCCTCAGAATCGCCGCTGGCGGGCCGTAATGAGTGTTGTACATATATTCTTGCCTGGTGCAGTAATGTAACGATCTGCTCAGATGTTTGCACTCCTGTAAACGTAATATCATCAGAAAGATGCAAGGAAGCCGCCAGGGTTTTCGCTTCCTCAAACAACTCTCCCTCGCCTACCATTACCAGCCTGGCATCCGGCACCGCATCTTTCACTATTCTGAACGCTTTGATCAGCAGATCAGGCGCTTTTTTAGGAGTAAAACGACCTATGTTGACCAGTAAAGGCCCGTTGGCGGCCGGATCTGTGCTGGTGAATTTTTCCTGATTAATACCATAAGGAATAAAAACCACCTTACCGGGTGCGGCGCCTAATTTTATCAACTCTTCCCTCATCTCTGTCGATACCGCTACTATCCGTTCTGCAACGCTAAACATGTTTTTATATGCATGCTGATATTTAGCAATGGTACCAAAAGCGTAGGCGTCAAAACCATGAAAATGAACAATGAGCCTTACTCCTGCTTTCTGGCATGCATCAACAACCGATACTCCAACCGGTCCGTAATTCGCAAGCAGTATTCCGACTTTGTGCTTAACCAAATAAGCAGCAAGCGAATTGGTATATGAGATGTGAAATAATCTGGGAAAAATCCGCCTCACTATTCCCCTTATTAATGTTACATTGAAAGGAAAAGACAGCTTCCAATCGCCAGCCTTTGATTTAACTGGATAATTACCGTGATATATTAAAAAATCAGGCTGCAGATAATTTATCTGGTCTCGAATAAAAGTTTCTGAATATGCCGCCAGGTTGGGACTAGCAATACAAAGCCGGTTTTTCATCGAAAATGTCATTTTTTGAGAATAATATTTTTAGCCTTGTTGAGAATGCTCAAAGAAGTATAATAAACATCGTCAGACACCCTGAACAACATTATTCCGCTTGCATACAGCACCGTAAAGCAACTGCCCTTAACAAAAATGCTCACGAAAACATTGTTTATCTCCGGCAACAGGCGGCAAAGGAAGTAAGCGGCTAACCCTATCAGTATCGCTTTCAGTGTGTTAAACGAAAATGGCTGCAGGCCAAAACGTTTCCAGATAAATATATACCTGATGGTATTAAAGGTGAACATGGAGATCAGGTTGGAATAACCGGAACCTACAGCGCCGTATTCCCTGATCAGGAAATAGTTCAGGGGGATAGACATGCATACCAGTACCATGGCGCTGGTCAACTCGAAACGCCATAAACGGGAAGTGGACAACAACTGCTGGTTTGCCCCGGTTCCCATATCTATTACTTTGGCAATACCAAGGTATAACACCACGTATTTGGCGCTGGCATAAGCCGGCGGCATGAAATGGTAGATATTATCGATATTCAGCCAGATCACCAGCAGGATAAAGAGGCCTACTATCAGTTGCAGAATAGATGACTTTTTGTATATCTCATCAATCTTCTCCATATTCTTATCTTTCCAGGCCTGCGCCATCACCGGCGTAGCTATGGAGGCGATACTGCGCTGCGGCACCTGGATCATCATTCCCATATAAGTGGCTATCATAAGGTAACCTGCCTGGTCCAGCCCTTTTAAACTGGAAATGAAAATACCGTCGATATTATTGGCAACAATGATAAACACTGAGGCAAACATGATGGAGAGCGAGAAAGTAGCCATTCTTTTTCCGAACCTGCGGGTAACGCTGCTGATGCTGAAATTCAGGAAGAAAAGATGCTTACGTTGCAGGTAAATGATCAGGGCAATCACCCCTGCGATGTACAGTAAGCTGAATGCCCACATGAAAACGTCGAAACTGATCCATTTCAGGATATAAAGTACCAGCAGTACGCTGGTCATTATACGTATGCCCAGTTCCTTAATTGAGTTGGAAACCACAGATTGATGCCTGGACCAGCTATAGTTTTCAAAAACGGCATACATGACCATCCCGAAAACATAGGGGTACAGCAGGTAAAAGTAATCTATAAACAGCTTCGATTTTTCTATATAGGCTTTAATGATAAGGCCTTTGAATATAAAGGTGCCGGCTACAAACAGCAGGAACCCTATCACGCTTATTAAAAATACCCAGGCCAGCAGATCATTCTTTTTTTCCGGCAGATGACCGGCATAATAGGGAAAGAACTTGTTTAGCATAGGACCAGTGCTGAAAGTACAGAAGGGCACCATAATTACGCCAATATCGCCCAGCATCCTGGTCAGACCAAACTGATCACCCGAAAAAAAATGGGGAAACACAAACATATTGACTGCCCCAATTGCAAAGCCTAAATAAATCAGGATGGATGACCTAATGCTTTGATACTTTACTACTCCCATTTATATATAAAAATATTTATTTATGTGCAGGAACCCAGACTCGCAGCCGGCACATTCAACTAATCAGCAATATTAATACTATTCGTGGGATTAATGCAAGCAGGGGGCATAAAAGGCTTGTTTTTCAAAGTAAAATAGTAGAACTTCGCAGCTTTACCTATAGAGAATCTACAATGTCGATAAATACTCCAAGCTACCAGGAAGTAAAAGCCTACTACGACGAACACACCACAGAAAAGCTCCATAAATATATCTATGGCAGCCGGAGGATTGATATGGCCTGGGAAACGCTGATCAGCTTAGCGTCTGCCCCTAAAAACATCCTCGAGATCGGGTGCGGCCTGGGCGACATTTCGTACGAGATGCACCGTTATTGGCCGGAAGCAAAAGTTACAGGCCTGGACATCAGCGAAAAATCCATCGAAGTGGCTACCCGCCTTTTCGGGAACGAGCGTGTAAAATACGTTTGCGGCATACTCGACGACAGCATCTTTAGCGGGGAGCAGTTCGACCTTATCGTAATGATGGATGTATATGAACACATTGCAGATGAAATAAAACCCTCTTTCAATAAGGCAGTTGGCCGCCTGTTAAGTAACGACGGCGCTGTCTTCATTTCCTATCCCACCCCAAGGTTGCAGGCCTACCTGAAAGCGCATCACCCCGAACAAGTACAGCCGGTGGATGAGGATATAACCATCCAGACCATCGCTGCACTGGCCGCAGCTACCGGCACTGAAGTGATACTGCAGAAGGATGGCGCTGTATGGAGCCAGGGCGATTATGCATATACGTTCCTCCGCAAGCCGCAGCCTAACTGGAACAATGCAGCGCCGGTCATCTCGGCGGGGATGCGGATCAAAAGAGGCTTTAAGAAATTATTACGTAATAATAATTTCTTCTCCATCCGGAAAAGCAGGATTAATTTTGTCAAATCCAAACTGGGCGATATCAAAATATAATATTTCCGCCATGTTTGCAGGAAGGCAGTAAACGACTTTAACACATCAGCTTCGATGATCCAATATTTCACTAATATAGACGGCAAAACAGTGGAGATCAGCCAGCCGGAAAGCGGCGCATGGGTAAACATTACCCCTCCCCTGAAACAAGCCGAATTCGAACACTTATCTGAAGAATTGGATATCCCGTTAGACTTCCTCACCGACTCGCTGGATATCGACGAGAAATCCCGCTATGAGCTGGAAGACAACGTAAAGCTCATCGTATTAAAGACCCCTACGGAAAATAACTCCATCAACGAAAGCGAATCTTACTACATTACCATACCCATCGTGATCATCTTAACCCACCACCAGATCATCACGGTGAACTCATTCGACAATACCGCTATCAAAAAGTTCCTGAACACCTTCCACAACCGCTCTCCTGAAAAGCGCAATATGATGGTGTTGAAGATCTTTGAAAAAGTGGTTATCAATTTCCTCGACTACCTGAAGGAGATCAACCAGCGCAGGAATATGCTGGAAGCCAAATTATACGATTCCAACAGGAACGAAGAACTGCTGGGTATCATGCGTATCCAGAAAAGCCTCGTTTACTTTGTAACAGCTCTCAGAAGTAATGAATTATTATTAATGAAGCTGGAACGCACCAACTTCCTGGGATTGAACGAAGATGAGAAAGAATTCCTCCAGGATCTTATAGTAGATACCTCGCAGGCCCTTGAAATGGCCAACGTATATACGAACATCCTCAGCAGTACTATGGATGCTTTTGCCAGCATCATTTCCAACAACCTGAACGTGGTCATGAAAAGGCTGACATCCATCACCATCGTACTCACTTTCCCGATGCTGGTTGCCAGCATTTATGGTATGAACGTAGACATTCCCTACCAGCATACCGTACATGCCTTCTACATCCCTATCATCCTTTCCATTGCCATTTCTGTAATTATCAGCTGGTATTTTATGAAGAAGAAATGGTTCTGAGCTAACTTAATTTTGATATGAAAACAGGTTTCAACGTAAGAGTATACGGTATAATGATCAATGAACAGCGGCAGGTGCTGGTAAGCGATGAATATATCAGGGGAGGATATTATACCAAGTTTCCCGGCGGCGGACTGGAGTTCGGCGAAGGCACCCTGGAATGTATTGTAAGGGAATGGCAGGAAGAACTGGGCCAGGATGTAAAAGTGGTAGAACATATTTACACCACTGACTTCTTCCAGATATCAGCTTTCGATAATGAAACCCAGATCATTTCCATCTATTACCTCGTAACGCCTTTATCGCCCTTTGTGGCGCCGGTGATCAGCAAGCCTTTCGATTTTACTGTTCCGGAAGGGATCAGTGAAATGGAGAGGGCAAGATGGATCGACTGGGAAGACTTTTCCTCAGCCGCCGTAACATTGCCTATCGACAAAGTAGTAGCCGATCTTGTAAAACAACGCTATGCCTAGCTTTGCATAGCTGCTGCCTTCATTTTTGCCGCAGTTTCATGCCCCAGGAACTTTTCTATCCTATGTTCCATAAAATAGATCAACGGGGTAAGCGCTACAGCCACTACAAACTTATAGCTGTAGTTCACCAGGCAGATAGCCAGCACCCGCTGCCAGCTCCAGCCGTTACCGATCTTAAAGGCAATATATAACACGATAAAACTATCGACCAGCTGTGAAACCAGCGTAGAACCGGTAGCCCTTAACCACACATGTTTTTCTCCCGTGTGGCGTTTGATGCGGTGAAATACCGTAACATCCACGATCTGGCTTACCAGGAAAGCGGTAAGACTGGCAAAGATGATCCACATCCCCTGGCCGAAGATCCCTGTAAAGGCCGCCTGCATATCAGGTATCCCCTGGTCTGAACGGCTGCCCAGCCACCAGCTGTCGGCCGGTACGCTCATCGCCACCCAAAAGGCCACGAACGCATAAGAGATCATCCCCACCGCAATATAAGAAATGCGGCGTACGGCTTTAGGACCGAAATATTCATTCACAATATCCGTCATCACAAATTCAAGCGGCCATAATAATACGCCCGCCGTTAGCGTGTACGACAAGCCGCTTTGCCCGAAAAGGGTAAAGGTATGCACAGGCAAACCCAGTAATTTTTCCAACGAAAAAAGTTTACCTCCTATACATTCGGCGATGAGGGCGTTTGCAACAAAAAAGGCTGCAAATAGAACAAACAGTTTTGTTGGCTTATCTTTTAGAAGCTGATGGACCATTAATAATTAACTATCAGTTGAACGATCAGAAAAATAATATTCAGCAAATATAGCCAGGGCGGCAATGCCTTCCACTGGATTTTTTTTAACATTAATAAAACACCGGTGACCACGCAGATGAGGCCATTCAGTGGAAACGCAATACCTATACCCAATACCAGCACATGATTGATAACCGCATCATAGGTATGATTATAAACAGTATAACGCAGGACTTCACTGATCAGAAAGCATAAATTACAGATAAAAGCCAATTTTAAAAGGAACCGTATCCAGCGCATATTGAAATTTCGGATAAATTACAGTTATTTTTGTTTCTTTAAAACTAAATTCAAAATATCCAATGAAGCAAAACTGGCTAAAAGCCATTCTTCCACATCTGGCCGCCATAGGTTTATTCCTCTTACTGGCATTTGTGTACTGCTCCCCTGTTCTCGAGGGCAAGGTAGTAAACCAGGGCGACATGAAGAATGTTCAGGGAATGGCAAAAGAGGCAAAAGACTATTATGAAGCTACAGGCGATCGCCCGTTATGGACCAACAGCATGTTCTCCGGAATGCCCTCCTATGTTATATATACAGGACCCGGTACGAACAAAATAGCCTACTTCAATAACAACGTCGCCTCTCTGTATACTCCAGCCCCGGTAAACCTGCTGTTCCTGGCTATGCTATGCATGTACATCCTGTTATGCGTACTGGAATTCAAATACTGGATCAGGATATTAGGCGCCATTGCATTTGCTTTCTGCTCTTATAACGTTATTATCATCGATGTTGGTCACATCACCAAAATGTACGACATCGCCCTGATGCCGGCTGTAATGGCAGGCATCATCCTGACCTACAGGGGAAGGCTGCTGCAGGGAATGGCGCTGACAGCCCTGGCTACCGCCATGCTCATCTACAACAACCACCTGCAGATCATCTACTATACCCTTATCATGGTATTGTGCCTGGCTGTAGGCGCAGCTATCCACGCTTACAGAACGCAAACATTACCGCAGTTCTTCAAAGCTTCCGGGTTGCTGGCCATTGCCGGCGTATTGGCTGTACTTACCTCTATGGACAGCCTCCTTATTTTACGCGAGTATACCGACTATACCATGCGCGGCAGTCATTCTGAACTGACGTTGGATAAAGAAGATGTAGCCCAGAAAAAATCCACCGGCCTGGACATCGACTATGCGTTTGACTGGAGCTACGGGAAAGCGGAAACAGGTACTTTCCTTATTCCTGGCTACGTGGGTAACTCCTCCGGTCAGCGTTTGAGCACCAATTCCAACTTCGCCCAACAAATGGTTAGCCTGGGCGTACCTGAAGCGCAGGTAGAACAATACCTGGCTCAACAGAAGCTGCCTTTGTACTACGGCGCACAGGCCAGGGGAACATCCGGCCCTGTATACATCGGCGCTATCATCTGCTTCCTTTTCGTACTCTCATTATTGTTAGTACGCAGCTGGCTCAAATGGTGGCTGCTTGCTGTCAGCGCTATCGGTTTCATCCTGGCATGGGGTAAAAATATGTCGTTCATCAACGACTTTCTTTTCTATCACCTGCCTTTATACAATAAATTCAGGGCGCCGGCCCAGGCGCTGGTAGTACCAAGTTTCGCCTTCGTGGTATTAGCCTGCTACGCCTTGCAGGAAGTTGCAAACGGGCAGCATACCAAAGACGAACTGCTTAAAGCCCTTAAAAAATCATTGTACATCACCGGCGGCATACTCGTTGGTTTTGTTGTGATCGCGAACATGATCGGTTTCTCCGGCGCCAGCGATGCCGGTATGGTTCAATACCTTGGCCAGATGCTGGGAGGAGAAGAAAATGGCCGGCTGCTGGTCCGCGCATTGGAAAAAGACCGCAGCAGCCTGCTGCTGAAAGACAGCTTCCGCTCCGTTATCTTCATCCTGATCGCCGCCGCTGCGATCTGGGCATTCATCCAGGATAAACTGAAATGGACAGGAGCAATCCTTGTACTCACCGCCGCTGTTACCATAGACCTCTTCATGGTAGATAAAAACTACCTGAACAACGAAAGCTTTGTAGACGACATGACCTACATGCAGGAACTACAGCCTACAGCAGCCGATCAGCAGATCAAACAAGACCCTGATCCTTACTACCGCGTACTGAACTTAACTACCGCGCCGTTTGATGACGCCTCCCCTTCTTACTTCCATAAGAACATCGGCGGCTACAGCCCTGCTAAATTGTGGCTTTACCAGGACCTCATCACACACCAGATCTCCAAGAACAATATGAAGGTGATGAACATGCTCAACACCAAGTATTTCATTGTTCCGGATCAGAAAGGACAGCCGGTAGCGCAACGCAACCCTGATGCATACGGCAACGCCTGGTTCGTAAAAGATATCATCTGGGCGCCGGATGCCAACACCGAAATGAAAACGCTCGATTACCTGAACACCCGCGACACCGCGGTGATCGACAAGCGCTTCCAGGCGCAGGTAGGCAACTTCAAACCAGGCGCCGACAGCAGCGCTTATATTAAACTGACCAAATACGGTTTAAATAAACTGGAATATGCCTCCCATAATTCTCAGGAAGGCCTGGGCGTATTCTCTGAGATCTACTACCCTGCCGGTTGGGAAGCAACCATCGACGGCAAGCCAGCGGATATCATCCGCACAGACTATGCGCTTCGTGCCATTAAGATCCCGGCAGGAGACCATAAGATAGAAATGAAATTCGAGCCCAAAACATATTTCAAAGGCTTGAAGATAGCGGGTATTTCCAGCACCTTACTCATCCTCTTAGTGGCGGGCATCCTCATTTACGAGGCGATCCGGGTTTCACGCAGAGATTCTGTGTTTAAAACCAAATAATATTTAACTTAGCAGTCTATAAGGCAACCTAAGTTAGCCTGTTTAGAGAGTTGTACTTGTACAGCTCTCTAATTTTTTATAGTATAGTTCATTACGGCACTTGTGCTTTGAAGAATTTAAATTTTTTAGAAGAACCCTAAGCTGCGAGATAAATACAGTATATTTTATAATAATAGCAGATATATTTGAACTATTACAAATAATGTATTATTTTAAAAGAAAAAGATATGGAAGATAATAGTCAAAAAATACTAGAGGAGCTTAGTAAGGTGAAGGAAGAATTGAACAGAAAAATTGATTCTTCGAATAAACGGTTAGAAAGATTATTTATTACGTATATCATTTCTTTCGGAGTTATTTTATATTGTTTACTCCGGAAGTAAAAATATTTTAATGAGGTCACTTCTTGCTGCTTAAGAGCGGCCACAATTTGAGTTTCTGTAAACTTTTTCTGTTTCATGTCAAGATTAAAGTTAATAATTCATTCAATTCATAACTCTAATTCTTGTGGCTGAAGTTCCGGGAAGCATACAAAATTGTAAGCTTCCCCTAAAACTAAGCCAGTCAGGATTAGAGCTTCTCATGCAATAGACCTTGATAAAAACGCTCGGCGTATTTGCCAGGAGATAGATACCCAAGGGCTTTATGCGGTCTTTCAGTATTGTAGTCTATTCTCCATTCTTCCGCCATAAGCCGAACTTCTGCAAGACTGTTGAATAGATAGGCATTTAACAGCCCCCTGCGGAGCGTTCCGTTTTTTCGCTCTATAAACGCATTCTGTGTTGGTTTCCCAGGCTGGATATAAGCCAACTTGATTTCTCTGCTTTCACACCATTGCTGGAGCTTGTGGCTTATAAACTCGGGACCGTTATCAGTCCGGATACAACGTGGCTGCCCGCGGCCCTCTATGATCCTTTCTAATACCCTGATTACCCGCAAAGATGGCAATGATGTATCTACTTCAATCGCTAATGATTCCCGATTAAAGTCATCTATTACATTTAACAGCCGGAACTTCCTGCCATCCACCAATGCGTCACACATGAAATCAATACTCCAGACCTCGTTGGGTGTTTCAGGTATCAGCAATGCCTCTTTGATCCGTGAAGGGAGACGACGCTTAACCCGTCGACGAATATTCAGTTTCAGGTCGGTATACACGCGATAGACTTTTTTATGATTCCACGCATATCCTTTGTTTCTTAACCGATAATAGGACTGCCAGAAGCCAATATCCACATGTTTTTCAACCAAAGCTGATAAAGCATCCTGAATCGCAGTATCATTCCTGCGGATGGCTCTGTATTCGTACGTACTACGCGGGATAGCTGCTATTTTACACGCCTTGCGGATACTCAGTTGTTCTTCCTTTACTAGGCATTCAACTGCATCCCGTTTTTCCTGGGGCGTTACAACTTTTTTTCGATAAGATTCTTCATGGCCCGGTTTTCTATGCATAACTCTGCGTACATTTTCTTCAGCTCTGCATGTTCAGCTTCAAGGTCCTTAAGACGTTTTACGTCACTGGCCTCCATGCCTCCATGCCTCCATACTTTGCTTTCCAGTTGTAGAAGGTTGCTTCACTTATACCCAGGTCGCGGGCAATGTCTTTAACGGTGATACCGCCTTCCTGTTGCTTCAGGGCGGATACGATTTGGCTTTCTGTGAAATTTTTTCTTTTCATGGTCAAGATTAAAGTTAATGAATCAATTCATAACTCTAATTCTTATGGCCGAAGTTCGGGGAAGTCTACATCATCCTTAATACAGTTTGCGATTTTTATATACAGCCAACATTATAATAAACAGATTATGGAGTTCAATATGCATGAAAATAAAACAACTGTCAATGAAAATGGGTTCGGAAATGATTGGATTTATAAAAACTTCAATGTCACTGAACCATTCTTTTTAAAATAAAAAATAGTTGCATGAATACTTTCACTGAAAAATGGTTAAACATATCAATATATTATAGTCAGGAAAAATGGCCCCAACTATTTAAACGTTGTCTAAATCCGCTATTAAATGAGCTTAAACAAAAGGATAATAATATTATAAAATCGATATTATTGTTTTGTAGCACGGATAAAGGTGATAATATTCAGTTCTTTGTTCAAATAGCGTCCTCATATGCTGATGAACACATAAATTTCGTAATGAAGGGTTTAAAAACCTATATAGCTGAAAATCCATCAGTTAGAAAAGCTAGTCCACGCCCTACTCAACAATTCTTCATGGATTATCCGAACAATTCAATTGTAGATAATATCAGCCGACCCGATCTTGCCGAAGTATGGAAAAACGATTATTTAGATGTACAATCATTTATCTCTGAACTCTTAGCAAAAGAATTTGAAGATGACCAAATCGATGAAGAGGCCGGTTTTTCGTTTGCCTTATATTTGGTATTCGTCCTGTTTAAAGTTAAACTTACGGGAAACAAAGAAGAAATATCTACTACAATAACTTGCTTTTTAGAAACAAAAGAGGTTGACTACAAAGAAAAATACTTTTTTAAGGATACAGAAATAAAAAAAATAACTGGATTGGTACAAGCAGTGTACCAAAAAAACACTTCAGTAATTGATGAAATCTACCTCGATGTATGGAAAGAATCGAGTACCCTACTATGGATAGCTGATTGGAAAGAACTTTTATACAAATATTTTAACAACGTATCTCTAATTAATGCTTATAATATCATTCTTCCACTGTTACAATATCACTTAAATCTACATGATATAAATAGTAAATCTATCGCAAATTGGATTACTGCCACAATCACAAATCATTTGAATGAAGGGCGAACTAACTCGCAGTAAAAATTCGTTAAAATCCGGGGTTAGCTCCTTATGCATCTCCTATGTTTGTACAGGTATTAAAGACTGTTGTCAAAGCTTATAAAGTACTAGTTTTGAACTAAATAAAATAAAAAGGTGAGAGTACATTATG
>NZ_FNRL01000064.1 GCF_900107795.1 Chitinophaga terrae (ex Kim and Jung 2007)
CTCCTATGTTTGTACAGGTATTAAAGACTGTTGTCAAAGCTTATAAAGTACTAGTTTTGAACTAAATAAAATAAAAAGGTGAGAGTACATTATGCGCTAAGCAACCTTTGAGGTATGCACTCGCAAAGAAATCACCTCACCTTTTTTGCAATCTCTTAGAGTCTGAACAGAATGTAAGGCACTACCTATATAGTAGCAGCCAGAATATCCAACAGGAGAGAAGTCGATGAGGGATTCTATTTTATTAAAATTCAATTAGCTATGAACAACCAGGTAATCAAACAGGCTATTGGTATCGATGTAGCCCAAAAAGAATTAGTAGTAACTATCGGACGTTTATATTCTGACCTTAGTATTGATTTATTTGCCAGAAGGGTCTATCATAATACGTTGGCCGGATTTAAACAATTAGTAAAATGGGTAGAAAATGTGACAGATACGGCAGTGGAGCGCAGATATGTAATGGAAGCCACTGGAGTATATCATGAAAAGCTTGCTCATTTTTTAATAGAGAATAACAGCCAGATAAGTGTGGTGTTGCCATCCAAGATCAGCAATTATATGCGTACCCTGGATATTAAAACCATTACTGATAAGACTAGTGCAGATGCCATTGCCCGGTTTGGCCTGGAAAGAAAACTGGATAATTGGGAGAAGCCCAGCGGGGTATACGGGAGAATCCGACAGTTAACAAGAGAAAGGGAACAGTTGATAGAGCAGCGGACTATTACCAAAAATCAGCTACATGCCGAACAATCAGAAGCCTGGCCTAACAGCAGCACACTTAAACGCATACAACAGCATATTGAGTTTATGGATATGCAGGAAAAGGAGATAGTAAAGGAATTGACAGCATTAATTCAAACAGATCAAAGTGTTAGTAATGCTATTGAACTGTTATGTACCATATCAGGAATAGGGAAACTAACAGCTTGCACTGTGTTAGGTGAAACCAATGGTTTTGAACTGATACGAAATAAGCGGCAATTGACCAGTTTTGCCGGTTTAGATGTGATAGAGAAGCAATCTGGAACTTCCGTTAAAAGCAAACCCAGATTGTCTAAAAAGGGTAATAGACACCTACGAAAGGCCTTTTACCTACCCGCTTTATCCGTTATCAGAAGTGATGATCACTTTAAAGATATATTTAATAAACTAGTTGCAAGACATGGTATAAAAAAGAAAGCTATTGCTGCTATACAAAGGAAATTGTTGGAGATGACCTTTATTATCTTTAAAAAGCAAGTTCCCTACGATAAACTATACTATAAAAAATTAGAGAGCTGTACAAGTACAACTCTCTAAACAGGCTAACTTAGGTTGCCTTATAGACTACTAAGTTAAATATTATTTGGTTTTAAACACAGAATCTTTGCGTGAAACT
>NZ_FNRL01000028.1 GCF_900107795.1 Chitinophaga terrae (ex Kim and Jung 2007)
ATCTGGAAGCAATGGAAAACCATCCGTAACCGGTACCGTAATCTTATAAAACTTGGCTTATCAAAGTATTACGCAAGGATGTGGAGCAAAACGAGTATAGGTTACAGCCGTGCGGCTCGTAGTCCGATACTATGCAGAACCCTCACCAACGCATACTTTAGGAAAGAAGGCTATGTCGGATTTTACGAACGCTATTATCTGAAAACAGAAAGTCAGATTAAATTATTCTAACAAACCGCCGTATACCAGACCGGTACGTACGGTGGTGTGAGAGGACAGTGAGGGAAATAATCCCTCACTTCCTACTCGATTTGTAGTAAATAATCTATTGTTTGATTCCCATCTTCTTTGCAATATCTGCCGGAATCGCTTTTTTATTCACCATAATGCTGGTGGTTTTATAAGCGAAGTAAGGGAGGGAAACATAGAAGTAACCCTGTCCGAAGTTCGAGGTACCCCATGAGTTTTTAACCCGGAAATATTTGTTGCCGTTCTGATCTTTTACCAGGCCAACGATGTGCATACCGTGGTCGTCGCCGGTGGTGAAGTTATCGAAACCTTCCTGGCGGAGTTCAGGAGTGATGGTTTTTTCTTTAACCGGCTCCAGGAAAATGTTCTTTCTTTCTTCAGCGCTCATATCTTCCCAGTTTTTATCCGGAACAACGGCCAGGCCTTCTTTAAAGTTGAAGGTTTTTTCGCTTACATCGGCTGCCCAGGCAACGGTATAGCCGTTCAGGATGGCATTTTCAGCGATATTATTGAAATCGTTCAACGGCACATTGTATACTTTTTCCCAGTTCCAGTTGTCTGGTACTTCCAGCACGAACTGAGAATAGTAAGGATGGTGAGTGAAAGAAGAGATCAGTACGTAGTCGTCGGCGTTCAGGCCAAGTTCTTTGGCAAAAGATTGCGGAGTATAGGTTTTGCCATTGTACTGGAAGCTCTGAGGGGCGTCGCCCATATAAGCGTTCAGGATACCATCGAACGCTTTGGTCCAGTTAGGATTGATATGATCAGGCGAGTTGGCGATCTTGTTTACAAAGGTTTCCAGCAGGCCTTCCATTTCAGCATGGTTATATACTTTGTCTTTATTGCCATCGTATACGCTTTGTGGAACGAGGCCGTATTCGCGCAGGCAGAGCAGGTCGTCGGGGAATCCGCCGCCTTCGCCGAAGTTGGCTTTACCGTGCATGCGAACAAAGTTGGCCGCTTTCAGCGGGTACATTTTGCGAACAACGTACATTTCGCTGAGGTTCAGGCCTTTATACTTGTTGTTACGAAGTAATTCCGATTCAAAAAATGACAAGCCGGAAAAAGACCAGCAGGTACCTGTACGTCCCTGGTTTTGTACATCGCCGGCATCCAGGTTTTTCAGTACGGTGAATTGATATTTGCTGCCCTCCTGGTTGGTATTGGTTTGTGCATAAGCGGCAACACTGCAAAACATGGCCGCACACATTATCCATTTCTTCATACGTCTGTAACTGATTGGTTTTTTTAACAAAGTGCCAAATTTAAGGAATGGACTATTACCAGCAGTAGAAAAGATGGATGAGTGGATTGGCTGCGTAATCAGGCGCCGGAGAACTGATCCCGGGTGATCTCCCATTTCCAGAGATCTTCGCCGTCTTTATTTTTGACGGCTCCTACAAACTTCATCCCTACCTTTTGCAGGATCTTTATAGAAGCATTGTATTCTTCCTCTGTATGGGCGATAACGCTTTTTACATAAGAGTGTCCAAAGGCAAAACGGATCAACCCTTCGGCCATTTCTGTGCCCAGGCCCTGCTCCCGGTAGTCGTGGGAAATTTCATATCCCATTTCCACAACGCCATCGGCAGAAGGCCGGCCTTTAAATCCCCCTGCGCCAATTAAAGTTTTATCGTTCCTGTGAACAACCAAATAAAAGAACCAACCCAATAATGTTGGGTCGTTCCTGAGTTTATCGTATGCTACTAACACCATTTCAGGGTACTCGGTCCAGGTGTCCGGAATAGTAATTCCAAGCAAGTCGGCCAGGTGATCGTTGCTTTGTAGCAGCAATTCAAAATACTCTAATGAGCACGGCAACAATTGTAGTCGAGGTGTTTGGATCATTGTTGAAAACTAGTAAACAGTTTTTTTAATTGCAACAGTAAAATTGAAATAATGATAGGCATATGATATTCGTGACATCATACACCTATCAACGTGTCAATATTCTTTCTTAGTGAGCTTCCAGCCAGTTGTTGCCTATGCCTATTTCGGCTTCTACAGGCACCGCCAGCGGCAATGCTTTACGCATCAGATCGAGGATAAGGGGTTTGATAATTTCGACTTCAGAACGGTGTGCATCAAACACCAATTCGTCATGTACCTGCAACAGCATACGTGATTTGAACCGGTGTTGTTTGAATGCTTTGTGAATGTCGATCATCGCCAGTTTGATCATATCGGCGGCAGTGCCCTGGATAGGCATGTTGATCGCATTTCGTTCTGCAAATCCGCGAACTACAGCATTGGAAGAATTGATGTCTCTCAGCCATCTTTTTCTTCCTAATAAGGTTTGTACATACCCGTTTTCCTGGGCAAATTTTTTCTGGTTATCCATGTATTGCTGGATAGCAGGGTATTGGTTAAAATAGTTGTCTATCAGTGTTTTTGCTTCTCCCCTTGCAATACCCAGGTTTTCAGATAACCCAAAGGCGCTTACGCCGTAGATAATACCGAAGTTCACGCTCTTGGCATTACGGCGCATTTCGGGCGTAACGTCAGCTAATGCGACGTTATAAACCTTGGCAGCCGTTGCCGCGTGGATATCTATTCCCTGCCTGAATGCATCGATCATCTCTTTATCTTCACTGATCGCCGCAATGATCCTTAATTCGATCTGTGAATAGTCGGCAGACAGTAAAACGTATTCGTCGTTCCTTGGTATAAACGCTTTCCGGATCTCCCTGCCTCTTTCTGTTCTGATAGGAATGTTCTGGAGATTAGGATTATTGGAGCTCAAACGGCCGGTTACGGCTACTGCCTGGTTATAGCTGGTATGCACCCTGCCGGTACGTTTGTTGATCAGTAACGGTAACGTATCTACGTAGGTAGATTTGAGCTTGCTAAGTTCCCTGAAGATGAGAATGTCTTCTACGATCTTATGTTTGGAAGAAAGTTTTTGCAACACATCTTCACCCGTAGCATATTGCCCTGTACGGGTTTTCTTTGCTTTAGGGTCTAATTGCAGTTTTTCGAACAGGACTTCACCCAATTGTTTTGGAGACGCCAGTTTGAAGCGGACCCCTGCCTGCTCGTAAACGCTTTCTTCTGCCCTTTTTATTTCTGATTCCAGCTCGCGTGAATAGTCGGCAAGGGCGAGGGTATCGATGGCGATACCTTCATACTCCATGTCTGTAAGCACTTTCACGAGAGGGTTCTCTATATCATAGAAAACTTTTTCCACTTTTTTTTCAGGCAGCTGGGAAATGAATTTTTCTTTCAGCTGTAAAGTTATGTCGGCATCTTCTGCCGCGTATTCTGCTATTTTTTCTATCTCCACATCCCTCATATTTCCCTGTCCCTTTCCTTTCTTTCCTATAAGGTTTTCGATGGGAATAGGTTCATATTGCAGGTACTGGGCGCTTAATACATCCATGCTTCTGCGGCCTTCCGGCTCTATCAGGTAATGAGCCAGCATGGTATCGAATAAAGGAGCGGTTACCTCTACACCGTACCATTTCAGGATCAGCATATCGTATTTGAGATTTTGTCCTACGAGTACAATGCTGTTATGCTGGAAAAGCGGGATGAACTCTTCAAGGATCGCTTTCGCGGCATCGAAGTTGTCTGGCATCGGGATATAATAAGCTTCTCCTTTTTTGAAAGAAAAGCTCATGCCTACGATATTGGCTTCGTTAGCATCTGTGCCGGTAGTTTCTGTATCAAAGGCTACTTCCTTTTGAGAGAGCATGTCCTGCAACAATGCCGCTCTTTTTTCGGCCGTATCTATTACCAGGTAGTTATGCGGAGTGTTGTAGATGTTCTTATCTGCCAGGAGTACGTTGGTGGCGGTAACTTCTGTAATGGTTACACTGTCTTCGGTTACCTCAACGGCGCCAAAAAGGTCGGTTTGTACGACCTGAGCCCGTGGGGCGGCCGGCGTGTTGCTTCCTCCGCCAAAATCATCTCCCAAAATCCTTTTGCCAAGGGTTTTAAACTCCAGTTCTGTGAAGATCTCGCTAAGCTTAGACTTGTCGTATTCTTTTACGCAGAAGTCTTCTTCATGGAAGGTTACAGGAACGTTAGTGATGATAGTGGCCAGTTCTTTTGACAGCAGTGCGTTTTCGCGGCCGGCTTTGATCTTTTCACCCATTTTACCGCCGATGGTGTCGGCGTTGTCCAATACATTTTCGAGTGAATGGTACTGCGACAACAGTTTCATGGCGGTTTTTTCCCCGATCCCGGCAATGCCCGGGATGTTATCTACGGCATCGCCCATCAGGCCGAGGATATCTATCACCTGGTGAACATCCTTTATCTGCCATTTTTCACATACTTCTTTAGGGCCGAGGATCTCTTCCTTGTTGCCCATGTATGGAGGTTTGTAAATGAAAACATTTTCTTTTACAAGCTGGCCATAGTCTTTGTCGGGAGTTACCATGTAAACGGTGTACCCGGCGCTGGCGGCCTGCCAGGCGAGAGTGCCTATCACGTCGTCGGCCTCGTAACCATCCAGTTCAACAACCGGGATATTAAAACCTTCGATGATCCGTTTGATATCGGGGAGCGCGTCCAGGAGGTCTTCCGGGGCGTCGTCCCTGTTGGCTTTATAATCAGTATACGTGGTATGACGTTCTGTTGGCGCGTGCGTGTCGAAAGCGACGGCCATGTGAGTGGGCTTTTCTTTATTGAGGAGATCCAGTAAAGTTGTGGTAAACCCGAACTGGGCATTGGTGTTTTTTCCGCCGCTGGTGAGGCGTGGATTTCTGATCAGCGCATAGTATGCGCGATAGATCAGCGCCATTGCATCCAGTAAAAATAATTTCTTTTCCATCGCTAAACCTACAAGAATTAATTTGAATGTGCAAAATTAAGATAGTACTTCGAGGATGTACCTTTGAATAAGAAAAAATAAGAAAATAATGAATAAAATCTATCATTTATCTACCTGTGGCACCTGTAAAAAGATCCTGGAGGAAATAAAGGCCAAAGACAGGGGTTTTGAGCTGCAGGACATAAAGAAAGAGAAAATAACGCCTGAGCAGCTGGATGAGATGAAAGCCCTGGCGGGTAGTTATGAAGCCTTATTTAGCCGGCGCTCGCAGCAATACAGACCGATGGGATTGCATGAAAAGGAACTGACAGAAAATGATTACCGGTCGCTGATCCTGCAGGAGTACTCCTTCCTGAAACGACCTGTTGCCATCGTCGGCGACCGGATCTACATAGGAGCGGAAGTAAGACAGGCGTAGTTTCACGCAAAGACGCCAAGAGAGCAAAAGAGGCAAAGGAATTTACTAAGAAACATAAGAAAGCAAAGGGATTGAAGATTATGCTTAATAAGATATTCTTCAATCCCTTTGCTTTCTTAAAAATCCGCTTTGGTTAAAAGATCTTTGCCTCTTTTGCTCTCTTGGCGTCTTTGCGTGAAAGCTCATCGATGAAGGAGCGGACTACTTTCTTGTATTGGTCCATATCGTTTTCCCTGAAGGAATGGAAGTTGAATTTACCCGCTTTTTCCAGTGTTGTTTTCAGATCAAATCCTTCCTGGGGAAGTGAATAGAAATATCCTTTTTCCATCAGGTAGTTGCCGAGGTATTCCTGTTCTGTTTGCCCCGGCGTAGGAACCAGGATGCCTTTTTTGTTCAGCCGTGCAAGATCCATGAGGGTAGTATAGCCTGAGCGACTCAGCACAATATCGGAAGCCAGAATGGCCTCGTTTAAAGCGGCTGCATTCAGGTGGTTCACCTGTTCTACTCCCGGTGCAATGGTTTTGGTTTCAGGGCTGCCGGGCAATCCCCGTACGATCAGGGCTTTGATCTGCAGTGATTTTATCTGGGTTGTAATGATATTTTCCAGGTTGGTGCGCTGTGGCTCGGGTCCGGAGATCAATACCAGGAGATCATATTTTTTAGGGACGTCAGGTTTATTGATGAATCGGCTTAAACAACCAATGTAGGAAGTGTTATTCGGCAGTTTGGAAGGATGGGCCAATTCACCTGATAAGTTATCCTCTCCTTTAAAATCGGGGATCCAGCAGGCGCTGTATTTGTTAATGAAATGGTAATTTATTTTTTGAAGGGTCCTTTCAGACCAGCCGCCGAAAGGCGTTTTGATCAGGAGTTGGTGTGTGATGAAAACGCAGGGAATATCTTTGTGATATAACCCGAAACGATTATCTGAAATGACTGCATCGATCTGATAATCAGCTACTATCTTCTTCAGCCATTGCTGTTCGTTGGTTACAGCTTTAATGATCTTAGGGATCTGCTGAATGATTTTGAGACCGAAGAATTTGCCTTTTTGAGCATACTGGATGCGGTATCCGGGCAGCGGGAAGATGGTTATTTCCGGGAATTCCTGTTGTAACAATGCGGCGTGTTTGCCTTCTGCTGCAATAAATACCTGGCAACCTGCGTTTTGCATTTCATGAATCAACGGAATGTCCCTGGTGGCATGTCCGAGTCCCCAGTCTAGAGGAACAAAAAGAATTTTTTTTTCGGCGAGAATTGTGGACAAATAATTTGATATTTTTTACGAATTTAGCTTAAATTACAAAAGAGCATTGTTAAGAAAAGGTGAACTCTTAGAAAGGAAATTACAAACAGCAAGTATGAAAAGAATAAAGTGGATCGCTATCATTCTGATTTGTGGAAGTCTGATGACGGAGGGGTGTAAAGTATTCAAAAAAAATGATTGCGGCTGCCCTACTTTGAACAAAAAAAGAATGCACTAGAACCATTTGTTTGATTAGTAGCAACGACTAAAACTTAGCAGCGAACTGGAACAATTTTGCCTTATCTTGTTGAACTATCCTTAGATACCTGGCCAAACAATATTTCGGGGAACAGTCAAATTTTTTTTCATGAAACCTGTAGATAGAGATTTACTAATCCTGCTACATGAAGATAGGTACACGGAGCAGCAGATACAATCTGCAGTTCGACAGATCAGCGAAATGCTTTCGTTGATTGAAACGATGGATTATCTCTGTGCAGTTATGGAAGTTATGGATTGTAACAAAAGCAGAATTACCAGCAAAAGATCAGTGCTGGAGAAAGCAATTTCACGTAAGTCGCATAAGCCATTCGAATTTATTATTCACAAGAACTAGTACTGTTAAATACTAGAATTCCCGTTATAGTAGCTTTGACCCGCTCTGCGTCACTCAGTTTTTGCTTTTTTATAAATTCTCGTTGTAAGTTTGCCATCAAACAAACCCATTAAAGTGATGGCCGAATTTTCACACCTGCAGGACTTTTTGCATCCTGTTTCAAAAGCTGTGTTAAACGACGACCAGGAATATGATCCATTCCAGGTTGGTAGTATTATTGATGTTTACGAAATAGATCACCTGCCTGATCTGGATGCCGCAAATATTATTTTGCTGGGTGTGGGAGAAGAGAGAGGAGGACATTCAGGTAAAACCAACACCAATGGCCCGGATGCCGTTCGCCGGGAACTCTACAAACTATATAACTGGCATAAAGACATAAAGCTGGCCGACCTGGGCAACCTTCTGCCCGGAGCCCAGTTATCCGATGCCTATGCAGCCATGAAATCCATATTGGCTGAGCTGATAGGCGCTAATAAAACCGTTATCATACTCGGAGGGTCGCACGACCTCACCTACGCGCAATATAAAGCGTATGCCTCCCTGGAATTGATCGTAGAAGCAACCGTTGCCGACGCGCTCATAGATCTGAAGGAAAACGCCCGTGTGAGAAGCGACCGGTTCTTAATGGATATTCTTACCGAACAGCCAAATTACCTGCGGCACTATAATCACCTTGGCTTCCAAAGTTATTTCGTACATCCGAAGATGTTGGAAACCCTGGATAAACTGCGTTTCGACTGTTTCAGGCTGGGAAGAATAAGAGAGAATATTGAAGAAGCAGAGCCGGTGCTCCGGCATTCGGACCTCTTCAGCCTCGATATCAATATTATTAAACATACCGACGCCCCGGCCAATCTCCTCTCCCCTAACGGTTTTTCGGGAGAGGAAGCATGCGCCCTCGCCCGGTACGCAGGCATGAGCAGCCGCCTGTCTACCTTCGGCATTTATGGCTACCAGCCGGAAAACGATGTTGCCAACCTCACCGCCAGGCAGATCTCACAAATGATCTGGTATTTTATGGATGGAAGAGCTGTAAAAGGAAAAGAAGCGGACCTGGAAGACAGAGATGCATTCTGGGAATTCCATATAGCCTTTTCCGATATAGAAACCGTGTTCCTGAAAAGCAAGAAAACAGGCAGATGGTGGATGCAACTGCCGGACCAGGAGTTTGTGCCCTGCGCGTACAACGACTACCTGATGGCAAGCAACAACGAAATGCCCGAACGATGGCTGCGCCACCAGGAACGGATGTAGTTTCACGCAAAGGCGCTAAGAGGGCAAAGAGGCAAAGTAGTTTGGATTGAAGCGAATTTTAAGAAGCAAAGGGAGTGAAGAATATGTTATAAATAACACGATCTTCACTCCCTTTGCTTTCTTATTCCCTTAAAAATATCTTATGTTTCTTTGCCTTCTTAGCGCCTCTGCGTGATATTAAATGCTGAGCAGGGTGGTTAGGCGTTGTTTTAAAAAGGCGGCTTTATTGTCGGTGGAGATCATCTCGTCGTCCAGTCCTTCCATTGTTCGTTTATGCATTTTTTCTACCCGCTCATCTATCTTCTTAAAATATTCCTCCTTTTTTTCTTCCCAGGCGGCTTGTTCCTGCTCCAGCTGCTGTTGTTGCGGTTTATCGAGATTCGTGTACAGTTGCTGGAGAGTGTTTGTTAGCAGGCTGTCGAGCTGTTTATAGTAGTTCAAAGCACAGTCGTACATGTTGGTACTGCTACCAAGACATTCCTGGTATTGCTGTTCCAGGGAGTCCAGCGAGGCCTGCGACGTTTGCGAATAGGCGGCGCCGGAACCCAATAATAGTAAGGTAAGTAAGAAGAGGTTTCGCATAGGTACGTTCAGTATCCTGCAAATATATGAAAAAATAAACATTTGAAAATTTAATAATTAGTTGTCCTGTTTAACACCGATAGATCCCTGGCAACTTTCAGGCTTTGGTGCGTTTAACCATGCCCGTAGAGCGTCGATCCGCTGCTCTGTTAATTCTTTAAGGTATATCGCTTCGCACATCGGGTATACGCTGCCATAGCTTTTGGCATCGTTAGGATACATTGCTTTTAACTGGGCGTCGCGGAATTGTACCCATATCCTTTGCGCTTCCTTCATTTTTTGTATGAAAGCCTTGTTACCCGCATAATCTTTTAAAATGAGCTGGTAAATCTCGTTCAGCTGCTTATCGGCCTCCCGGTATTCCTTCTTAGCGCGGGTATTCATTTCGCTTTGCGTCTGGGAAAAAGACATCAAACTACTACAGAGTAGTAACACTAAAAGAACAGGTTTCATTGTAAAAAAATAATTGGTGAATGTTCAAAGCTGAAAGCCAGGTTTCGATTTCCGGGCTAAAAGATAATGAGATTTTACAAAAACAGGGCAAAATATGTGATGAATAAAAGCCCGTCTCTATTACCAGAGGCGGGCTTTTAAATTCAGAGAGAAGATTGAACTAGATCACTACAAGTTCATAAAAATCTCCCGGTGTAAAATATTGTTTGGCCAGTTGCTGCAGCTCTTCAGAAGTGATAGACTTGATCACCTGCACGTTGTTATAGAAATAGTTTTCATCTAAATCGTTCAGGATCAGGTTTTTCCATCTCTGTATCACCTGGAACGCCCCATCCAGGTCGCCCAGCATAGAACCGATCATATAGTTCTTCACCAGGCTCAGTTCTTCCTGCGGAACTGCTTCGTTCTGCAACAGCGAGAGTTCTTTGTAGATCTCTTCTATTGTCGCTTCACAAACATCTCTTCCGGCTTCTGTCTGGATATTGATGGCGCTAGTTTGCCTGAAATTATATAACTGGGAATAGATGCCGTAGGTATATCCTTTTTCTTCCCTGATATTGCTCATCAGCCTGGAGCCGAAGTAGCCGCCCAGGATGGTGTTCAGCACCAGCATTTTAGGGAAATCAGGATGGTAGCGGTTAGGGAAATGTCTTGCAACCCTCACGGCGCCTTGTACCCCGTTTTCGTCGTTAAACACCCTGAATTTCTTCTCTTCCGCCGGTTGAATCGGCAGGTCGAGCTTCACCAGGTTAGACTCCCCATTCCATTGGGAGGAGCCAAAATACTGGTTCAGCAATGCGGCGAGGTTGTGCGGGATTTTACCGGCTACAAATATTTTGCAGTTATTATAAGTGTAATGTTTCTTGTAGAATGCTTTCAAACCTTCCGTTTGTAATGCATCATAAGCGCTCATAGAGCTTACGCGGCCATAAGGATGAAAATCTCCGAACAGGTATTTGTCGATAAAACGATTGGCTACAAAATCGCATTTCTGCAGGTTTACAGCCAGTTTTTGCTTCATATTCTGCTGGTAGATGCCCAACTCCTCTTCAGGGAATACCGGGTCCAGGATCACATCCTGCAACACCGGCAACAGGTGCTCGAACTGCTTGGTCAGGCAGTGCAGTGTATATGTGGCGTTTTCATGGTAGGCGTTCCTGTTCAGGTATGCGCCATAATAATCGATATGCTCGTTGATCTCTTTCGCGTTATACTTGCCGGTTCCCGATTTCATCAGGAAGTTGGTGGCCGCTGCTTCCAGCACTTCGCTTTCGTACCAGCTACCGGCAGGGAATATCAATTCGAGTTGTAAGGTATCCTGTTCGTCAGACTTTACCATGTAAACCGGGATACCGTTATCCAGCGTAAATTTTTCGTAAGGTCTTAATACTATCTCAAAATCCACCGCATCTTTAATCGGAGGAGGAATCGTTCTGTTCATAGTGCTCAATTTTAACCATCCTGGCTGCTATAGCCTTGCATTAATTGGCAGCGGCGTAATAGTAAATAGTGTTAGAATTCTTTTCGTCGAAAAGTATCTTGGCTTCGTTGTGAATATCTTCGACGGTTACCTTTTCGTAGTTGCCGAACTCCTTGTTCATAAGGGCAGCATCCCCCAGCAACTCGTAAAAGGCCAGGTTATTTGCACGGCTCAGCAAGCTCATATCTTCAAATGCCAGCATGCTTTCTACCCGGTTCTTAACTTTTTGCAGCTCACGTTCTGAAATGCCTTCGTTCTGAAGTTTGTTGATCTCCTCCTGTATGGCATTTTCAGCATCCTTCATCTTAACGCCCTTTACCAGCTTGCCTTCTATCGTAAGCAGGCCTGCGTCAAGGGAGCCGAAATGATAGCAGTCGATATTGCTGAAAAGCTTCTTCTCTTTTACCAGCGCCTGGTGCAGGCGGGACGATGCTCCCCCGCCCAGGATATCGGAGATCAGGTCTGCCGAATAATACCTGGAATCGGTACGTGCATACATATGGTAGCATTTGTACAATGCGTCCAGCGGAACATTCGCCTTTACTTCCAGCTTATGGGGAGCCGTTTGCGCCGGTTCCTGCGGCAGTTTGCGATTGTATTTCTCGCCAGACGGGATATCGCCAAACCACTTCTCAGCCAACGCTTTCACCTGGTCTACCGTTACATTGCCGGCTACCGAAAGAATAGCATTAACAGGGCGGTAATGCTTGAAGAAGAATGCTTTCACATCTTCCAGTTTCGCATTCTCGATATGCGATAACTCTTTACCAATGGTCATCCAGCGATACGGATGGCTTTTATAAGCCAGTTCCCGCATCTTATGCCAGACATCCCCGTAAGGTTTATTGATATAATGTTCCTTGAACTCTTCGGAAACCACTTTACGTTGTACGTCCAGGCTTTTTTCATCGAAGGCCAGCGATAACATCCTGTCGCTCTCCAGCCAGAAACCAGTTTCAATATTTTCTGCAGGGAGCTGAATATAATAGTTGGTAAGATCGCTGGTTGTGTAGGCGTTGTTCTCTCCTCCTGCCATTTGAAGCGGCTCATCGTAAACGGGGATGTTCACAGAACCGCCAAACATCAGGTGCTCAAACAAATGCGCAAAGCCGGTTTTCTCCGGATTTTCATCTCTCGCACCAACATCATACAACACGTTGATCACAGCCATTGGTGTGGTATGATCTTCATGAACGATCACTCTAAGTCCGTTCGCCAGGGTAAATTTATTGTAATGAATCATATCCGTTTATTACTCAATATACTATAAAATAGGGCGAAAATTACGAAGAAAGTATTATTCCAGATATAACTCCTGCTTGTTATAGTTGATAGTGAGGGTGAAGTGCTTCCAGACATCGTAGCCTATAGAGCCTGCAATTTCAGTGAACACGCCCAGGTCGTCGATGTCTTTACAGTAGCTGACAGGAACCTGTTTAATGCTGCGGCCGCCCAGTTCCAACTCCGGAACAGAACTGTTGATGTAATACAGGATCTTTACCAGGTCCTGTACCGGGTCTGTATTGATGGTAGGAAGAATGGTGTTCAATTTGTTCTTGTCGACATACGGCCAGTTAAATAAAATCCCATAGTCGCCACCGGTAGTGATGTGGTAATGGCCCGGTAGCCTGCGCCCGTCTGTTAACTGGATGGATGCGTCTATAACCGGGGTAGTATAGTTCAGCTGGAAGTGCAATAGCCGGCCGGTGTTGCCTATAGGCGTTTTGCCGGGTTTATACAATACCAGCTGCTGCCTGCGGTAATCGATCTTTACAATGTATGGCTTTAATAAAGCGATTCCGATAATGCCATCTACGTCGCCCAGGTTGCTCAGGTTTTCCAGGTATACTTTTACGTATGGCATTCTCAACTCCCTGATATATAAAGCGTTGATGGTAGTGCTGCCTGTCTTTACCATGGAATTGTTGGTACCGGTCATAAAAACCTCCCCGCTTTTCCTGAGTTTCAGTCTTTCGGCTGTGGGAGCATGCAGGATGGTCACTTCTGCCCCTGTATCGAAAATAAAGTGCAGGGTGTCTGTACTTCCGGAAACCAGCACAGGAATAATTAATTGTTTATCAATAAGTTGAAACGGGATCGTCGCTATTGGCTTTCCGTCATCCGGCTCTGTTTTGCGTTGTGCGTTTACAGTAGCAACCAAAGAGAAAAACGCGATAGCAACCCATAATAAGCGCCACATGACACAAATAACGTCAAAGTATACTTTTTATTGGTAATTTTTTGATCAGGAGGTCGTTATCCCTGCTGATGAGGCAAACGGCCTTCGTGCCTATATTTTTTAAAAGTTCCCTGAACAACTGGAGATTGTTGCCCAGGTTATTGTTAATGGCAACTATGATATCCCCTTTTTTGAATCCTGCTTTTTCGGCCGGCGATCCTTTGATCACGTCCGTCACTTCTACCCGGCCATCGATCAGGTAGATGATAAGCCCGGTGTAGGAATAATCGAACATGTCCCTGAAGTGGGTATTCGGCATCAGGTAAATTTCCTTCCTGGAATAGTTCAGGGTAATATTAAAACGCCTTAGCAAATCGTTGCCTATCATCCCTCCAAGAAAAGGATAGGCGGTCACGTTACTTTTATCATCGAAGATGTAGGTTGGTACATTCCTGAAGGTATAGTTGCCTATACGAAATTCGGGGATCGTGGTCAGCGACATGCTCATTTTGCCCCCGAGCCCCTGGGCTTCTGTCTGGATGATCTTTTTTGTTTTTCTTCTTCTGCGCTTTTCCTGTAACACGCTGCTATCGTTCACAAACTGGCTGGAAAGCAACAGGCACATACCGGCCCCGGTATCGAAATAATACCGGTTCGTGATCGTTCTGACTGCATTCCTCATAGGCGCCGATATCAGGGGGATCTGCGTCAGGGAAGGTCTTAACAGCAAGCCGCCTTTAGGATAGGGAAAGTTTCCTTTGGGGTACACGATGATCTCTTCTGTGTCATAGTCGACAGTTACAACATACCTCGCCAGGAAACTGAAGCCGATAATTCCATCTACCTGGATCCCATAAACCTGGCTGATCAGTTCATAATCATTTATATGAAAATCCAGGCTATCTACTCTCAACCCGGGTAAGACCAGTGAATGGTTATGTGCATAGAATACAGGTTTTGAACCTGCCAGCCCCCTGATGATCTTGTCGGATGGTTTGATGGCCAGCCCTAACCGCCGGCAGGTCGTGGTATCAAGCGAGATGCCTGCACTGCCGGTGTCCAGAATGAATTGCAGGGTATCTGGAAATTTATCCAACAGGGCCTGAACGATCACTACCCCGCCGTAGTATTGTTTAAAATGGAACCGGGTGATAGGCGTTAAAACGGAAGTATCGGCTGCAAACGTGGAAGCGGCTGCGCTCGCGCTGGCAGGTTGAGAGGCGAGCATTATCAGCAGCAGTGTATGAAAAAGCGCTCTATACATAGAATTGGGGGACACAGGTATGTGACATATATAAATTTAGTATAAAAAGTCATGGGTAATAAATATTTTTATTAGGTGTGGATATAAACTGAAATACTACCTTTGTTCAAGTTTTTCAGGAATTGAAATATAGCTAAATGGAACTGCAGGATTTATATAAAAAGGCTCAAAATTTCGAGTTTCTGACAGCAGAGGAAGGTGTATACCTGTTTGAAAATGCGCCGCTGGCAGAATTGATGGAGATAGCCAATGAGTTAAGGAAACAACAGGTGCCTCATGGCAAGGTTACCTGGCAGATAGACAGGAACGTTAACACAACCAATGTTTGTACTGCCAATTGTAAGTTTTGCAATTTCTACAGGGTTCCCGGCCATCCGGAGGCTTATATCACCCCGATTGAAGAGTACAAGCGCAAGATAGACGAGACGCTGAAATATGGCGGCGACCAGTTGCTCTTGCAGGGCGGGCACCATCCGGAGTTGGGATTAAGTTTTTATGTAGACCTGTTTAAACAGTTAAAACAACTTTACCCGAATTTACGTCTTCATACTTTAGGCCCCCCTGAAGTGGCGCATATCACCAAGCTGGAAAAAAGCACGCATATCGAGGTTTTAAAGGCCCTGAAGGAGGCCGGTATGGATAGCTTGCCGGGCGCCGGAGCTGAGATCCTGAACGACCGGGTGCGCAGGTTGATCTCCAAAGGAAAATGCGGAGCGAAAGAATGGCTGGATGTAATGAGGGCTGCCCATAAGCTGAATATAGCCTCTTCTGCTACCATGATGTTCGGGCATGTGGAAACAGTGCTGGAAAGGTTTGAACACCTTGTAGACATCAGGCAGGTGCAGAGCGAAAAGCCGGAAGGACATTATGGCTTTACAGCGTTCATCCCATGGACTTTCCAGGATGTGGACACGTTATTATTGAAGATCCGCGGGGTACATAATATGACTACCGCCGAAGAATATATCAGGATGATCGCCCTTAGCCGTATCATGTTGCCGAATATCAAGAATATCCAGGCGTCGTGGTTAACAGTAGGTAAGCAGGTTGCGCAGCTTTGTTTGCATGCAGGGGCTAACGACTTCGGATCTATCATGATCGAGGAAAACGTGGTAAGTGCGGCAGGCGCTCCACACAGGTTCACCTATCGCACCATGCAGGAAGCGATCCGCGAAGCAGGATTCGAACCGCAACTGCGTACGCAGCTGTATCAATTCCGTGAATTGCCTGAGTTTATTGAAGAACAGGTAATTAATTATTAAACATATTAACAATGATTAGAAGGTGCTGATATTCAAAATATCAGCACTTTTTTTATGCTCTTAATAAACTGTTAAAACTATCATGTGCCTGTTACAATTGGCCTTCTTTTACGTCTAACAGATACAAACAAAAAAACTAAAGGAGGGTGTATATGAAAAAGCTTGGTTTAATCATGGCAGGATTTGCGATCATGGCCATGGCTGCGTGTTCGAGCACCAAAGTAACGTCTTCTTGGCGTGCAAATGATGCCCAGCAGCTGCAGAAAGAGAATAAAATCATGGTAATGGCACTTGTACCTCAAAAAGACCGGACACTCAGAAGTCAAATGGAAAATAATATGGTAACAGAGCTGAGGAGAAAAGGCTATAATGCTGTTTCAGCGTTACAAACTTATGGACCACAGGACATGGGTAAAATGACGGAAAAACAGGTTGTAAAACAATTGCAGGGCAGTGACGTAAGCCAGGTGTTAACGATCGTACTCTTAGACAGGGGTAAAGAAAGGAACTTCGTTCCAAACTACGGACCTTATGGTTACGGCGGTTTCTGGCCTTATTACTCTATGTGGTATTCCAGGATGTACACTCCGGGATATTATACTGTTAACACCAAATATCAATGGGAAGGTAACCTGTATGACCTGAAAAGCGGTCAGCTGCTGTATTCTGTACAGTCGCAATCCTTTGATCCGCCAACCACAGAAAGAATGGCCATTTTGTATGGGCAGCAGGTGGTAAGGGATATGACCAAACAGCAATTGCTCACGCAACGATAGGAATTTCGAGGTAAACGGTAAAGTTGACGACGAAGCATAAGATTATTAACAATCTTATGCTTCTTTTTTTTACTTTGGCACCTTTGCCAGAAAAGACCCTTTACCATTCAGATATGCTTAATATAACTGTGAACGAAGATGTACAGCTAAAACAATTGGAAGATAAGGATGCCCCTTTATTGTACCAGCAGATAGACGTTTCCCGCAAACACCTGCGGAAATTCCTTCCCTGGGTAGACTACAATACGAACCCGGAACATTCGCTGCGGTTTATACAAATGATGGGCCGCAAGGCGGAAGACCAGGAGGCAATTGCTTTCGGGATCTGGTATAAGGGGGCGTTGTGTGGAGTGATAGACCTGCATGGCTGGGATCATACCCTACAGATGGCGGAGATTGGCTATTGGCTGGGAACTGCGTTCCAGGGGAAAGGTATTGCCACGGCGGCTGCAAAGGCGTTAGTTTCCTTTGCGTTTGATCACCTGAAGTTGAATAAAATTGAGATAAGGTTTGTACTGCAGAACCAGAGAAGCGGGCAAATCCCCATACGCCTGGGATTCGCCCGCGAAGGTATCTTGCGTCATAGCGCTAAACTGCATGGGCAGTATGCCGATATGGTGGTCATGGGCATACTGAAAAGCGACTGGAAGTATTAGGCCAGGTCGCAGATCTTTACTGCCTGTTGCAGCGAAGCAAGTTGACCTTTTTTATCTTTGGACGAAGGGACGAATTCCTGTGCCACGTAACCTTTGTAGCCGGTTTCGTAAATCGCTTTCATAATAGCAGGGTAATTCAGTTCCTGGCTATTATCGATTTCGTGGCGGCCAGGCACTCCCCCGGTATGGTAATGCGCGAAATACTGGTGATAATCACGGATGTGATGAATAATGTCGCCGTCCATGATCTGCATGTGATAGATGTCGTACAGGAGTTTAAAGTTATCTGATGCGATATGTTTGCAGAGCTCTACTCCCCAGGCGGTGTGATCGCATTGATAATCAGGGTGGTTTACCCGGCTGTTGAGCAATTCCATCACCAGGTTCACCTTTTTCTTCTCAGCATATCCGATCACCCTGTGAATACCCCTGGCGCAGTTTTTAAGGCCCTGCATATCGTCCATGCCGTTCCGGTTGCCGGAGAAGCAGATCAGGTTAGTAAATCCGGCTGCTGCGGTGGCGTCGATCAGTTCTTTAAAATAGTCTACCATTTTATCATGATTGGCCACATTGTTAAAGCCATTGGTGATACCGAAATCTTTGTTGTTGCTCGATACCATGGCGCAGTGCATGTTATATTTCTTCAGTATTTTAAAGTCGTGTGGCGATACCAGGTCGATAGATGGTATTCCTATCTGTTTGGCGGCTACGCAGAGCTCTTCCAAAGGCATATCGTAACACCAGGCGCAAACAGAGTGATTGATCTTTCCTTTCAATGCTTCTCCGGTTGCCAGATCATGGGCAGCAATTCTGTCTGAAAGAGAAGATAACGCGGTGGTGGCCAAAGCCGCAGAAGCTACTTTTTTTATCATATTCCTCCTGGAATTTTCCTGGTTCATAAAAAGATTTGTGTTTGTATTTATAGGAATTAACGAGGTTAAGATAAATGAAATAATTTTCTGGTACAAGCGTAGGCCTGCAAGCGGGCAAAAACGGGGTAAATATGGTTATAAAACCATCAGGAAGGCATTCCAGCGGGAAATCGGGAACTATTGGTAACTTTGGTAAGTAATTTGATTAAATAAGGAAAAAAGAGGCGATGGAAATGGATAAAAAGTATACCCCTGCGCTATGGGTCTGCATATTGATGGACCTCTTAGGATGCGCCAGTTACGCAATACCAGTTTTAGGAGAGATCGGCGACCTTGTTTGGGCTCCCATATCAGCGATTATTTTTTACAGGATGTTTGGAGGCACCATAGGTAAATTCGGAAGCTTCTTCAACTTTATAGAGGAATTGTTTCCCGGAACCGACTTTATTCCGACGTTTACCCTTTCGTGGATGCTGAAGCGGGTAACCGAGGGTAGGTTGGTTGCACGCAAAGCGGCATAAGGGAAGCAAAGGCGCAAAAGATTTTTTTAAGAAGCAAAGGGAGCGAAGATTATGTAACATAACATAGTCTTCGCTCCCTTTGCTTCTTAAAGTTCGCTTCAATTAAAAATCCTTTGCGCCTTTGCTTCCCTTATGCCGCTTTGCGTGCAACCCTAAAAACGCCTCATGCCGCCTCCCCTGCCGCCCGGACCGCCGGGGCCGAACATCATCCTGCCTTCGCGTCCGCCCCGGGGTGTAGGAGCCGCAAATTTGTTCAGGAAGTAGGTAAAGCTAACCATGAAATATTGTTGCAGAACATTGTTCTGTGTATCTATAATGTAGTTGTCTGCAACGGTTCTGCTCACGCTGATATACTGCCTTAAAATATCAAATGCCTGCACTTTTATCATCGCATCTTTCTTCTTCGTGATATACTTGGAAATATTCGCATTCCACATAGTAGAAGTAAGGTTATAACCAGGCGTTCTTCCCCTGTTCATTGTGCAGGTAATATCTGTACCTATCATGAAGCTGAGCGGAAGATTGAAATTGATATCAGCATTGATATTGTAGTCGAAATAATTGGTGAGCCCTATGTTGCCTGTAGATATCGTGTTGTTGCTTCTCGAGTAGTTTACGCTTCCTCCAACGCCTGCATCAAACAGTTCCTTATAGAAGTAGCTCAGGTTGGCGGATTGCGTGATGGTCAGGCGATTCGTGTAGTTAATCTTTCCGCTGGTTACGTTCACATCCCTGTTGTAAGAAGCATACGACATAGTGTTCAGGTTCTGGCCCGGCGTTTTGGACAGTGGCCATGAGTTACTAACCCTGGCGTCTACACTAAAATAGCCGTTAACGTTGATAGGCTTCACTGTCTGACGGCCGCTTTTCGGATCAAGAGTGATCGAATTAACGATCTTGTTTGTACCGAAACTGCCGCTTACCTGGGTCATAATACTGCGATAGTTGTCGGGGTTCACCACATGATAGTGAAGCGATATCCTGTTGTCGTAGGATGGCTTCAGGTCAGGGTTCCCGAGCTGTATATACAAGGGGTTGCTGTTATCCGGTACCGGTGCAAGCTGCTGTACGGTTGGCTGCGTCGTGTTGCCGTTATAGTTAATGCTTAAACGTTTATTTCTAGAGAAAGCATAGTTGAAATTCGCCTGTGGAGCGAAGTTCAGGGTATGCTGGGTAATAGTGGTATCCTTTTGTTTTAAATACGAATAATTGACATTATTGAGGTTGTTATAAATCAGGTTTACACCGAATGAGTAATCGTATTTCAGTTTAACAGTGCGGATATTGATGCCTCCCCTATGATTGAATGTAGTATTGGTAAACACGTTGCTCAATGAATCATTGAAAGCATCGTATTCTCCTTTCACATCGTTGAAATCGTAAGTATATTTATTGTTGTTGTTTTCGCTCCGGGTGATGCCATAGTTCAACTCCAGGTAATTATCGCGCCACAGTGGTTCTGTGTATGTAAGGTTGGCCCTTATGCTGCTGTTCGTGCTGTTGACGGTGTTGCGCTGGTTAAACATGCTTATGCTATCCGGGTTATAAAACGTATAGCTGGAGCGGTTAATATTCTCCTGGTCATTTTCCGACCTGTTGAAATTAATGCTAAGGCTCATGGAACGGCCTCTTTTATTGAATCTCTTCCTTAACAACAGGTTTCCGCCGTAGTTGATCGACTGGCCGGTTCCGTCGTTGATCGTTGTTCCTTTATTGAGTGTATCGCCCAGGTTGTTATAGCTGATATTATTGGTTTGGCTATGGCTATTTGCGTTGGTGATGCTCAGGTTGGGTTCAAAGATCAGGGAGTGCATAGAGTCGATATTATACTCTAACCGGCCCTGGAACCTGTTGTTGGCGTTGTCGCTCAATGAGCCGCCGTTGTTATTGTTCACGATGAAACTGTCGCCGACAAATGTTTGTTTGCGGCTGTTGCTTTCTGTGGATGTTTTGGTATCGTTGAAGAAATAGCTTCCTGTAAAAGTTGCCTTTTTACCGATCTGATCACTGAAATTCAATCCTGTATTCCAGTTCCTGGTAATACCTCCGCCTCCGCCACCTCCACCGAGGTTGGAGATCATGCCCCTGGCGCCTCTCATGCCTCCGCCGCCTCCGGCGCTGGCAAACGAGATCTGGTCTTGCATGGAGTATCCCAGGTTATTGACGTTATTGCCTCCTCCAAGTAAAGAGATCTGTTTCGTATCCCTGAACACGTTCAGGCTCAGGTTGGCGGCAAACCTGTCGTCTGTTCCATAACCGGCTGTTGCACGTCCGAATATTCCTTTTTTCTTATCTTTTTTGATGGTGATGTTGATGGTCTTTTCTGTCTGCCCGTCGTCGATGCCTGTAAACTGTGCCTGGTCCGACTTCCTGTCGATCACCTGTACTTTATCAATGATGTTTGCCGGCAGGTTCTTGGTTGCAAGTTTAGGGTCGCCGCCAAAAAAAGGTTTGCCATCAACCAATACTTTTGTAACGTTTTCGCCATGCGCGGTAATGGCGCCGTCCCTGTCTACCGTTACCCCGGGCAATTTCTTTAACAAGTCTTCAACTACAGCATTTTCGCGGGTTTTAAATGCATCTGCATTAAATTCAACGGTATCTTTTTTAACAACAACCGGGGGTTTTTCTTCGAGGATCTCGACAGTACTGAGCGTAACGCCTTTCGTTTCCATGGTTATGTTACCCAGTGCAAGTTCTTTATGGTCGGCATCTACCGTTAGTGGTCTGTTAACGGGTTTGAATCCAAGGAAGCTGATGTACAGCCGATAGGCGCCAAAAGGTACGGCAGCCAGTTCAAAATTTCCCTTGGTATCGGTTAAGGTTGTCAGTGCTACGGTGCTATCTTTCGCATTCAGCAAAACAATGGTTGCTGAAGGCATTGCTTCTTTGGTTGCTTTATCAGTTAACTGGCCTTTAATCTTTCCTTGTTGGCTCTGAGCCTGGGCGTGTAAAATGCCCAGACCCAGTACCAGCAAGACTTGTATAAGTTTCTTCATAAACGAGATTACGGGGAAATTGAAAGTTAGGGTGAAATTCGGCATTTATTGTTGCCGTTCACGTAATTTCTCCATTTGTTCCCTCCTGATCTCTCTCATCTTTTCCTGGCTGATCTTTTCCGCATCTGCAGGGATTCCCAGGTCTTCCGTTATCGGTTTCAGATCTACGCTTTTGGCGGTGAATGCTCTTCTTCCTCCTTCTGCAGCCAATACCACAGCATTGTTTTCAGGCAGCAGGCCGTTGATGGGCGAAAAGCTGAAAGGCAGATCTGTGGTATACCAAACAGTGTAGGTATCATCTTTTAACTGGATGGTAGCCTTTTTGCATTCGTAGCCCGCTATTTTCTTTGTCTTGTCAGACGACTTGCTATTGGAAGTATAGATGAAATCTTCTTCTGTGTAGTAAGTCTTCTTATCATCGCCGAAGGTGCTGAACACATGGTCGTATTTTTTATTGGCCAGGTCAACGTACTGGGCATTGCCGCCAGGGCCCATTCCCATTCTTCCGCCAGGTCCGCCCTGCCCTCCAGGTCCGCGGCCCCAGCGACGGGTTGTATCTCCGCCCGGGCGTTGTCTTCTCTGGCCGCCGAAATCCGGGCGTTCAGTTACCAACTTTCCTTTACCATCGTTGAAGGTGAAGGTTTGATTGAGGGTGATCACATCCGACATTGCGGGAGCATTGTCGTCGTTTCCGCCACGGTTAAAGCCTCTCATCCTGTCAGGATCCATTCTTGCAGTTACTTCATATGTGATGACTCCAGACTTTTGCGCAAAAACCGGGCTGGTAGCCGATATAAATAAGCTGGCAGCTAAGAATAAACGAAAATTTCTGTTCATGGTTTTCTTTGTTTAGGATACAAAAGTCACAGTTCCAGCCTTCTTTTTGGGTTAAAAACTTTTATTTACTGTTATTTACTGTTAAGTGAGTTAATCTTCCTTATCTACTGTTAATTACTGTTAAGGAGTTATCTTGTTTTAGCCGTGGAATAAATAGTTTTGCGGGAATAGAACTAACAACATGCGAAAAAGAATCAGAAATATACTCATTCTCATGTGCATCTGTATTCTGGGCATATTTCTGTTTCAGGGATATTGGTTGTATAACTCATATTTATTCAGGGAAGAGCAGTTTAAGAAAGAGATAAATGAAACCCTGAGATCAGCGATCGCCAGCAACCTGTCGTCGGATGTACGCAGGTATTTCCGTTTCCTGGGAAGCAGGGATAGCAGCGTAACCAAAAGGGTCGAAGAATATAAAAACCGTCGCCGGATCGAAGTGCACAGACGAGGAGAGGAACACTTTGGTCCGCCTCCCCCTCTGCCGCCCGATTTTAAGGACGGATCCGGCCGTTATTATGCAGATACCCTGGCCAGGCAGATTACAGAATATTTGATTACCAATCATTTGCATGCAGATAGCACCAACCTCGCCAAGCTGGATTCTACCTTTAAACTGGAGCTGGCCAACAGGCAGATCAACACGCCTTATGTTCTTGATACCTTTTACATGGATGTAAGAGGTTTCGACAGGGAAAGTTTCAGGGATAGCCTGCGCAAAAGAAGCCCCCGTCAGACCGCCAAATTCGCTTTCAATCCTGCCAGCAATCTTTTTGTACAGGCTACATTCGAGTCGCCCCTGCAGTTCATCCTGCAGAAGATGATATGGACCCTGCTCTCGTCTGTTGTCTTGCTGACACTTACTACCATCAGCTTCATTTACATGCTGAGAACCATCCTGAAACAAAAGAGATTGTCGGAGGTGAAGAACGACTTCATCAACAATATGACACATGAGCTGAAAACTCCCATAGCCACTGTTTCAGCGGCGGTGGAAGCATTACAGAATTTCAATGCACTGAGCGATCAGCGGAAAACGCAGACCTACCTGGATATTTCGAAGAACGAACTGCAACGGTTATCGGACCTGGTAGAAAAGGTGCTGCACATTGCGGCAGAGGAAAAAGAAGATGTTGAACTGTTCAGGGAAGAAGCAGACCTGAACGAGATCATCGACAACATACTATCCAACCACCAGTTAAAGGCCAGTAAACTGATCCAGGTGCGGTACGATAACAACCTGGCGGGCAAATTGGTGCTTATAGACAAAGTGCACCTGGGCAATGCGATCAACAACCTGGTGGATAACGCGATAAAATATTCCAAAGAACCGGTACAGCTTTATGTTCAAACCAGCCTGGAAAATGGTATATTGAAGATAAAAGTGAAAGACAATGGTATCGGGATTCCGAAGGTCTATCATCATAACATCTTCGACAAGTTTTTCAGGGTACCGACGGGCGACCTGCATAATGTGAAAGGGTTTGGACTGGGATTGAGTTATGTGCAGAAGATCGTTACCATGCACGGAGGAAGCATCCATGTGCATAGCGAACCTGATAAAGGCAGCGAGTTCACTATTATTATTCCATCAGCATAACAAGAAAACAAGATCATGGCAAAAGTATTACTGATAGAGGATGAAGTACAGTTAGGTCAGATTGTAAAAGACAGCCTTGAAATGAGGGGCTTTGAAATGTTATATGCTGCAGATGGCCGTGAAGGGTTGAAGTTATTCCAGCAGGAGCGCCCGGATGTAGTGGTGCTGGATATCATGATGCCGAACATGGATGGGTTTACCGTTACCTCCGAGATCCGGAAGCAGGACAAAATAACGCCGATCATCTTCCTTACAGCCAAATCGCAGACCACCGATGTGGTGAAAGGGTTTGAGCTGGGAGGCAACGACTACCTGAAAAAGCCTTTCAGCATGGATGAACTGATCGTGCGTATCACCGCGTTGCTGAAGCGGTTTAAAGACGCCCCGGCTTCGGCGGCAGAGCCGGAAGAAGGAGCGGTTTCAATTGGTCAGTATTCCTTCAATTATACCAAACAAACGCTTACCCGGAATAACGTTGTTGAGTTCCTCTCGCACCGGGAAGCCGCAATTCTCAAGCGGTTATACGATAACAAGAACGATATAATGGAAAGAAAGGCCATACTGATAGATCTCTGGGGAGACGATAACTTTTTCAATGCAAGAAGTATGGACGTTTTTATTACAAAGCTGCGTCGTTACCTGAAAGACGACAGCCGGGTGCAGATCGTTAATATCCGGGGAGTGGGTTATAAGCTGATCTTCTAGGACCTTCTCCCTCCCTTCTAAATAAGCGCTGTACGGGCGTTCCCGGGTTTAATGCCCTTCCCCCATACTTCCTTTCCTGATATAAGTTATTTCTGTAATAAAGCTGTTAGGGAGAGCACTAAGATTTTCCCTTAAAGGCTTATCTTTGTCGTTTATGGAACAGTTAGTACAGCAAATAGCAGCCTACAAAGACGAAATAGCGGCTTTTACACCCGCAGGTGCGGCGGACCTTGAACAGTACCGCATAAAATTCCTTGGAACAAAAGGTATTGTGAAGGCCCTTTTCGGGGAGATGAAACAGGTACCTAATGACCGTAAGAAAGAATTCGGACAGATATTAAACGAGTTTAAACAACTGGCAGAAGCGAAGTACGAGCAGTTCAGCGAATTAAAGGACAATGCTTCGGCCAGCGACAGCCATATAGACTATACTTTACCCGCCGAACCTCATCGTTTGGGTACCCGGCATCCAATAAGCCAGGTACGCAATAAGATCATCAGGATCTTTGAACGCCTGGGCTTTACCATTGCAGAGGGCCCGGAGATAGAGGACGACTGGCATAACTTCACTGCATTGAACTTACCGGAAAATCACCCGGCCAGGGACATGCAGGATACTTTCTTTATCAGCAAGAACCCGGATTGGTTATTACGTACCCAAACCTCTTCGGCGCAGGTGCGTGTAATGGAAGCAGGCAAACTACCTATCCGCATCATCAGCCCGGGAAGGGTTTACAGGAACGAGACTATTTCTGCCCGTGCACACTGTTTCTTCCACCAGGTAGAAGGGCTGTATATTGACGAAAACGTTTCCTTTGCCGACCTGAAACAGACCTTATATCACTTCGTGAAAGAGATGTTCGGCGAGAATACAGGCATACGTTTCCGTCCTTCCTACTTCCCTTTTACAGAACCAAGCGCCGAGATGGATATTGTATGTTTCATCTGCGGAGGAACGGGGTGCAATGTTTGTAAACAAACCGGATGGGTAGAGATCTTAGGGTGCGGAATGGTGCACCCGAAGGTGCTGGCCAATTGCGGAATAGACCCTGAAAAATACACAGGTTTTGCGTTCGGGATGGGAATTGAACGTATTACTATGTTGAAATACCAGATAAAAGACCTCCGGTTGTTCTCGGAAAACGATGTCCGTTTCCTTGAGCAGTTCGAAGGGACTATATAATTGTAGCAAACGGGGTTACTGTCAGCGGTAACCCCGTATTTTTTCCGAACTCCTGTTTGCATAATGGAAACATTAACGATCGCCGTATGCGGGGCTGGCACCATGGGTGCAGGTATAGCCCAGATTGCCGCTTATAGCGGGTTTAAAACCGTTTTATTCGATATTCAGCAGGAAGGGTTAGAAAGGGCTAAAGCACAGATAGAAAAAAGCCTCACGGCCGCAGTGGAGAAAGGAAAGCTGAACTTCACAGAAAAGCAGGACACCCTGCAGCGACTGCATTATAGCAGCGAGATTGACGATTGCGTTGCGGATGTGGTGATAGAAGCCATAGCAGAGCAATTAGAGGCAAAAGTCGCCTTATTCCGGCAGCTATCGGCCATCAATAAAGAAACCACCATTTTTGCTACCAATACCTCTTCCCTTAGCATAGAAGCAATTGCCAAAGAGGTTGATCATCCTTCCAGGGTGGCGGGAATGCACTTTTTTAACCCCGCTCATTTAATGAAACTGGTAGAAGTGGTGAGCACTCCCCTAACTGCTCCCGAAGTAGCGGATACCATCTATGAACTGGCGTTGCAATTGGGTAAAGTGCCGGTAAGGGTGAAAGATTCCCCGGGTTTTATAGTAAACAGGGTTGCCCGCCTATACTACCTGGAGGCGTTGCGTATTGCAGAAGAAAAAATCGCTGATTTCAGTGATATTGACCAGTTGCTGGAAGCCGCCGGTTTTAAAATGGGACCTTTCGCGTTAATGGACTTGATAGGTAACGATATTAACCTGGCAGTTTCCCGTTCCTTATACGAAGCATTCGACCATGCACCCCGCTTTAAACCGAGTATCCTGCAGGAACAGCGGGTAAAGGACGGGAAGTTGGGTCGCAAAACCGGCTTAGGTTTTTATAGGTACGAACAATAGATTGGTTTTGCCTAAATTTGGGCACTCATAGAAAAAGAACAATAGTCTTCATGATTTTAGTAACCGGAGGTACAGGTTTTTTAGGTAGTTATTTGATTCGGGCCCTGGTAGCGGAAGGAAAGCCTGTTAGAGCACTGTATCGAAATCAACCATCAAACCGGTTGCAGGATATTTCTGACAAAATTGAATGGGTAAAGGGAGATATACTTGATGTTTGTGCGCTGGAAGATGCCATGAACGGGGTTACCCAGGTATATCACTGCGCTGCGGTGGTATCTTTCCAGGCAGGGGCTAAAGACCGCCTGATGAAGATCAACGTTGAAGGAACCGCCAACGTGGTGAACCTGGCGCTGGATGCCGGCGTAAAAAAGCTGTTGTACGTCAGTTCTGTTGCCGCTATCGGCCGCGCTAAAGAGAATGCGCCGGTAACAGAAGATTGTGAGTGGCAGGAAAGCGGGAACAACTCCTGGTATGCGATAAGCAAGTACCAGGGAGAGATGGAAGTATGGAGAGGAGTTGCCGAAGGGCTTGATGCGGTGATCGTTAACCCGTCTATTATTCTTGGCGCCGGATTTTGGAACGATGGATCCGGAGCATTGCTGAAAAACGCCTGGAAAGAATTCCCTTATTATACCACCGGTGTAAACGGGTTTGTGGATGTGGAAGATGTAGTGAAAGCGATGATATTGCTGATGGATAGCAGTATCGAGGGAGAGCGTTTTATCCTCTCTGCCGAGAATTGGGATTACCAGCGGCTCTTCACTACCATGGCGCATGCCCTTGGCAAAAAACCGCCTCATATTGCCGTAAAACCATGGATGGCTGAAGTGGTATGGAGGATGGAGAAGGTGAAAGGGATGATCACCGGCAAGCATCCGCTTGTAACAAAGGAAACGGCAAGAACAGCCCAGCTGAAAGTCTACTATGAAAACGACAAGGTGCTGAAAGCGCTTCCTGATTTCCGGTTTAAACCCCTCGAAACAACGATAAAAGAAATTTCAGCCAGTTTCCTGGAAGAACTATCCCTACAATAAAAGACCGGCTATACCGGCGGCAAGCAGATCTTTGGTGAAGCTGTCGACATTCTTATCCATCCAGACCTTTGGTTTCTCGCCAGGTATCACGGCTGCCAGCAGTTTATTATTTTTCTCTGAATAGAACTCGTAACAGATATTCTCGTAGCTGTTCACTTTCCCGAAGTGATTATGGGCAGTAATGCGGTAAGCGGAAGTACTATTGTTAGCGGCTTGGGTTCTTTCCCGTAATATTCCTACTGCTTTGTTGTTGTTAAGCTCCAGGTAGTGAGCGGCCTTGATGATCATTTCCCATTTGTAAGGGTTGTCGGCGCCTGTGTTGGTGATCCGGTAGTACCTGACAGGAACATTAGGCGCCAGCGTATTGAAATATTTAGGCAAAACCTGGCTGGAAAAGGCCACGCCGTTAGCGCTCATGCTTTCGATGCTGATGCGGGCGTTATTGCCTTCTATACGGAAATAAAACGGGTCTTTGGGCGATTTGATGAAAGTAGAACCGAGCAGTCCATTCGTTTTTGGGGTTGTCTTAAAAGGGCCGAAAGAGATCGTTCTGGCAGTAAGCCAACCATCGTTGATAGTTACCGGCCATTGCTGGTCGTTGCTATAGAGATCGGAAGAGGTAGTTGTGCTTTTAGTGGTACTGCAACTCCATAGCAGCATTGGTAAAACAATGAAAAACAGATATTTCATTACATGATGGTTTTAATGTAAGGCAACAGCCGGCTGTTGCCTTACTGCTTTATTATTTGCCAAGGTCTTTTACCTTTTCCCATATCTCGGGGATCCTTTTGATCCAGGCAATTTCTTTTCTTTTAACCCTGGCATCTTCCGCCGGGTATCCGAAGTAAACTTTACCGCCTTCCAGGGAAGATGGCACCCCGCTTTGCGCTAATACTACCGCTCCTTTACCGATGGTAAGGTCTTTATTGACGCCTACTTGTCCCCAGAGGATAACGTTGTCTTCGATCCTGGCTTTTCCGGCAATTCCAACCTGCGCTGCGATCAAACAGTTTCTGCCAACAACGGTGCCATGACCTATATGGATCATGTTATCCAATTTGGTGCCTTTTCCTATGATGGTGTCTCCGCTTACCCCTTTATCGATGGTGCAACCCGCTCCTATTTCCACGAAATCTTCGATGATCACTCTTCCGCAGCTTTCCAGTTTATCATAGATCACTTCCCGCTCTGCCCTCTTCTTGAAATAGAAAGCATCGGCTCCGAGAACTGCGCCGGCGTGAATGATCACGTTATCGCCTATCTCGCTATGATCGTAGATGGTAACGTTAGGATGGATAATGCAGTTACGCCCGATCTTTACATGGTTACCGATGAATACATTCGGTTGGATAATGGTGTTTTCACCTATAACGGCTGTGTCGCTGATCGGCTTGGATGAAGGTTCAAAAGGACGATACTTTTTGACCAGTTTCACATAAGCGCTGAAAGGATCTTCCAGTACCAGGAGCGCCTTGCCTTCCGGAACATCTACCTTCTTGTTGATGATGATAATGGTTGCGGCAGAATTCAAACTGGCGCTATAGTATTTTTCAAAGTCGACAAAGGAGATATCTCCCGGCGTTACCTTGTGTATTTCATTGATACCAGTTGCCATCAATTGGCTGTTACCAACTAGTTCAGCACCTATGTATGCTGCGATGTCGGTTACCGCAACAGGTTTTTCGAACTTCATATTAGCGATGAATTATTGAACAATATTTGAGCGGAACAAAGGTAGCAAATGAATGGTTGCAACAATCAAAATATAGAGGAAGGAGGAAGGTGATTTAGAAAATCGGACTGTTGTTATCCACAATTATTTTAGTTGTGTGAATAAAAATTTTTGTAAATTTTTTCTTTTGTGATGAAATTCTTTTTAATATTGTGTAGGGAATTTTGTTTCCCTGTACTTACTAACCCATTCACATAATAAGAAAGTCTGATTGTAAACGCGGTCAGACTTTTTTTATTGCCCTTGAAATCCGCATGAACAGGGCATTTCAGCCGATCACGTTTTTTCTTCAACCAGTTGTCAAGGCCTGTTGATATAAAAAATCTTCTCTTTTTAGGGTGATCAATCCAAAGCTGACCAAAACCGATTTTCTCCTTTTTGAGGAAAAAAGAGCTCGTTTTTTTAGTTTTTTAATAAGTACGGTGGAGAAAATTTTCTCCACCGCAGATTTTTGTCGGCTTACTGAGCCGGTTGGTTATTAAATAGCTTTGCTAAAGAGGTGTGATTGAGGAAGCTGGCGCCATAACCTTGCATCGAAAGCCATGCAAATATTCCGGATAAAGGGTTTTCCTTTTGGGGTTACAACCAGCTTGTGAGGAAGTACTTTTACCAGTTCATCCTTTTCTGGTTCCTGCAATCTTTGCAACCCTTCCACGATGGCATCGCACTGCGTATCTGCCTTCTGCCACTGCGTTTCAAAGTTGCACATCAGGTTATGTATATGCCTGCGAAGCAGCAGGTCTTCGGTATTGAGGATATGCCCCTTAACCAATGGAAACTCGCCTTTATTCACCTTTTCCTGGTAGGCATGCACCTGTTTTTCGTTTTGAACATATGCATACCAGTTGTCGCCGATCGCCGATGCTCCCAAACCTACCAGAAGTGAGGTATGCGAAACCGTATAACCCATGAAATTCCTGTGCAATGTTCCTGCTTCAAACGCTTCATGCAACTCTTCACCGGGCAAAGCAAAATGATCCATCCCTATTTCTGTATAACCATTCAGGTAGAAAAGAGACTTCCCCAGTTCATAGAGTTTTCTCTTCTCCTCTTCCTGCGGAAGATCGGCTTCCGTATACCTCCGCTGCCCCGTTCCTTTGATCCATGGAACGTGTGCATAGCTGTAAAATGAGATCCTGTCGGGGCGTAATTTTACCACCTCGCTGATGGTTTCCCGCATGCCTCTCGGGGTTTGCAACGGCAGGCCGTAGATCAGGTCAAAATTGATGGAAGTAAACCCTATACGCCTTGCATTTTCAACCACGGCTGCTACCATCTCAACCGGCTGTATCCTGTTAATGACCTCCTGGACACGGCTGTCGAAATCCTGGATCCCTAAACTGATCCTCCTGAACCCCAGGTCAAATAATGTTTGAAGGTGAGCTGCGGTCGTATTGCCGGGATGACCTTCAACACTCAGCGATGCATCCGGCAAAATAACGGCGCTGTTATATATCCCCTTCAGCAGCTTGCCAAGGTTTGCAGCGCTGAAGAAGGTAGGCGTACCTCCTCCCAGGTGGATCTCTTTTATCCTCGGTTTGTTTCCAAACACAGCCAGGTACATTTTCCATTCTTTCAACAGCGTATCAATGTACGGTTCTTCCACCTGGTGGTTGACAGTGATATACTTATTGCATCCGCAATAGGTACATAGCTTTTCGCAGAACGGAAGATGAATGTATAAGCTGATCCCTTCCTTGTCATTGGTTTCCGTAAATGATCTTTTCAACAGCATCTTCCATCCTTCAGCATCAAAACTTCCTTCATCCCAATAGGGAACGGTAGGATAACTGGTATACCGGGGCGCCGCAACATTATATTTACTGATTAAGCTCATGGTAGTTAAGGTTTATGACAACAATTGGAAATAACGTTTTCTGTTCCTGCATGCATCAGAGGGCTGATATATGGAATGCCCAGGTTCAACCCCCGAAGCAAAAGCAGCACCCCCATAGTCGCAATCACTACAGGAATTAACTGCCGCATTTTGTTCCTTACTGAGATACTGAACAGGTGACTGAACCATGCTACTCCTGCCATCGCAGGAACGGTGCCTGCGCCAAACATAGCCATGAAGAGCATCCCTTTGGTAACGCTGCCTGCAGATACCGCACCTGCTATGGCCAGGTACACTAACCCGCATGGCAGGAGTCCGTTCAGAAAGCCGATAACCAGCAATGTGTTGAGTCGCTGTTGTCGCAGTAAGGTACCCAGGTGCTGTTTGATGACATTGCTAAATATTGGAGGAAGGCGTTTGCTGATCTTCCATCGCAGGCCTGTATACCTTAAAACTACTGCCAGCAATAAGGTCAGCCCCAGGGCAATGGAGAGCCCCTGCTGCAAACCTCCCAGGTAAAACTGTTTGCCTACCCAGCCAAAAACAGCACCCAGCAGTGCATATGCCGCTATCCTTCCCGCATTGTAAAGAAGTATCCCCATCAGCTTGCGGAATCCTGAAAGGTGCTGTACAGGGAGCGATAGGGCAATAGGCCCGCACATACCAACGCAGTGAAAACTTCCTGTAAATCCGAGTACAAATGCCGCTATCATCTTCTTCTAGTTAACAGTGATCATTTCTTCCATATAAAATGGCCGGTCATTCATCGTCCATTGAACTATTACCTTGTACAAGCCCTTTGTAAAGAGTTGTTTATCCAGCTGTTGTTCTCCGGCTGCTGCTATCTTTAACGGAACATTGATGTCTTTACCCGCATCGGAAGGGCGGTAAAACTTCAGCTCCCCGTTAACCCCGGGGTTCCTCATCTCAGCGGGAAAGGTGAGTACAATAGCCGCATCAGACTGAGAAATACCCAGGGGCGCGGATAACCCCGAAGCATTCCGTTTGCCGTCTATAACCTGCTGGTATCTCAGCTCCTCCTTGTAGTAGTCCGGCGTCACCATATCTATCCTGGTGCGCAGGCTTTTGGCGACCAGCGTAAGCATGCCTGCTGCAAACAATACAAAAACGATAATGATCTTATATCCCCAGTTCATATACCATAGTTTAAATGATTTCATTTATTGCACCGGTCCTAAAAATGTTGTGCTTAGCAACGAGATACGTTTATTCTTATCATCATAGATCCCGATGTGGACAGTGGATTTACGTTGATGCAGCGCCGTTTTCGGCAACACAACAAAGAAAGTTCCTTCCCCCTGCCCTCCTGCTTTAACATGGATGACGGAGCTGCCTATCATGCTAATCACTCCGCCGGCTTCTTCAACTTTGAGCCGGAGAGGGATATCGTGCGCTGTTTTATTTACCAGTTTAATCCTGTAGAGGTTAGAAAGACTGTCGGGGCCCTGTTCCTGGTACAATATTCCCGGAGCGCGCATCACTGTGCCGCTAACCGGTTTCCTGCTGACGAGCATCGAAACAATGGCAGCCAGTAACAGTACCAGCACTGTGCTGTAAACTTTCAGGCGCGGTGTAAAACGCAGCTTTTCCCCCGTGGCTATATTATTTTCTGACGCATAGCGGATAAGGCCTTTAGGACGCCCGGTTTTTTCCATCATAAAATTGCAGGCATCTATACAGGCCGTGCAGTTGATACATTCCAGCTGGGTGCCGTTGCGTATATCTATACCTGTAGGACAAACTTTAACGCATTGGTTGCAATCGATGCAATCGCCCAGGTCTGTTTGTTGGCCCTTCCTGAATTTACCGCGAGGCTCTCCTCTCCGGTAGTCGTAGGCTACCAGGATGCTGTTTCTATCCAGTAATACGCCCTGCAAACGGCCATAAGGACAAACAATGGTGCAGATCTGCTCGCGCATGAAGGCGAATACGCCGTAAAAAACACCTGAGAAAACGAGTATGGCAATGAACCCGCCCAGGTGCTGTGAAAGCGGATCGGTTATAATGGCTTTCAGCTGGCCGGCTCCAATGATATATGCCAGGAAGATATTGGCAATTAAAAAAGATAAGGCATAGAAGATGACATGTTTGGCGGTTTTCCTGATAATTTTATCGGTAGTCCAGGGAGCCTGGTTGAGTAAGCGCTGCCTGGCTGCGTCGCCTTCTATAAGGTATTCTATTCGCCTGAACAGCATTTCCATGAATATGGTCTGAGGGCACATCCACCCGCAGAAAAGTCTGCCAACGGCCATTGTAAACACTACGATGAAAACTATAAAAGCAAGCATCGCCAACCCGAAGATGAAGAAATCCTGGGGCCAGAAAATAGCGCCGAACAATATAAAGCGCCCTTCCACTACATTGAGCAGGAATAAAGGCCTGCCATTTATAGATATAAACGGCAGGCAACAAAAAACACTAAAATAGAATAGGCTTACAACGCTACGGATATTGGTCCAGCGACCTTTAGGTTGCTGGGCGTATACCCATTTACGCTTGCCTTGTTTATCAACGGTGGCTATAGAGTCCCTGAATGTGCTATCGGTCATGGCTATTCTTTTTGTCCTTGCGGTTCTTTCGGGTTAGGAGGATTAGATCCGTGAATGGATTTAACATAGCTGGCGATCTGGGCCAGTTGTTTCGGAGAAAAATCTTCCTGCCAGGCCTTCATTCCCTTTTCTGCAACGCCATATTTGATGGTCTTGAATATCTCGTTTATTTTACCGCCATGCAGCCAGTAATCGTCTGTCAGGTTAGGTCCAACAACGCCCTGTCCCTGTGGTCCATGACAAGGGGCGCAACTTGCCGCGAAGATCTTCTGGCCTGCTGCCAGGTCTGCCGGCTCCGTTAACAGGGTTACATTGTTTTCATCGATATTGTTAGCCGCTTTTTTAAGGTATTCTTCTTTGGCTATTGCCGCTTTTTCTTCGGCGGCGGCCAGCTCTTCGAGCTGGTTCGGGGCGGCATGCGATACTTCTGTACGCCAGGTATAAACGATCCCGAAAGCAATGGTGAAGAGGAATCCCCATTTCCACCAGGGAGGGGTTGGGTTATTCAGTTCCCTGATACCATCGTAGTTGTGACCCATGTCCGCTTCTTCTTCGGAAGCCGCATCCAGCGACTGCGTTTTGTTTATCTTCTCAAACCAGTTGACCCTGGCTTTGCCGATACTGATCGCTTTGGCTTTTTTCCTGCTTTTTATGCCTACCAGGAAGCGAAGCACGAAAAGTAAGCAGATCACTACCAGCAGTTCAACACCCAGTACAGACAGCAGGAGGTAGTAGGAAACGGGGGAAAGGGTAGAGAAAACGCCCTGCGCGTTAGCGCTGTGGCTAAGAAGCGTAAGGCCTATGATAGCTGCTACGGCGGCTACTTTTTCTGCATCTTTCTTCATCCGCTCCCGGAAAATATCTATGGCTCCGATTACCGCATTTCCAAGAACAATGATTACTATGGCCAATCCTATTATTGCTGTCAGCAGCACCACAGCAACGGGATCAAATGCCTCTTTTACAGGAGTTGCCGCTGCCTGCGCATACGCTCCGGCGCCCAACAGCAGGTTGCTCGTCAATAACAGGAGAATTGTCTTTTTCATGTTAGTCTTTTCTTTTTACAGGGAATGAGTCGTCGCGCTCCAAGGGAATTTTGCTGATCTGGTCTACCATCTCTTTATCGGCTTTAAAAGCCCAGAAAGCGGCGCCTACAAAGAACACAGAGAAAAGGATCAGCGATGCCATCGGGTAGATGCTGATGCCGGATATTGATTCCAAATAGTTGATGAATTTCATGGCAGTATGTTTTTAGTCCTGGAATGCCCCTCCGGGTTCTGTGGCTGTTGGCGCAGCTGCAGGTTTAGGAGTTGCTTTAATGTCTTTACCGATACGTTGCAGGTAGGCGATCAGTGCTACGATCTCCCTATCCGGTTTGATCGGAAGTTTGTCTTTTTGCAGGGATGCTGTGATCTCCTGCGCCTGTTTATCCATATCAGCAATTGCCTGTTTTTCATAACCATCGGGGTATGGAACTCCCAGCTTCCTCATCACGTTGATCATCGCCGGGGTTTTGCCTTTGTCTACCCGGTCCTCAAACAGCCAGGGATAAGAGGGCATTATAGAACCCGGCGACATTGAAGTGGGATCCAGCATATGGTTATAGTGCCAGGAGTCAGGGTACTTGCCTCCAATACGGGCCAGGTCGGGACCTGTACGTTTGGAACCCCATTGGAAAGGATGGTCGTACACAAATTCGCCGGCTTTTGAGTATTCGCCATACCGCGCAACTTCATCCCTGAATGGGCGGATCATCTGGGAGTGACAGGTATAACAGCCTTCCCGCAGGTAAATATCTCTTCCGTGCAGCTCGAGCGGGGTATATGGTTTCACGCTGCTGATAGTCGGAATATTGCTTCTTACAAGGAATGTAGGCATCAGTTCCAGCAAGCCGCCAATGGCCACTACAACCAGGCTGAATACCAACAGTTGTATGGGCCTGCGTTCGATCCAGTTATGCCAGTGCGCTTTCCCGTGAGTGGTTATCACTTTAGGCATCGGTGCAGCTTCCGCAGCTTCGTTGGCTACAAAACTTCCTTTCCTGATAGTTTTGCGCAGGTTAACAACCATTAAAACAAGCCCGGAAACGTATAACAGTCCGCCTACGGCGCGTAAAGCATACATGGGAACTATCGTGGTCACTGTTTCCATGAACTGGTATTTCAACTGCCCTTCTTCTGTAAATTGTTTCCACATCATGCTTTGGGTAAATGCCGCCCAGTACAATGGGATTACATAGAAGATGATACCGAGCGTACCAATCCAGAAGTGCGTATTGGCCCATTTGCGGGAATATAAAGAAGTGTTGAAAAGCCGCGGGATCAGCCAGTATAGAATACCGAAGGTCAGGAACCCGTTCCAGCCCAGCGCGCCAACATGTACGTGGGCGATTGTCCAATCGGTATAGTGGCTGATCGCGTTTACGTTTTTAAGGGAAAGCATGGGACCTTCGAAGGTTGCCATACCGTAGCAGGTAAGCGCTACAACGAAGAATTTCAGGATGGCATCTTCTCTTACCCTATCCCATGCCCCGCGCAGGGTGAGCAAACCATTGAGCATACCGCCCCAGGATGGGGCGATCAGCATAATGCTGAAAGCCGTTCCCAGTGTTTGCGCCCATTCAGGCAGGGCTGTATACAGCAGGTGGTGAGGGCCTGCCCAGATATATATGAAAATAAGGGACCAGAAGTGGATAATAGACCAGCGATAGGAATATACAGGCCTGTTAGCCGCTTTAGGCACGAAGTAGTACATCAGCCCCAGGTATGGCGTGGTCAGGAAAAAAGCTACAGCATTGTGGCCGTACCACCATTGCACTAATGCGTCCTGTACGCCCGCATACCAGCTGTAGCTTTTGAATAGGGATAATGGGAATTCAAAGGAATTAATTATATGTAGCATTGCGATCGCTACCCAGGTACCTATATAGAACCAGATAGCTACATACAGATGCGTTTCTCTACGGTGGAGGATCGTACCCAGCATATTGGCGCCAAATGCAAGCCAGATAAGCGTAATAGCAATATCGAAAGGCCATTCCAGTTCTGCATATTCTTTACCGGTAGTATATCCGAGGAATAAGGTAAGCGCGCCGCCGGCAATAATGGCCTGCCAGCCCCAGAAGTGTATTTTGCTTAAAAGATCGCTGAACATGCGCGTTTTGCACAGGCGTTGCAGGGAGTAATAAACACCCATGAAGATACCATTACCAACAAAGGCGAAAATAACGGCATTGGTGTGTATAGGTCTTAAACGCCCAAAAGTAACAGCTGCAAAACCCATGTTAAGTCCGGGAACTACCAGCTCCAACGCGGCCCATAGCCCGGCCAGCATGCCAATAAACCCCCAGAAGATCGTAGCATAGGCAAACCATTTCACGGTACGGTTATCATAATAGAATTTCTCGAGTGACATTGTCGGTATTTAAAAGGTTATCAGATTTCGTTTAATCGTTTTCGTTATTACATTTTTCATCGAACAGGATACGATGCGCAGGTGAGAAGTCGTCTTCGAACTGCCCTGATTTTACCGACCAGATAAAGGCGATAAGAAATCCTAAAGCCACCAGCAGACTTACACACAGTAAGATGATTATAACATCCATAGTTGATCATTTAACCAGTAATAACCTCGTTGTTTCAAGTGCCTGCAGTGCGTGTACTTCGTTTGCCTTAAAAGTGAACACGTCGCCTGCTTCCAGCACTGTTATTTCATCGTTGAGCATAAACGCTGTTTTGCCTTCCAGCACCAGTATCAGTGCATGCGTGGATGAAGTATGTGGTGGAACCTGGTGACCTTGCTGAATGATCAGAAGGGTTGCATCAAAACGTTTCGTTTTGAATAAAGCACAACTCTTTATTTTCTCGTTTCCTTCCGCCAGTAGGACGTTTATGCTTTTCATTTACTTTGTATCTGAAGTAATAAATGCTACATTTTCAGGCATGCCCCGCCCGCTTCGTATAACCGGCCTTTTTTATACCGGTTACACGATTCATTTCAATTACGGGCTTGTTTTGAGGCTTGCTTAGACTTTTACTCTTGTGTATTTGTGTGTTGATAGCAAAGTTAGATCTATGCTATCCCCGGTGCAATGACTTTACTCAATCCGGAATATGATATTTATCAGGGAATTGCTGAAACTCAGACCGGTTAAGCTTTTTGCCATACCATTCACTTAAGCTGAAGGTGATAAGTATGATACTTATTGAACTTGAGGGCATGAGTATAGCAGCAATAAGCGGCGATAAAATACCTTGTACCGCGAAGTACAAACCAATGATATTATAGACAAGGGATAAGATGAAACTAAGCAGGATAATGCGCTTGTTTGCCTTGCAAAGATTAATGAAACTCAACAACATTGGGAGTTGCTGCGCATCCATGATACCATCACTGGCGGGAGTGAAACTATTGCTGTCTTCTGCCAGGGAAATGCCTATGTTGCTTTGCTTCAAAGCTCCTGCGTCATTCAGTCCATCTCCTATCATCATCACTTTTTCTCCTTTCTGCTGCAGCATTTTAATATATGCCAGTTTATCGGCCGGCTGCTGCTCAAAATGCAGGGCGGCATTATGTCCCATCAGTTTTCTGAGCCGGGCTGCGGTATAGCTGTTATCGCCCGACAATACAGATAGCCGGTAATGGTCCTGCAATTGAGCCATCATTTGCCGTAGCCCTCTCCTATAGCTGTTCCGGATAGTGAACAACCCTGTTAGTTTATCGTTCATCGCTACATATACTATGCTGCCGGCCTGTTCTTCCTTTTTATGCGCGCCTGTAAAAGCAGCATTCCCCAACCTGATAAAAGTATTGTCAACTACGCCGCATACGCCCTCGCCGGGAAAGCTCTTAAAATCTTTTACTTCCATTGCGGCAGGTATCCCGCAATATTGCAGAATGGCGTTGCTCAGCGGATGGGTAGACTGCCTGGCCAGCGCGGCTATCTTCATTTCTTCAACAGGCGTAAGCGTACCGCCGTAATATATTACGGAACTCCCTGCTTTGCCTGTCAGCGTACCGGTTTTGTCGAAAACGATGTGCGTGGTATCGGCCATATTTTCTATCGCCTGCGCATTACGCAGGTAGAGTTTATGACGGCTCAGGATGCGCAGGATGTGCCCATTGGTAAAAGAAGATGCCAGTAATAATGCGCAGGGGCAGGCAATGATCAGGATAGCAGTAACGGCAGACCATATACGCGAAGGATCATGGTATCCCCAATAGGCGGCGGTTAACCCGGCAATGAGGAAAACGACCCAGGTAAAATACCTGCTTAACAGGTGTACAAAGGAATAGCTTTCTTCTTTTTTCTCCTTCAGTTCATCCCTGTTCCACAAGCTGGTCAGGTAGCTTTGGGCCACTTCTTTGATAGTCAGGATCTCAAGGTTCCCATCCAGTTGCCTGCCGCCCGCGTACACGATCTCTCCAATTGTTTTGCTTACAGGAGCCGACTCGCCGGTTACGAAACTATAATCTATCAATGCCCTGCCTTTTACTATGATCCCATCTGCAGGGATCAGTTCATTATTATGAATAAGGATAGTGTCTCCCGTTTTCAGGTCAGGCAGGGAGGTGGGTACTTCCTGTTCATCTTTTAAAACTGTAACGGCTATGGGAAAATAGGCGGTGTAATCGCGGTCAAACGACAGCCCTTTATAGGTTTTATCCTGGAGCAGGCGGCCTATGAGCATGAAGAATACAATGCCGGTCATAGAGTCGAAGTATCCCGGCGCGCCGTGAAAGATTTCTATCATGCTGCGTACAAAGGTTACCCACACGGCTAATACGATCGGCACATCTATATTCAGGAAACCATGTTTTAGTCCAGCCCAGGCGGACCTGTAAAAAGCCTGCGCGCTGTATAACAATACCGGCAAGGCCAACGCCAGGTTCAGGTACCTGAATAACCTGTTCAGATCGCCCTGCAAAAGATCTTTCGAATCGAAATACTCGGGGAAGCTCAATAGCATTATATTTCCGAAGGCGAAGCCGGCAACGCCGAGCTGGTAAACCAGTTGTTTGCCGGCCCGCGGTTTCCTGTTCTTCAGGTCCTGCAAACTGATGTAGGGTTCATAGCCCACAGCTGTGAGCACTTCTGCTACCCTTCTTAAAGGAATAAGCCGGTGGTCGAAAATGACCAGCGCCTCTTTCTTGCTAAAGTTAACGGTTACACGCTGGATGCCTTCTTCCAGCTTATGCAGGTTCTCAAGCAGCCACAAACAGGAGCTGCAGTGGATCTGCGGAATATAAAAGGTTATATGGATAGACGAATCGTCTTTGAATGAGATCAGCTGCTGTTGCATTTTTTCGTCGTCCAGGAAAGCGAACTTATCTTTCCTGGCGGCTATGCGTTGATTAATGCCTGGTTTGTCGTTCAGGTTGTAGTATTCACAAAGTCCGCTTTGGTTCAGGATCTCAAAAACGGTTTTGCATCCCATGCAGCAGAAATGTTTGTCCTGGATCCGGATACCGGCTTCCGTACAGGTTTCGCCGCAATGGTAGCAGGTAGTATAAGTGATGGCAGAAGAAGGAATGTTCATTAGTCGATAGTTCTGTTATTGATATCAGCGTGGGAGATCACGGTGGTTTGTCCGGGCAAAGTTGCCGGGTACAGGATGTTCTGTTCTATGTATATCCATTGCTGAATGAGGAGTTCTGTTGCTATCATATCGCCTATGCACAGCTTGTATTCAGCGCTCCAGTGCTGTTGGATCTGGTAATTAGCTGAAACCTGCCTGAGTTTCTGCAGGAGAAGCAATATTTTCTGAAAGGCCTGCTGAATGCTGTCGTACGCGCCTGGCTGAAGGGTCTTTTGGCCTTTGTTGAGGATGGAGGCATTCCTGATCACCGGGAACAGAACGGAGGTTTCTTTGCGGATCAACTGGTTGGTTTCGGCCTGCATCTTCCCGAAAAGCAAATGCTGGAGGTCAGCGGCCTGTGGCGCTTTCCCGTCTTCCTGTTTTTCCAGGTTAAAATAGGCCATTACCTGTTCTATCAGTTGCTGGATGGGGGCATGGAATTTATTAGCAATTACATTGCACAGGAGGCCCGGCGTCAGTTCATGGTAATTGATAATGGAATGAGCAAACATGCGGTGGTATTTTTGTATGATACAAAAGTACCTGAGAGGTTAGAGGCCACGAATGACATGGATCAAATGAGAATATGATATTTATCAGTCCTGGAGGTTGGCGGTTCTGATAATTTCGGGGATATCCAGCAGGCGTATCTTTTTACCTTCCAGCTCTATCATACCATCTTTTTTGAATTCAGACAGCAGGCGGATAGCGGATTCGGTAGCAGTACCTACCAGGTTGGCGATCTCTTCTCTGGACAACCGAACGCCCAGGGTTTGTTCGTCGGGTTCCAGCCCATAGGTTTCTTTTATGAACAGCAGGGTTTCGGCCAATCGTTCCCGTACCGGTTTCTGGGCCAGATGGGTGATTTTAAGTTCTGCTTTCCTGAGTTCACTGGATAAGATCCTCATCATTTCGAACGAGAGAGAGGCGTCTTTCTTTAAGATATTGAGAAACAGATCTTTAGGAATGAAGCAGATAGAGGAGTCTTCCAGGGCGGTAGCTGTGGCAGTATATCTTTCATTGCTGAGAAGGGCTTTATACCCCATGATATCGCCGGCTTTTACGAGGCGGATAATCTGTTCCCGGCCATCGTCGCCACTGTGAGATAGCTTAATTTTACCGTCGTTAATGCAGTATACGCCAAAGGGGTAAGCTCCTTCATGGAATATCACCTGTCCTTTCCTGTATACAGAGCATACTTTTGCATCCGAAATCTCATCGAGATTACAGGGTTCCGCTTTGCAGAAAATCGACATAAAGCGATCCTTGCAATGTTGGCATGATGGATTGTGGAACGGTGTAGCCATATCAATTTGCAAAAGTACTAATTTACGTCGCCTTAACCAAAGCAAAAGTCCCGTGACCTTTAATTATTATATTATTTATAAACCATACGAAGTTTTAACCCGGTTTACGCCTGAAGGGAACAAAGCCTGCCTGGCCGATTATTTCAAATTGCCGAAGGATGTTTACCCGGTTGGGCGTTTAGACTATGACAGCGAGGGATTGTTATTGCTGACGAATGACAAGGCATTGAACAGCCTGCTCCTGCAACCCAGGCATGCCCATGAACGGGAGTATTGGGTGCAGGTAGATGGCGCTGTAACCACCGGGGCGGTGCAGCAACTGGAAAAAGGCGTAGATATCAATGTTGATGGCCAGATGTATCATACCCAGCGCTGCAAGGCCCGAATATTGGAGGAGGAGCCTCCGCTCCCGCCCCGTTTCCCTCCTATCCGGTTCCGGAAAACCATCCCGGCGCCCTGGATCAGTCTTACCCTGAAGGAAGGAAAGAACAGGCAGGTAAGGAAAATGACGGCAGCAGTAGGCTTCCCGACGTTGAGGCTTGTCCGTTATAGAATAGAGCAGCTGACAATAGCAGGAATGGAATCGGGAGAGCTGAAACAACTGGACAGGACAACTGTTTATAAAGGTTTACGGTTATAAATGCCGCAATTCGGCTTATAATCCGTAAATTCCTAAATTTTAACTAGGTTTGTCACCTACAAATATCAATTATGCTGAAATCAATGACCGGCTTCGGAAGGGCTGAATTTACAAGAGGAGAAACAAGTGTTGTGGTTGAAATTAAATCGTTGAACGGAAAGCAGTTTGAGGTGAATCTGAAGTTTTCTCCATTGTTAAGACCATACGAATTTGAGATTCGTAATCTGATGCAACAGGTATTACAGCGAGGAACCTTGGATGCTACCATCAACATCCGTCAGAATGGCGCTACCCGCCCGGTTGTGATCAACACAGATCTTGCAAAATATTATTACCAGTCGATCACCATGCTGGCTAACCAGCTGGAACTGCCACAGGGCGATATGTTGAATGTGTTGATGAAACTGCCGGAAGTGGTGACCCCTGCTACTGAGCAAATCACCGAAGAAGAGTGGAAGGATGTGGCCAGTACCCTGAAAGAAGCGCTGATAGACCTGGATACACACAGGATTGACGAAGGCCAGATGCTGGAGTCGGACCTGAAACAACGGATCAATAACATTGATGAATACCTGAATAAGGTCCGTGAACTGGATCCATTGCGTAAAGACCGTATACGCCAACGCCTGGAAGGCCTGTTGGCAGAATATGTGGGTAAAGAAAATGTGGACACCAACCGTTTGGAACAGGAACTTATATTCTATTTAGAGAAATTAGATATATCTGAAGAACTTTCCCGGCTGGAAAACCACCTGCGCTACTTTAGAGAGATACTGAAAGATGAGGATGCTGCAAAAGGTAAAAAACTGGGATTCGTGTTGCAGGAAATTGGCCGCGAGATCAATACTACAGGGTCTAAAGCCAATGACGCAGGGATCCAGCAGTGGGTTGTGCTGATGAAAGATGAATTGGAGAAAGCCAAAGAACAAGTATTAAACGTTTTATAGTAAGGCGTAAACCATATGAAGCAATTCTTTCTGGCGGCAGCAGGACTATTATTCTTTGTTGCAGCTTGCAAGCCACCTAAACTGGATGTCTACGAGAAAAACCTTGAGATACCAGGCCATGAATGGTCGAGTGACTACAAACCCTCTTTTGAGATCAAGATACAGCCAGAGGATACCGCCTGGCTTTATAATATTTATGTGAACGTTCGTCACACTGATGCCTATCCGTACAGCAATATCTGGCTGCTCATAGGCACCCGGTACCCGGGCGACAGCATACCCAAGGAACAGAGAGTGGAATTGCCGCTGGCAGATGTGACGGGTAAGTGGTCGGGTTCCGGGGTGGACGATATATTTGAGCACAGGATCTTTATCCAGCAACGGGCAACATTTAATATACCAGGTACATACAAATTTACCTTTGAACAAAACATGAGGCAAAATCCGCTCCCTTATGTAATGAATGTTGGCCTGCGGATAGAGAAAGCTGGCAAAAGGCCATGATGAAAAAAATTGTCTATAAAATGCAGGAAGGGAAATCCGTTTCCCTTGTTTATTTTTTAGTACTGGCATATACGATAGCCGCCCTGGTATGGTGGGGCATTTTGTTGTTCCGTCAAAGCCAGCAGGTGAAAGCTTTTGAGGTGCAGAACCTGAACCTGCGGATAGACAGTACAGCCAGGCCGGTGGAGTTTCAGCTGGAACTGCAGCGGATAGATAAGGAAGAACATATGCGTTCTTTCAAATACCTGGGAGAAGGGATCACCTTTTTAGCGATCATCCTCTTAGGGGCCTTATTTGTTTTCAGGGCGGTGTGGAAGTATATGAAACTTTCGAGGCAGCAGCAGAATTTCATGATGGCGGTGACCCATGAGCTGAAATCGCCAATTGCAGCCGCGAAACTGAACCTGGAAACGATACGGAAACATGAAGGGCTGGACCCCGAGAAGCGTCTGAAGCTGATCAACAACACCATAAAGGAAACCAACCGGCTGGACCAGTTATGTAACAACATCCTGCTGGCAGCCCAGCTGGAAACACATAAATACCAGTTGTTCAAGGAGCCTTTGGATTTCTCAGCCCTTATCTGCAGCTGCGTGAAAGAAATGGAGAACCGGATCAATACACACCGGATCGTCGGCGAACTTCAGCCTGATATATGGATGGAAGGAGATAAACTAACCTTGCAGATCATACTCAGTAACTTAGTGGAGAACGCAACGAAGTACGCCCCCAAGAATAGCACTATATTTGTGAAGCTGTTTGTAAACCAGCAACAAGAGCTAAAGTTGCAGGTTATTGATGAAGGTCCCGGTATCCCGGACGATGAAAAAAACCGGATCTTTATGAAGTTTTACCGAATTGGTAACGAAAATACCCGCAAATCAAAAGGTTCCGGATTAGGGTTGTTCCTTACAGCTAAAATCGTAGAACAACACCACGGGTATATAGCAGTGGAAGACAATAAACCTACTGGTAGCTGTTTCGAGATCACCTGGACAGAATTTTCCGTTCAAACGGCGTAAATTAGCTAAGAGATTGACAAAACCCCTTAAACCGGGTTCGCTCTAAAAATTCAAAAGAAAACACATGAAGGAAGCGACAAAGGCATCAATACTACTGGTTGAAGATGAAGAAAACCTCCAGGAGGCGCTGAAGCTGAACCTGGAGCTGGAAGGATATGAAGTAACAGCTGTAGACAACGGAACGGCAGCCCTGAAAGCCGTTAAAAACGAATATTTTGACCTGATCATACTTGATATCATGTTGCCGGAAATGGACGGTATCGCCGTGTGTGAGAACATCCGTATCCAGAACAATGAAATACCTATCCTGTTCCTGAGCGCAAAAAACAGCAGCGCCGACAGGGTACTGGGATTGAAAAAAGGCGGAGATGACTACATGACCAAGCCTTTCAACCTGGAAGAACTGCTGTTGAGGGTCGAAAAGTTAATCGTCAAGAATAAGAAGATACAGGATAAAGACAGTGTTCCGAATGTTTACCGTTTTGGCAACAATGTTATAGACTTTGCCGCACAGGAATGTGTAGGTAAAGATGGCAAACATTATGAGCTGAGCAAGAAAGAAGCGATGCTCCTGAAGCTGCTGATCGAAAACAAAGGCGAAGTGGTTACCAGGGAAAAGATCCTGCAGGTAGTATGGGGGTACAACGTTTACCCTACCACCAGGACCATCGATAACTTTATCCTGAACTTCCGGAAATACTTCGAAGAAGATAGCCGTAACTCGAGGTACTTCCACTCCGTTCGCGGAGTCGGCTACAAATTCACCGAAGGATAGTCTCACGCAAAGGCGCAGAGAGGGGCAAAGGGGCATAAGATATTTTTAAGGATAGTAAGAAAGCAAAGGGATTTTTTACCGGAGCGAATTTTAAGAAAGCAAAGGATACGAAGATTGTGTTATAAAAATCAATCCTCGTATCCTTTGCTTTCTTATTATCCTTTTATCCTTAAAAATATCTTATGCCCCTTTGCCCCTCTCTGCGCCTTTGCGTGAAATTCACCAGATTTCAGCTTATTCTATCCAGTTGCCTGAAAATTCCTGCCTCATATAAAGTCTCTCTTTCCATTGGCTATTATTTCCCCGATATTTATTCTTCCTAATTGCAAGATCGATCACTCTTTCTGTAAAACTTACATGTGGCACATTATTATACGGAAATAGTTTTTGTTGCGGGATGGCCCTATTGGTTGTTTTTCTTGTTAAGCCTAATTGCCTTATTTACTTTTTTCACATTAAGGGAAAGAAAGATCCGTAAAGCTGCAGAGAATAAAATAACCAAGCACCAATCCCTGATCAACCTGGAGTTACATGCTTTTCAGGCGCAACTGGACCCGCATTTTATTTTTAATAGCCTCAACGCTATTCATCATTATATTCTGACGACCAGTACAGATATGGCTTCCTTATACCTCACCCGGTTTTCCCGGTTAATGAGAATAATGATCAGTAATTTTAACAAAGAATGGATTACCTTGAGGGAGGAACTGGATGCGTTAGAACTTTATATACAGTTAGAGCAACTGAGATTCGATGAGCAGTTTAAATATCAAATACAGGTAAGACCGGAAGTCAACCAACAATTAACGTTTATACCCCCATTAATCATTCAACCTTATGTACAATATGCAATATGGCATCGGTTGCTATTAAGGCCGGAAAAAAGCGGTGGACAATTAACCATTACAATAGGCAAGGATAAAGACCGGTTGTTTATTCAACTGGAAGACAATGGTGTTATGATCAGCGAAATGCTGGACAGCACCGGAGAACGACAGGCAACAGGCGTGGATATAGCCTCAGAACGTTTATACATGATGAGTGAGAAATACCAGATGAAAGCCAGCATAAAGGCCCTCCAGGTACACGACAACTCCCACTCTCCTACAACTAACCGATTGATTATTAGCATGCAACACGTAGGTGCCCGCCAATCTCTGGCTGGTTAACCGAAGACACTTGAAACACCTTAATTTCTTGATCGTATGCGAGCCATTATCGTAGATGATGAGAAACATAGTCGGGATGCCCTTCAGTCAATGCTCGCCAAATATTGTCCTCATGTGACTGTTCAGGCTTTATGTTGCAATGGTGAAGAAGCGCTGCAAGCTATTCATCAATTAACCCCCGAAATTGTTTTTCTCGATGTTGAAATGCCTGTTCTGGACGGTTTCCAGGTGTTGGAAGCCTGCCGGCAACCCCAATTTGCAGTAATTTTTATCACCGCTTATGATCAATACGCCCTGCAGGCTATTCATCATAGCGCACTGGACTACCTGCTGAAACCGATCGACGCCCAGGAACTACAGTCGGCTGTTGACAAAGCCGGGCGGCTGCCAGTGACTGAAACGGCGAGAATGGTCAATAAGCTGCTCTCTTTTTTAGCGCAGGAAGACAGGAAAGCGTTGCCGACCGCACAAGGGTTGAAGATCATAGCTGCCCGCAATATCATTTATTGCAAAGCTGTTGGTAATCATACCAGGATCTTCCTTCAGCCACCCGAAACCCAGGTTACTATTAAGGCCAGGATGCCTGAGCTGATCGGCTGGTTGAGAGACAGAGGTTTTATGCAGGTACACACAGATTTCGTGGTCAACCTTTCCCTGATGGAAAAGTATATTAAGGGAGATGGAGGCGCAATTGTGATGTGCAACGGGGATAGTGTTCCGCTGTCGAGAGACCGGAAACAGGACTTCCTGCTCCGGGTAGAGCACCTATAAGCGTTTGATGGCTGCGCAGCTGATCCAGCCGCTCTTTCCATCAGCCAGTTCTATCTTGCAGTATTCGTTGGTGGCATCGGTTACATGTACCTTGACCCCTTCTCCTACTTCGAATATATCCCTGCTGGTTTCATCAGGAGCCGATTTAACCTTGTGCTGGGCCATGATAACGCCGGTGCTATGGTCGTTTGCCGACAGGTAAGTACTGATGGCAACAGAGAGGTACAGCAACGTCAGCACTGCAGTTACATAGTTGGCTATAGCGATGTATGTGCTGCTCCGGCCAGGCAGGAAACGCGTTAACGCCACGCCTGCGATGAATAACCAGAAAAATATGATCACGCCTGTGGCCCAGCCATTTGGCGTGTGCAGCAAGCGTAAATTCTGCCACCATTGCTGGAAGAATACCAACGGCAGTTCTCCAACAAAACCATCTACCTTCTGGTTGGCAATATCGAGGTTATGTTTTACTGATTGGTTATTGGGAGATTGTTGTAATGCTTTTTCGTAGTTGTAAACCGCCATACCGGTTTTACCCGCCTTGTACCAGGCGTTGCCGGCGTTGAAATAGAGAGAAGTCTGGTGATACCCTTCGTCTATCAGCTGTTGATATGTTCTGGCAGCTTCAGTGAATTTGCTCTGATTGAAAAGATTATTTGCCTCCTCAAACCGTTTTTGAGGCGTTTGAGCGGATATTGTTGTGAAACCTGTAAACAACATCACCAATGCAAAAAGAATCGATTTTAGCATGCCTGTATATTAATTACTTTAATTTTTTAATGCTTCCTCCAGGTTGGAGATAATGGTAACAGCCTGTTCGTAGGTACCCTGCATACGGCGGTTGTCCTGGCCGGGGGCGTATAGCGCAACTTCGCAGTTGTCTATCAGTTCAAACAGGTCTTTGGTATTACTGCCGTTGATGCTGCGTTGACCTAGTTTATCCTGTACCAGCTGCTTGCTGAGGTCTGCCATCGGGATCTTTAGTTTAGAGCTTAGATAACCCCATACAGCCCTTGAGGTTTCTTCATAGAAAGCCTTGTCCTTACCTTCTTTCAGGTACCGCGCAGCCAGTTCAAGACGTTTTAAAGCCACCTTGTTGGCGTACCTGTGTTTTAATACGGCTGCATTGGTGGTTTTATAGTCTTTCCTGCGTTTGTAAAGGAAAAGTCCTGCCAGTACCAAAACAGGTATTAAGAGCAGTATATAGAACCAGGGGCTTAAAATGAACCAGGTATGGTTGCGGGTCCAGTTAAGTACGCCCGTTTCGTTTTTCACCAGTTCGTTTTTGCCTACGCTGAAGTCCTGTTTTTCCTGCTTTGTTTGCTTGCCTTGTTCAATGTGAATGGTAAATGGTTCGGACTTGATAGTCTTATACGCATTGGCAACGGGATCGAAGTATGAAAACTCGACGGCCGGAATTGTATGGTCGCCTGCTTCTTTAGGCATCAACACGTATTCGAAGGTCCGGCTTCCCTGGAGCGGGTTGCTGTTCTTTTCGATATCGTCGGTCACTTTAGGGTCGAATTTTTCGAAACCGCTTGGTACGTCGATCTTCGGCGAGTTGAGCAGGTTTACATTACCGCGGCCGCTGATAGATACTTTGAGTGTCAGCGCTTCATCAGTGGTTAATTTCGTTTTGTCGACATTGGCCGTCATGTTAAAGCTGCCGACAGCCCCGTTGTAGCTTTCCGGCCTGCCTTCTACCGGCACCGGCTTAACATGTATGCTGATCGGATTGCTCTGGATCTTGTAGGGAACATCCTGGTAGGTAACTTCCGGCCTGTTAAAGAAATCGTCGAAGAACGGATCACGGAATGCAGGATCATTGAAGAAATCTTCGAACGGGTCTCTTCCCCTGCTGCCTCTTTGCTTATTGTTCACAATAGAGATCAGCCGAACCTGGTTATCTACTTCCACGGGGTCCAGTTCCAGCGTGCCTGATTGCAACGGGAACAGTAAAGTTTTGCGGATCGTGAATACTTTATATTGAACGCCGTTTACCCTTTCCTCTGTTGCCTGGGGAGGGTTAGGCAGTTCTATATCTTTAGCAGAAAACCCTTTGAACGCAGGTACTTTTGTAACACTGGAGTTTGTCGGGAGCCTTGTATAGAGTTTGTAAGTGGCGGTTAACTGCTCGCCTTCGTAAAGGTTGGTTTTATCAACATCTACCTTGAGGAAGATATTTTTCCTGAGTTTTTCGTTCAGGTCTTCTCCCTTTTTCAATACCCCTTCCGGCAGATCATCTCCCCCGCCTGAAGAGCGGCCATGAGAAGGATTGCCGGCGTATGGATTGGAAGGCTGGGCCTGGGAAGGAGCAGAACCTTTTCTTACTTCAATGAGCACAGGATTTGATTTTACCATATTCCCGTTCACCCGCGCCTGGGCGCCGGCGATGGTGAAGCTGCCAACATGCTTTGGTTGCAGCAGGTAGATCAGCGCCACATACTCCGAACGTTTGCCGTTGAAGATAGATTGTCCCTGCATTTGGGATGGCCCTTGTACAACTTCAAAATCTTTAAAGCTGGGAGGAGTGAAACTGGAAACATTCTGACCGTTTTCCAGCATAAACTGGATCTGGAATGTTTCATCCATAGTAACACTGTTGCTACTCACGGTGGTCGTAAAACGAAATTCCTGAGCAGCTGCAGTAACAACAAATCCTAAGCAAAACAGAATGGAGTAAACGCACTTCCTTATGCAAAATCTGTACATCATAAATTATGTCAACAAATTTAACCAAACCCTTATCTACAGCGTAATAGCGGCCGTTAAAAGTTAGTTAAAACATTCCGGAAATTTCGAATTTATTGGTTTATGAATTTGTTATAAAAATTCTTGTTAAAAGGCTTAAAGATCCCCCAATATCGGGCGTAACAGGATTTCTTCCACCACTGTTTGCGGCGCCATCTGGTAGGCCGACCATACAACGCTGGCAATATCTTCAGGGGGCATCAACCTTTCCGGAGGACCGCTGAACCCTTCCCAGGACGCTGTTAACGTAGGCCCGGGATTTACTGAAGTTACCTTGATCTGCAGGTTTTTCAATTCTTCCCGCAGGTTTTTGCTGAAGCCTAACAGTGCATGTTTCGTAATACTATATGAGCCGCCGTTAGGGTAAGATTTAAGACTGGCGGTGGAGCACATATTGAAAATATGTCCTTTTTGCTGAGCAATCATAACAGGAAGCAGCGCACGGGTCAGGTAATAAGCGCTGTACACATTTACGGCCATCAACTTTTCCAGCAGCCCGTCTTCTTCCTGGTGAATAGCGCCTGGAGTATAGATGCCGGCGTTATTTACGAGTATATCGATAGTGGAAAAATTATTTTTAACAGTATCTGCAAATGCCAATACTTCTTCCTTATTCCCCATGTCTACTGCTATTGCCAGCACTTTAACAGCTGGATTCTTCGCTTGTACCGCAGCCTGTGTTTCTGCCAGGGTAGCAGCATTTCTAGCACAAATAGCCACATTAAAACCTTCCAGCGCCAGCTTTTCTGCTATTGCTTTACCAATTCCTTTACTGGCGCCTGTAATTACTGCATTCATAGAACGTATATCGATTAAAGACAGTAAAATAAGGAATTTACCGTTAACAGACCCTATTACAGCCCCGTATTTCGTAACTTTGCGCGATCATGAAGTATAAACATCTTTTCTTTGATCTGGATCATACACTCTGGGACTTTGAAAAAAATGAACAGGAAACTTTGCTGGAGCTCTATAAAGCTCATAACCTGGAACAACGCGGAGTACCAACATTCGAGTCTTTCTCTGTTTCCTATGTAGCACATAACGAACGCTTATGGGAACGTTTCCGCAAAGGTTTTATAACCCGTAATGACCTGAGGGACAAACGTTTCCGGCTAACGCTGTTAGACTTCAAGATCGGTGACGAAAAGCTCACCCAGCAGCTTTCGGATTCATTCCTGGAAATATTGCCTTATAAAAAAGCTTTATTCCCTGAAGCGAAAGAAACGCTGGAATACCTGGCAGATAAAGGATACCCTATTCATATGATCACTAACGGTTTTGAAGAAACGCAGTTATTGAAAATGCGGAATTCGGGGATCGAGCATTTCTTTACCCATATCATAACTTCGGAGTTGGCGGGAAGCCTCAAGCCTTATCCACAGATCTTCGAATTTGCGATCAGCAGGGCAGGTACGCATGCAATGGAAAGCATAATGATTGGTGATGCAATGGAACTGGATATCAAAGGGGCGCATGGAGTGGGAATGGACCAGGTTTACTTTAATCCTGCCAAACCGCCTTCAGACTTCAAGCCTACTTATGTTATCAATCATCTGAAAGAACTGAAAGCGATCTTATAAAATAAAAAAGGGAAGATCATCTTCCCTTTTTTATTTATATAAAAATATTAGCTTTTCTTTCCTTTCTTAGCCAGGCTGGCGGCTTTAGAGGGTTGCTGGCAGCAACTTTTAGTGCCAGACTTGTCTTTCTTGCAGCAGGCAGCGGCGCCGCACTCTTTCTTTGGTGCAGCAGCGGATTTTTCTTTCTTCTCCTGGGCCCAGGCAAAACCAGTTAAGAGTAAAAAGGCCAATGAGCCTGTCAATACTTTTCTGATCATTTCAGGTAATTAAAGTTTAGCGATTACGCTTACACCGCCTTTCACTACTTCTTCCAGTTGTACGGCTACTTCTGTACCGATAGGCAGGTAAAGGTCTACACGGGAACCAAATTTAATGAATCCCATTTCTTCATTCTGCTTTACTTCCATACCTGGTTTCAGGTAGTTTACGATCCTGCGGGCCAATGCGCCTGCTATCTGGCGTACCAGGATATCGGCTTTTGCATTCCCGATCACTACAGAATATCTTTCATTTTCGGTAGAAGACTTAGGGTGCCATGCTACCAGGTATTTTCCAGGGTGATATTGCGATAATTTCACCTGTCCGCCAATGGGATTGCGGTTTACGTGTACGTTAGCAGGGCTCATAAAGATTGAAACCTGCAAACGTTTATCCTTGAAGTATTCCGGTTCATAAACTTCTTCAATCACCACTACCTTACCGTCGCATGGCGAAGTCACCAGGGAGTCGCCGGTAGTGAACTGGCGGGCAGGAATACGGAAAAAAGATACGATGAACAGGAAGAAGACCAGGGATATAATGGCTACCGTCCAGCAAAGTCCCGGCATTTCACCGAACCAATAACATACTGCGCCGTTGATTAACGCCAATACCAGGAATACAAGGGAAATGGTGGCAAATCCTTCTCTATGGATCTTCATTGTGTTTTTAAATTATTGATTTATTAAAATGTCCCCGCAAAGGTACTTTAATTCAAAAAAATTAACATGCGAAATTCTGTTTACGAAATCATAAAGAATTGCACATAGATCCAGGCAAATGGCGCAGCCAGCAAAAGAGAGTCGAACCGGTCGAGGAAACCGCCGTGCCCGGGCATAATGTTACCTGAATCTTTTACCCCTGCCATTCTTTTCAGTTTAGATTCGATCAGGTCGCCCAGGGTACCGAAAACCGCTGCTATACAGGCCAGCGCGATCCAGTGCCGGAGTGAAAGATATCCTGAACCCCAGAAATGACCATACACCGCCGCCGCAGCTACAGCCAGGATCATCCCTCCCACTGTTCCTTCAATGGTTTTCTTGGGAGAGATATTGGGTGCAAATGGCGTTTTTCCTATCAGGGAACCTACAATATAGGCCATTGTATCGTTGATCCAGATGAAAATGATCAGCAACAAAGGGATAAGCCATCCCGGCGCTGTACCGAAACCGCCCGGAGTGTATTGAATTTCAATTGCATGCAACCGCAGGTAGATGAGCAGGCCAAAAGGAATGATGGCATACAGGATGCCGATCGCCGAATAACCGATATTCTTCAGGTAAAAATCCTTGCTCAGCAATATCTCCCCTATTGGCATTACCAGGAGGAAGATCACGGCTGCCCACCAGCCGATGAGGCCGGTAGGCAACTGGGCGAACTGGAAATTGTTGCCGGTAAACGTTAAAAGAATAGCCCCCCCTGCAAGGGTAGCGCCCCATTTATGCCAGGAAGAGATATTGGCATAATCGGGATCAATATTTCTTATCAGTTTAAAATATTCCTGTAAGGCAAAGCAGCCTATAAGGAAGAACAGCAGGAAAAAAGTGAATTCAGTGTATAAAATACCCCCCAGCATCACTGCTACGAACACCAGCGCAGAAGCCGTGCGGGTAAAGAATGTTTTCATGAGAGTTAATATGTATTATAAAAGCTGTTTACTCTGCAATATTAGGATCACCGGTCGGCAAGTCCTGGTGGTTTTGAATAAGCGACTTGGCGGTAGCTTCATTACTTTGATGCACATATAATTCGACCTGTCCTGGCAAGGTGATATTGTAAGAAGAGGATTGCCTGTTCAACAAAACTGTTTCCACTCCGTGGTCTATCAACATTCCTTTTACTACTTCTGCTTCGAAAGGGCTGTTGCTCGCAAAAACTTTGATCCAATCTTTTTCCATTATTTATAGATTTAATGTGAAACGTTTTTATGTTATTTAGTCTTCTCTTCTTTTGGCGTGATCAGCTGGTAAGGAGCTGATCTCTTTTTCAAAGCCCACAAAAGGCCAATAGCCACCGGGATACTCAACACTGCCAGGTACCAGGCTACCGGCGTGGCTTGCATAGGATCATCCTTCACTATACCATGCTGGAATAAATATAACCATATTACCTGCATGCCGTTGTTAAGGATATGTGCAAAAATGGCCAGCCACAGGCTGCCGCTCACAAGGTAGATAGCACCAATAATGAAGCCAAGCGCAATACGGGGAATAAAGGCCAGGGCATCGCCATGGATAGCGCTGAAAAGGATGGCGGTTATAAATATGCTTAGCCATGGCTTGCGGGTTGTTTCGGTAATAAGACGTTGCATCACACCCCTGAAGAACAGTTCCTCCCCGATTGCCGGTATAATTGCTACTAAGAACAGGTTGATGAAAAGATCCGCAATGGAAGGCATCTTTAGCATAACTCCCAATAGTTGTTCGGCTGTTTTCTCCAGGTTCCTCAGCTCCTGGGGAATAGGCAGCGATTCGTTCCACTGGCCTAACCAGCCTACGGCAGGCAAACAACCATACATAACAAGCAAAGCCAATATGACCTGTAAAAATGAGGGCATAGTTTTAAGCCCCAGGTACCGCATTGGGTAAGGCTGCCAAAAGTAAGCGAAAATAGCCGCCGGCACAAAGAATGCGACTATTGTATAGAATAATTGCGTAATTTTCAGATAGCCGACAAGGTTAGGATTGGTAAATACTTTACTTTGCATTTCTTCCAGGCTCATGCCAACCGCCATAGGAGAGATCACTTGCAGCGCGAAAATGTACACAGCAAAGAAACCGAAGAAGAAACCGATGAAGGTAATTATCTGTAAGAAGGTTGGCGATTGCCGCAGGTAGCCTGTCATAAATAGTTACTGTCTTAATTTTGCGTAAATTTACAGAGCGAAATCCGGTTGCAGTAACAGCTATCTGTTAAAACTACCCTCATTTTTAGACAACTGTATTGCGATTTATCTGGCTCGTAAAATTAATAGTATATAAAATATTATAAAAATAACTATTGCGATTTTTAGCGTTGGTTACTCTTAAATTATGGTGAAGATAGGAAATATTGAATTGGGCGAATTCCCTTTGCTGCTGGCGCCCATGGAAGATGTAAGCGACCCGCCTTTCAGGGCTGTATGCAAAGACAATGGCGCAGACCTCATGTATACAGAATTTATTTCTTCTGAGGGATTGATACGCGACGCCATCAAAAGCCGTAAAAAACTGGACATATTCGACTATGAACGGCCGATAGGTATCCAGATATTTGGCGGGGATGAAGAGTCTTTGTCCCTGGCTGCACAGATTGTAGAAGCAACAAACCCTGATCTCCTGGATATAAATTTTGGTTGTCCTGTTAAAAAAGTAGCCTGTAAAGGAGCCGGAGCCGGCATTTTAAAGGATATTCCCAAAATGGTGAAGCTTACAGCGGCGGTGGTAAAAGCCACGAAGCTGCCGGTAACCATTAAAACCCGCCTCGGATGGGATGAAGAAACCAAGAATATAGAGGATGTTGCGGAACGATTGCAGGATGTGGGCATAAAGGCGCTGACCATTCATGGCCGTACCCGTACCCAGATGTACAAGGGAAATGCTGACTGGACACTTATAGGAAAAGTTAAAAATAACCCGCGTATTCAAATACCTATATTCGGTAACGGGGATATATGTACGCCGGAACAGGCAGTAGCAGCGAGGGCTAAGTATGGGGTGGACGGTATTATGATCGGCAGAGCGGCCATAGGCTATCCCTGGATCTTTAATGAAATAAAGCATTTTATGAAGACGGGCGAACATTTACCTTTACCAACTGTTTTGGAAAGAGTGGAGGTTTGTAAAAAACATCTCCGTCAGTCAGTGGCCTGGAAAGGTGAAGTGGTTGGCATCCTGGAAATGCGCAGGCATTACACAAATTACCTCAAAGGACTGCCGCACATTAAAGATTATAGACAGCAATTAGTAACTTGCAATACATTAGCGGAAATAGAGGACGTTTTAGACAAGGTAGTATTACAATACAATGATCACATATTCGAAAGATCGGCCCCTGCTTATGATTTTCTGCCTTCCAGCAATGAAATGACTGGTTGTAACGTTTACGGATAGACGGATAACCCCAAAAGTGTAATAAAATAATAAATTACTTTCACATGACCACAATTAAAAATCTGAGAAATGAAGTCTGGAAAGACTTACAGATTAAAAACAAATCTGCTTTGCGTAAGAAATACGCCGTTTCAAATATGGGCCGGGTGATCAGTTATCATGAAAGTATCGAAGATGGTAAGCTGCTCACGGGTTCTACCGTGGAAGGCTACACGGTTTTAAACGTAAAACCGGCCGACAGCTACCAATCTCTCTACCTGCACCGTGAGGTTGCCAAGCTTTTTAACAAAAAGCCCGGTAGAGCTCACAAATACGTTATCCACCTGGATTACGACAAAAAGAACAATAAGGCTTCCAACCTGAAATGGGCAACCAAGGAAGAAATGGAGGAACATCAGCAAAACAGTCCTGCAAAACTGGCTTACAAAGAAAAACAACGTAACCGGTTAAAAGGCCTGAAACTGAATGTTACCAAAGTGAAGAGTATCAAACGACTGCTCAACAAACCAGGTAAGAAAACCATGAAACAGATCGCCGAACAATTCGATATCAGCGAAATGCAGCTGTATCGTATTAAAAGCGGGGAAAACTGGGGACACGTAACTCTGGATTAAAGCCTGGTTTACCAGGAGTGATCAATATATGATGTTGTCTGAACTGTGGTCATACCGAAGGTATGGCCATAGTCGTTTATAGCCGGCTTTGAGTCATTTCCGACAGTATCTTCCTGTAATGAGCGCTCGACTGCAGCACAGGTTCATGCCCCAATAAAATAACCTGCTGCCGGGCCCTGGATAAGGTTACCAGCAGTTTCCTGTCGACTTCGATCTCTTTTTCTTCCCAGTCGAACCACCCGATCGACTGCAGCGTTTGCAGCTGGGCCGGGTGATGCACGGCCAGCGAAGCGATAATTATGTCGTTTTCTGAACCCTGGAACCGTTCTACTGTATCAATATTTATTGATTGCAGCATCTCATCATCTGCCAGTAATTCCCTGATCAGGCTGATCTGTGTACGCCACGGCGTTACGACTCCCACCCTGTCTTTAGGCAAAGACGGGCCATACTTCTGCTTTAAATGCCGCAACAGGGAAGCCACCCATTGCGCTTCCGTTTTATTCATCTTGGAAGTGGATTCGTAAGGACTGTTAATAAATATTTTCCGGCCGGCGGATAATATCCTTTCCCAGCCCTCGCCGGTTGATGCGTTCTGCTCAAACGGCAACTGCTGCTCCGGCCTTCCGGAATTCAGCTGCCCTGCATAATAGTGGTTCACCATTGCAGCTATCGTTTCATGCATCCGGAAATGGGTACTAAGCATTCCCCAGGCTTCTCTCCAGTTATTCTTCTTACAACACTGCATCAGCCGTTCGAACAACGAAGTCCGGAGATCCCGTATCCCCAGCGCGGTCAGCTGCTCTTGTTTACAGGTGCAGAAGCTATCGTCCTGGGCTACCACGGGAGGTAACTGGTTCTGGTCTCCTATCAGGATAAATTTCTTAAAAGGCATTAATAATCCCAATACCTGCGGCTCTGTCAGTTGCGACGCTTCATCCACGATCAGCGTATCCATAGCTACTCCCATCATGAGCAACTGTTCCAGCCGCGACGACATAGTAGCCACTGTGGCTACAAAAACCCTGTGGCCGGCAATAAAATTCCTGGCTTCGTCCAGCGATCCGCCCAGGCAGTACTGCTGCAACATTCTGCCGGCTTCCGTGTTCTTGCTGCCTATACGCAAATGCCTGATAGCGCGGCTTTCCAGCTTTGAGCAGATCTCTTCCACCGCCTTGTTGGTGAAGGCAACTATAACGGTTGTACGCCCTTGTTTTACTGTTTCATTTACAATAGTAGTAAGTAAGGTTGATGTTTTGCCTGTGCCCGGTGGTCCCTGTAACAGGAAGTAGTCGTTTGCTTCCAAAGCCTGCTTTACGATCAAAGCCTGGTTATCGTTGAACATTGCCGGCGGCGGATAGGTCAGCGGCGTTCTGCCCGGCGCGCGCAAACCAAGCAACAGCCTGGTTTTATCCGCATACTGGGGCGCGATAATATAATAGAGTGATGCAGCGGCCGACCAGTAGTTGGATTCATACATATCATGCTCTATCACCCATTCGTCGAACTGCCGGAAGAAGTCGAGCGTCATTTGCCTGTTGATAAGGCTGAAGGAAAGATGATGTTTGCCCAGGTCTTCTATCCTGCCTTTTAAAAGTTGTTGCTTCAGCGGCCGCAAACCGGCGCTGGTGCGCGGGTAGATGACGGCCGTGTCATTCACCCTGAAATTATGGTTCACGGGTATGAGCAGGTCGAACTGTACTACGCTGTTAACGGTGTCAAACTCCCTGAACCGCAGCCCGGGGATAATATTGAATTTCTTCAGCTTCTCCTTTTCGTCCTGCAGCCACAGTGCTGCAAATCCATCTGCTTCTTCTTCCCTGTTAACGGCCGAGAACATCCCGCATTTTGCCTGCAGGAATTCCCGCAGGGTGAAGGCCAGGTATTGCTGGTAATAGGCCTTGAACTCGGGAGGCGCCGTTGAATAAGCCTGTTGAAATGCGCTGAAATGGTGGCTGCTGAAAGGAGGCACGCCGGTTGCGTTTTCTGGACAGATGGCGTTAAGTATCTCCATTTCTCCCGCCGCCAACCTGAGCAGCATAGCCACGATCTCGTTACGCAAGGTCAGAAGTTCATTTTCCAGGAAATGAGTACTGCTCACATTGCGTAAAGGATTGGAAGCGGCAGCAGAGTAAAGGATGGCGGAACTGCCTTTTCTGCCGGGGCCGAAAGTGGAGCGCAAGAGCAGGTTATAACCCACTACCTGCATTTCGTGGTTTTTCCAGGTGTTGAAATCCGGGGCTTTGCCGCTTTTTAATTCATAAATTTCTTTACGGGTGATCTCTGTCTCATCCTGGGTCATTACATCGAGTCGCCCCTGCAGCCCGTACTGGGCTGAAAAGAAGGTAGGTTCAATGCTTACGTTCCCGTTTCCCAGTTCTTTCACTGCATTTTGGAGATTGTTCCAGTGAACAGTCTGGATATCGCGGTACATTTTATTCAGCTCTTCCCGCCCATAGGCAGCTGCCTGCATAACGTTTTCGGCAACTGCTTCCATGAACATCTGTTTCAGGTTTGTAGCCTGTTTGCGAAGCATATCGTCGAGCAGGGTATTGACCAGGTTACCGCGGAAGGCCGCTGGCCCGGAGTTTTGAGGCAGCAGTTTTTTAACGAGGTACAGCAACCGGTTGCAGCCCCGGTGAGTGAAACACTCGGCCAGGTCGCTGATATCGATCAGCAGATCGGGTTCCAGTATTAACTGGCTTTCGGGCGTGGCTATATACTCATGTTCATGATTGCCCGGTTTGCAGTGGAAGATGTTAACAGTATCGTATGCACGCAGCATGGTTTGAAGGCTGAGGACTGTTGCCGGCAACATGGCATCTAGCTGCAGGGTGAAATCTTCATTCTCTTCATCTGTCAATTGCAACACAGTACCATTAACAGCCCTGATCATTCCTTTCAGTACGGGAATATCCTGTTTGGCTGTATTGTCTTTTTTCAGGGAAAGCTGACCCGGTGTGTTATGGATGAACAGCAGATCTTCCGGCGGCGCTGCCTGGTAGTACCATTCTATTAGATTGGAGATGGCTTTCAGGCATTGCAGGTGTTCTTCTTCCGAAAACATATGCATACCACGTATAGCCTTCATAGTTAGGGTGCGCGCAACCATGACCTGGCTTTTCAGGTCCCTGGGCGCGTTTTCCTTATCGAAGAAAAACTGCATCCGGGCAAAGAGGTTACCAAACGAGCGGGTTTCCTTTTTGGTAAGTTCGCGGAATAAAGTTTCAAGTAATTGTTTATAATACCTGACCTTTTCATCGGCCAACCCGATATGAAATGCTTCCCGAATCCTGGCGTAGAAGGCAGTAGCGATAACTGTTAACTGCATAGTTGCAAGTTAATAAATAGACGTTTGCAATGCTGCATCAATTGTTATACCTTCCGTAAGTTTTATTAAATACGATTTTATGTCAGCCAAAAAAATTGCCATAATAGGCGGTGGAAACCTGGGAACGGCCATTGCGCAGGGGTTATTGAAGAGCGGCTTCTCCAAGCCATCCGACATTACCATTACCAAACGTAACGTAAGTACTTTATCGGCGCTTCGCGATGCGGGCGTTCGTATAGAAACCGATAATGATATAGCGATCCGCGAGTCTGAAATTATTGTGGTGGCGTTGAAACCATATAATGTCAGGGAAGTATTGCAGGAGTTCCGTGCATCTTTCGATCCTTCGAGGCATATCCTGATCAGCGTGGTAACAGGGGTAAGTATAGAAGACCTGGAAAACGTGGTACCCGGTATGGCGGTAGTTCGCGCGATGCCTAATACAGCCATCGCCATCCAGGAATCCATTACCTGTATCTCGCATAAACATGCAACGGCAGAACAGGTACAGTATGTAAAAACCATGTTCGATCAGCTGGGCGCTACTGTGAGCATAGATGAAAAGCTGATGGATGCAGCAACAGTATTAGGGGCATGCGGTATTGCCTTTGCCCTCCGTTTTATCAGGGCAAATATCCAGGGAGGTATTGAAATCGGGTTTGATGTGCGTACGGCCAACCTGATCGCTGCCCAAACGGTGAAAGGGGCTGCAGAATTGCTGATCAGGGAAAACAGGCATCCGGAAGAGGAAATCGACAAGGTAACCACTCCTAAAGGGTGCACTATTGCCGGTTTGAACGAGATGGAGCACCAGGGTTTCAGTTCTTCCCTCATTAAAGGGATCACTGCATCTTACAATAAGATTGTGAAAGATTAATTATTCCTGGGGTAATCGAAAAAGAGGAATTTCTTCGAAGCTATGTCGAAGTCTTTCCAGCTGTCGGTTTCCGCCTGGATAGCGAAAATGCCTGCAGTAGGCACATTGTCTATCCTGATCTCGTCTGTCAGGTAATTGGCGAAATCCGTGATCCCCGGATTATGGGCGAAGATGGCTATTGTATTGAAATCGTCGTCCACTTTTGTGATCACTTTCAGGAAAGTGGCGGCGTAACAGAGATACAGTTCATCTTCCAGCAAGATAGCCTGTTTGGGATACTTCCATTCGTTTGCCATTAATTTGGCGGTATTCCTGGCTCTTTTTGCGGGGCTTGAAATAACCAATTCAGGAACCAGGCCATGGCCGATAAGACGTTGAGCCATTTCCGGGGCGTTTTGTTTGCCACGTTTATTAAGAGGGCGGTCAAAGTCATCTATATCGGAGTCTGTCCAGCTCGACTTAGCATGACGGATAAGTAATAATGTTTTCATGGGATGAAAACGAATGTTAACGTAACGAAAATACTGAATTTACAGGAAGTTAATTTGTTAGTATTATTTGCGTATAACAGACATCGTTATTTAAGATAAAATTAACATGGGAAAATAGCGACAAATAATAAATTATTTAAATGTTTATAATGAAAAAATCCCGGCAGTATTTAACCGCCGGGATTTTTTATAATGCTTTTTCTATTATTAATATCCTCTTTCGTTCTTGCCTTCCATATAGTTCATAAACGCTTTATTTACTACACGGTTACCGCCAGGAGTCGGGTAATCGCCGGTAAAATACCAGTCGCCCAGGTTATTAGGGCAGGCTTCGTGCAGGCTTTCGATAGATTGGTAAATCACTTCGATTTCTGCGCCTATGCCTTTTGGCGTCAGGATCTCGGCAATTTTTGCGGAGATCTGTTCCGGCGTAAATGGTTTGTAGATATTTTTTACAACGTTTTGAGCATGCAGGGTGTTGGTGCGTTGCAATTCTTTGCACAAGCCGTATGCTTCCTGGAGGATATGTTCTTTACCATGATCTTTCAGGAGGGCAATGGCTGCCTGGAAAGCAACGAAGTCGCCCATTTTACTCATATCGATACCATAGCAGTCGGGGTACCTTATCTGAGGCGCTGAAGAAACGATGATGATCTTCTTTGGTCCCAGCCTGTCCAGCATTTTGATAATACTTTCTTTCAGCGTAGTACCTCTAACGATAGAGTCGTCGATCACCACGAGAGAATCTACCCCCGGGCGTACGGTTCCGTAAGTGATATCGTACACGTGTTGAACCATTTCGTTACGGCTGGAATCTTCCGTAATAAAGGTTCTCATCTTTACGTCTTTGATCGCGATCTTGTCGATACGGATACGACGATTGATCATTTCTGTCAGTTTCTCTTCATCGAAATCCTTACCCCATGACTGGATACGTTCAACCTTGATCTTGTTAAGATAGTCTTCCAGGCCTTTCAATAAGCCATAGAAGGCTACTTCGGCAGTATTAGGGATAAATGAGAAGATGGTATTGCGCAAGTCGTTATCGATCGCTTTCAGTACTGTACCGGAAAGGTTGCGGCCGAGCGCTGTACGTTCTTTATATATCTTTTCATCGTTCCCCCTGGAGAAATAGATCCTTTCGAAGCTGCAGGCTTTGCGTTCTTTCGGTTGGAGAATCTGTTCGATGGCATATTCGCCGTTATTTTTAACGATCAATGCGTTTCCCGGCATCAGTTCCAGTACCTCGTTCTCGCCAACATTGAAAGTGGTGCGGATAGCGGCTCTTTCGGAGGCGGCAACGATCACATCGTCGTTAATATAATAATAGGAAGGACGGATACCGTGTGCATCGCGGATCACGAAAGCATCGCCGGAGCCGATAAGGCCGCAGGCGTGGTAACCGCCGTCAAACATCGAGAATGATTGCTGAAGGATCTTTTTAATATCCAGTTCTTTACCTTCTTCGCCGTCTTCTTTGCAGATGAAGTGGTGAACTACTTCCAGCATTGCTGCCAGGTCGCTGTTCTTATGTACTTCTCCAGGTTCAACGTTGACGAATTTGAATAACTCTTCGGCGTTTACCAGGTTGAAGTTACCTGCCATGGTCAGGTTCCGGGAAGGGATGGTATTGTATCTAACGAAAGGATGGCAAAGTTCGGCGTTGTTCTTACCCTGGGTAGCGTAGCGGAGATGGCCTAACAGCAGTTCGCCAAGGAACCGGATATGCCCTTTCATGAGGCCTGGGTATTTGGTGATTTCCGGTTGGTATTTCTCTATTTCCTGGATTTCGTCGCGAACTTTTCCGAAAATATCGCCGATCGCTTGTGGAGCTGCGCTCCGGATGCGGTGCATGAATGGAACACCTGGTTCGGTGTTAAGTTTAACAGTGGCAAGGCCTGCACCATCTTGTCCCCTGTTGTGTTGTTTTTCCATGAGCAGGTACAACTTGTTCAGCCCATAAAAAACAGTCCCATATTTTTGTTGGTAGTAGGAAAACGGTTTTCTTAATCTTATAAATGCCAGACCGCATTCATGTTTGATCGCATCACTCATGGCAGAAAATTGAAGACGCAAAGTTACGCTAAAAACCAGAATCCATAAAGAGATTGGCAAAAAGGATATGCAGGGTTGTGGATAAGTGGGGCGCAGAGTGGATTAAGGAGATGTTAAAAATGGGATGGCCGGTAAGAAACATCCTCCAGGCGTCTCAATAGCAAAGAAAAAGGGCTGCCCGTTAAGACAACCCTTTCAGTATTATTTCTTTATATAAGTTTTTATTGCTTGGCGACCGACGACATCCACTGGTTAATGTGGTTGCAGTTCTTGTATTCATCGTCTACATGTACATAGAAAGTAGGGATCTTTTCCATCAGCCATTTGTTGATGGCTTCAGCCCTTTTCACTTCCAGGGTACGTTGCTGGATCCTTGAATAGTCGTCTGTCAGGTTTTCGCGGTGCGGCTGGGTTTTCGTTTTAAGGTAAACGATCCTGATAGCCGGGCGACCGTTATCGTCTGTAAACTGGGTTGGAGCGGAGATCTGGCCAGGTTTCAGGGTATCGAGCATCATTACAATCTCCCTCTGTGAAGGATCATCCAGCTGGTCAATGGTGATCAGGGTACTGCCATCGCCGGTTGGAGACTGGATCATACCACCGGTGAACTTAGCGTTCGGGTCATCGCTGTATTTCATTACCGCTTCCGTAAAGTTCATTTTACCGTCCAGGATCACCTGGCGGATAGAGTCGAGCTTCTTGGTATAAGCTGTAAGGTCAGACTTTGTGATGGCGGCTCTTAATACGATATGTTGTACCGTTACGTTGTCGCCTGTTCTTTTCAGCATCTGGATCAGGTGATAGCCGAACTGCGTTTTGATCGGGTTGGAGATCTCCCCTTCTTTCAGACGGAAGGATGCTGCCACGAAATCCGGATCATAAGTGTTTTTATCGTTCCTGTTCAGTACATATACTCCTTTGTTCTCCTTTACGCCAGGGTCTTCAGAATAAAGCATAGCCAGGGAAGAGAAATCAGATTCTTTGCTCTGAACGCGTTTTTTAAATTCCAGGAGGCGGTCAATGGCGTATTGGTCCATTTCTTTGGTTGCCTTAGGCTGCAGCACCAGGGTACCGATCTCCAGTTCAGATTCATAGAACTTCAGGCTGTCTTTAGGGATAGCGTCGAAAGTTCTTTTAACTTCAGAAGGAGTCACTTTAACCGGTTCAATGATCTTGTTACGCATTGCCTGCGCCAGTAATCTTTCCTTGATCGGGGTACGGAAACGTTCGCGGATCTGGTAAACAGAGTAGCCGGTGATTTCCTTCATCTTTTCTTTGGAACCGTATACGTGATCGATATAATAGCGGATCTGGTTTTCCAACTGTCCTTCCACATCCCCTTCCGAAACCGGTAAACTATCTCTTTCTGCCTGGAGGATCATTACTTTCTGAGAAATCAGCATTTCCATCATCATGCAGGCTGCATTGGGAGGCAGGGTCTCATCGGGTGAGTTGCGTATTTGTTCAGCCAGCGCCCCGTCCATATCTGATTTCAGGATGATCTTATCACCTACCACCCCGATAATCTTATCTGCCACCAGTTTCTGCTGAGCCGAAGCCCCTTGCCATAAAAGCAGAATGCTTGCGGATATTGCCAAAAGTTTCTTCATAAATAAGCGGTAAAAACCAAAAATAACCATTATAAGAGCAGTAGCATAGAGGAAGTCGACGGATTTAACAAAAGTTTAGATGAAATCCTCTGCCACCATGATTCTAAAAAAGATTAGCGAAGATAAATGTGGTTGTTGGCCACTATATCTTCGCTAACCAGGGAAATCAGATTATTTATTAAACATTTTAGAGTGTTCTTTTCACTTCAACTTCTTCGAAACCTTCGATATGATCGTTCGGGCGAAGATCGCTGTATCCGCGGATACTCAAACCGCACTCCATATTGGCTGCAACTTCTTTCACGTCGTCTTTGTAGCGTTTCAGTGAAGCGAGCTCTCCGGTGAATACCACGATACCGTCACGTACCACGTTGATACGGGTGTTCCTGGTGAGTTTACCATCAGTTACGAAGCAACCGGCAACGGTAACTTTTTCGAACTTATAGGTTTCGCGAACGATAACGTTACAAACCACTTTCTTCTCGATCTTCGGTTCAAGCATACCTTCCATCGCGCTCTTGATCTCTTCGATCGCGTCGTAGATGATGGAGTAGGTACGGATCTCGATGTTTTCTTTTTCAGCCAGTTTAGCTGCCTGGGAAGAAGGACGAACCTGGAATCCGAGGATGATCGCGTCGGAAGCTGTTGCCAGCAATACGTCTGATTCGGTGATCTGACCTACTGCTTTGTGAACGATGCTGATCACGATCTCTTCTGTAGAAAGTTTCTGCAGGGAGTCGCTCAGCGCTTCTACGGAACCGTCGAAGTCGGCTTTGATGATGAGGTTCAGTTGTTTGAAGTTTCCAAGAGCCAGGCGGCGTCCGATCTCGTCGAGCGTGATGTGTTTCTTGGTACGGATACCTTGTTCACGAACGATCTGGGCACGGCGGTTAGCCACTTCTTTAGCTTCGGATTCGTCTTCATACATTTTGAATTTCTCACCAGCCTGCGGCGCACCGTTCAGACCCAGTACCTGTACCGGAGATGAAGGTCCTGCTTCTTCGAGTCGCTGACCGCGTTCGTTGAACATGGCCTTGATCTTACCGTAGAATGAACCGGAAACGATGGTATCGCCCTGGTGGAGAGTACCGTTTTGTATCAGCAGGGAAGCTACGTAACCACGTCCTTTATCCAGTGTTGCTTCAACGATGCTACCGGAGGCTTCGCGGTTAGGATTAGCTTTCAGTTCCAATAATTCGGCTTCCAGCAGTATTTTTTCGAGCAGGACGTCGATGTTTAAGCCGCTTTTTGCGGATATTTCCTGGCTTTGGTATTTACCGCCCCAGTCTTCCACCAGGAGGTTCATGCCGGCCAGTTGTTCTTTGATCTTTTCAGGATTAGCGCCTTCTTTATCTATTTTGTTGATAGCGAACACCATAGGCAAGCCTGCAGCTTGTGAGTGCGAGATGGCTTCACGTGTCTGAGGCATGATGGCGTCGTCGGCTGCTACTACGATCACGGCGATATCCGCTGCTTTCGCACCGCGGGCACGCATCGCTGTAAAGGCTTCGTGACCTGGGGTATCCAGGAAGGTGATCTTTTTACCGCTGGCAGTAGTTACCTGGTAAGCACCGATGTGCTGGGTGATACCACCCGCTTCACCGGCTACCACGTTCGCGTTGCGGATATAGTCGAGCAAGGAAGTTTTACCGTGGTCTACGTGTCCCATGATGGTAACGATCGGAGCCCGTGGTTCCAGGTCTTCCGGTGCGTCTACTTCTTCTTCCTCGTCGCTTTCTTCAGAATCTTCCAGTCCGATGAATTCCACTTCATAGCCAAATTCTCCGGCTACCAGTTCAATTACTTCGGCGTCGAGACGTTGGTTAATGGATACCATGATACCGAGGCCCATACATTTAGAGATCACTTCGGCGAAGCTAACATCCATGAGGGTGGCGAGTTCGCTTACAGAAACGAATTCTGTCACCTGGAGTTTGTTGTTATCTTCTCCTTCTCTTAATTTCTGGTTTTCTCTTTCCTCGCGTTTTTCTCTGCGGTGTTTGGCTTTCACGTTTTTGCCGCGAGTGTTACCGCTGAGTTTCGCCATGGTTTCCTTGATCTTATTCTGGATCTCGTTCTTATCGATTTCTTTTTCTTCAACGGTGCGTTTGTCTTCGTTACGGTTAGGGCCTCTGTTGTTGCCTCTGTTGAAGGTACCGCCGCCACGGTTATTTCCATGTTGGCCCTGGTGACCTCCTTGATGGCCGCCGGTCCTGTTAAAGCCGCCTTGACCGCCCTGACGGTTGCCGCCTTGACCTTGTTGGTTTCCGCTTCTGTTGAAGTTTCCGCCACCCTGACCTTGCTGGCCTTGTTGACCGCCTCTGTTGAAGTTTCCGCCGCCCTGGTGTCCGCCTTGTTGGCCGGTTCCATGCGGACGATTGCCACCGTGCTGGCGGTTATCGCCATGCGGGCGGTTACCGTGTTGTTGGTTGCCTCCCCTGTTGTCGCCATGTTGCGGACGGTTGCCCTGGGCTCTGTCGCTATCTTTGCGGTCGCCGTCTTTAAAGTCTTTAGGCTGAATAGGTTCGGGTTTCTTTTCTACGATGATACGTTTACGTTTACGTTTTTCATCGCGGTTATTTTTATTGTTATCGCGCCTGTCTGACTGTACTGGCAGGTCAATTTTACCGATCACTTTCGGGCCTGTTAATTTTTCGGCCTGGATGTTTTCGATAACTGCGCTGCTTTCGTCCTGGTTTTGTTGGGCAGGAGGCGTAGCAGTGGTATCAGCGGTAGCCTGTTGGCTGCGATTTTCTGCCGTCACGACTTGTGTAACAGGAATGTGCGCCGGTTCTTTAGCGGTAGCCGGTTTGGCCTCTTGTAATACTTCTTCCACTTTTTTAACTACAGGTTTATCTTCAACCGGTGCGGCTTTTTCCGTTTTTTCTGTCGTATCGGTTTTATCTGTTTTAGCTTCTGGAGCAGGTTGAGCCTGAGGGGCTGGCGCTGCTTTTTCAGTTCTCACTGTTTCTGCCGGTTTTTCTTCTTTGGCAGGAGCGGGAGGGGCTGATTGCTGAACAGGTTGTGGCTGAACTGGTTTAGGTTCAGGTTGTTTTTCCGCGGCAGGGGTTGCAGGGGCAGCAGGTTTTTCTTCCTGTGCTGGTTTTGATGCAACCGGAGCGGGTTTTTCTTCCTGTTCAGGTTTTTTGGCAGCAGGTTTTTTGCGGTTGAGCGCATCCAGGTCGATAGTGGTGATCACTTTAGGGCCGTTGATTTTCGGCGATTCAGTTTTAACCACATCTGGTTCTGCTGCTGGAGGAGGGGTAACCGGTGCTTTAGGGACTTCCGCAACAGGGGGAGCTGTAACAACGGGAGTTTCTGGCTTCGGTTCAGCTTTTTCCTTAGCAGGAGGCGGAGTTGCCGGAGCAACATTTGCCTGAGGCTGAGGTTCCTGTTTAGGGCTTTCCTTTACTGGTTCAGGTTTAGTTTCCTGTTTAGGAGCTTCTGCGACCGGAGTGGCAGGAGCTTCTTTTTCGTCTTTATTGGTAGTCTTTTTAGCCGCCGCTTCCGCTTCCTCTTTTTCTTTCTCTTTCTTCTTCATCGATTCTAACACGCTTCCTTTAGGCAGGGCTATTTGGTCGCTTTTGCGTTTATTAGCCTTGTCTTGCTGGAATTCCGACTGCAGAGCTGCGTACATTACGGAAGTAAGGCGGGCGTTGGGGGAACTGAATCCACCCATATCAAAGCCTTTATTGCTAAGGAAATCGATCAGGGTTTCCTTACCAATATTGAACTCCTTGGCTGCAGCCAGCAATCGTGGTGTGTTGTTTGTTGTTTCAGGCATATCGTATATCGGGCCTCCCCTGTTTCCCGTATCCAACGGGACGTTTTTTTTACGTTTAAACAATAACTCGAAAAAATCAATTCCCTTTCTAATAAGGCCTTTACCTGGGAAGGGTTGTGGCTCGGCTTTATTCTTTGTCAAACTCTTCTTGTAATATTCTTCTTACATCCTGCACTGTCTCTTCTTCCAGGTCAGAACGGCGTACCAGTTCTTCAACAGTCAGCTCTAATACGCTGCGGGCAGTGTCACAACCTATTCGCTTCAGTTCGTCTATTATCCATTCTTCGATTTCATCTGAGAATTCTTCGAGATCGATATCAAATTCTGACTGTTCCTGTGCCTCATCGCGGAATACGTCTATTTCGTAACCGGTCAGTTCGCAGGCTAATTTGATGTTTACGCCTTTTTTACCGATGGCCAGTGATACCTGGTCAGGGTTGAGGTAAACGGAGGCGTATTTGTTGTCATTATCCACTTCCATTCTGCTGATCCTGGCAGGTGTGAGAGAGCGTTGGATCAGTAACTGGATGTTAGTGGTATAGTTGATGATATCAATATTTTCATTTCTCAGTTCACGAACGATGCCATGGATACGGCTTCCTTTCATACCAACGCAAGCTCCTACCGGATCAATACGGTCGTCGTATGATTCAACAGCAACTTTTGCTCTTTCTCCTGGTTCGCGAACGATTTTTTTGATGACAATCAGCCCATCAAAGATCTCTGGCACCTCAATTTCCAGCAATTTAGCAAGGAAGGATGGATGTGTACGGGAGAGAATGATAAGTGGCGCGTTGTTTTTCATTTCAACTTTCTTCACCACGGCTCTTACGTTCTCCCCTTTTTTGAAATAGTCTGTAGGAATCTGTTCAGATTTAGGCAAAATTAATTCATTCCCTTCATCATCAAGCAATAAAACTTCTTTTTTCCAAACCTGGTAAACTTCCCCGGTTACAATTTCGCCTGCTTTATCGGCGTATTTCTTCACCAGGATGTTTTTTTTCAGGTCTCCGATCCTTGCGGAAAGGGTTTGTTTGGCTGCGAGGATGGCCCTGCGGCCGAAGTCCATGATTTCTACTTCTTCATATAGATCTTCCCCAACCTGGTAATCCGGTTCTACTAAAATAGCTTCGGAATACGCGATCTGGGCGTTTTCATCTTCTACTTCCCCATCATTAACGATGGTTCGACGGCGTAATATTTCCAGGTCACCTTTTTCGGTATTTACAATCACGTCAAAATTCTCATCTGAGCCATATTTTTTCCTCAGCAGCGTTTTGAACACATCTTCCAAAACCTTCATCAATGTAGGCCGGTCAATGTTTTCCGCCTCCTTGAACTCGGTAAATGACTCAATTAAGTTAATACTAGCCATGTTTATTTGTTATATTTTAAAACACGATGCACACTTTCGTATGCTTGATTTCATTAAAATTTAGATCAGTAGATTTTTTTTCTTTCTTTTTACCCACCGTTTCCTCAATATTGATACCTTCTTCGGTAACAGACTGCAATATACCTTCCTTCACTGCGCCGTCCAGCAGGGTAACTTCCACTTTTCGTCCAATATTTTTAAGGTATTGTCTGTGCAATTTGAGTGGTTCGTCAAGCCCCGGAGAAGAAACTTCCAGGGAGAAGTCGTTATCCGGAAAGAGATTAGCAGCTTCCAGTAACGGGTACAATTGCCGGTTAAAGTTGACCAGTGTAGCCACCGGTACGCCCTTATCACCGTCCAGAAAGAGCTTAATATTGTTAGTGGGCTTAATTTTGATTTCTACCAAAAAATTGTCGGGATGTTCTATCAGCAGTCCCTCTGCCAATTCCCGGATAGTTTTTATCACTTGTTCGTTTGCCATACAAAAAACGCGAAGGGGACAATCTCTCGTCCCCTTCGTTAGTATCATTTTTCCTTATGCAAAATTAGGATTTTATTTTGATTGAAAAACTATTTCTTTGAATTAGCTGAAAATTAATGTAGAAGAGGCTTTCCGAATGTTCATATACGATTTAAAAATATCTGAGCCCAGTTACCTGCATCCCGGGAAACTGATTTTCAAGCGTATTTGGCATAGCGGTTTTGTGCCATATGACATAACAGCAAACTCTTGCATTAGGAGTATTTACAATGTTTCCTGTCCCGGCCCTACTGGTAGCGTATATGAATGCAGCAACCTGAGCTTTAAAGTTAAAAAAAACTTAAAAAAGCAGGCTTTTCCCGGCCCGGAAAAGATTTATCTGCTAACTTCGTGGGCATGTTTAAGTTTTTGTTTTCTATATTCTTAGCTTGGCTACTCTATAAACTGATATTCAATCTGATAATACCAGGATACAGGGTAACAAAGGAGGTGCGCAGACAGATGCATAATATGCAGGATCATATGAGGCAACAGTATGAGCAACAACAGGCAGCGTATGGACAGGTTCCGAAAGATCCTCCCAAGCAGCAGAAACCGACAGACCGGGGCGAGTATATCGATTTTGAAGAAATAAAATAAAAAGAAGACCAGCGGTCTTCTTTTTTTATGCTTTAGGTTTGAAAACTTCCAATATTGTTTTTGGCGGCTGCAAGTAAAGTGTTTGTAATCCCACCTGTTTGGCTCCTTCTATATTCGGCAGCGTATCATCTATAAATAATGTCTCTTCCGGTACCAGCCCATTTTCATCTATCACCATCTGGTAAGCTTCTTTATTCGGTTTCCGCTGACCCATTAGATGGGAATAATAGGCTTTATCGAAAAACGTAGCCAGGGAAGGTATACCCCTGGAGGTTTCCAGGATCTTGTTAAAGGCCTGGAGGTGAATAGCGTTGGTATTGCTCAGCAGGTAGAGGTTATAGTGCTGGCGGAGCTGCTGCAGCAGCTGCAGTCTTTGCAGCGGGAAATCGAGCAGCATGGCATTCCAGGCAGCTACGATCTGTTCGTCTGTCACCCCTTCCGGAACATATTTATGCATAGTAGCCAGGAATTCTTCTACCGACACATGGCCTGTTTCCAGGTTGTTGAACAGGTCGGAACCATGAAACTGGCTGTATAATTCGTTGAAATTGTGAACGCCGAGTTTTGTAAATGCTTCGCTGGTTGCGTGATAGTTAATATTCAGGATAACGCCTCCCAGGTCGAAAATGATGTTTTTAATGCCTTGCATGCGAGTAAAATTCGGGGACAAAGAAACGGTGTTTTTATTAAAGTTATCTGTGGATAATTATTTTTTGACAAACTTGAAAAATTGATAAACTTCAGGTACGATTACTATTTAAATCCCTTTTTACTTATGATGCCAAAAGTTAACCTGGTAAAAACATTAGTACTGTCGGCCTCTTTTCTGACCTGGACCCATTCTGCGTTTAGCCAAACCCTTGAAGAAGTGGCCTCCAAGCCGAACGGCAATTATACCACAAAAAATATCTGGATAGGAATGGCGCCGGATGCGACAGCCACTGAACAAGCATTGAATATTGGAGGAAGGATCAAGCTCCTGGGAACCGCCAACGCCTATACGCCCGGGATTGACGGTACCCAGCCAACCATTTACAGGAGCGGAACATCAGCCGGTACCTATCCTTTTAATACATACGATAATCTTGTTCTGCAAGCGGGAATTGTGAATAAGGATATTGTTATGGTTACAGGGAACACCCCCGCTCCCAGGATGGTAATTAAAAATGATGGTTTCATCGGCGTTGGAACTACTTCGCCAACAACCAAGCTGGATGTCAGGGATGGGTCTATTAACATTAACCCTGGCGCTAACAATGTTTTCAGAATTGGCTATGCCAATATGGGAAATACTACCTATGGAAATAGTCCGTATATCGGTTTTAACGCTTTCCTGTATTCGTCTAACGGCAGCAATGTATTTACTCCCTTGAATAATTCAGGCGCGGGGCTGGTGATAAAAGGAGATGATGCCGGCAGCGGGCTGCATTTTTATCAGCGAACGTTTAATAACCCTTCGCCTTATTACGACCTTAATACTTTTACCGAAGTAATGACGCTTACCCCTAACGGCGCTCTTGGTATTGGGACTAACAGCACAGGAGTACATAAACTGGCTGTAGAAGGGTCGATCGGGGCAAGGAAAGTAAAAGTGAACGTTTCCGGATGGGCAGATTTCGTGTTTGACCCCTCTTACGACCTTCCCAAACTGGCAGACGTTGAGCGCTATGTAAAAGAACATCGAAAATTGGAGGGTATCCCTTCTGCGGAAGAAGTGAACAGCGAGGGAATTGAGTTGGGAGATATGAATAAGCGTCTTTTACAGAAAGTGGAAGAGTTGACTTTATATCTTATTGAGATGAAGAAAGAAAATGAGGAATTGAAAGCACAGAACCAGCAGATATTAGACAGGGTAACTGTTTTGGAGAAGAAGCAGAAATAATATGAAGATTAAGAGCTAAAAATTTTTTTAGGATAATTCAATAAAATAATTAGTTTTGCACTCCCTTGAAAAAGGGAAATTAGTTCTTCGGAACAGGTCCTATAGCTCAGTTGGTTAGAGCACCTGACTCATAATCAGGGGGTCCCAGGATCATGCCCTGGTGGGACCACTTAAAACAAAAATGCCTTATCAGTATCCAAGCTGGTAGGGCATTTTTCATTTTAGCACTACTCATTTTTCTGCCTCTCAGGTGTAAAAACAGGTGGAGCATCTGCAAAAAGCAGGTGTGACTTTTTCCTATGCCAACCACTTCTCTATCAAATAATTACATATTTCTACACATTTCTAAAATTACCCAATTATGAGTAATAAGGTGGAGATTTTGTTCTTTGCCAGATTGAAGAACAAAAACAAGAAAAACCTTGCTCCTATTTATGCAAGGATCATTGCCAATAGTCAAAGAGTTGAATTTTCAACAGGACTTTCTATAGACCCTAAACACTGGAATGGCAATACAGCAAAGGTTGTAGCAGGAAATGCCAATGCCCAATTAATTAATACATATATCAGTACCAAGAAGATTGAGTTCAAAAGAATCTATAATGATCTATTACTGGAACAAAAAGAGATCACTGCTGAAATCATGAAAAACAGATTGTTGGGCATACAGGAAATAGAGGCCAGCAGGACATTTCTTGAACTTATGGACTTCCATATTTCAATATTCAAAAGTAAGATTGGTACTGATACAGCCATTTCTACTTATAGAAAGTATATGGTCACTAAAAAGAGGCTGGAAGAATTTATCCCCTATCAATATAAGAAAAAGGATATTAACCTGTCAGATCTTAAACTGGAATTTATAGCCAGCTTTGACCTTTATTTAAAGGCTGTCTGCAAGAATAACCATAACACAGTGGTAAAGCACTGCAAGAATGTGAAAGCCATTATTAATCATGGTATCCAATATGAGTGGCTAGAAACTAATCCTTTCACTAAGTACAAAACTCCATATAAAGAGGGTGATAAAGGGATTCTTACCAAAGAGGAATTGGCAACATTGATGGCAAAGGAATTTAAAATTCCCAGATTGGCAGTAGTCAGGGATTTGTTCGTATTCCAATGTTATACAGGGCTTGCCTATACAGATATGAAAGAACTTACCCAAGCTGATATTCAAATTGGCATTGATGGTAACAGGTGGATTATTAAAAGAAGAACTAAGACAAATCAGAGGTCACCTATTCCCCTACTTCCACAAGCAATTGATATTTTGGAAAAGTACAACTGGCAAGGAAAACAGGATAATGCTCCTATTCTGCCAGTAATGACAAACCAGAAAATGAATGCTTATTTAGTGGAGATTGTTGAATTGTGTGGCATCTCAAAGAAAATCACCACCCATGTGGGCAGAAGAACTTTTGCCACTACAATCACTTTGAGTAATGGAGTACCTATTGAAAGTGTGAGTGCAATGCTGGGGCATACTAACCTTAAAACAACGCAGATATATGCTAAGGTGGTGGATACTAAGATTAGCCAGGATATGCAGCAGTTGAAGGAGAAGTTATCTGGTGGTAATTTAAAGAAGGTGGTTAATGGAGATAGTTAGTATTATTTTGAGCATTCCTTTACTATTACTCATCTGTTGGGGCTTAGGAGCATTATTCTTTGTTCTACTACCTGATCCAAAACAGAATACAGGAAGCCAGATTTTAGCAGGGATTGTCATTCTTATCTTGATAGGTTTGATTACGAGGCTATAATTGTAAATCAAAGTTTTAAGTATATTGGATAACAATAAATATCCAGTATACTTAAAACAAATAAAAATCACTTTACAAGTAGTACTGCCTATGGGATACCAAAATTTCTACACTATTGAACAATTAAAGGATTATAAGATCATCAAAGATTGGGATAAGGAGATTAAGCCCAATATGCGCCTAACATCTAAAGGCAATGGTCCCCTAATTCTCGAAAAACACATATTTGATCTTAATACTAATTTGCATTTTAATGGAAAATATGTTGAAGAAGTAATCTTTTATCATTGCTACTTTGCAAAGGGAATTGAATTTCAGAGTGCTGTTTTTGAAAAAGGTTTCCAATTACATTCCTGTATTATTGAAGGTGAAATTTTCACTACTGGAACCACTAAGTTTAATGGAGGATTTAATACTAAATACCTGACTATTAAAACACTTTCAATAAGTAAAGGCGAATTTGCTACAAGTCATTTAGGCATACAAAAAGCTGATAAACTGTCTATCTCTGGTGGAACATTGTCAGATTTTAACATTCATATTGAGGAGGAAATCGCGAATCTCTATATTCACGCATCCAAAATAACAGGTGACATCTTTTACAATGGGAATGGTAAAGTTGCTGATAGTATACATATAGCTGTCTATTTCGGTGATATTGGGCCAGTGATTTCGGCGTCATTGGGCCAATTATTTCGCTAGTCATTGGGCCACTTTCCGATTACAATTATATACAATTCATTTAAGATTCCAATTTCTTTTTTCTTCTATAGGATTCGCCCGTTAACTCCACTCTATGTGAGGAGAATGTAACCCTGTCAAGAATGGCATCTGCGATAGTACTTTCACCAATTAGTCCATGCCATTTTTCCACCGGTATCTGCGTAGCTATTATCAGAGATGCGCTGTTGTAGCGATCTTCTATGATATCCAGAAGTGCCGTTCTTGCCTGTTGATCTATTGAAGTTAAGCCAAAGTCATCAAGGATAAGTAATTCCGCTCTTTCAATCCTTTTAAGCAACTTGTGGTAAGTACCATCCAGCCTAGCTATTTTTACCATATCAAAGAACCTACCTGTGTTAAGATAGAGCGTCTTATATAGCATCTGACAAGCTTTTACTCCGATACATTGCGCAAGGAAGCTTTTGCCACAACCAGCAGGACCTGTTAGGATTATGTTTTCCCTACGGTTTATGAAGCCCAGTGAAAGGAGTCTTTCAAACATATTTCTATCAAGGCCTCTGGAAGGGGTGTAATCAATATCAGTGGCTGCAGCCTTTTCCTTGAATGAAGCCTTGTAGATAAGATTATCAATATTCTTATTCTGTCTGGCCTCCCATTCTGCATCGATGATGGTTGCCATGAAGTCATCCAGACTCATTTCACGGTAAAGATTATCACTCAGACTACTCCGATAAAGCTCAGCCATGATCATCATACGCATCTTGCGCATTTTTTCGATTGTTGTGTTCTCATTCATATTATCATTTTTTAATGTTGTATGCTATCTGTAGATCGAGGCATCCCGTAGGTTCTCATGCATAGGGATATGAAAGGCCTGTTGTACTTCCTCTTCCAGGGTATCAAGTTTATTTTTAAGGATATTAGCTATCGTCTGGTAAGATGATTTATGATGCGAAAGACCTCTTTTGCATGCGTTTTCAACGCGGGAAGCGCTATGGGTTTTCACAAAAGCAAGTATTCCCTGTGCCTGTTTATACCCTAGTTCAGGATAGCTGTACTGCGCAATTAGTTGGCGGATATATTGCTGAGCATATGGTCCAACAACTGCGGCACGTTGTTCAAAATACATCGGGCTCCAGTCGTTATAGGCCTGATGTGAAGAAGGCATATGATCTCCGATGGTGGTATAGTTCCCAGGTCGAAAGCTTCGCTGATGCTTGGCTATACGCTGAAAGTTATAAAAGACCTCCACGGTGTCCTTGTTATATTGGACTTCTACATGATGGCCGATATAACGGTGAGGTACACTATAGTAGTTTCGATCAGGACTCAGATATACATGTGATATCTTCTGCACTTTTGCTCGTCTAAAGTACCGCAAGTTATAGGTTGATACAGGTAGTGGGCTTAGGTGCTCTTTTTCCAGATCAATGAATTGGCTCCTCCTGGTAGAGCCTCCATGCGAGAACAAATAATCATTATATAACACCAGCTGTTCTGCTATAGCTACATTAAGTTCTTTCAGACTAAAGAAGGTCTGCTTGTCCAGTGGGTAAAAAATACGCTGGTAGACCAATGTTACGCTACGTTCTACAAGAGCTTTATCCTGTGGGTGATATGGACGGGCAGGATCTACTACACAACTATGGAAGAGTGCAAAGTCTGCAAGTGTTTTGTTGATTTCTGGAGCATATTTGGAGCCTTTACTAACGGCTGATTTAAGGTTGTCAGATACAATAGCTTGCGGTACGCCACCAGACCACCTGAGACAGCTGTCAAGGCAATCGATAAAGTCTTCACGTTTTTGGCTGGCAACGGCTTTTACAAACGTATATTGACTGCAGGGATAGACGGCAACGAAGATTTCAACAGGAATAACCTCTCCAGTAATCCTGTCCACATAGGCCATTTTTTTGCCTGTAAAGTCTACGAAAAGTTTTTCGCCTGCTTTATGCTCAAGTTTTCCCGAAGCTTTGACCTTGCCTCTCCATTTTCTGTAATGGGTGGTAAACTGGGTATAGCGATAGCCGTCAGGATGTTCAAGAAGGTAGTTTTGCCATATCGTCTGCAAGGTAGCTCCGGGTCGCTTGAGCTCATGCTGTATCTTGCTGAACTGAGATGACAGGTGTTCATATCGTATCTTTTCGGTTTGGTCATCTTCGGTAAAAAGATCGTGAAGCTTGGCATCATCCATAGCTAGAAGTTCAGCATGATCCAATTCCAGCACCTTAAACCGCCTAATATAGCTATCCACCGTTTTGCGGTTGATGTTCATTATCTGGGCAACCTTACGGTTACTAAGTCCTTTTTTCTTTAGAAGGATCAGTGTTCTAAGTTCCATTTTGTCTTTCCGTTGTCCTGCCATGCTGTTGTGATATGTTTATACAACAGCAACTTAAGCAGTTTAATGGAAAGTGGCCCAGTGACCTCCGTTTTCTAAATAAGAATGGCCCAACGACCTCCGAAATTCAGGAGATTTTTTGGCCCAGTGACCTCCGAAATAATTGGCAAATAAAACCGAATTAACTGGCCCATTGACCTCC
>NZ_FNRL01000043.1 GCF_900107795.1 Chitinophaga terrae (ex Kim and Jung 2007)
CACTTTTTTTCAGCCCGCATTTTTCGAGGGTATCCAGCACCTGGTCGTGGGTTTGAGGTGGATTTTTAAGGGCATTCACCAGTTTATAAAATGCCTCCAGAACTTTTGGTAGGTTCGACTGCAGCAGATGGCCCACAAATTCGTCCGGATCCTGAATATTTATCGAGAAGGGCTTTACGCTTTTGGCCGGAAAGTCTTTCTTGTTAAACGTGATGATTACACTTGCTTCTGATTTTATCCCAACCGCGAGCACATGGCGATCACCCTTATCAGGCAGTGTCAATCCTTCGATCAAAGACTTATATCCTCTAACATTAGCTTCCTCAAACGCCAGGTCCATGAATTGACGGGTTCTTGCTAACTGCGCGGGTTTTAGATCAGGCCGATCGATCAGCACATTTCTTGTCCACTCATCGTGTATCTCATCGGACCACTTCGGGATATAGAGCTCTGCTTCCGCCAGACGCAACATGAAATCCCTTAACGGAGCGGGATACAAAATATTGGCATCAAGTACGGCAATGATACGTGTGGATCCGCTCATATTAATAACCCATATTAAGCTCTTGAGCCTGTGCTGCTAAAAGGTCCAATTTATCGGCCCTGTTCTTTTTCATCTTTTTATCATAGGCTATCAAATCCTTTAAATGAATTTTACGATGGGTCCCAACTTTGAAAAAAGGAATTTCACCTTTGTCCAACAGATGCACAACGTGGGGGCGCGAGACTCCCAAAAGGTCTGCAGCTTGTTGTGTGCTGATATGCGCTTTACTGTCAGAAAGGATTAAAGCAATGCTATTGCCGTCAGCCATATTATCCAAAATTGCAAAAAATAGAAATATAGCCGACTTGGGAATATCGATCGCGTCCTTATATCCATCAATTTTCAGGGCAATCGTATCGGCAGTATTTTTTGCTAGCTCGACGGTTGCCTCTGTCACCTTGCCCTTCACCGCTCTTGCAAGCTTCCGATCACTCGGCGTGGGCTTTTCTAATATTGCTTCCATATTGGCCTGTTTTTATTCTCAAATTTAGCAATTTATGTCGATTAAACGAAATAAACGAAACAAATGGCGCTACTGCCCGGTTCCCGAGCCAATTCGCACCTTTGCAAATTATTTCTCCTAGGTTCTGGTTATCTGTGAGAAATGGCTTTTATAAGCGCGCATATTTGCATATAAAATCGGCCTAAAAACAAAAATTTCAAAACAAATAAATAGAAGCAGCTTATGATTTTACAAGTTTGCTATGTCCTGAAAGTATCCAGACTATGAAGAGACGCCCAAGGTATAATTCATAACGAACTGATATCAAATAAAATGACATATCCCCAAGGCTGGAGTTGCTAGTGTAGTGAATGAAGAGAAGCGGAATGAACGGAACGCCTGAACGAAATGGAGGCGAAGAGAATGAACTGACCGCAAGCACATGGCCATAAAACAAATCATGCTTTATTTTTTTCTGCACCGCTGAAAGGGTGGCGGGGTGTAGGGGTTCTTCGGGTGGGGTGCGTTGGCAAAAAGCACGGCTACACTTTTGATAAAAAGTGCTATGGTGTTGGCTACTTAACTTAATGACGACTTATGTGACAGCCACTGCGTTGGGATGCTTGCATAAGCGTGGGGTGGCTGTGCGAAGCGAACACATAAGACCGCATTATGTTTAAGTATGCTTCCGCCAATTTTTATACTGGCATAAGCGGAACGGTGGTGGTGGTTGGAGTGAAGCGTCTTTTTGTTGCTATGCTTGTGTTGGCTTGGCTCTTTGGCTGTGTAGCGAAGCGTAACAGGCAATGTGCCAAAAGCGTGGGGAGCATAGCCACAAAAAGTATGACAGTTAAAAATGGCGGCAACACCATAGATGCAGTGGAAGGGCTGGCATTGTGGGTTAGCCACTGCATTAGCCGTGCTTGTGCGTTGGCCGGGTGGGTTCAATAAATTCGTGAGGAACGAACACCTTGCTTTTGTATTTCATCTATTAAAGCGACTGAAATCTGTCATATTCAAGGAATTTTTTAAATGCCCAATCGAATTGGGGTGAAACATCATGACATCTATGAATAAACGTCATAGTTTCCGGAGATGCTCCAGTTAGCAACTCAATTTGTTTGAAAGTTACAATCAATGTCCCCTTTTTAGCCCGGCTCGTTGCAACGTTAAAAAGGTTAGCATCCAAATCAAAGGATGGATTATTCAATGGTAAATACAGAATGGTTACATCCGTTGTAAGACCTTGAATTTTATGGATCGTATTTAAAGTTACCCTGCTGTAATCAGAAGACAAACGGCTATACTGTTCGTATAAGCCTGATTCGACTTTTATATAGGGCGATAAAAGAGCAATCTCAATATTGCTATTGCTGCTGAGTATTTCATGACCAATTTGGCAAATAAAACGGATTACATCCTTTTCGGTGAAACCTTGCATAGAAGCTGGCAACTTAGCAATTGAATTACCACCATTTGAGTGAAACATATCAAAATACCGGGAAGTGAATTTTGTATTTCCTTCGTCTTTTGAAATACTTTTCAAAGTATTTTGATAATAAACAGCAGTAAGATTTGCAGCCTCTGATGTCAACCTACGTGTAAAAGTCAAGCGATTAGAAATGTCATTGTTATTAAAAGCAAATGTTTCAAGGCCATTGATTACGCCATCTATCTCAGGGTGTATTTTATAAGCCTGTTCCTTTTGCTTTACAACTGGGGTAAGCTGTTTATGGTCGCCAATAATCAATAACTTTTTTGCGATAGAACTAAACATTGCAATGGTAGCCAAATAAGCTTGCGAAGCCTCCTCAATAATCAATAAGTCAAATCGCTTTTTACCAGCTACTAATTCGGCTTGCTTTTGAGATAACTTATAATAGGTAGATAGTAAAAGTTCACCTTGTATCGGGGCTAAATCATCGACCGGTTTTAATTTGGGTATAAGCTTAAATTCATCTGATGACAAATTCGTTTTGGACACTTTTCCCTGGTCAAGCGGTGCGTTTAATCCATCTTTATCTGCTATTTCCATCAAAGCCTTATTGGTTAAGGCAGTTACGCAAATTGATAACCTTTTTGAAAGGAACTGTTCGCAGATTTCCGCTGCTAAATGAGATTTACCAGTACCTGGAGGCCCTTGAATCAAAATGGTTTTGTGCCCATCCAATAAATCAATGACTGTTGTAGTTACTGAATTACTATTATCTAATGAATTGGGTGACCATTCGGCTTCATTGACTGTTACATCTAAATTGAGAATAGCATCAAAAGGATTTTTTACAACAAAGTCTTTCAAATTAATCAAATAGTCAATAGGCGGGTCAGACTCGGCTACTACTACAAGAGGATGATGGCCCTTGCTCAAATAATTATCTTTAATCTGGCTGAGTAATTTCTGCTCAAATCCATTCACCAAAACATAGGACCATTTTGGATCATCGGATTTGAGGTAGTTTATCGTCTTTATTTCAGTATTGAAGCCACTGAGTCTTGGATTGTCAGAAATTCTGAATTGTAAGTAAGTGAAATCCCAATCAGAAGAATTGCCAGGAGCCTCAGCCCCTACCATACAAAGAACGTAGGGTTGTTTCATCCTTGGAACTAAGCCTGATTTAAAGCGTAGGACAACATTACCATGAGATTCCTGCAGCCCCCAAATGCGGCCAACAAACAGACGCTTTTCCTGAATCAGCAACTTCATAGAAGTATTGGCGTATCTCTCCCATTCTTCTTCAATGACATTTATCTGCCATTCGTAAAACTCAATATGCTGCTGATTGGGTATCTGCATATTTTAATCTTCAGATTCGTTACCAATATTGACATTCCAGATCGTATCACTGGATTCACTGTGTCTAATTTTCTCAAAAATTGCTTTATACTCCTTTTTGTCTGACATACGAATAATCAACCAAAGATTTTCAGGATCAAACTTGCCTTCAATAATATCATCAATATCTGATACCCCATTCCCTGCCTCGATTCTTAAAACCCTGTAATCAGCTTTAGAATCTCGTATGACCTCTTCTCTGGTAGTACATAATCGGCAATCAGTATTATCATTGCCTGTAAGTATATACAAATAGGTGTTTGAGTTCTCCAATTCCTGCCAACTTGATGCACGGAGGTATAGCAAACCAGACTTAGCTGACCTACATTTAATTTTAAGAGCATTTGCAATTTCTCTATCAACACCTGCCTTATAAACCGGATATAATTGTGAATATTCGTGTGTATTCTTCAATTTCTCCTCAGCTTCGGTTACGTCATAACCGTTGCATGACAAATAAATCAAACCTTTGATTAGGGAAGCAAGATTCAGGTCTTTATGAAAACCACGAGGTATTTCATCACCAAATAGTCGTTTAAGTGCATTCGCTTCTTCATCTGAATAACTTACTTCATATTGCTCCTTGTGTTTTTTATTCTGATACTCATCCTTTACTCTAATTAAATCAGTATAAATATCATTTGGAAGAATCCCTTTCAACGGATAAGGCAGTTCATCTGCTGTATCAGATGTAACGAAATAATTGTTACTCACAACGGAAACCTTACCTTGAAAAATGCACTTTGTGAATATCTTGCTATACGATAGTTTATTAGGTAATAACTCACCGTTATAGATATAAATAGGATATTGAACACTATGCTGCCATTTTGTATAATACGGCTCTGAAAAGAGAGTACTGTTGCTTAAAATTTTTTCACTATCCGTTGCTATAAGTGCTTTCTCATTAGTTGATGTCAATACCTTATGTAGTCTTTCAGGTAATACATCATTTATAACATGACCACCCGATTCAATAATTGAAGCAAATATCTCTGCCGAATAATCCCCCCATCCAGCATTTAAAGTATGGAAAATGCTATTCTCAGACTTAACTACCAATTTATACGATTCAGGATTTAACTGAACCATCACCGCCAAAGGAGTATCGACACCCAGTAGTTTCTTTTCTTCGATTTTGGCATATAAATCCTTCAGAAATAATTTATCGAAGCTGGCCTCTTTTTCATTCTGTAATTTCAATAACCACAGCATAGTATTACTCAACAGAATGGAATTATCCAAATTCACCAAGCCCTTTTGGAAAACCTCCCTGTTTTTCTCAGCAAGCCCTTTACGTAGCAAGATAATAGGACTATCTGCTTTATTTAAACCTGCGAGATGGAGAAATGCCACTTTCGGTTCCTTTTCCTGATCGTTCATCCATTTCTGAAGCCATGCAGGAGCAAACTCTTTATCTATGGCATAGTCATTATCCAAGATTGTATTTTGAAGTGTCAGGTCTTTAAACTCAAACCTTCCTTTAAAGTATGGATACTTTAGTGCAAAAAGTAGAGAAATAAAATCGTTACAATGAGCTTCGTATTTAGACTTATCGGTTTCAAAATAATACTCACTGAAATCAGGCTTACCCTTTCTGAAATCCAATGTTGGCTTGTCTTCCTGGTACAATAACAAGAACATTACTTGTTGAGGCGATAAGCAATCAAGCTGTATTGAATGAAGCTCATTGAAAATATCCTCTGTTCTCTTCTGAGATGTTTTAAAAACCTTTCTTAATGTCCCGGTATTTTTTATATCTACAAAGTTTCCAATAACCTTAGTTAATGCAGCGGTTTCATCCTTGTAAGAAGGTAGAATTTCCGATAACTTCAAGACGTAACGTCTCTCAGCTATTGTATCTGTTGCAGGAAACCGAAATATTACTTCATCTGAAATATTCTTTTTTGATAGGCCGTGTCCATCGATGGTAATTTTAGAGATTAACGAATCAAAATACTTGTCATCCTCCTTTCCCAAATCAATTATCAACTCAAACAATAAATGTTCAGCACTCTCCTTGCTGTAAACGATTTCAGAAGATAAATCTATACTCGCTAACTTCTCAACAAAAAGCCTGCCTGTTTCCTCATTCTTAACTTTACGAACATGCGTTACAAACGGTAAGGTTGCAAATCCAATTTCAAGTAAGTGGTTAATGAGCTGTTCGCCTTCTATTAAACCTATCTTTGACCTGGTATTAGCGTAAAGTTCAGATGGCAATAAGTTGAGGGTGCTTTTTCCAATAGGGCTACCATCAATTAAATTAATTAATTCTTTGTCATTTGTGTAGTATGTCTTACAGTTGGCAACATGATTCAACGTCAATAGATCATCGCCTTTCTGAAATTGCATTACCTCCAAAAGAGAATTATCTCCGTTTGTGGAAGCCCAATCAAGAAAATCATTTGACTGTTCAATAGAATGTTTCGATGATTTTGTAATGAGTTTTGCAATTGACCCTTTCTTACATCCTAAAGAAAACTTCTCAATAAGGGGTAAAGAGAGTGAATGAGCCGTGTATTCGTTTGTTAAGCCTTCAATTACAGGGCAAATGGCCTGATATTTATCCGCTGCCAACTTCAATAAGCTATCCGGACAATATACAGCTGATGGCAATTGGAATAACTGTAAAGCAGGTACGTACAACCAAGGTATTCCTGTGTATGAAAGTTCTTTATCTGCCGGAAGTTCGCTATGAAGTTTGAGAACATAGGCATAAAATAATTCAATATCATTTGAACTCAAACCATTGGTTATTTCTTCAAACAATACTGAATTACAAAAAAGCAGTTCAAGAATATTAGATTCATTAATCAGGTAATTTCTAAATTCCTGAGATAATGCATTTTCTTCTTCCTCATTTATTACAAATTTCAATAGCCATTTCGGAAACCCTTCGCACTTATTGGTAATCAGACTTGCAAGAGGCTTTAAACCAACTTTTTCAGCCTGGGTATTGAAAAGAGGTAAAGTATTAGCAAACTTGCCTTCTCCGATGCCTTTTAAAGATTCAATGAATGTGAGAAGTGCCGCTTTCTCTGTGGGATTGAGTAACGAAAGATTGGTGTTAGATGCCAATTTCTCATACAGCTTTATATCCTTGTTTAGATATGATTCCGTTCTCAGTAAATTTCCCATCAGATGAGCATAATCATCTATGTAAAACGGAGTAAGATCAAACCCTATCTTCTCAAGTATAGATTCTATTGATTTCGTTTTAGAGGATCGTATAAGGACATTGCTTTTACTCAAAGCATCGTTTAAACTGAAAACACCATCACTCAGCTTGACTATAGGAAGGCTACATAGCCACAAATATTCTTCGGTAAAATTTAAACTAAACTCATCGAGCCATTTTATAAAACTGTCATATCGTATTTGATTAGTCCGCTCTATAGTTGTCTTCAGAAACAATTGATTTTCGACCATAGATAGTTTCACTTTCAGTTGATGAGCAGTGAACTTGTCAATATTCAAATACTCTTTTCTGAGTTTGCTTTGATCGATTATTAGGTGAGGAATTGACTTCTCAGACGATGAAATGGTTTTGAAAAAATATGCCCCAAGGATAAAGGAGATGCCTGTTTCATCTATTAAAATTTCAGAGCATTTTTTCAATGACCCATTACTATCCAAAATAAAAGGGACTTCCTCTAAGGCGGACTTAATTCCATGATTGAAGGACTTGTTGATTGAGCTTTGCTCCACATTTTCTTCATCCAACAAAGTCTCAGGAAGCAGATTTAAATATGTTTTTGCGTAAGGGAAAAATCTCTTCTCTGCATTGTCATTAACTATCTGCCCTAACTGTGCAATCCATTTAATGCAGTTAATTCCTATGTGGAAAAATAGATAATGATTCCATTTGTTCTCAATTTGGATAAACTCCCGGTCAGTTTTACTCACAAAATCAGCATTTACCAAAAAAGGAAATTCAAAACGCTGATCTGAAGTCGGCAAGTAATTAAAAAGTATTGTTTCATCCTTACTTAATTGTTCAATTGAAGAACCTATCACTTTGGCAGCAAATGATACAACGGTAGATTGTAATCTTCCAAGTTTTTCGGGAATGTTTTCAAGCCTCAAGCCATTGTTATCATAAAATTCAATCTTACCGCCATCAAGCTCTCTTCGTTTGAAATTCAACCCAGCCTTTTGAAATTCATCATTATCTATGGCTATAATAAAGTCCTCCCTAATGTAAGAAGCTGATAGCTCCTCATTTTGATAAACATCTAAACCATACCTACTATTTTTTACTGCAATACTTATGCTTTCTGTTGGTTCAATTGATTTGAAAGTGAAGCTTCTTGTGTTCCGTAAAAAGAGAAGAAATCTTGGCTCTTTCATTAAACCAGAAATCATCCCATGATAGTTCTTTTGCTTAAAAATTGTATTACCTATTTCAAGAGCAATAGCTACCTGTTGGTTCATAAAAAAAGGTGAACCCACCAGCTCATCTGGAAATTCATTACGATTGACCCAAATGGGCTTTATTTGCCATGGGATGCGGTCTATATCTGTAAACAAAGATTCTCGACCTCGATATTCTCTTTCAAATTCTCTCTTAGCCTGTGGCGTTTTAGAATTATAGTAATCAGCATAAAGTGACCAAAAGTCTTTATAAACTGGTGCTAACTTGTCAAACTTGAAGGAATAATCACCTGATTTGATATAAACTCTGAAAGAGTCTGTAAACACTGACTTAAATCCAATTCCCTTGTACCCAGTTTGAGTAATGCTTCCACCTTTAGTACTTTTAGCAGCATCTGATATTGCTTTTACATCTTCTCTATCAAAATACTTACCGTTGTGTAAAAAAAGCAAATGATTGGCCAACAAATACAACTCAATGTTAACCGGATTATTGCCAAGTGGCATATCATCGGCATTCTGTATTAATTCAAAAATGAACCGTTTAGTGTGTGTGTATAATTCAAGTTCGTTTAATTTCAATTGAGATGCAATTGTCGAAGCATCTTCTGGATTTTCACCTTTTCTAAAGAACCAATTACGTATAAATTCTTGTGGTGACTTGTATTCATCAATAACATAAACATTCTCTATTTTTAAAAGAAATGGGTTCTGAGTTCTTTTGTTGTCCTCTTCCGGAATTAACTCAATTAAATAATGCTGACCGTCAACTAAACCTTTTGCAATTTTCTGACGAAAGGTTACCTGCCGATTGTATTCCAATCCATTATATTTTGGATAAAGAATTGTCCTGTCCTTTTGAGCAATACGTAGATTCCTAAAAAAGCCAAAAGGCAAATTCTGAAAACTGCCATCTTCATTCTTAGGTCTATGAAATTCAGCTATGAATTTCAATTCCTCAATCTGCCAGTAACTAAGCAGCTTAGATTTTACTTGTTCTTTTGTCAGCATTTCTTCAATCAATTTCGTTTATAACGCATCACAAAAACCAAAGATTATCCTTGCCGTATTGCGGTATTTCATCGCCATCGAAATGGGGGGCTATTTGGGCCACCATTTCGGGGTATTTGATGGTTACCGGAAGGTTTTGCTGCCGTACTGATTTCCAGTACATGCGGCTGAACTGATATACCTGGTCTATGAGTTCTTTTACCACTTTGGTTTCTGTTAATTGTGTTTTGTCGGTGCAATCAATTTTTAACTTAATCGGGAAGGGGTAGCCGTCATTCTTATTGAAGCCAGCGGCTGAGTAACGGGTATTGTTGCAAAGCAAATACCTATTCTCTCCTATATGCACATACGTGCCACTCATGGGCATTAATTCCGGCCAGTTCCTGTCAAACAAAACAATGTCTTCAGATTCTGTTTTGTTGATGGTGACTACAAACACCGGTATATCCAACCCTAAATCGGCTAATGCCCTTTCAATGGGTTCAAGCTCCTTCTCATTCATGGTTTTGTAGAAATGAATGATTAGCCTGTCGGGGCTGTTGTTCACTGTTGCATAATCTCTGATGGCTCTGGAAATAGAACCTGCCAGTACATCCACTTCATGTTTCATAAAGTACTCAAAGCGATTGAAGCCGCCTGTATTGTTGAAACTGAAGGCTGAGCCTATGTATTGAACATCTGTTGCTATGTGCTTGAATGCACCCACTCCTACAATCAACTCATTCCTGATAGGGGTATTCAAACGCCAGGGAATGCCGTCTAACTTGGCCAATATTGCGACAGCAATGTTTGGCAGGCTGTACACATAATTTTCGCCTTGCTCCATTACCTTATTTGCCTCTATGCACTGGGAAGTAATTCTCCGCTTCAGCAACAGTTCTTTCACTTTGTAGTAAATCTCTCTCTTCTGCAGGTCGGCTTCGTACTTGTTGTATGGAGTAATGTAAATGGCAATGTATTTTACATCTGGGTCGATGGTACGCTGCGATAGCTTCTGCTCAATTTCGGCAATGGGATTTTCTTTGTCAGTGAACGCTATGCTGAATCCTTCACTGGTGTGAAACAGCACTTTGGAGAAGTCGAATAAGCCTTTGAAGAATTTCAGCCCTGTCTGGAAATAGGTTTTCAATCTTTTGGCTGTTTCTATATCATCCCGATGGACAATAAAAAACAAATGCACCTTATTGTAAGGGGCTTTTTTAAATGGGCCATAGGTTTTCACTCCATTGAACGGCACAATATCCTGACCGGTGCCAAATGCCAACTTGTTGCTATCGGGTGAAGTGTAGTTTAACCTTGTAGTGTTTACGGGCAAAAAGCCTGTGGTGTGCAGTGGTATCAACTCCCGGAATGCATCGGTATCTAAATTGTCTTTGTAAAATTTCTCGATGTTCCTGAGGTATTCGGTGTACCTGTTATGACGGGGCGGAGCTTCCGCAGGAAAGCCCATCGCTGTTTTTAATCTTCTGCCTAAAACAGGGTATGCTTTTTTGTAATCAATATCTTCTTTCTTGTCGAGGGTATCATACTTCCAAAGCTGGTTCTCGTACAGCACCCAATTAAAGTTTTCGGGGGCAATGTCTTGTATCAGCACGGCAATGCTTTTTTTGCTCACTCTTGATTTGCCATCATAAGACAAATGAATCTCCGGAAAGCCTGATACGGTGCAAAGCTGGACCTTGAGGGTATATTTATCATACACGCTGTATTGTGCGTTTGATTCCTTTGGTGCAGGCAACCAAATTTGATTTTCTTTGATGAAACCGACCTTTACAATCTTCTCCCTGACTTTACGGAAGTAATAGCCAATCTGCTTGTTGTAAAACCGCTTGATGAGGTCGGGATTGTCCGTTTTAAAATCTATATCCAACGGTGTGAAGCCCTCGGCTTCACCTGTGAAGGCACATGAGATAAACTCCTTGGCCGGAGTTGTAGCGACCTGCGGGAAAATGTTGGCTATTTGCTTAGGGAATAATGACCTGTGAATACGTGGAAACTTATCCTGTTCTTCTTCATGAAAATAAAACGTAACCGGCTGATTTGGCCAGTCAAAAGTGAGTATATTGAAGAATAGGTTTTGTTCTTGCATATTCGACCGTTTTCATTATTGTTTTATAGATTGTTTAATCAAGCTCATGATATACTCCAGGTCTTTATCTGTATCCACCTGAATTTGATAATCTCCATTGCCCCAATGCCCCTTCTCTGAAACATCTTCTGCCAACTTCTTGGGGTCATCTAATTTTCCCTTCTTTAGGTTAATCCATATTTTCAGGGAGTTTTTCAGAATACAGATATCTGCAAACACTTTGCTGTCTTTTCTGAAACCAATTTCCATCTTCTTGGGCTTGATCTCAATTTCATCAGCCAACTGCAATATTCCCTGCCTGAATTTCTCATACAATTCGGCAATGGCTTCGCTGGTTTTTGACAGATGTTCTTCTTCTGTGTACACTTTAATTTCTTCGGTTACCTTTTTCAGGGCTTCCTTATTCTGGGTTAATGGCTTGATACTTTCAGCCGCATTTGATTTCTTGATGGGATTGATCATGATGGTATCATTCTCAAATTGCTTCACCTCCCATAATTCAATGGCAATGTCTTTGAAGTTTGTTGCCTGCACCTGGTTGTCGGTAAAATTGGTAGATACAAAAGCTACCCTTGTTTGACTCCAATCCACATCCTCCCGTTTCAGGTTGCGTTTCAGACTTTCGTTATACTCTACAATAAAATCAGCTTTGTTTTCCAGCATCAGACTCAGGTAGGTAAAACCCTGGTCCACCACACTGATATTCTTGTCCCGCTTGTACTCAATAATAATGAAGGCGGAAGCCTGCGTATCATAAGCCAACGTATCTATACGCTTGTTTTTGATGGTAAACTCACTCTTCACCAATTCCAAGCCCATAATATCATACAGATTGGCTTCAAACACTTTCTGTATGTCTTTTTCCAATTTGAAGGGCTTTTCTTTTACCTCCTTTAGTTTGCCGGTGTGATTTATGTATAGAGCCATAGCTATGTCATGTTTGGTTATTACAAAAATGATTACTGAAGAACCTCATCAATTATCTGCCTGATTTTTTTGTTATTTAATTGGGTTTGAAACTCCACTTTATACCCATCAATAGTTAATTGGGTAAAGAACACCTTTGCACAATCTATTTTCGCCTGTTCAATACCTCTGAGAGAGGTTTGATTCTCTACATCTTTTGTTTCAACAATTACGTTCAGAATCTTTTCGCCATTATCCTTTTTGATTACATACATAAAATCCGGGCTGTATGACTGACCTGTGATAGTAGGTATAGCAATGCTGCTTTTTGGAATTTTACCGTACACAATAATTTCCTGAATACCATCTACCAGCAAATTGTCTTTTTCTAAAGGAGAATCGAAAGCATATACATCATACAGATATTTTTCAGATGGAGTGCCTTCAATGAATTTTGTTCCTATTACCCCTTGTGTAATTTCGGATTTGGGCGTACCATCTGAAAAAGTGAGTGCAGTTGCCTTCACGGGAAGGTTTGCTTTTGAATAACTGAACCTGCCACTCAATTTCTCTACCTTCCAATCATGAAACAGTTTTACAAAGTTGGCAGCACTTTGCTCATTGATTCTATCGGGCAAAATGTTGTTTTCATTTGCATACTCCGTTAAAACAGTATGAAGCAGTTGAATAGACAGATTTGTTTGGCGGCAGATACGCTTTAAGAACTCATTATACGGCAGTGGCTTGCTTATCTTAAACTGTACCCCTGAGTCTTCATTCACTGTAACCCGTGAGCCGGTTGTATTCAATTCTTCCCGCCTGCTGGTTATATAAGTATCTGAGAATACACCGTTTTTGAGTAACCCCAATAACTCATTAAAGAGGAAATTATTCTGTTCAACTCTCTCGTAGTGCAAAATATACTTGCTGTTTATTTCTTCCCACAAGGTTTTTAATTCATCGTAAACCGCTTTTCTGATTTTAATTTTCCGTTCCTTCTTTTTGTTGCGGTCTTCAACTTTGCCTTGCTGTAAGCCTACGGTAAACTCAGGGTATGCTTCAAAGAATGAATCAATATTCTCGGCTTTAATGTTCTTATTGCGGTCAATAAATTCCTTGCTGAGTAACTCAACAAACAAATCATCAACATCCATATTCCGTTTGGCAGCTACCTCAGCTAACTTTTCATCAGTGATTGTAAAGCCCTGTGGTAAATCACCATTAATTTCTTTTACTAATTCCTCTGCAAAGTCTGCTTCCGTGAAATCAATGACATAATTCAACTTAAATTCTTCATTAGAAATACGGTTGCCATACTCATCTACCGGCAAACGCAAACCTCTTCCTACTTCCTGTATTTTGCTGTTTTCGCTGCCGCTGCTTCTTAGTTTGGCAATGGTGAATACATTTGGATTATCCCATCCTTCTTTTAATGTCCACTTGGAAAAAAGGAACCTGCGTGTATTAAACTTACCTTGTTCATCTTTAATAGCAAGCAGTTTCTTCTTCTCATACAATATTTCCTGAACCTCCTGGGCTATAGCCTCATCAGAACTGCTGTTGTCCTGCGAAAAATATCCTGCATGCGTAGCATTCAAATCTGCTTTTGATGCTTGTAAGTAGTCTTTGTATTCCTGTTCCTGCTCATTCAGCGTAGGTAGTACGGCATTAATTTTCTCTAACAGCAAACGCTCAAAGGTTTCCTTCAGATAAGGCTGCTTATCCTGACCTTCATTTACCCTGTACGAATAAATATCATCTATAAAAAACAGGGCTAAAGTTTTTATTTTATTGTTCCTGGTAAAGTTGATTCGTTCTGTTTCAAAATGGCGTTCCAGTGCCAGCCGAATCATGCTTTCCTGATAGGAGGTTGAATAAATATCTGTACTAAATTCTTCACCGGTAGACTTTACCTGTCCGTTAGACAACTCAACTGTACTGGTAGAAATACCTTCAATAATAATCCCTTCTAATTCAGTAGCTATCAAGCCCAGAGAATCGCCCTTTTTTAACTCAAATGATTTGGTTGGGCCGCCTTGTTGGATCAAATTAAACTTAACTGCTGTTTTGCTTTGAATACTCATGATCTTAACCTTATCCTGCCTTTGGCTTACCGGCTCGAAGTGCTCTTTGGCAATGCCCTTAATCAGGTTTTGGTTAAATGCCTGAAATGAGTTCAAATCATACAACAGGTTGTGATAATCTTTCCTTTTTATCTTATTTCTTCCCCTTCCGGTTTCTATTTCAGGGAAGGTTGCTCCGAAACGAATGATGGCCTGCGGACAAATATTTTTCTCAATAAATTCGTGTGCCTTTTGAGTTTTACTGAAACGATGTGGTTCGTCAATAATCACAAATGGCTTGGTAGCTTTAATCCCTTCAATGGGTTTATAAAAACCTTCTACACCGTAATCGTAACTATCTGTAAGCAATTTGGAAGTGCCGCCCAACAAACTCATATTGGTGAGCAATACGTAGATTTTATTGGTATTCTGGCTACTGCCAGCAACAAACTCTCTCACCACTCCGGGGAAGTAATTTTTGCCCTTTTTCTTTTTGGTAGCTTCAAGCACCAATACATCTAATTCTGTACCGTAGCCACATTGGTCTTTGAAATGCCGCTTGGTATAGCCATCCTGCATAAACTGTTTAGCCCCTGCTTTAATGGCCAGTGTTGGTACTACTACAATAAATTTATTGATGCCATAGCGTTTGTGCAGCTCAAACATGGCAGCCGTGTACACATAGGTTTTACCTGTGCCGGTTTCCATTTTAATATCCAGATTGAGGTAGCTGCCAATTTCATTGAATGCTTTGTACTCAGCCGGTATGTTATTGTCTTTTTGAACTATGGCCAAATTGGTCATCAATGCCTGCCTGTCTAACAACAGTGTAGGGTTTTGATAATACAGACTGTTCTTTTGTATTAAATCGTTACTGAGCACATTGGCTATGGCCGTGTATGCTTTTACCTGGTGGGGCAAATCATTTTTTAATATCAGTTCCATAGCTGTTAATACCTTACGGTGAAGTTGATTTTTAAATTCTTCTCTCCATCGTTGAGGATGCGAAGGTTTTTCTCTATCATTTCATTGATGCTCCAATCCGGGAAGCTATAGCCAAACAATACCATGTTTTCCGGATTGAAATGCCCTTCCGCATCGTATTTACTTAATAGGGCTTTCATGCTTTCCAGTGTAAAGCCCGGGTCAATTAAATACAAATGCTTTTGACAATAGTAAGCCGTGTACCCAGCCAAATCAATGGCTTCTGCCTGTACCGTAAGGCCATAACCATCGGCATTGAGCCAGGTAGCCAAAATGGTGGGCTTACCAAATTCTTCCATGATGGTGGTATCTGCCAGCAAACTTGCCTTATCAAAACTATCCAACTTGTCTAAAGTGTTTTGGTTAGGCTCTTGCAGGATGTAATGTTTGAAGCCCAAATCCATTTCCTTATCCGGGTGTTCTTCCTTTATTTTTGCGGCTGCCCGTTTAATGCGTTCAATGCCGATGTAATCTAAGCTTGTGGGCAGGTTGTTTTCTTTGAGAAATTCATAGGCAATTTTCTGTGAATCCACATCAGGACTTAATACTTCGGGCAATTGAACAGATATGTATTTTCTATTTCCGCCATCATCTGCATTTAGTTTCATAACCGCATGGGCAGTTGTTCCAGAACCTGAGAAAAAATCTAACACAGTATCACTATCAGAAGCTACCAGAGTAACAATTTTTTCCAACAAACTAACAGGCTTAGAATAATCAAAAACCTTTACATCGAAAAGCTTTGATAAGTCTTTTCTTGAATTATCGTTAGAGTATTTATTATCCAAAAACTCTAATGTTGAAGTTGCTTTATTTCTTTCAAAGTTTTCAACAAAATACCCTTTTGCATTTTTTCTTATGGTAGCGTTTAAGTATGTTTTTGTATAAATCCGTTTTCCATTTTTTCCCTCTTTTACAACTACAAAACCATTTTGATTGCCGAAGTCGAATAAATCTCTTGACCAACGCCAACATGAATCACTTTTGGGATTTCTTTTCTGTCTTTCAAGCATTTGCTCTTTCGTTACATTTCCTGGGCGAAAAATCTCACCATTTAACTCTATTTCATAATCAAGAGAGGCGGAATATTGAATCGAATCGTAATCAAGCGTCTGACTTAATTTGTAAGGACCTCTTTCTTCGACAAATTCATCTTCAAGAACATACCCTTGACCCTCTAATGAATTTTTGTTTAATTCTACATCATCGGTTCTTCTATAACAGAGCAGGTAGTCATTATTATCTGCAATTAGCTCGGTAGTTTTTCCTGCCTTTTTGGTAATTCTTGCAAACTCTGCCACAAAATTTTCTTCCCCAAAAACATCATCACAAAGCAGTTTCAGGTTTGCCTGCTCATTGTCGTCAATAGAAATAAAAATTACGCCATCATCTTTCAATAAATCTTTTGCCAACAGCAAGCGGCTGTACATAAACATGAGCCATGCACTGTGAGAGGCAGAACCCCGCTTGGTAAGGTCTAGTATTCGTTCTGCTTCTTCTTCACTCACACTCAGCTTTTCCTGTAGGGTATCTTTGGTGTAGTTAAAGTTATCGGCATATACAAAGCCATCGCTGCCTGTATTGTAAGGCGGGTCAATATAAATGCATTTAATGGCCCCGTTGTATGATTTAAGCAAATGCTTCAATCCATCCAGGTTATCGCCACTGATGTATATGTTTTCGCTATTAGCGTTTTCGGGCAAGCTGTTATGGGCTTCGTTGGGCTGTATAACAGTGGTCGTTTCGGTACTGGCCAGCAACTTGGCATAACTCTTACCCAAAAACTTCAGTTCATAGCCTTCCTGTACCACATTGGTTGTACCGGCTATTTCGGCTTTTAAACGCTCCACATCAAAACTGCCATCCGATTTAAAGCAGGCAGGAAAATGTTCTTTTAATACTGCCAGTTGCTTGCTGTTTGGTGTGGTGTTTTCGTTTTGTTGTATGCTGTCCTTTATCATTTGCTTTGGTATTTTCTATTTGTTGTTAACTTTTTTCAATGCTTAGGGTTTTGAACCATCCATTTTCTCCAGCAACTCCGTTCGCACTAATTCAAAAGCGGTTGCCTGGTCGTATTTTTCTGCTGGCCGTATGAGGGCTGCTATATCTCCAATAAATTCATCGTCCTGCATTTTGGCTTCCATGTTTTGCAGATAAATCTTTTGCGTAGGTGGTTCATCTACCACAAAAGCCATATAGGCATGATAGCATTGTAACAGGGCTTCTTTATCCATACCGGGCACTTGCACCAGTGCCTTGTACATATCGTATAAATCACGGCCTTTTCTGCGTTGGTATAAGGCCCTGAGTTTTGTACCCAGCAGTTCTTCCAATTGGTAGGTAGTGATGTTGCAGGCACCGGTAAACCAAGAGGAATTTACCTGAAAGGGAAATTGTTGGTAGCCCAGTACGGTGAAATGTTCCCGGCAATTGGTTTCTACTTTGAGGCGGAGGTTTTGCACCGGAGGGAACTCAGATTCAAAACGGTAATGCAGGGTAAAATTGTTTTCTTTCTGCTTGCGGGCAGGGTCACCTAAAAAGGCCAGCCTCTCTCGTAAACGGTCCACCACAGGGCCGAATGGCTCTGCTGTGATTTGCACTAAATCAATATCCTCGGAGTAGCGGGGTTGTGGGTTTAAATACAACTTGTGTAAGGCCGTGCCACCCCTGAAAGCAAGGCTTTTTGCCAGAAACTCATCGGAGAATATTTCTACCAAGGCACGGCAAATCACCAGGTCTTGCTCCACCTGCTCGTTGGTTTGCCAGGGCACCTGATTGGCCCATTCTGTTATGTATGCCTGTGGTATCATTCGTCAAGTTCTATTGTAGTGTTTACGATTACTTTCCATCTTTCGTCTGATGCAAAACCTTTGGCCGGAGCTGAGGCTTTCAAGGGTATCCGAAACAAAGGGGCATTGTTATATTGCAAGGCCATGTATAAGGCGTTGGCCAGCGGCTGATTGTCAAATATTTTATCCAGTAGATAGCCCAACCGCTGCAAGGCAGTTACCGGAACATGCTGCAGCAGATTTGTATCAAATGCATTGGGTTGAATACTCTCTGCCAATTCAGCCAAAACAGTGGCCACCCTATTGATGCCCCCTATCCGTTTGGAGTATTGTATCAGATCGGTTGCGGTTAGGGCAGGATTTGAAATTTTCAAGTACCCGGCCTCGGTTTTCCGGGTGTCTAACAGTGTTGCCGGTATTTCCTTTTTGCTGATGTAGTTCAGTTTCAGCCCTTTTTTCTGCATAGGCCGCAGTACAGGAAAGCCGGTAACCACAAAAAACTCCTGTGGCTGCTGGTGCGATGCTCCATGATAGGCGGCTGCGTTTAACAATGCCAGGTAATAAGGCCGGTCTAATTCCTTCATAAACGCATCTAAAAACAAGGTGGGGGGAAGGATTCCCTTTGACCTGTATTGGGGTGGTATGATGAGGTAATACCCTTTGTGGATGGAAATGATCTGCTCTTTATCAACCAGCCTTTTCAAGGCGAACTTATTAGCCGTATCTGACTGCCCGGGAAAATCGGCACGGAACTGATGCAGAGCAAAAGCATATTTACCCTTAGCCAGCAGGTGGTTTACCCAATCTTCTGCACTCTTATATTGCCTTGAATCTTCCAAGAGAGTAATTTTTTGCGAAAGGTAGTGGAATTCGCTACCTTTTGCAAATGTTTTCTCTTTTTTTCCTTTGTTTCATTCTGGCGGGATTTTGGGTTTTCAGGAAATTAAGGAAACGGAGGAAGCTAAGGGCTACGAGCCCTTAAATTGGGCAGCATGTAGGCAGTTTCAACAGGTCTGCCCGAATCTGCGAAAGGGCAAACATTAGCTTACCCTTTCTTGATTTCCCTTAAATCCTGAGTTTCCTTAGCATTGGGATTCAGGTAATGGTCTTGCTTTTCCCTATGAATCAGCCCCCGCTTGCAGAAGTCTGTAATGTAGCCTTCGGCTGTTTTATCGGGTATGGACATAGAGGCGGCAATTCTCAGGTACTCCTGCCTGTTGAAGCTGGCAGGAAGGGCATCCAGATACCGTTCCTTTTGGTTTTTACGCTTGGGCATTGGTGCATCTTGGGGTAGTTCAGAAAATACCTTACTGGCATGTTTCACCAATACCCGGACCATTTCCAACGTAGTTTGAAAGTCTCTTTCCTCACAAATGATGCGTTCCGGCAAATCACCATGTTCCATAATCCGCAAAGCGGATAGGATCATGGCAATACGGAAAGCAATCAAACCCAAACGCCTGATTGTTGCCATGTAGTCAAGCCCCTGCAAGCTGAGGTAGGTGTTTTGAATTTGCTCAAAGAAGGTGTTGAACTGCTCCTGCTGCTCTGTCGTAAGGCAGAACTGTATTTCAGGGTTTGCCATCAGGGTTTGGTACAAACCAAAGAAGTCATTGCCTAACTGGTCAAAGTAATCATCTAAGCCATTATCAGACGAATTGGCGAATACATTTTTCCATACCGGCTGAATGTTCATGAAATAGAAAATGAAACGGCTGAATAAGCCGTTTTCAGCATTTGGGATAAGTGCAGAAACCTGCTTTGGTGTTCCGGTGAACATGCCTGAAAGGCATGGACTTTCAATATCAACATACTCTCGGTCTGTTCTACGGTAGTAGGATATTGTTTCGTGGTGAAATGCCTTGCGGAAACCATCGCTGTAATTGCCGTAATCGGTTTTAAATGCTTGTGCCAGGGTGTCGCCTTCTGTTTCAAACATTAAGCCTCTGCCTTCGTTGTCGAACAGCAATTGAAATACTCCTGTTGTGCTGTTGTTGGCCGGGATGAACAACATTTTTTCAGGCGGCTTGTTGGGCTTCTCTGCACTTGCATCTTTGCCTTTCTTTTCGTTGTACTCCATCATTTCCAATTCATGCTGCTGCTTCATCAATTTGGCTTGCTCCCTCAAATGCTTGTGAATAGGCTTTACCAACTGCTTGCAGTGTACCAACCTGCCTTTTCCTGCTGATGCCTGAGCCGTGATGAAAATGTACAGGTTTGAGAAAACCTTTTTGCCATCGTAAATACCATATAGCTTCTGAAAACAAGCACTGAGTGAAACGATAGTGCCTAACAAAAGAATGTCTCGTTCTTCGTTAAATGAAGCAATCTTGACAACCTTTTGCAGAAACTCAGGAAGCTGAGGATAGATAGATTCAGGGAAAGTTGGTAACTGTACTTTTTCCTGCTCGGTGTATTGCGGTGTAACCGCAATGTTTACACCTGCTTGCTTTGCATGAAAGAAAAATGTTTTCAAGGTAACACCGTGACCATTTGCCTTTAGGCAATTAGTGTATTGGGTATCACATTCGGTTGCTGAGTAATCAGCATAAAACTTACTGATGCGGTGAAAATAATCTCTGCCTGATTCTCCAAAAGCATCTGCAAAAGCAAATCCAATATCCCGCCAATCGCTGTAAGCGGTTGCAATGTCAATTTGCTTCGCTTCGATTTGCTGAATGATTTTTTCAACTTCTGCTGCATCGGTATTGGCTTCTACTTTCTGCGGTTCAGTATTTATTTGTTGTTGGTTTGGTTGCTCCAACCAATCCAACGGATTGAATATCTTTTTCTCCATTGATTATAAATATTTGGGATTGATAAATGCACCTGCGTCCTCTGCTAAGAAGCAGGCTCTTGAAACGTCCTTACCTGATTGGTCAACTTCCAATTGGTAAGTGTGCTTGATATAGTTGGCAATGGCTTTGAAATAATCATGGTGCTTTGCCTTTGTCAAGTCAATTGGTTACACTGAGCAAATTGATTGCCTTGAAGCAAGTGGTACACTTGCAACAAATTGATTTCTTTGAATGGAACCGTATTTGTTACTGGTGCTTTGAAATAACCGAAAGCAGGGATTGGTACTCTTACAGGCTGAGGTTGCGGAGCAACTGGAGCAATGATATTTTCACTGTAAAAGCCCTGTTGCTTTCCGATACGCAAGTAGAGTTCTTCATTCAGCTTTTGGCACAATTCATCACCTTGTAATTGGTAATGCAATGCAGCGAAGTCAAAGGCATCGCCTTTGCTGATACTGTTCTCTAAATCGTAATGCTCTGCACAATTGTTTACTATCTGAATTTTCAATGTTGGCTTGTTGTCATTAAAAGGGTTCTTAGTGGGTTGGCAGTCCCTTCCCGAAAGGGAAAGGACTGTTTCACCCGGATAGTAATGCCGCAACACATGGGAATAGATTCTAAGCCCGTAGTGTGTTTTATCCAAAATGGCTGTTTTACTTATTTCCATCACCTGTTGATTTAGATTGTGAGTAATTGGATTGCAACAGGTTTTCTATGTCCTCAACCTTGTAGTAAAACTTGCCATTGATGCGGCTGTATGGAAGCGTTCCGTTATCCCGAAGGGATTGAAGGGTACGCTTGCTAATGTGCATGGTGTGCATTACGTCTTGGCCGTCAATCCATGTTTCTTTAAAGTTCTCCAACTTGGATTTCTTTAATGCCAACACATAAGCCCTGATTACCTCAAAGTCCTGGGAGAGTTGCAGGAGCAGATTCATAACTTCTGTCATAGCTGAATCCTCCCTTTTTTGATGAGATAATCTGCTGCCTTGCTTTCTATTTCATCCTGCGTAGTGGTGCGGTTGCGAAGCAACCATTCATCCAGTTCCGCCCTTCTGAAATAGATTTTCTTCCCGTTGGGCTTGTAATGCGGTATAGCCCCGGTACTGGTTAGCTTGTACAGGTGTGACTGCGACAACTCCAAGTAGTCGCAACACTCGTTAAAATTCAGTACGTCCTTGCGTACCAAGTTCTGGCTCTCAATGAGCTTTTCAATCCTTTCAAGACGTTTTAATATTTCGTCCATTGTCTTACTTATTAATTGTTAGAAATGGACTTCTGGCCAAAAGTCATCACCGATTCCCGATGACGATACAAAGCTCAGAATAAGGCTTTGGTAGTCTTGAAAATGGAAATTTGGGCAAGGCTAAAAGCCTTGCCAGTAAAGGGTTTCAGAAAAAGAGTGGAAATTTGAAATGGTAAATTGACAGCAAATTACCGCAATTCAGGAAGTCGGTAATTTGTCAATCCAATATTTGCTGCTTACAAAATCAGCCAATTCATCAGGCTTATTCGCCCAGGTGCGGAATTGTTTATCTGTATTGGAGTTGTAGCGGTGGTCTAAAAACTTGCGAATATCAACAGGCTTTATCTCCCTGTTCTTTGGGAACTGCCGCTTGTTGAAGTAGCCCTTCTTAATCAGGGTTTGGAATATGGCTGCCAGTTCTTGTATCTGGCCGTGCTGGTTTTTGAAGTTGTAGTTTTCATCAATCAATTCATGTGAGAAAAGTTCCTCCTCAAATCGGGAGAACCTGCCTGAATCTTTGATGATAGCTTCATAAGAAATGATACCTTTTTTCTCTGTACGAAAATCAAATGCTTTTACTGTAAACTGTACCGTTTGAGGCTTGGCCGTAACCTGCGAAGCAGGTAAAGGCAAGTTGAGTTTTACGGCTTCTATAATGAAAGATTTTGAAGGAGCTTGCTCCGAAAAATAATGCTGATGCAATTCCTCTTCTGATATGGCTTCTTCCTTTAAGTAGCTGGAGAATGTTTCCTGAATCTCCAAGTAAATTCTTATGAGTTGATATTTGAGGTATTGGAGAATGTATGCTTCATCTTGAATTTTGCTTTCAGGTGTGGAGGTTTTTGAAGCTGCTGAAAGCTGCTGAAAAAAGTATTGGTTATCATCAATTACCTTGCTTACTTCTTTCAGCTTTTGTGATAGGACTTTTGTAAGTGTGGTATGTACCCAATACTGTTTTTCTTTTTCATTCAATGCACCGACAATGATTTGCTGAAAGTTGTTGAGGTAGCTTGTTGCTTCATTCTCTATTATTGAAAAGTAGTACTTCCGCTTTGCAGTTAATGGTTTTGGAAAATCAACTTCATAAAGTGGCTGAAATGTAAAATGCTCTTTGCTGATGCCTTGCATCAGTTCTTTGTATTTGGTTTCTGCAACTTCTCTTTTAGTCCAGGGGCGAAGCTCCAAGAACAAAATTTTGTGATACAGATTTAGTTCATTGTTCATAAATCGAGTACAATTTTATTAGCAGCTACCTTCTTCTTGTCGTCAATAATCTTTGCATATATCTGCGTTGTTTTTAAATCCTTGTGGCCTAATAATTTTGATACGGTGTAAATGTCCGTTCCTAAAGTTAATTGTAATGTGGCGTAGGTGTGCCTTGCACAATGGAAGGTGATTGTTTTTGTTACACCGCCTCGCATTACCCACTGTTGCAATTTGAGGTTATGCCATGCACTGTATTTTAAGCCTATGAAAACACGGTCCTCCGGGTTTCCTCTTTCACCCAACAAGCCGAAGGCTTGCTCTGATATGGGCAATGTTTCTGCTCCTTTGGTTTTCTTCTGCCGGAAGCGTATGTAATAACCAACTTCTTTGCTATGCTGTACTTCTGACCAAACTAATTTCTGAACGTCTGACCAGCGGAGGCCAGTCATTGCACTGAAAAGGAAAGCGGTTTTTAATAATGGTATTTCACACTCAGCTTTTGCAACTGCTTGCAGTTCTTCATAGGTGAGAAATTCTCTTTCAGGTTCACCGGGCTTGATGCCGTCCACAAGGTCGGCAGGGTTCTGCTTGATGATGCCTTCTTTGTATGCTTGCTTTAAAGCCGCCCTGATTTTGTTGAAGTAGCTGCTTTGTGAATTTTGGGATAGTGGCTGCTTGCTTGGGGTCTTTGCCTCCTTCATCAAGTATTCCCTGAAACCATCCAACCAGTTCTTATCTACCTGCCCAAATGAAACGTCAAACTTCACATACTTTTTGAGGTGCTTCAATGCACTGTCCCAATTATCATAATTGCCCTGGCTGCTTTTCCTTTTCTCCGCTAAGTACTCCACATAACGCAAGAAGCTGCCTTTTAACTTGCTCTGATCCTGAAAGCCATAAATACCGTTCTGTATTTCTATCTGCCGCTTTGAACGGATGCTTTCAGCCAGTGCAAGGGTTTCCTTGTTGGATTCTTTCTGCTCCTTTGTGAGCTTGCCTTTCTCCGGCTCTGGAAACAAGTACAGTTCCAAATATTCATACTCCCTTTTTCCCTTGTGGTAGTAATCAAGATAAAGGCTGACCTTATCGCCTTTGGTGCGTTGTCTGAGTGTTACTTTCATACGGCTTGTGTATTAAAGAGATTATCAATTGCCTTTCGTGTGATGATTGTGCGACTGCCAACCTTTCCAACTTGGAGTTTGTTGCCGGATATAAGGCGGTGTATTGTTCTGCGGCTTGCACCAATAAGTTTTGCAGCTTCATCAATGCTGAGAAACTCTTTTTGCTGTAATGCAATGTCAAATGATTGCTGCGGCTGTTGCTCGGGCTTCGCCTGAGCTTCTTTGAAGTTGTTCAACTTTTCTTCCCGCTTCAGTTGCTTATAGTGGCGACTGTTGCAGGTGTGGCCGCAATACCTTGTGGTTAGCGTTTTGGCCGTGTACTCCTTGCCGCAGTAGAGGCATTTTTTGGTGATTTCTATGTTGCTTGCCATGTGCCTGTATTTGTCCATTAGTGCCTTTGAGTGTCAGAGTGTGTCTATGTGTGACATTTACTCTCCAACTTGTTGCCCAACAACAAGGGCAACTTTTCAGGGCAACAATCTGGCAACAAATATAAGCAAAAAAGAGTAGCTTGGCAACAAATAAAGGAAGGAAAAAAGGGCTAAAACCCAAGAAAAACAAGCACTTAGAAGATATCGGAAAACAAATTACTTTCCAATACAAAACTTACTAAATATATAATCCAGCCTATCCTCATTCGTCACTTCTCCCGTAATCTCACCCAAATGATGCAAACATAAACGTATATCCAGGGCCAGTAAATCGCCAGGCAACCCGTTATCCATTCCTTGCCTTACATCATTTAATGATTTATATACTTCTTTCAGTGCGGCATAGTGACGCGCATTGGTGATTATGGTATTCTCGGTGTTCAGATCTCCCGACATAACCTTTTTCACCAGGGTGTTTTTGAGGTCAGAGATATGCTCGTGATTCTTTGCGGAAATAAAGAGAATATGTGGAAATTCCCGGAATTTAGCTCTCAGCGCAGCTTCACCGGTGATGTCTATTTTATTTCCCACCAGGAGATAATTGACTTGCTGGGATTTGAAAGTATCTACCTGCTGCTGCAGTTCTTCAACAGATGTTTCATTGGCATCGAAGAGATATACTACTACCCCGGCTTCCCGGATCTTCTCCATTGTTTTCTGTACACCGATGCTTTCTATCGTATCGGCGCTTTCACGGATGCCGGCGGTATCTATGAGTCTGAAAAGTATGCCATCGATATTGAGCACCTCCTCGATGGTATCGCGGGTGGTACCGGCAATATCGCTTACAATGGCCCTGTTTTCATTTAAAAGGGTATTGAGCAGGGTAGACTTCCCCGCGTTGGGTTTGCCCACAATCGCGGTATTAACACCGTTTTTGATAACGTTACCCATCTGGAAGGAGTCGATCAGTTGTTGTACAGTTTTAGCAGCGTCATAAACGAGGGTGTAGAGACGTGTTCTGTCTGCAAATTCCACATCCTCCTGGCTGAAGTCCAGCTCCAGTTCAATCAGGGCTGAAAAGGTGATCAGTTGTTCCCGGAGGGTATGCAATTCTTTGGAGAAACCGCCCCGCATTTGCTGCATAGCTGTTTGATGAGAAGCGGCAGAGTTGCTGGCAATAAGGTCGGCTACAGATTCGGCCTGGGTCAGGTCCAGCTTGCCGTTCAGGAAAGCGCGCTGGGTAAATTCACCGGCTTTGGCCAGCCTGGCGCCGGCACTGATGCAGGCATCCATAATGCGTTGCTGGATATAGGGAGAGCCGTGGCAGGATATTTCTATCACATCTTCGCCGGTGTAAGATTTAGGGCCTTTATAGAGGCTGACCACTACTTCATCTATAATGCTTCCATTGTCTACAATATTTCCGAAGTGGAGGGTATGGCTGGGCTGCTTGGTAAGGTCTTTAGAGGGGAAGAGGCTATTGACGATAGGATAGGTTTGCGGGCCGCTTAACCTGATAACGGCAATGGCGCCTAATCCGGGTGCCGTGGCAACCGCTACTATGGTATCGTCGAAACCTACTAATTTCCCAAGCATGATAAAAGTTTAAAGGGGGCAAATTTACGACAATCTGTTCAAGGAATCGAGTAGGAAGTGAGGGATTATTTCCCTCACTGTCCTCTCACACCACCGTACGTACCGGTCTGGTATACGGCGGTTTGTTAGAATAATTTAATCTGACTTTCTGTTTTCAGATAATAGCGTTCGTAAAATCCGACATAGCCTTCTTTCCTAAAGTATGCGTTGGTGAGGGTTCTGCATAGTATCGGACTACGAGCCGCACGGCTGTAACCTATACTCGTTTTGCTCCACATCCTTGCGTAATACTTTGATAAGCCAAGTTTTATAAGATTACGGTACCGGTTACGGATGGTTTTCCATTGCTTCCAGATACATATGCGCAGACGATTGTA
>NZ_FNRL01000044.1 GCF_900107795.1 Chitinophaga terrae (ex Kim and Jung 2007)
TCGAGGTCACATCGGAGAAAGATGTGGCCTTTTTTAAATTTATTATCCCGAGCACTATTCCCATGCACGTAAGTCTTTGTTAACCTTAAATACTATTATTGTGGAACATTTTGTTTACATACTTAAGAGCACTGTTGACGGTTCTTATTATAAAGGATATACGACAGACTTTGAAAGAAGGCTTATGGAACATAATGGCGGATTAAGTAAGTATACCGCCGGAAAGCGGCCTTGGATACCTGTATATTTGGAAAAGTGTGACTCCAAACATGCTGCTTTAATTAGAGAAAAGTCTTTAAAACGTGGAAATCGACGGTATTTTGAATATTTAGCTAATGATGAAAAGAACTTACTAAAATAGAATGGCTCCGTCACGGTCTCTACTGAGTAGAGACGGGTTGGAGTCCCGTCCGGTCCGCGAGGATCAAGGTCACATCGGAGAACGGTGTGGCCTTTTTTGTTTTTTGGATGTGCCGTGTCATGGTCTCAACTGAGTAGAGACGGGTTGGAGTTCCGAGTGGTCAAGAAATAAGCTAAAAAGAAAATGAAAAATATTGTTTAACATGTGGTCTTTCTTCCTCCCGAAGCCTGTAGTTTGTTGATAACTCATATTCTTTATCTTTCTCCAAAATCTTATACCATAGAAGGGCGTCAATATTTTTATTGGAATGAAGTTCAAGCCGGATCAATACTTTATCATTGGGTTTTCTGTGACTACTAAGAATGTGACTCAGCTCTGACGGTTCTAGGCCAATTTGCTCCGCAAAATCCTTATTTTTTAACTGAAGCCGCGAAATATATTCTTTCAAAAAAAAGCTAAAAGATATTTCTTTATTATACACGCTCTTTTTTAAATAGTCCTCTATTTCAAATCTCAACTGAAGAATTGCTGAAAGTATTCTCTTTTCGTTAGAGAGATTGGAAATTGCCTTTTTCTTCTCCTCACCAAATTCTCTAAGAATTTCAGCTCTTTCCTTTTCACTTAAATCCCTTGATAAAATATGTGCATCTGCAATTTCGTCAGGAGAATGTTTTTTCAATTTTCTATCGCGATTCATAATTAACCTCCTATGTGTTATACTGGTTATCCAATAACTCAACTAGTTTTACTGAAATTTGCTCATTAGTTCGAGTGAAGCATCAATATCTAACCAAAGACCTCTTCCGATGTTTTTAAAACCATACTTTTTGATATACAGCGGGACCAGGTTGGTCTTCGGTATTAGAAAGACGGCACCATAATAACCTTTTCGAAAAGCTTCCCTGCAAGCGAAGCTAAGAAGCGTTCCGGCAACTCTGGTATATTTTTTATTAGCTCCAATGTTCTCTTTTGCTGATTCTATTAACTTAACCTCTAAATAACGAAAGCCTTCTTCAGGATGATCGATTATTGCAATAAGACCTTCAATATCATTTGTGCCTACAAGAACTAATTTATAAACCAATTCCCCCTTGAGTTCGTCCCAGTCAAAATCAAACCTGCCCAATTCTTTTATAATATCATAATCGTTATCCATAACCTTATCAATCTCAACTGTTATTTGATTTCCTGTGGATTCATCTTCAATATACATGGCAACAAATTGATAAAGCAAAAATACATTTATTTACAATAAATGTAAATTTAAATTTACAATAAATGTATTTTTTATTATTTAATTCACTTTCCAAACAGCTCCAAAGATTGGAGTCGTCATCTCCCCTTTTTTCCCTTCTTACGTTGCTCCAACAATGCTTCCAGGTTTTGTAATTTTCGTTTCCAGAACTGATCATAATAAGTCAGCCATTCCCGTACAGCATCGAAACCAGCAGAGTTAAGTTCACAGAGCCGTTCACGACCTTCCTGCCGGATGCTGATAAAGCCTGTTTCCTCCAGTACCTTAATATGCTTGGAAACCGCGGGCCGGCTAATGTCAAACTGGTCTGCCAACAGGTTGATAGAAAGGCTTTTTTCAGATAACATCATCAGGATCTGGCGCCGGTTATTATCTGCAATTGCCTGGAACGGATCGTAATTAAGCCTGCTCATATCCCCGTTCCTTTAGCACGTTTTCGAAGCGGCGTGTGATGCCTTTTTTCCAACCCCTCTCCATGAATATACTTGATAGCATATTTTTCATGCCCTTAAACCCGGTATGTTCCAATATCATTTCTGTATCTCCCTGAACGGGTGCAAGCGTCCAGGTAAGGAGCGTGTCAAGCGTGATCACTCCCGGGCGCGGACCTCCCTTCCAACTGTATACTAACCGTTCGTTGGGTTTAAGCTCCAATACTTCGCAATACACAATGCCGTCCCATCCCATTTTCGGCAATGGCCGGGCATGGAATTGGAAATGATGACCGACAACGGGTCTAAAATCATTTTTCATCAGCCAGGTATTGACCAGCTCGGGATTGGTCAGGCATTCCCATACCTCTTCAACGGGATGGGGAAAGAACCATTTAATACGAATGTCACGTTTCATGATGTGTAACTTAAAAGTTACATAAATATACGTGTAACTTTTAAGTTACAGAAATTTATTTTTAAATGCGGCACGTGAAGAACCATTATGCTGGCGTTTTAATAACTACCCTCTATCCAAACAATTTTGTAGCTTACGTTAATATACCAAGCTTAATATGCATTATACCGATCAATTAGCCGTTTTAAAACAGTATATAAACCAGGAGTTCTCCGCTTCTCCTTCGCCTTTTATGAGATGGTTAAGCCCTGTAATTTTAGCAGCCGATACAGGCAAACTAACATTCAGTTACGTGGTCAGGGATGAAATGCTGAACCCTTCCGGCGTATTGCATGGCGGCGTTACCGCAGCAATTATGGACGACATTATCGGCGCTACAATGTTTACGCTGAATGAGCAACATTATTATACGACCATTAATAATGTAATAGATTATTTCGCAGTTGCCAAAAAAGGGGAAACCATCATTGCTGATACCAGTATTGTAAGAAAAGGTAAACAGATGGCAAATGTACAATGCGAAATATGGAATGAAGACCGAACAAAGCTACTTGCAAAGGGCAGCAGCAATTTATTACAGATCAATGTAAAGAAGCCGGATTGAGAGAGATGACAACAATAATTCGCCGGCCTTTTGTGCTATCAGGAGGCGGCTCAAGAGGATTTGCACACCTGGGAGTTTTAAAAGCATTTTCGGAAAATAATATATACCCGGAAGTAATCGCAGCTACCAGCGCCGGCTCAATCGCCGCCGCGTTCATCTGTGACGGGTATACTGTAGATGAAATAAGGGAAATATTCAGCAAAACAAAGCTGGGCCTTTCAATGCAATGGCGGAACTGGAGAAGTGGTTTGCTTTCGTTAAAGAAAGTGGAAGACGTTTTACATCAGACCTTGAGGAGCAAAGATTTCGAATCATTACGGTTGCCTTTGCACATTACGGCGACAAACTTCATCGACGGGGAACAAAAAATATTCAGCGAAGGCCCGTTAGTGCCGGCGATCCTGGCTGCATCGTCAGTGCCTATGTTATTCCCGCCGGTCACCATTAACGGCATCGAATATGTTGATGGCGGTTTATCCAGCAACCTGCCGGTAGAACCCTTGCTCAACCAGTATAAAGATATCATTGGCGTTCATGTAAATCCACTCACTCCTTACAATCCCGGCAGCGGATTTTTATCTAATCTCGAACGCACTTTACACCTGGCGATCAGGGAACGGGTAGTAAAAAACAAGTCGCTATGCCGCTACTTTGTAGAACCAATAGAGCTGGGCCGGTTCGGAATGTTTGAGTTCGGAAAACTGGAGGCTATTTATGAAACAGGTCTTGATTATACAAGGGCTTTATTAGCCAGTGAACCATTTTGAAAGTATGTCGCAAATTTCCTCCTGTTTGTCGCGTTTTCCCATTGACCAATTATCATCGCGGTTTTAAGTTTGCAATGTAAATTAACTCACTATCAAAAAATATATCGTTATGACAACCGCAACAAAACCTACAATCACCATTGGGACTACCATTAACGCGCCTGTTGAAAAGGTATGGGCATATTATAATACGCCCGAACATATTGTGAACTGGAATAATGCATCAGATGATTGGCATACCCCTTCTTCCAAAAATGACCTGAAAGTAGGAGGAAGATTTGTGCACCATATGGCTGCCAAGGATGGTAGTTTTTCTTTCGACTTTAGCGGAACTTACGAGAAAGTGGAGGCGAATAAACTGTTGGAATATGTGCTTGATGATACCAGGAGAGTGACCACTACTTTTGAGAAACAGGGAAATGAAACAGTTGTTACCACTGTATTTGAAGCAGAAGGAACGCATAGCCTTGAAATGCAGGAGGCAGGCTGGCAGGCGATCCTGAATAATTTTAAAAAATATGTTGAAGCACATTAATAAACGCGGGGTGGCGGAATCCCATTCCGCCCTCTTCGTTTGAAAATTTCCACTTTTAACTATCTCTTTTTATCTTTCCGATAAAATGGAGTTATGAAACCGCTTCTTCTGCTTTCTTTATTGATCTCGCCTTTCTGTTTGCTGGCCCAATAACAACCTGTGTTAAAGATAAAAGGATCTGTAAAAACTGAATTGACATTATCCGCTGCCGATCTTCAACGTATGCCACGCGCAACAGCAACAATAAAAGAACATGACGGTAAGGACTATACGTTTTCAGGGGTGCCTGTGCAGGCGGTATTGGAAGCTGCCGGTGCGCCCGTAGGAAAGCAGTTGAATAAAACGACCCTCAATACCTGTTTATTGATCAGATGTGCCGACGGTTACCAGGTAGCTTATTCATTAGCCGAATTGGACAGCAGTTTTACCAATAATGTAGCTATTATCGCCGACCAGGTGAATGGGCAACCTTTGCCGGGGAACAGGGGACCTTTTCGGTTTATTATGCCCGGCGAGAAGAAGCTTGCGAGAAGTGCATTTAAGCTGGAAGAACTCATAGTGGTATCGATTAAAGAGTAGGGCAACGGAAATACCCGGAATAAACGATAACTCTTGGGCCCAAATTAAAGCGGTGTTGCTGCACCGCTTTAATTCAAGTATTTAAAAGATTGTGTTCCCCCCCCCACTCGAATATCCATTCAGACACTACGAATATCGATCCACGCTCCCCGAATATCAACTCCCACATCCTCCGCTAAATATTTCATCCGAGTTTTACATTCAGAATTAACAATAATCACAACCACCCTCTGATTCTGAATATTAAAACCATATTATTCATTTATCTAAAAACATAAAATATGAAATATTTACTGATGGCAATTATGTGCACGGTTATTGGAACCAGTGTTTACGCTAAAGATGCAAACCCGAAAAAAGACCAGCCTTTGGTAACAAAGGTAGAAATGAAAGCAACGTCCGGTGATCACCAGGCTTCAACCGCTGAAGTTAAAAACCTGAAAGGCGAATACTTCCGCAAACAGATGGCCTTTGTATTTTACGATAACTGCGGCGGACAGCTTACCGTTTGGGTTTCCGCAGGTAATGCAGTACCCGCTTCTTCAATGTATAGCACAGCTTATTATTATGCCTGCGGCTATGCAAGTGTAACCGGCTGTTTTATTGACTAACACCTGAAATAGAAAGAAAAGAGGGTGGTGTGTTGATAAACGCCTGCAAGGCAAACCCGCTCAGCTAACTTATAAATACCAGGGTCGCCTCTCCTCCGGAAGGCGACCCTGCCCTTTGTACCCCAAACCGGTAAATTTTAAAAATTCCTGCAACCTTTTTTGAAATGCCGCGTCTCTTCTTAGCATGGATCCAAGACGACCAGCTATGCTTTCAGACCAGGACATGATAAGAATGATCATGGAAGGAGACCGCCATGCCGCTATACTGTTGATCCAAAGTACTGAAAAGCTTGTAGCTCACATCGTCTTTAAACTGATCACCGAGCCTTCAGCCCGGAAAGATCTCACCCAGGATATCTACCTGAAAACCTTCCGATACCTGCCTAAATTCCGCTTTCAATGCAAATTATCTACCTGGGTAGGGCAAATCAGCTATACTACCTGTATCGATCATTTAAGGAGAAGAAAGGAACTGGTAACACTGGCGCCAGGCAATGAAGCTACGGACGAGGATATACCCTGGCAGGAAATTAATCCGGAAACGCTGGATGTAAGCCAGCGGCTTTCCCGCAAAGAAAGAGCGGAGATCCTGGAGAAACTTACCCTGACTTTGCCGCCCGTTTATCGAACGCTTATTACCCTGTTCCATAAAGAAGAACTTAGTATAGATGAGATCATGGATATTACACCATTTCAAAATGTTCGCCGAGCTGGAAAAGCGGGCGAAGAAATTTGCCGACCCCCGGAACCAGTTGGGCGCAGCCTGGAGAACAGAGCTGCCAGCAGTGTTGGACAGTTTCCTGGGCAAAGCGCCTTCCGTGTTTGAATACCAGGGAAAAACATATACGCCGGCTGGTTTTCTTGCCTATACTCAGTTAAAACCTGAAGATTATGTAACCATCACTTCTTTTTCCCATGTTCCTTTCTATAAATCTTTCGTACTTAGCATACCGGCTAACTGGGCCTATGAGCGGTATTATAACCTGCCTCTGTACGAACTGATCGCTAATATAGATCACGCCCTGGACCAGGGCTTTTCACTGGCCCTCGACCTGGATGGTACCGAACCTACATTCTTCGTGGGGGAAGGAATAGGCGTATTGCCTGAAAGAGATGAAGACAGGGAATTGATCAGAACGGACATTTGCCCCGAGAAAAGAGTGACCCAGGAAATGAGGCAAGCCGCTTTCGAGAACTTTGCGACAACCGACGATCACCTTATGCACATCACCGGTAGGGTAAAAGATCAGCGGGGAAATATTTATTATAAGACAAAGAATTCCTGGGGCCCCAAGGCAGGGAGAGAAGGATTTATGTACCTGAGCATACCTTATATCAGGATGAAGGCAATTTCTGTAATGCTGCACAAAGACGGACTTGCAGATTCTACCAGGCAAAACATTGAAAAGAATATGGTGAAGATCTAACAAACTTCCTTATCGCCTATCTTGCGGTCTGTAACTAAACGATATGGAAAATAAAGGGCAAATAAAGATTGCCGTAATAGGCGGCGGCATATCTGGCCTGTGTATGACGAAATTGCTGCTGTTGAAGGGCTATGATGTTACACTGTTTGAAGCCCAACATCGCCTGGGAGGCAGGATTAAAGGCGGCGCAGGCTGTGGTCAGAAAATTGACCTGGGCGCCCAATGGCTGCACCAGGTAGGCGACGAGGAAAATTCGCTTACCTCTATTTTAAAAGAGCATAACGAACCTTATACGATAGATGAAGAGATCCTTGAAGGCATTCCTGTCCCTGCCATCTTTGACGATTTTATAACCTATATAGCCCAAAAAACATTTGCCGCCGATCAATCCTTATCCGTAAGTATAAAAGAGTACTCCGACGACCCGTTGCTGGAAAGCTACATGGAAGCTTCGCTCATTGATATGGCATCCTCTGCGGATCGCTTTTCTTCCATTGAATATGTGAAATTGATTGACTCCATTACGCCGGACGACTACCAGCTGGTAAACCGTACCATGTATGAGTTCATATCTTCTTACTTTTCGGACATCCCCCGGGATAGGGTGTTGCTCGGTACGCCGGTAATAAGCATCAGGTATGCTTATAATCATGCAGCCATAATAACGGCAAAAGGAGAAGAGCATGTTTTCAACAAGGTGATAATCAGCGTGCCTCTCTCACAATTACAACAGGAAAAAATTCAGTTTATCCCCGCATTGCCTCCTGAAAAAAGAGCGGCATTCCAGGAAATAGGCATGGGTACAGGACTTAAGTTCTTCCTGTTCTTTAAAGAAAGCATTTTGGATGCACCTTCTGTAAATAACAAATTCGCCCCCTATTATCTTCAGAAAAAGATGGGCTCTTATTTCGTTGTTATATCGCTGCTCATGGGCCGCTTCGCCGATAAATACTACAAAGACCCTGAAACATACCGGCAGGAAATTTTGAAAGAAATTTCTACACTTGTTAATAGAGATGTAACCTCTTTATTAGAAGACGCCGTGTTCCATGACTGGGGCCATGAACCGTTTATTGAAGGAACATACAGCTTCCCGGCGCCGGGCGAAGGCAACGCCAGGGAAATGGCTGCCGCACCGGTTGATAATACTATTTTCTTTATAGGCGAAGCGATGAACACTGAACTGGAATACGGGTTTATTCACGGAGCTATGGACACTGCATTGAAGCTAAGCAGGGAATTCTGATACCAGGAATGAACCTCTTTGTAAGTATTATTATTCACTGTCCCGGGCCAACGATCATGCAGAGCGTTGACGAATAAATGTTGGATAAGCATGTTGCCTTACTATTTGCGTAATTATTTCTCCCCGCCCGGTGTTTCATGTTTTACATTTTTTCACCTATATTGTAAGGAGTATTTAACAAATGTTCCACGTTCTGAATGACTGATGCAATGATGTTCTAACACGTTATAAGTTTCGCGACCATCTATTTTTCGATTGCCTATAATCCGGGTACTTGATGAAGCAAAGGGGCATTTAGTTGCAACAACTATTGGCAATAGCTATGTTATATGAAAGTGTTTTTTGAGAAATTCGTGCGCGTAGTGGCGTTCTTTCTATTCCTTACCTGGTCTGCATCTTTTGCCGGTAACCCGGTAAGAACCTACCTGGGGATTGATCAGGGCTTGTCGAATAATTTTGTAAGGTGCATCTACCAGGACAGAAACGGTTTCATGTGGTTTGGAACCTACGACGGGCTGAACCGCTATGACGGATACGAATTCAAAATATTTAGAAATAATTTCAAGAACAACCGCTCACTGATCAATAACTGGATCAATGCTATCAGTGAAGATGCGCAGGGAAACCTTTGGATCGGCACAAGGCAAGGGGCCTGCGTGTACCAAAGTTTGTCCAATAATTTTTCCTTTCTTTATTATTATAATCCTGCAAAAAAGCTGGAGCAGCTTAGGTCTGTTGTTAAAGATATTGAAGCAGACTCCCGGGGCAATATGTTTGTTGCAACGTTCGATAAAGGTCTGCTCCTTTTCCGCAATGGCGATAGCATAGCCTACAGGATCCCATTGGAAAAAGGTTCGGATTCGTCATATGAAGCTACTGCGGTTAAAGCAGCAGACAGCCAGCATACCTTGTACTATTTGCAGGTGAAGAACCGTGGCGTGCTTATTACCAGAAAGATCGTGAAGCTATAGTGTAATTGGAGACAGGACTGCTCTGATTACATTGCGTGGAATCATACCAGCACGGACAGTAGTATTCCTGCTACTGTCCTTTCCTCTTTGTAAGCTCCTATGCAAATATTTATTGATAAAGAAAGAAACAGGAATATTTTTAAAGCGTAAATTTAAAAATGAGACGCAGAACATTAATAAAAGGAATGGCAGCCGCATTGCCTTCGATATGGTTATCTCCCGCCCTGGGCGGCGATCTTCTGAGACCTGGGTCCCCGGGCGAACCTATGGCCAGGGGGCCATTTAAACCTACATGGGAATCATTACAGAATTACAAAACACCGGATTGGTTCCGGGATGCCAAGTTTGGAATGTGGGCGCACTGGGGGCCTCAATGCCAGCCGGAATCGGGCGATTGGTATGCGAGGGAAATGTACCAGGAAGGATCGGTGAAATATAAAATTCACCTGGAAAAATATGGTCATCCATCTAAATTTGGTTTTAAGGATGTGATCAATGAATGGAAAGGAGAGAATTGGGACCCCGAGGAACTGGTAAGTTTGTACAAAAACGCGGGTGCACAATATTTTATGGCTATGGCCAATCACCACGACAATTTTGATCTCTATAACAGCAAATACCAGAAAAACTGGAACGCAACCAGGATCGGGCCTAAAAAGGATCTCATCGGCGGATGGGCCAAAGCAGCGAAAAATAACGGGCTGCCATTCGGAGTAAGCGTTCATGCCTCACATGCCTGGCGCTGGTACGAATCGGCGCAACGTTCCGATAAGCACGGACAGTATGCCGGTATCCCTTACGATGGGAAGCTGACAAAGGCAGATGGTAAAGGGAAATGGTGGGATGGTTTGGATCCGCAGGAATTGTACGAACAAAACCATCCTTTGAGCGAAAACAGCTGGAATGATGGCGCTATTCATAAACAGTGGATGTGGGGTAATGGCGTTTATCCGCCAAGTAAAATCTATATCGAAAAGTTTTATAACCGCACCATAGACCTTATCAATAAATACGATCCTGATGTAATATATTTTGATGATTCTCAGCTTCCGTTCTGGCCCATTAGTGATGCGGGTTTACGCATTGCCGCTCACCTTTACAACAAGAGCATAAAAGACCACGGAGAACTCAGGGCCGTGATCAACGGAAAGATGTTGGACGAGAACCAACGCAAAGCCATGGTATGGGATATTGAAAGAGGACAAGCCAATGAAATTCAACCCTTGCCCTGGCAAACTGATACCTGCATCGGCGACTGGCATTACAACCGCGATGCGTATAACCGCGACCGGTATAAAACACCTAAAACAGTTATACAAACATTGGTTGATGTAGTAAGCAAGAATGGGAATTTAATGCTGAACGTCCCGGTTCGTGGCGACGGAACTATCGACGAGAAAGAAAGGAAGGTAGTTGAAGGAATAACCCAATGGATGAAGCTGAACAGCGAGAGTATTTATGGAACAAGACCCTGGAAAATATTTGGCGAGGGGCCGGCTCAGCAATCCGCCGCTGTACTGAACGCGCAAGGTTTCAACGAAGGCAAAGGAAAACCCTTTACCCATGAAGATATCCGGTTTGTAACAAAAGGAGATATACTTTATGCAACGGCTATGGGATGGCCCGACAATGGCCGGTTAGTTATAAAAAGCCTTAAAAAGAACAGCGAATATTTAACAAAGGAAATTCAAAGAATAGAGTTTTTACCAACAAAGCAAACACTGACCTTTGAAAGAGATGAAAATGGTTTGGTTGTTTCCCTGCCGGAAAGAACTTCTGATGAACTGACATACGCAAATGTGATAAAAGTCCTTTCATAGCGCGAACGAATGTTGTAAATTAATTTCTACGTATTGTGAGGCTTTTTGCTTCTTCAAAATAAAGAAAAACTACCAGGATGAAAATAGCCAAAACACTTGGCATGTTTGCCATTCTTTTACCTCTATCGGTAAAGGTGAATGCGCAGCGTAATTCAAATAAAAACGAGACTGCCAACTATTTGCATAGCAATAAAATTGATCTTAACGCAAAGAAATTCCTGCTCTTCTCCTATTTTACCAAACAGGCAGGAGGCGCCTATTTAGCTTTGAGTACGGATGGCATACATTGGGAACAGTTGAACGGGGGCAGCCTGTAATCGTACCACAGGTGGGATCGGAAAAGTTAATGCGTGATCCGGGCATTCATCAGGGCAAGGACGGAGTTTACCGGATGGTTTGGACTTCCGGCTGGAAAGGCAAAGATATTGGTTATGCGGAGTCAAGGGATTTGATACATTGGGGACAACAGAGAACTATCCCTGTTGGAGAGCATATTGACAGTACGAACAATTGCTGGGCGCCGGAAATTTTTTTCAACGACCAAAAAGGGGAGTATATGATCTATTGGTCGTCGAATGTGGGACCCTGGAAAAAAATGGGATCAGAAGGCAGGATATACTATGTGACAACGAAGGATTTCAATGCATTCAGCGACCCTAAAATACTATTCAGGAACGGTTTACCGGCAGGCGGCGCTCCTGGCAACAATGGACCGATAGATGCCTTTATCTATAAGGAAGGAAAGAGATACATCATCTTCTATAAAAAAGACGATAACAGCCGTGTGCCGAATGTTTATTATCGCACCGGGAAAACGCCGGAAGGGGAATGGGGAGAAGAATATGGTCCCATTAAGCCATCCACAGGCGATGAGGGACCTTCCGTATTGAAAGTTAATGGCCGGTATTGCATATTCACAGATCCTTTTGGAAGCGATTCTGCTTTTGTTTTTATGAGCAGGGATCTGAAGAACTGGCAAAGGGAAGTAACAGATCTGAAAATGTCGCATGGCACTGTAATAGAGATATCCAGGGAAACAGCCATCAAACTTCTTAACTACAACAGTTCAGCAAACGTTCGGAATCAAAATCCGTTCGGTAATGCACTGGTGCCTGATATGATCGCTGACGCCAGCATACAGGAGATCAACGGAACTTTTTATTGTTATGCCACAACAGATGGGTACGACCAGGGTTTAAAAACCTCAGGTCCGCCGGTTGTATGGAAGTCGAAAGATTTCGTTCGCTGGAGCTTTTCAGGCAGTTATTTTCCTGCGGCAGTTGGGCAGAAGTATTGGGCGCCAAGCAAGGCTGTTGCTGCAAATGGCAGGTATTACATTTACCCGACAGTGAATGGATTTATGTATCCTGCGGTGGCCGATTCTCCTGATGGCCCATTTAAACTGGCAAAAGGCGGCGGGAATTTTTATCTGCCCTTTACCCCTGCAACGTTATTGCAGTCGAAAGATGCCAAAGGACCTGCTGGCATAGATGCCGAAGTGTTTACAGATGATGACGGGCAGCCTTATGTTTTCTGGCAACGGCGCTTTGCGGCGAAACTGAATAGGGATATGGTATCTGTTGATACTGCTTCCATTATCCAGGTTTCCACGAAACGGCAAGGTTATTCAGAAGGCCCCATCTTTTTTAAACGAAAAGGGATCTACTACTATCTCTATACCCTGGGTGGCGACGAAAAATACCAATATGCCTATGGGATGAGCAAAACATCGCCATTAGGCCCTTTCGAATTTCCGGAGCATGATATTATAGCCACTACCAACTATGAGCGCCAGATCTTCGGGCCAGGGCATGGTTGTGTATTTAATGTGCCGGGCACTGATAATTATTACTTTGCTTACCTGGAATTTGGCAGGGGAAGCACCAATCGCCAAACCTATGTGAATAAGCTGGAGTTTAATGAAGACGGCACTATTCGCCCGGTTGATTTAACGCTTGAAGGTGTAGGCGCGCTTCGCCCGATGCTTTATGAAAAAAGACTAAAGGTTGTTGATTCAAGAACTTCAAGTGTGCGCCCTGACCTGGTCATAAAACCCAATAAGGACTCTTTGTTCAGGAGAACAGAGTCTTTTGATCCCCGGTTTGCCTTTGATGAAGCAAATGGTTCGAGGTGGATGGCTGCGATGGGTGACTCAACTCCCTGGATCATTGCGGACCTGGGAAAATTGCAACGCCTCAAACGTAGTGAAGTGTATTTTGTTCGTCCAACCGCCGGACATGCATATTTATTGGAGTATTCTGCCGATGGTAAAACATGGAGACCATCCGGCGGTCATCAGCAGGTTATTGTGAAGTCGCCGCATGCAGACAAATTGAATATCAAAGCCCGTTATTTACGGATCAGGATACTAGGTGGCGTAAATGGTATCTGGGAATGGCATATTTATTAAGCCTTGCTTTTATTTTGATGAGAACCGGCGAGTTTATATTTTAAAAGATCAATAAGTTTTCACTGATCTTGTTATAATTATTCATGTATGAAAAGAATTGCTGTATATATTCCTGTTGTCTCGTCCTTTGTTTGGTTGCTTGCTGCTATACAACCTGCCAATGCGCAATCGGGTTTGTCTTTATGGTACGATAAGCCGGCCGTGGAATGGGTAGAGGCTTTGCCTGTCGGGAACGGCAAGATAGGCGGAATGGTTTTCGGTCGGGTAGAAGAAGAGCTTATCCAGCTCAACGAAAGTACGCTTTACAGCGGCGGCCCGGTAAAGCAACAGATAAACCCGGATGCCTTTCAATATCTTCCGCGCATACGGGAGGCGCTGCTGAAAGACCAGGACTATTCAAAGGCCAACGAGCTGGCCAAAAAGATGCAGGGCTATTTTACCGAATCGTATATGCCACTAGGTGATCTTTTGTTGAAGCAGTCGTTCAACGGCGGCGTCACTACAGCCTATCATCGCGAGCTGGATATCAGAACAGCGACGGCTACTACCCGTTATACTGTTAACGGGGTTGACTATACGCGGGAAGTTTTCTGTTCTGCGCCTGGTAATGTAATGGTCATTCGTCTGCGTTCCAGTGTGCCCAATGCTATCAATCTTTCCGCAGGATTAAAAAGCCCGTTGCATTATACATTGGCTGCAAAGGCAGGTAAAGAGTTGGTCATGAGCGGGAAAGCGCCGGCGCATGTAGATCCCAGTTATTATAATCCTAAAGGCCGCGAACATGTTATTTATGAAGATACAACGGGCTGCAACGGCATGCGGTTCCAATGCCGTATCAGGGCCCTTTGCAATACAGGCCGTATCAAAGCTGATACCTCGGGGCTGCGGATAGAGAATGCTACTGAAGTGGTGTTGATCTTATCTGCCGCTACCAGTTTTAATGGTTTCGATAAATGCCCGGATAAAGAAGGGAAAAACGAGGAGGCTATTGCAGCTTCGTTCATCAACCGCGCGGCAGGCCGGTCGTATACTCAATTGCAGGAGGAACATCTGAAAGATTATCAGCGCTATTTCAACAGGGTTTCTTTTACCTTGAAAGACACATCTAATACCAATAGCCTGCAGCCTGTCGACAAACGGTTAAAAGCCTATTCGGAGGGCGCATATGACCCTGCTCTGGAAACCTTATACTACCAGTATGGCCGTTACCTGTTGATCTCTTCATCCAGGCCGGGAGGCCCTCCTGCAAATTTACAGGGCATCTGGAATAAAGAATTGCGGGCGCCCTGGAGTTCTAATTATACTATCAACATCAATACGCAGATGAATTACTGGCCGGCGGAGAGCACGAATTTATCTGAAATGCACATTCCGTTGCTGCAATGGCTAAAGGGACTTTCCGTTACCGGTGCCCGTGTAGCCCGGGAGTTCTATCATTGCAATGGCTGGGTAGCGCATCATAATTCGGATATCTGGGGTTGTGCCAACCCGGTAGGAGACTTAGGGTCAGGCGATCCGGTGTGGGCCAACTGGTATATGGGCGGCAACTGGCTTTGCCAGCATTTGTGGGAGCATTATGCCTTTACCCGGGATAGGAAATTCCTGGAGGAAGCATACCCCATCATGAAGCAGGCGGCTTTGTTCAGCCTCGACTGGCTGGTAAAGGATAGCAGCGGTTATTGGGTAACAGCGCCTTCTACTTCTCCGGAAAATAAATTCCGCGATGCGAAAGGACGCGGCCAGGCGGTTTCGGTTGCTACAACAATGGATATGTCTATCATCTGGGATCTTTTTACGAACGTAATAGAAGCCTCTGATGCGTTAGGCAGGGATCAGTCGTTTCGGAACCGGTTAGCGGAAGTAAGAAAGAACCTGTATCCGATGAGAAAAGGTAGCAATGGCGCGTTACTGGAATGGTATAAGGAATTTGCGGAAACAGATCCCCAGCATCGCCATGTTTCTCACCTGTTTGGTTTACACCCCGGAAGGCAGATATCAAAGAATCATACGCCTGAATTTTTTGCGGCTGCAAAGAAAACATTGGAAATAAGAGGCGATGCCGGTACAGGCTGGAGCCGTGGATGGAAGATCAACTGGTGGGCGCGTTTGCTGGATGGGGATCATGCCTATAAACTTATTCGCCAGTTATTGAACTATTCAGGAGCGGATGGAAAAGGAGGTGGTGGTACTTATCCTAACCTCTTTGACGCGCATCCTCCGTTCCAGATAGACGGCAATTTTGCCGGAACAGCCGGGATGACGGAAATGTTGTTGCAAAGCCATCTGGGAGAAGTACATCTTTTGCCTGCGTTGCCATCTGCCTGGCAGGAAGGAGAGATAAAAGGCCTGAAAGCCCGGGGCGGGTTTACAGTAGATATGCAATGGTCGGAAGGGAAGCTTAGTAAAGCTACGATCACCGCAAATGCCGATGGAATCTGCAAACTTAGGAGCAGCACAGCGTTTGCTGTAAATACAGCCAGGGCGAAAAAGGAGGGTGATGATTTTGTACTTCCTGTAACAATGAAGAAAGGGCAGCAATATGCTATTCATCCGCTGTAACGGTGCAAAGCGATCTTGCTATAATAAATATCATTCCGGCATTTTCATTTCTTGGGTATGGATATTATATTTAACCTCCCAAAGAATTAAGCGCGATTATGAAAAAACTTCTCCTTTACAGCATAGCATTGTTGTTTTCTGCCGCCCTACATGCTGCAATCAGGTTGCCGGCGTTGGTTGGCAATAACATGGTATTGCAGCAAAACGATAGCGTTACCATCTGGGGTTGGGCAAACCCGTCAGAAAAAATTACGGTATTTACAGGCTGGGATAACAAAACTGCAACCGTCACAACCAGCGGCGACGCAAAATGGGCTTTGAAAGTACGCACCCCCGCGGCGGGCGGACCATACGAGATAAGACTGAAGGGAGATAACGAGATTGTATTAAAAAACATCCTCATCGGCGAAGTGTGGTTATGTTCAGGACAATCGAACATGGAGTTCAGCTACTATAACGGCATCCGGCAAATAAAGGAGGAGCTGCCTGTTTGCAACAACAACAATATCAGGTTGTTCAACGTACCTAAAACAACAGCCTTATATCCGCAGGATAACTGTGAAGGAAGCTGGCAGGTTTGCGACAGCAACAGCCTGAAACCTTTTAGTGCAGTAGGGTACTTTTTCGGGAAGAAACTTCAGCAAACGTTAGGCGTACCGGTTGGCCTGATCAATGCCAGTTGGGGAGGAACGCCTGCAGAAGTATGGGCTCCTGAACATATTGTAACTGATAAACCTGAATTGTCTGCCGCCGCGACAAAACTGGTTCCAGCCGCCTGGTGGCCGCATAAACCTGGTTATGCTTACAATGCAATGATAGCGCCGCTCACCAATTTCAATATTAAGGGCGTTATCTGGTACCAGGGAGAAGCCAACGTAAACACCGCCGAAACCTATACGCCGTTATTTACCAGTATGATACAGTCGTGGCGCGATGTATGGCATAAACAACTGCCTTTTTACTATGTACAAATAGCGCCATTCAATTACGATAAGGAAAACAAGGCTGCATTGCTCCGCGAGGCGCAGGCCCGCAGCAGCGCACTTCCGGGAACCGGGATGGTAGTAGTATCCGATGTAACAGAGAATGTAAAAGATATTCATCCACAGGATAAAAGAACAGTTGGCAACAGGCTGGCCAACTGGGCCCTTGGCGAGAATTACGGCAAAACGGGTTTTGCCTGGAAAAGCCCGGCATTCAAAGACATGAGCATCAGCAAGAACAAAGCGATACTTCATTTCAGCAACGTACCTACTTCTCTTAAGATCAATGGTAAAGCGCCTGTTAGTTTGTATATAGCGGGAGCGGATCATGTTTTCTACGAAGCATCTGCAAAAGTTGAAAAAGATGCGCTGATCGTATGGAGTAATAAAGTAGAAAAGCCTGAAGCAGTGAGATATAGTTTCTCCAATACTGCAATTGGCAATATTTTTTCTGCTGAAGGATTGCCTCTCGGCGCTTTCCGGACCGATGACTGGCCGGTTGGGCAGTAGGGGGAATGAGGATTTCTTTTTTGATGGCTCATTTTAAGATAACGGTGTGTTGGTTGACGAATTCAATATCGAGCATATAACCAAAAATTTTGAGGCATACCCATGGTCGGCAGACGGGTTGACTTAAGGGAATAATTTTATTATTTTTGAAATAAAGTCTCAATATTGAATATCAGCAATATTACAGCGGGAATCAGGCGTTATTACAAAGTTTCAGATACTTCTCTCCATATTCTAACAGCAAATTTAGAAGAACGAAATTATGCCAGGGGACATTTGCTTACAAGACCTGGCATAAAGGATCACTATGTTTATTTTATTGAAAACGGGTGTACACGTACTTACTTCTCTGTGAATGGAAAAGAAGTGACTAATTGGTTTAGTTGTGAAGGGGATATCACTTTCTCCTCTACCTCATTTTATTACAATAAACCCGCTTATGAGTTTGTAGAGGTGCTGGAAGACGCTACCATATTTGCAATCAGTATTGAAAACCTTGAAAAATTATTTGAAACAGAAATAGAATTAGCCAACTGGGGAAGAGTAATTCATCAGGATGTGCTATTTAAAATGCAGACGTTGCGGCTGGACAGGTTAAATCTTACAGCAAAAGAACGTTATGAAAAATTTTGCCAGGAAAATCCCTCTCTTTTAAACCGCGTGAATTTAGGCTATATCGCATCGTATCTTGGCATCACCCAGCAGTATTTAAGTAATTTAAGAGGAAAGAACCGATTTTAAGATAGATTAAAAAAGATCTGTCAAAAGGCTTTTACCTTTGAGCTATAAATACCTGAAATGAAATCCGAAATAGAAAAATGCCTCGATGGACAATTGTTTAATACCTCTGATCCTGAAATCAAGGCGCTTATACATAAGGCACGGGAGCGTACGCGCGAATATAATTCTACAGCCAGTACTGATGACTTCAACCGGAAAAGAATATTGTCGGAGCTGTTTAACAGGATCGGAAATAATGTGAATATCGATACCCCATTCTATTGTGACTATGGTAAGCACATCTCTATCGGGAATAATGTTATTATTAATATCAATTGCACATTTGTAGATTGTAATAAGATCGAGATAGGCAACAATGTGTTGATCGCTTCTAATGTACAGATCTATACTGCCACCCATCCTGTAGAGAAGCAGGAGAGATTGGTAGAAGGTTGGACAGAAAGCGAAGGTATTCCTTATTTCCGCACCTTTGCCTTACCGGTTAAAATTGAAGATAACGTTTGGATTGGAGGAGGAGTGATTATATTACCTGGCGTAACCATTGGAGAAAACTCGGTCATCGGCGCAGGCAGTATAGTGACCAAATCCATTCCAAAAAATTGCCTGGCTTTCGGTAATCCATGCCGGCCAGTGCGCTCAATTAACAGATCATGAAAATACAAGCTGTTATATTGAACCAAGGAGGTACAATAGCAAATGCACTATTCTTTTGCACCCAGGTACAGATACGAACCTGCGGGGAGATATATTGGCAAACTAAATCCTCCTTCCAATCTGCCAAAGCGTGTTATAACCATTTCAGTTAGCTGCAGCCTGATCAACTTAGTTACGAACCCGATAGCCGATTGGAAGAAGGAATTATCATTTTATGAATGATCAATTTCCGTTTTCAGCTGCGCCAATTGCCGGAGGCTGAGCAGCAGGAACGGAACGTCCGAAAAAGTCCCAGCCACCGTTGTTGCTGATTAAAGCACCGGCTCCTTTAGCGGGAGAGCCAGGCAATAATTTATACCCGTTGACTGTGTTAATACCGCTACCGCCTGTGCCGGGAGCCACTAACAACGGGTTAGCTGTGAGGGCATTGCTGTCGCTTGCGGCTTTGAGTCCCTGGTAATAAAGATTGTTGTTATACAGGATATTGGCCTGGTCGTCGAACTGTAGCACCGGTGAATAAAAGATATTATTCCTGAACTCCAATCCAGGATGAACGCCTGTTCCGCCGGCCCTGTCGAGCACCCCGATCTTGGTAGTGTTGTAGATGGTGTTATTATAAATATGTATAGGAACTACTTTTCCGTTAGGGTGTGGATGTAATTCAAATACCCTGTTGTTGAAGCCGTTGCCATCATTCTGACTGATGTTATACCGAACAATGCCATAGGTGAAATCCGGTCCGGGATCGCCCATGTGTAAAAAGAACCCGCCTTCATTATCATGTGAATAATTATACTGGATGATGGTATACCCCGGTGTGCCAAGGTCAATATCAAATGCTTCCGAGTCCATGGACGTGTAGGGCACAGGGTTGGTAAGCCGGGTATAGGCGACCTCGTTATGCTGAATGGTCATATTCTTACCTCTTCCCCATAAGCCGGCCAGTACTATGTTCATGTTCACTCCAAGCGTATAGGCGCCGGCGTTCAATACCCTGTTATGTTCTATCAGCACGTTCTTGGAGGTATAAACAATGATGCCTTCCAGGGCGGAGCTGTCGACCACGTTTTGGCGGATCACTATATTATTATTGTAAAAGGTAGTGTCTTTATTACTTCCGTCGCCCATCATAATTCCTCTTGAAGAACAGCGCTCCAGCTTGTTGCCCTCGATCCGCAGGCTGTCGAAATACGCCTGGGCCGAGTTGGAACGGACAAAGATACCCGCCTGCATATGCCGGTTTGTAATAGGCATACCTTCCACATCGTGTATATGATTGTTCTTTATTGCAATGCCGGGGTACACGCCGTTAGTGGCAAGGGCTACATAAATACCACACAGGGAAATGTCTGGCGGCCGAACCGCCCTGGGATGGCTGACATCAAAGTTTTCGAACGTAAGATATTTGGCATCCTGGATGAGAACTGCCGACAGGGTACTATTATTACCAACGATGCGGGGTTTATCGCCCGAGCCGTAGGCTCCGAAGGTAATCCTGGCGTCAGCGGACCCGGAACTTTTGATGATCAGCGGTCCTGTCCAGGAATTCCCTCTTTTGAACAGCACGGAGTCGCCCGGCTGGAAGGTTGTCGAGTTTACTTTGGCAAGCGTTTTCCAGGCGGTATTGGGCGAGAGTCCATCACTGGAATCGGATCCGTTGTTGTCAATATAAAACCGCCTGGTTGTAACAACGGGATCACCGGGATGATGCGGATTGCCGGGACCATTAGGATGCCATTCTTTTTCACAGCTCAATAACCCGACCTGCACAAAAATGATGGCAAGCAGGAATGATACAGTTTTTGTTTTTTTCATGTGTGGAATGTTTAAAGTGGAATTGTGGAATATTAAAGAGGATAAAGTGACGCTGCTCTTATGGTGGGTTCAAATCTATTATTGGTTATATGAGGCGCCAAATGCAAATACATAAAAAGTGGGAACAAACCCGGAACAAAAGCCGATCAAAGTTTTAACTTATTTATATTCAACTGGTTATTGGATAGGTGTGTTTGGGTTTAACTAATGGAGAAGGTGGGATTAGTCTTCCTTTCTATCATCAATAAAAAGGTAAAACAGGGTTTCGGTCAGGATATCTTATTGAATTTATTTCGGTAATCGCCCGGTGTCATTCCTGCAATTTTTTTAAAGGTTTCGCGGAAAGCTTTGCTATCGATGTAGCCAACTTCATACATCACCTCGTTGATCTGCATGCTGGTCGATTCAAAAAGCCGCTTAGCGCTTTCCATTTTAACCCGCTGTACATAATCAGCAGGCGATAGTTGTGTAGCTTTTTTAAAGCGCCGGGTAAAATTAATGCGGTCCATGGCACTGCGCAGTGCAAGCTGTTCTACGGTTAACCGGTCGCCGATATTTTGTTCGATGAACTTTTGAATGCTGCGTATCACCTCATCCTTGTGATCTTTCAGGCCTTCGAATATGATAAATGGCGTTTGGGAATTGCGATCGATGTCGATCTGCAACACCCGGGCACAATACAAGGCGGCTTCACGGCCATTATATTTCTCAATAATATACAGGACCAGGTTTAAGCTGGATATAGCCCCGCCGGCAGTATACACGCCTTGCTGGTCGGTTACGATCTTATTGGTATGCAGTTTCAATTCGGGGAATAGTTGGCGAAAATAGGAATGGGTTGGCGAACTGCCGAATTACAAAACGAATTATTGAATGCACCCAATTTTTTCTTTGATAAGTTTTGCCAGATAAAAATGCCTTCATGGACAAAAGGACGTGTTGCATTGGTGGGCGATGCAGGTTATTGCGCTTCCCCGGCAGCAGGAATGGGAGGTTCATTAGCCATAATTGGTGCAACGGCATTGGCAGATGCCTTTGAACAGCACAATGGAAATTTTGAATTGGCATTTGAAACATACAATAAAAACTTACGCCCTTTTATTGAGGAAGTACAAACCGAAGCCGTAGAAATGTTAGACAAATTGTTGCCCCGAACTGAAGAAGAAATAAAACAAAGAAATAGCAACGGTTTTGAGTTTTAAGTAATCAGGCAGATTGCTCAAAAAAGAAGACAACCACCAGCACAGGTTACTTCCATCTTTTACCCAGGCCGGGCCTAAAAAAAAAGAAACCTGGTAGGAATAGGCTTTGCGTTTAGCCATGATCTTGGTTTTTGCGGTATAAGAAGCGGTTTCTCCGATCAATATGGTTTTCACAAGCTTTGGGCTTCTCGGGCTCGATGGAAAAGGCGGGTATCTATTTTATTTCGCCCCGCCCTTCGCTCCATTTGCTGCCCCTGGATTAAGGCAGGCTGGAGGAAGTATTCGGCTTTGGCTATCGTCGCGGACCGGACGTGACTCGAACGCGTCTCTACTCAGTAGAGACCATGACAGGGCACATCCGTAAAACAAAAAAGGTCACACCGTTTTCCGATGTGACCTTTATCCTTGCGGGCTACAAGGGACAACTTTCGAACCAGCTAGTAGATGATTTATCTAAAATTCAATCCTTTATTGGTGAAATGCAATTTAAAATCAGGTAGCACCTGGGCTGCTATCGAATTTTATATAAATCTAACCCAGATTTGATCTGGTATTGAAACATGAGATATACCACTTTATCATAATATATCAGCCAGCTAGTCCCTTTAAACATCTAAGTGAGAATTTTATCATCTAATTGATAGTTAATTGTTTATCCATTATATTTTATACATGACATACTTGTCATGTATAAAAAAGTTAACTATCTTTACATGACAATCACCTCATGTATAATTTCTATGTATGACACCTGATAAGCCATATAATGATCTTATTCCACTACCTCCAGAAAGATCAATGATAGAAACCCTGCCTATATTAAGGCAATTGGTTAATTCCTCAGTGGCTTTAGCGGAGTTAAAAGGATTAGCCAATATTTTACCCAACCCAAATATTTTGCTCAATGCAGTTATATTAAAAGAAGCAAGTGCCAGTTCTGAAATCGAAAATGTTATTACCACCCAGGATAAACTTTATCAGGCATTATCTGCTGATACATCCTTAATTGATCCAGCCACGAAAGAGGTACTTCGATATCGGGAGGCCGTTTTATATGGATTTAGTTTTATCAGGCAGAAAGGCTTTTTAAACACTAACTCAATTGTCAGTATTCAACAAAAGTTGGAAGAAAATAATGCAGGTATACGTAGATTACCTGGAACAGCATTACGTAATGGAGCTACAGGAGAAGTTATTTACACCCCTCCTGATGACTATGATACAATCCTGGAGCTGATGAGAAATCTGGAAGAATATTTAAATGATAAAGACGATCTTTCTCCCCTTATTAAACTGGCAGTTCAACATTATCAGTTCGAAAGTATTCATCCCTTCTATGATGGTAATGGTCGAACAGGAAGAATCATCAACGTACTTTATTTGATTATTCATGGATTGATTGATAGCCCGATATTATATCTGAGTGATTTCATAATAAAGAATAAGTCTGACTATTATCGCTTGTTACAGACTGTACGCATAAGCGGAGAATGGGAAGAATGGATACTGTATATACTTAGAGGAATTGAACTAACTGCAAAGCAAACAATTAATCAGATTAAAGACATTAATAGGTTATTTATTGCCACACAGGAGAAAATAAAAATTGAAGCAGAAAAGCTGTATGATAAAGAGCTTATAGAATTATTATTTGAACAGCCCTATTGTAGAATTGATTATGTAATTGAGCGGTTAGGAGTATCAAGAATTACAGCCTCTAAATATCTGAAAGGATTGGAAAATATAGGTGTCTTAGAATCCAGGCGTATCTGGAAGGAAATATTATATATCAATACCAACTTGTTTGCACTGTTAAAGAATTAATTATAATAAGAAAAACCGGTCATTGCGCGAGTTTTCTAAATATTTGCTGGTAGAGAAAAGGATGTCTGCAAAGCACAACTGCCTTTGTAAGACTACCCCTTCTTTCAGGGGTAGGGAACATTCAAAAGGGTTAATGACATTAAATTAAAGATCTTCTAACATCCCCAGTAGGACACCTATCGGGGCTCAAAGAGAAATCAGGTAAGTCTAAATCTTTTAGATAATAGTACCAGCAAGTTTGAACAGACAAACTATTTCTTGCAAATCATTTATATCAATTGTTAGTGGTATCTCTTTATATCCAAGCAGGAAAAAAATAAACAGAGAACTCTACAACGATTTCGTAGCCCGGACGTGACTCGAACGCGTCTCTACTGAGTAGAGACCATGACAAGGCACATCCGCAAAAAAAAAGGTCACACCGTTTTCCGATGTGACCTTCTATCCTCGCGGACCCAACGTGACTCGAACGCGTCTCTACTGAGTAGAGACCATGACAAGGCACATCCGCAAAAAAAAAGGTCACACCGTTTTCCGATGTGACCTTCTGTCCTTGCAGACCCAACGTGACTCGAACCCGTCTCTACTGAGTAGAGACCATAACAGGGCACATCCAGAAAACAAAAAAGGTCACACCGTTTTCCGATGTGACCTTCTGTCCTCGCGGACCCAACGTGACTCGAACCCGTCTCTACTCAGTAGAGACCATGACAAGGCACATCCAGAAAACAAAAAGGTCACACCATTTTCCGATGTGACCTTCTGGGATCAAGTTAAATAATTGGGGGATTAATATAAAAATAGTTTTTTTGCATTGGATTAGCCAATAAAGCATGTGGATCAGAACTTTCGCAAACTTGTAGAATTGCTGTTACCAGCGGGAATATTAGAGTATTTTGACTTAATAGATTCAAATCAGGACAAAGAAGGTATTCACATATACCTGGAGGAAAAGAATAGCATTCCAGTAGAACATCAACATAAGAAAGCTCACTCTAAAGGATTCTTCTCAGAAGTTGTTATTCAGGATTTTCCCATACGCAATCAGCGCGTCATGTTGCATGCAAAGCGCCGTCGGTGGGAAGTTTTGGAGGATGGGCAAATAATAA
>NZ_FNRL01000045.1 GCF_900107795.1 Chitinophaga terrae (ex Kim and Jung 2007)
TCTTGGAAAAGATGCCTATGGCCTTTTTTAGTATTTCTAGTTCCAGTTCTGAGTCTTTAAGTTTTTTCTCCAAGAAACTAATCCGCTCTTGTTCTGGCGTTTGCTTCATATTTCCATTCCCCGGGAAACTTCCTGATCCAAACTCTTCTGACTCTTTACGCCACTTATATAATTGGGCAGCAGAGATTCCTAACTCACGAGCTAGCTCAGAAAGATTCTTCCTGTTTTTACTTAATTCAACTGCTCGCTCTTTAAAAATGCGATCGTACTTTCTACGGACTTTAATCATTATTTCAAAATTAAGATATTTTATTGTTCTTAACTTGATCTGCCGACTAAGTTAGCAACTCCAGAAATTGATTAGTCAACTTTTCTTCTTTGAATCTCTTTAATGCATCTGCAATTTTTACCTCTCTATTTCTTCTAAATTCATCTATTGTTTGTTGAGGTAGATAAAGTTTAATTCTCTTGTCTTTTATTAAAACATCTAGTTTCTTCAATTCCTCTAAATCATCACTTGACATGTGATAAAAAGTCAGATAAGCATTGGTGTCAATATACAGATGGATCATATTCTATGAAAATAAACAACAATTAATTACTTTCTTTCTCCTTTTATGAGTGGGGCATATCCTCCCATTTCAAAATCAATATATCTGTTGATAGTAATTTCCTGGCCATCAGTGAATATTATTTTTGTTGTGCACAAAAATTCACCAAATGCAGAAGTCTTTATAGCAAATCCCTTGCTTCTATCTCTTGTTTTAAAAACTTGATTATTCCAATGAGGCCCTAAGAAGTATTCCACAGATTTCACTTGAATAAGTGTTGAATTATTATGGGGAATAACATATATAAGAAGGTCATAGTATTGACTAGCTTCCAAAGACCTAAACACCTTGTGAACCAACATAACCCCTCTACAATCCTCATAATATTTATTTCTTACAATATTTCTCTCTCCATCAACAATAATTTCATAAATAGAATTATTATGTGAACTATCTGCTTTTTGAATATCAAGGGCACCAATCTCAACTGATCCAATCCTCAACTGTACTCCTGATTTAATCCTAAGGGCCAAAGAATCAAGTAATGAAACAAATTGCTTTCTAAAACAAATAATATCAATAATTAAAAATAAAGTTAATATTAAACTTGGGAGATTTTTAGCAACTTCCTGCCAAACTGGATTATAGGGAGAAGATTGTAAGATATTCATAGTATAGGTTTGTGTCCAAATATATTAATAATCAGCCAATTACTTTATATGCTATAATTGGCTGATTACATTAAATCAAATTCTTTAGCTTTTTCATATCCTCACTAATCTTAGTATCCACCACCTTAGCATAAATTTGGGTAGTAGCCAAATTAGTATGCCCTAACATTTTACTCACTGTTTCAATAGGTACCCCATTACTCAATGTTACAGTTGTAGCAAAGGTTCTTCTGCCAACATGGGTAGTAATTTTCTTAGTAATACCACATAATTCAGCAATTTCAGAAAGATACCCATTTAGTTTTTGGTTGGATAATACAGGTAAGACAGGTTCATTATATTGTTTAATCTGCCAGTTGTACTTATCAAGTATTTTGAGGGCTTTAGGCAGTAAGGGAATAGAGGACCTCTGATCAGTCTTTATTCTTCTTTTGATAATCCACCTGTTACCATCAATACCAATTTGTATTTCAGCTTTGGTTAACAGCTTCATATCAGAAAATGCTAATCCTGTGTAGCACTGAAATATAAAATAAATCTCTCACCTGTTGTAGTCTGGGAATGGTGAATACCTTTGATTCTAGTATAGCTAATTCTTCTTTGGTTAGAATGCTCTTATTCCCCTCTTTATAAGGAGTTTTATGCCTTAGGAAAGGATTATGCTCTAACCACTGATATTGGATACCCAGGTTAATGATAGCTTTTAAGTTTTTGCAGTGCTTTACCACAGTGTTATGGCTGTTTTTAAAAACTACTTTCAGGTAAAGGTCAAAACTGGCAACAAATTCTAGCTTAAGGTCATTCAAATAAATATCTTTCTTCTTGTATTGATAATTCAGGAAATCCACCAACCTTCTTCTGGTTACCTTGTACTTGTTATAGGTGGTAATGGCTGTATCAGTGCCAATCTTGCTTTTGAAGAGGGTATTATGATAGTCTACCAGTTGAAGGAGAGTTTTACTGGTTTCTTCCTTTATTCCAAAAACTTTATTCTTTATGCTGGTAAGTGTTATAAGCTGCTGATCAAGCAATAGTTCATTGTATGCTTTAAATACCTCCAGCTTCTTTGTATTTATATAGTTATTAATTAAAACAGCTTGTTGGCTGTCTCCTGAAACCTTTACAGCTTTGCCATTCCAGAGTTTTTCATCAATAGAGAATCCTGTGGAAAATTCATACCTGTCATGGTTTACTACAAGTCTTGCATAAATAGGAGCAAGATTTTTCTTGTTTTTCTTTTTGAGTTTAGCAAAAAACAAAATGTCCACTCTGTTTTCCATGTTTTTCAATTTTGGGAGTAAAGGGTAAATGTGTAAGAGATTAATAGTGAGAATGTTAGAAGGGGTAAAAAGTCACCAGAGATTTTGGGTAAGTCCACCAGATTTTCCACCAGAGAGTTGGAAAAACATATAAAATGAGAGAGAGTAAAAACAAAAAAAGCCCTACCAGACTTGTATCTGATAGAGCAATTTCTTTGTTAAGTGACCCCCCTGGGGCTCGAACCCAGGACCTACTGATTAAGAGTCAGTAGCTCTAACCAACTGAGCTAGGGAGTCAATTAATGTTAAAAAACGTGGACGCAAATTTAACGGTTCTTCCGGAAATTTATCTACTTTATTTAATTAAATTTGGTAATAGTGCCAAAATGTGGAAAACTATCCATGTAATTGATACTCCGATAGCTCATTATTAAATTTATTTCAGATGCAAGATGCGTATATAGTAGCCGGATACCGCACAGCGGTAGGTAAGTCTAAAAAAGGTGGATTTCGCTTTTACAGACCTGACGATCTGGCAGTGGATGTAATAACCGGGTTACTGCAATCTGTACCCCAATTAGACCCGAAAAGAGTGGACGACCTGATAGTGGGAAATGCCGTACCGGAAGCTGAACAAGGTTTGCAGATCGGACGTATGATCTCCGTACGGGCCCTGGGAATAGAAGTACCGGGCATGACAGTGAACCGTTACTGTGCGTCGGGACTGGAAACAATTGCAATTGCTACCGCTAAAATCCAGGCCGGACTCGCCGACTGTATCGTTGCCGGCGGTACCGAAAGTATGAGCCTCGTGCCCACAGCCGGATGGAAAACAGTACCTAACTACACGGTGGCTTCTACCCACCCCGATTATTATATCGGCATGGGCCTAACCGCAGAAGCAGTAGCTAAGGAATATAAAGTTAGCCGGGAAGACCAGGACGAATTCTCCCTTAAATCGCACCAGAAAGCTATCAATGCGATACAGAACGGGTATTTCAAATCGGGTATCCTCCCTATCAATATCGAAGAAGTATATGTGAACGAAAAAGGCAAAAAAGCTAAACGTTCCTTTACCGTAGATACAGACGAAGGTCCGCGCGCCGACACTTCTCTTGAAGCGCTGGCCAAACTGAAACCGGTATTCGCCGCCAACGGCAGCGTAACGGCGGGCAACTCTTCGCAAACATCGGATGGAGCCGCCTTCGTGATCGTGATGAGCGAAAAAATGGTGAAAGAACTGGGGGTAAAACCCATAGGCCGGCTGGTTGCCTGCGCCTCTGCCGGCGTAGAGCCAAGAATTATGGGAATCGGCCCTGTGGCTGCCGTTCCTAAAGCCTTAAAACAGGCAGGCAAATCCCTGAACGACATAGACCTGGTAGAACTGAATGAAGCATTCGCTTCCCAAAGCATTGCCGTGATCAGGGAACTGGGATTGAACCCCGATATCGTCAATATCAACGGCGGCGCTATTGCCCTGGGTCACCCCCTGGGATGTACAGGCGCTAAGCTAACCGTGCAATTGCTGAACGATATGAAACGACTGAATAAGAAATATGGCATCGTAACAGCCTGTGTGGGAGGTGGACAAGGGATTGCCGGTATTATAGAGAATTTAGACTAACAATTAACAATTAACGTGAAAAAGGACGCATCGCAAGGTGTGTCCTTTTTTATCAGACCTTAGGGAAGCAGAGCGTGAAAGTGGTTCCTTTTCCAGGGGTGCTGTCTACAGCGATTGTTCCCTTATGCTGGATAACAATATTCTGTGTGGCAGTAAGCCCCAAGCCTGTTCCTTTTGTTTTATTGGTGAAGAAAGGCTCAAACAACTTTACCAGGTTCTGCGGTTCAATACCACTACCGTTGTCGGTTATACGCAAACAAACGTTATTCTGATCGGTATAGGAACTGATCACCATCTTCCCTTCTCCCGCCTTCATAGCCTCTATCCCGTTAATGATAATGTTCAGCAAGGCAATGATCAGCTTATCCTCGTCGCCCATTATCATGCTGGATACCTGTTCCAGGTGCTTTTCCACTGCGATGTTATTCAGTTGGAACCTGTCGTTGGCCAGCGTAAGCGCCTTATTCACCAGGGCATTGATACTGAGCGGGGTCAGGTGCATATCCGACAGTTTCGTGGATTCCAGCAACTCTGTAACCAGTTGATTGATCCGGTGGCAGTTGCGCTCCATAATATCAAGATATAGCTGGGCGTTAGGATCTTCAGACAAAGGCTCTGACTTCACTTGCGAGACTGCCAGGAGTATGTTGGTGAGCGGGTTGCGCACTTCATGTGCAATTAGCCGGGCGATGCGGCCGGTAATAACAAATTTTTCCTGCTGTTGCTTTTCCCGTTCTTTTTGTTTCCTTGCGGTAATGTCTTGTATGATACAGAGATAAAGTTGCTTGTTGGCATCCAGCACCGAAGCGTTCATCATCACATCTAACTGCTGCCCGGCCGCACTTTTAAAAGCGTACTCCCGTTGCAGTACGCCCCCCGAGGTACGCAACCGCTCTTTAAAATCCTCCGCCTCTTCGTTATTCGCGAAAAGATCCGATAACCGCGTATCATACAATTCATCTTCCTGGTAATGCAATACCTGCAGCGCGGCAGGGTTGGCGGCTATCACCCGGTTCTCATTGTCGGTCAGTAAAATTAGGTCATTGGATTTTTCGAAGATGCTGAAATAGCGCTTTTCACTTTTCTCTATTGCCAGCAGGTGATCAAATTTGTCAAGGGTATAACGAATGGCTCTTTCCAGCAAGGCAGCATTGATCTCGCTTTTCACCAGGTAATCGGAAGCCCCTGCCAGCATCGCTTCCTTGTCTATATGATAATCCCCCTTCCCGGTAAACAAGATCACGGGCGCTTTATATCCCAGATTGCGGAAATGATGCAACACATCTATCCCTGTGTGAGCTCCCAAACGATAATCGACCAGGTAAAGGTCATGCGCCCTGGCTGCAATGGCCTTTACGCCCTCCTGGTAAGAAGGCGCCCATTCAAGCGCATACTGGTCGGGAGAAATGTCTTGCAATAACGCATTTACCAGGAAAAAATCGTCCTCATCGTCATCGATCATTAAAATATGCTTCTTGCCATTTGTCATACTTCTGGAACAGTTTGGTCATACTAACCAATAATCATGCACGAAATTACGTGTCAATATGTTCATTCGCGTCTTTCAGTACAAGATTTCTGCGGGGCATAAACCAGGCCGGGATCAGGGTTACCAACAATATGATCATGGAAATATGAAACCCTTCCCTCAGGGCCTGGTGGTGAGAGTCCATGCTACTGGCCCCTTCCAGGACACGCCGGTTATACGCCCCCTGGGTGATTATTGCCAGCACCGCTATCCCGATAGCTCCCCCTACCTGCTGCATAAGCGTACTGATTGAGGATGCCATTGTTACCTCGCTTGGCCTTACTGCACTTAAAGTGGCCGAATTCAAAGGCGCCAGCAAACATCCCATGCCTATGCCACGTACCACCATCGTCACTATAACAGCTGATATGCTGCTGCCTTTATTCAGCCCTGCAAAAAGATACATCGATACCGCCAGCAGCAGTATTCCCAGTATCGAGATCTCCCTCGACCCATGTTTATCCGACCATTTGCCTGCAAAAGGCATTAATGCCGCCATAAACACGGAGTTGGGCAGGATCAGCAGACCTGAGATGCTTTCCGAAAATCCCATCTGCTCCTGCAGCAAAAAAGGCATCAGGAACAAGCCCCCAAATAACGCCGCGGCCCGCGACACGGTTACCAGGATGCAACTAACGAAAGCATAGTTGGTAAAAAGGTTCAGGTCTATGATCGGGTTGTTCCTGCGTTTGTCAATAAAAATGAATGCGATCAGCGAAAGTACGGCGATTCCAAGTACCGCCAGGATCTGCGGAGAGGTGATCCCTACCACTTCTGCCCTGGCAACGCCATATTGCAAACCCACCAGGAAAATGGTGAGGACTACGAAGCCTGCGAGGTCAAAAGGCAACTTGAACTTCGCCTGCTTCCGAAGCACATCCAGGTACCTGTAAGCCAGTACCACTGTAATAATTCCAATAGGAAGGTTGATATAGAAGATGGAAGGCCAGCCAAATTTCTCTGTTAAAATACCTCCCAATGTCGGTCCTATAGCAGGTCCCACCAGGTTGCCGAGGCCCCACCATCCCAACACCGTTCCCCTGACCCTGGCAGGAAAAATATAGGAGATGATAGCCATGGAAGTTGGCGCCATTGCGCCGCCGCCCAATGCCTGTATCACCCTGGCCACCAGCAGGAAATTCAGGCTGGTCGACAAGGCGCAGAGCAACGACCCCAGGGTGAAAAGTGAAATAGCCCCAATGTACAGGTTAAAGAAACCTATCCTGTTCTTCAGCCAGTTGGTAAGCGGCATAAGTACTGAAAAGCTGAGCATATAAACTGTGATCACCCATTCGATCTCGGAAAGGGTACAGTTAAACTGCTTGCTCATAACAGGCAGGGATATATTAACAATGCTGGAATCAATTCCAGCCATAATAGTTCCCATTATTACCACTATGAGTATGCCTGTCCTGTTTGTATCTCTCATACTTTGTCTTTCATCATAAAGATCAGTTGGGCTTTTGCTACAAAGGGGTTGAGAGGGTTGCAATTGATCATAAACAGATAGGAAGCCAATTCAGATAGTTGCCAATCCGTGACCAGCTCCCCATCCTTAAAATAGTATACTTTCTTAAAGTTGTAGTCGACCGGTATGTTGAGCGCAGCACAGGCATGCATGGCCCTGTCTAAGGGTTCCTGTTCCATACCTGCCTGGGTATATCCCAGCTCCTGCATGATTTCGCTAACCGTATACAATAATTTCGGCGTGTTGAGTTGCGAAATTTTCTCAGTCGCAATCACTTCTTCGAGATAATCAAATAGTTTAAGCATGCCCGTTCGCTTTTAATTGTGAAAGTTGCTGAAACAATTCTTTCTCTTTTTCGGAAAGATCTGTAGGAATGTGTACTATCGCTTTCAGGTACAAATCTCCTGCCGGTCCCTGGTTGTTGTAAGCTGGCATACCTTTGCCTTTCAGCCTGAACACTTTCCCGCTGTCAGTACCTGCAGGAATATTCATATTCAACGCGGAGCCAGGCAAACTGACCTGTACTTTTCCGCCAAGTACCGCTGTATATAACGGCAGCGCCAGATCTGTATAAATGTCCTGGCCCTTTAATTCGTATTGCGGATGCGGTGCAATCTGGATAGTGATCAGCAGGTCGCCGTTCTCCCCGCCTTTCCTGCCCGGGTTGCCCTTCCCTTTAAGCCTGATCACCTGGCCATCATACAACCCCGGTTTCAGTTTAATATTCAGCCTGCTGCCTCCCACTTCTACCTGCCGGGTAGCCCCTGTATAGGCATCTTCCAGCGATACCTGCATAGTAGCCTGCACATCCCGGCCTCTTCCAGGTCCCTGTTGCCTGCGACTGCCGCCGCCGGAGAACCTGCCGCCAAAAAGCTGTTCAAAGAAGTCAGAGAAGTTACCTTCGCCGGCTCCTCCAAACATATCTTCCATGTTACCCTGGTACGAGTAAGTATGGCCTCCGCCGCCTCCGCCGTATTGCGACCAGTCGAAATCTTCCGGCCGTCCGCCATGTTGCTCGTAATACTTATAGTTTTCTCCGAACTGATCGTATTTTTTGCGCTTATCTTCATCACTCAATACTTCATATGCTTCATTGATCTCTTTGAATTTTTCCTCTGCAGCCTTATCGTTCGGATTTTTATCGGGATGGTATTTTACGGCCAGTTTCCTGTAGGCTTTCTTGATCTGTTCACTTGTCGCCGATTTCTCTACGCCTAGTATTTTATAGTAATCCTTTACATCCATAACTCATAAACATGTTAAAGTGATAACTTGTTTTATGAATTTACGAGATTTCACGCAAAGATTTCACGCAAAGGGGCAAAGAGGGCGTAAGAGGCATAAGGATTTTTTTAAGAAAATAAGGAAGCAAAGGATTTTTTGCCCGAAGCGAAGAATAAAAAAGCAAAGAGGCGATATTTGTGTTATATAACATAACATAATTATCGCCTCTTTGCTTTCTTAATTTTCTTAATAAACTTCTTTTTCTTTGCTTCCTTATTTTCTTAAAAAAATCCTTATGCCTCTTACGCCCTCTTTGCCCCTTTGCGTGAAACCACCGCGTGAAACTACTGGCCGATATATACGTTAGCGTTTAGTTTATCGGAAATGAATTTGATGGCTTCCTGGGCCCGCACGCTGTTCCCGGCTTTGTCCAACGGCGGAGAGAACACTGCTATGGCGAACCTGCCGGGCATAACGGAAATAATACCGCCTCCCACACCGCTTTTACTGGGCAGGCCTACCTTATACATCCACTGCCCCGTAGTTTCGTACAAACCGGTTGTTCCCATAATGGCCAGGACCTTTGGAACATATTTTTCCTGGATCAGCCTTTCTTTAGTAACAGGATTTACCCCGCCGTTCGCCAACGTACCGGCCATTAAGGCCAGGTCATGAGCATTTACGCCGTAGGAACACTGGCGGGTATAGAAATCACAGGCAAACAAAGGATCATCGTACATATAACCATAAGATTTCAGCAGCATAGCGATGGCCTGGTTATGTTCGTTGGTAGCAGCTTCCGATTTATACAGCTCATCTATTATTTTAAGCCGCCTGCCCGCAAATCCCGCGAAATAATCATCCACTTTCTCCCAGGCCGCTTCATGGCCAAAATGACTTGTCAGCAAACTGGTTGTAGCCATTGCGCCGGCATTCACCAAGGGGTTAGACGGCTTTTTACCATCTATTTCAATGGCCGGAACCGAGTTGAATGGCAAACCTGTCTGATCAGCGCCTATTTTGTCGAGGATCGCCTGGTCGCCAAACAACTCCATTGCCATGCACAGGGTGAATACTTTTTCGATAGATTCAATCCCGAATTCAAACTTCGTTTCTCCAACCTGGTATACCTGTCCGTCTTTTGTTACCAGCACAATGCCGTACATTCCGGGATCTACCTTCGCCAGGAACGGTATATAATCTGCATTCTTTCCCTCTTTTTCATCTTTAAACCTGTTATAGGCCTCGTTGATCACCGCATTGTAATCTGCGGGTCTCAACTTTTTCTGGGCGAAAGCCGTAGTTGCGCTTCCCAGGAATAATACCGTTAACACAGCAAAAGCAATTCTCATAGTTGTAGATTTTCTTTTGATCAGAATTTAAAGAATGCGCTGAACTGTCCTCTCACGTCATCTCCTGCTTCGTTACTGATGTTTACCCTGCGCCCATACATCACTTCTCCTGCTATCTTGAAAAAAGATGTGAAATAATAAGTAGTATTGAAAGAAGCATAATGTGTTTCCTTAATGGAATTATCAGGCATGTTCAGATCACGGGTATTCAAATGCAGGTACCCGTAACCGATAGTAGATCCTAAACTATTAGTCCAGAAATGATCGAAATACAGCCAGGGCGCTATCATTTGAATATTCCTCAAACGCTTGTCCTGCGCGGAGGCATAAGCATCGTATCCCAGCCCTCCGAGATCCTCTGAATATTTCGCGTAGCCGGCGCCGTAAGCCAACTGGAATTTGATATCATTGTTCTTCGACATATTGATGTTACCTGAAATATTTCCGGCGCCAGCAATGTTGGTTTTATTTTTCTTATCTGCATTTTTATAATCGATAGGATGAAACAACGCAGAGATCCGTACATGGCTTTCATCGCCTTTCCCGAAATTGAATTGCAACGCGCCTGTTACATCGGGATATACAGTTCTGCCGGCCCAGGTATCGGGAATGGTAATATCCCCTCCGGGTTGTTCGGCCGAGAACGAAAGAGTTGCCGATCTGCCTATGTTTTGTGTAAAACGTAGTTGTACCAGACGGGTAAAGATGTACGAATTCGGCCCCCAATAATCCACAACGTTAGGCCAGTTATCATTATCCATAAAATTGCTCCAGTATTGCCCAAACAACCATTTACCATGTTGGATGTACGCATGACGCAGCCGGGGTTGACCGGAAGTACTGCCCCAGAGATCAAATTCCAGTACGGCCTTCAATGCCCGTCCCTTTGCATCCGGGGCTCCGTAAGCCGTAAATGAAAAACGTGACTGGCGTATCGTAAAAGCGGTGTTCCCATCGTATACAGTAGGCGTAGTGATGGAAGACGGCTGCATTGCATGTATGTTCCCTACCTGCATAAAATCATGCAGGAAATCTGTCTGTACATATCCATTGAATTGCAACCGTATGCCTTTTACGTCAGTGAACAAAAAACCCTGGTATTTGCCACTCTCGATCATATTACGCGTTAATCCCTTACCGGGATTGGCGGTATCTGTTTGAGCCAATACAGTTGTACTGCAGAATAGCATTGAAACAATAATTACACGCGCGAAAGCGCTGATACAGCGGGTAGATCTGGTTTTCACAATAGCGGGTAGTTTAGAGGTTTCAGGTCATTAACAATACCAGTACTACTCCCCAAATGATCAGCAAGGTATTGCCAACTGCATACGTGATCGTATACCCCAATGCCGGCAATTTACTTTGCACGGATTCCTGGATAGCCGATAATGCCGCGGTAGTGGTTCTTGCGCCGGCTGTACACCCGAGGGTGAGTGCCGGATGGAACTTAAAAATATACCTGCCCATCAGGATGCCCGCCAGCAAAGGAATTGCAGTAGCGCCTATCCCAACCAGGAACAATCCCCATCCTACCTGTTTGAACCCTTCCACGAAGCTGGGGCCTGCGGTAATCCCGACAACTGCAATGAATGTATTCAACCCTACATTATTCATTACCCATAACGCCGGTTCAGGAATATTTCCAAAGGCAGGATGACGGGAACGCAGCCATCCGAATATCAATCCCGCGATCAATGCGCCTCCGCTGGTGCTAAGACTTAACGGAACGCCTCCCGCTTTAAAGCTCATGGCGCCTACAATTCCGCCCAACACGATGCCTAATCCAACATAGATCATATCTGTTTTATCTGTAGGTATTTCTGCGTAGCCTATCTGCGCAGCAGCTTTATCCATATCTTTTTTATATCCCACCAGTTCAATATTATCGCCTCTCTGCAACACCGTTTCTCCATATACCGGCAGCGAAATACCGGCTCGCCTAAGACTCTGCACAGGAACGCCGTGCATGAAATCCATATTCCTTAATTCGTTGATCGTTTTGCCAATTATATTTTTCTTAATTACGTACACCATCACATTCTCAACCGGAAAATTCAGCAGCTCCAGGTCTACTATCTCCGGGCCTAACCCGCTTTCTTCTCCCAGTACATATTCTCTTCTTCCGCTCAATACTATTTCATCCCCTTTCTGTATTACGTAATCAGGCACGGGGTCGATAATCGTTTTATCGTTCTTCCGTATGCGTTCTATAAAGAGCCTGTGATTCCGCCGGCCTAGCTCTTCTTCCAGTTGCTGCACTTGTTTGTTGAGCGCAATCGACTGATCAGTTACTTCATATGCACGGAAGGTGACAGGAATAAATGCGGAGCGCATGCCAGGGTCCAGCGTGGGATCGCCGGAACCTAATTTCTTTTCCAACTCTTTTGTTTCTGCCCTTACCTTCTCAATTCCTCCGAGCATTAAAGGCGCTATACTGGAAAGTATCCAGGCAGAGCCGGCGGTACCGAAAATATAGGTCACAGCATAACAGACCGGCATCGCGTTGATCCATGCTTGTTTCTGTGCTTCTGAAACGCTTAGTTGCTTAATAGTATCTGAAGCCACTCCCATAGTCGCTGAAATGGTCTGAGACCCTGATAACAACCCCGCGGCCTGTCCTACATTATAACCGGAAGCTACAGCCAGCAGCCAGGGCGCCACCAGGCAAACTACGCACATCAGGACGGCAAACAATACCTGCGGCAATCCGTCTTTCTTCAACCCTGCAAAAAATTGCGGTCCTACGCTATAGCCTACGGCGAAAAGGAACATAAGGAAGAAAACTGATTTTACATTCGCGGATATAGAAATATCCAACTGGCCAACAATAACTCCTACCAGCAAAACACCAGTTACGGATCCTAACGAGAACTTACCCACTTTCAGGCTCCCTATAAAGAAGCCTGCTGAAAGGGTCAGGAATATTGCAAGTTCGGGGTACTGCTGAAATGTATGGTGTAACCAGGTCATGTTTCAAGAGGTTAAGTAACGAGAGAATACAGAACTATGATGGTGTATTAGGTAACACTATCAATATTGTATTTGTTCAAAGGAAGGTTGCAGGATTAATTTTTGAAAATGAATTGAACAAGTACTGCCAACGGTTGTTAAACACTCATACAAATTTCTTCACCCATAAGCCCCTTTTGTCATGCCTTTATTCACACGCAAAGAAGAAAATGAAAACTCCCGTATCGGGCTGTATGCATCGGCCGATAGCCGCGAAAGCATTCCCAAATACAAGATCCCCGAACAGGCGCAGGATATGCGTACGGTTTATCACCTGGTGCATGATGAACTGATGTTGGACGGGAACTCGAGAATGAACCTGGCCACATTTTGCCAAACCTGGTTGGATGAATATGTTCATAAACTGATGGATGAATGCTTAGACAAAAACATGATAGACAAAGATGAATATCCCCAGACTGCGGAAATAGAGAACAGGTGCGTACATATACTGGCCGATCTTTTCAATTCTCCGAAAAGCGCTTCCACTTTAGGCTGCAGCACTACCGGTTCCAGCGAAGCGGCAATGCTCGGCGGTCTTGCACTGAAATGGAAATGGAGGCAGAGAAGAGAAAAAGAAGGCAAGCCTGCCGGTAAACCTAACCTCATCTGCGGCGCTGTACAGGTTTGCTGGCACAAGTTTGCAAGGTATTTTGATGTGGAGCTGAGAGAAGTGGGAATGGAACATGGCCGTTACAATTTAACTCCTGAGAAGGTATTGGAACTGGTTGATGAAAATACAATAGGCGTTGTTCCTACGTTTGGCGTAACGTTTACACTGATGTACGAACCCGTACTGGAAATTGCGGAAGCGTTGGATAAACTGGAAAAAGAGAAAGGGCTGGATATACCGATCCATGTGGATGCCGCCAGTGGCGGTTTCATATCACCTTTTGTATCGCCGGACCTGGTCTGGGATTTCAGGATACCGCGTGTCAAATCCATCAACGTATCAGGACATAAATTCGGCTTAAGTCCTTTAGGTGTTGGTTGGGTGATCTGGCGTGAAAAAGAAGACCTGCCGGAAGACCTCATCTTCAGGGTGAATTACCTGGGAGGTGATATGCCTACGTTTGCACTGAATTTCAGCCGGCCGGGCGGACAAATAGTTGCGCAATATTATAACCTGCTTCGCCACGGTAAAGAGGGCTACAGGAAGCTGCAACAGGCCTGCCTGGATCATGGGGCTTATATAGCCGAGAAAGTTGAAAAGCTGGGGCATTTTGATATCCTGTACAACGGGAAAGGCGGCGGCGTACCGGGTGCATGCTGGACGTTAAAACCGGGCGATCACGGATTTACATTATACGACCTGTCGGACAAGATCCGTTCACGGGGCTGGCAGATAGCTTCTTACCCGCTTACGGGAGCAGCAGCCGATATTACGGTACAACGCGTATTGATCAGGCATGGGTTCAGCCGGGATATGGCCGACCTGCTGGTTAATGACTACACACGTTGCGTCAGGTATTTTGAAGAACACCCGGTAAGAGAACCTCTTACCCAGCAGGAAGCAGGCGGTTTCCATCACTAGCCTCAGGAAGCCGATTCCAGTATCTCGTAGGTAGTGAGCAGCGCCTGTACTTCCGCCGTCATGCGGGATAAAGAGGTGATTTCGCCCGGGGTCAGCAACATCATTACATGATCTGCGGGAAGCGGCAAACAAATAGCCTTTTCATTTTCTGATTCATACTTATGGTCATCCGCCAGGCGGGTGACCATTTTTGTGAAGCATTCAAATTCTTCGAGGTTAAAGCTGATCACGGTTGTTCCAAATGCCAGCTGAAGTCCCTTACACTGTTGGCAACGGATCACATATCCTGTGTTGCCATGATACAAAGTCTGATAATTACACATTGGCTACATTTTTTTGTGCCTGCAGCGGCCAGGTATTTGACCGCTATCAGGACTAAAACATCACTCTTGATCTACTATAAACAAACAATGAATGTTGAGTTTAGTAAGATAGGGTAGAACAAAATTAAATGAAGCTGTTTGGGTCAATTGCTCATATCAGGAAAAAGATTTCCATAATCGGGAAAATACCTGATGGCATTGCTTTATCACATAACCATCAGCCCGGTAAGCCCGGCTGGTGCAGTAATACCGCGGCGACAATCTTTTTTATGAAAATTTTCGTTCGTTGTTCAACTAAATAATTTTTCCTGTGTTTATTCAACAGCAAAATTATTTATACATGGATTGGGATGAGTTAATGGACCCGCTTTCGCCGATGAACGAAAGCATTATGCAGGAGCAGATCAAAATTGTCAATTTACAGGATGGGCTGATTGAGGCGGCAAAGAAGCTCGCTGCCGAAACCTATCCCTCGCTTAACCAGGCAAGACCACAACTAAAAAAAGCATTGGACAATGTAATTATTAAGCATTCGATTAAAATGTCGGTCGACATCAGCAATGTGATCACCGGCCGGGAACACGACGACGAATTGTAACAGCTATTCTACTGTAATGGTCAACTTTTTAGCATTAATACCACCTAGTATGCCGTAGCCATTTGTTACATTGGAAAAAACCCGTACGGGAGCGCCCGTAATAGCAGAAAGGCTTTCTGACTGTGCAAGCAAGGTACTGAAATACTGATACGTTGAAGAAGTAAGAGCGCTGATCTCTACTGTCAGTCTTGTTTTTGCAGGTATAGGAAAAGCAGTTTCCAATACGAACGTAATTGTTTTCCCGTCGAACCTCTCGTCGTTCATTACAAGGCTGGTAAAATTTTCCCGTGTAAAGAAATCGATGAGGTTATTATTAAATGCAGGATCCAGCCTGAATAAAAGCCAACTGGTAACAGAATCCGGAGTAGTGGCGGCAACTCTTATCCTGTAATAATCCGTTGCGCCTGGCCTGTCTTTCAGTACAAACTGTATACGCTTGCTGTTGCGAAGCGCGCCCAGCTGCTCTGCCGCGGGGGCCCCGGGCATCGTATCTTTTGCCTCTACCGGTGTAAATCCTGCTGCCGATACCTTTGCCTGGTATTGCTTGCCCAATACTGCAGGAGTATTGGAAACCCACCATGTTTTACCATTTATCAACATGGGTTTCAGGTCCGGCAATTGTTCTCCATCTGCCGTCAACACAATTGCAGGATTTTTGATTTCAGGGAAACCATCTTCATTATACACATTACTGGGCGTACTGCTTGTTACGCGCACATATAACAGGCTATCCGGCTGGATAAGGCTATTTACAACTATTTTGTTTCCTTCATAAGGCACATGAAAGGGCACCTTTTTTTCACAACTGATGAGTACTAACCCTATAGCATAAACGAAGATCTTCTTTAATACTTTCATGAGCTAAAATTTAATAGCATAAGTAATACTGGGCAGTATAGGCAAAATACTCAACTGGCCCAGGTACCTTTCTTTCGTTCCCGGATCTGCTCCTAATGCGTAGATATAAGGGTTCTTGCGGTTATACGCATTGTAAACGCTGAAGTTCCATGATTTCAGCCAATACTTTTTCTGCTTGCTGTAGGTAATGCCTACATCCAAACGATGTGCAGCTATTCCACGGAAATTGTTCCGTTCAGTATACCGGTCTATAGTCGAAGGCTGCGCAGGGTCCCAGGGCGACGGATGGTCTATGCCTTCATAAGAAGACACCGGCAGCGTAAACGGCGAACCTGAATTAAAATGCCAGGATGCGGATACTTCCCAATGTTTAGACAACTGATGCACCAGTACAACGTCAATATTATGCCGCTGATCGTATTTATATGGAAATAATCTTCCATTGTTAACTCCTTCGAAGCGCCTGTCGGACCAGGATAGCGTATACCCTATCCAACCGGTAGTGGCGCCTTTCTTTTTCTGCAGCATAACCTCCGCACCGTAGCTCCAGCCTTTACCAACGGTAACATTCTGATCCCAGCGGCCCAGGTCTTTGTTAAAGATGCCGAAGTTATCGTTGCTCTCGATCATGTTGTACATGGATTTATAATACCCTTCCAACGAGAATTCGTATTTCAGCTCATCAAACGATTTGGCGATACCGGCAGTGATCTGCTGGGACGTCATAGGCGCTACCCGTTGGGTAGACGGCACCCAGATGTCGGTAGGCAAACTTAACGTAGTACCTGAAAGCAAATGTATATTCTGGTTCATCAGCGTATAGGCCGCTTTCAAAGCCCAGTTGGCAGGCAGGAGATAACGCAGGCCCAGACGGGGTTGCAGCGACCAGTAATACCTTCCTTCCACGGTAAAAAGAGAAGTATGCAAACCAATATTAGCAAAGAAATTTGAACGCACTCTCCATTCATCTTCTGCATACAGGACCACTTCTGTTCCTGTAATACGCATCCCCCTGTTCAGGGTATCCAATGGTTTAACGGGGCTTTCTTTATCCACATACGACGAATTGCCAGGTTTGAAATAATGCATGGTACCTACCGCTCCAAACTTGATAGTATGTGAAGGCATAGGCCGGTAATCAAAATCTATTCTCAGCGCCGCATTAGCCATCTGGCTGTTATATCTGCCGTTTATCTCCGAGGTGTTCACGCTGTCGGGCAACAGGTAATTATGCTGGTACCGGGTGAAGAACTCGTACTGTGAGTAGTTAAAAGTAACGTTAGAGAACAGGCCCGGATGATAGATATGATTCCACCGGACAGCGGAGATAGTATTTCCCCAGCCGAGTTCAAACCTGGTTCCCAGGTTGCTGTCGTTGACTTTATTTTTCTCGCTCCGGTCTTCAATCAACAGGTAATCTTCTCCTTTATAGATACTAAGGAAGATCCTGTCGCGGGGCGAAAAAATATGATTGACCTTCAGGTTGAAATCATAGAAATACGCCTGGAAATCGCCATCGGTACCCAGGGCGTCTTCCTGTACCAGGGCGGGTTTGATCAACAGGTCGGGATAGGAACGGCGGGCCGATAAAACAAAAGATGTTTTATTCTTTATGATAGGTCCCTCCACGTTCACATTGGTAGAAATAAGGCCAATAGAGGCGTCGCCATGAAAAGCTTTCATATTGCCTTCTTTGGTAGCGATGTCGATAATGGAAGACAGGCGGCCTCCGAACCTTGCAGGAAACGCGCCTTTATAGAGATCCGTAGTTTTAACAACATTGGCATTTATCAAAGAAAAAACGCCGAAAAAGTGACTGGAATTAAAAACCGGGCTGCCGTCTATCAACACCAGGTTCTGATCGGGGCTTCCCCCTCTTACATAAAGCCCGCCGGCTCCTGAGCCGCTGCTTACGCCAGGCAGCGATTGCAGCGTACGCAGCACATCAATTTCTCCCAACAACCTTGGCATGCCTTTCAAGTCGGTGTTCGACAAGGTCATTTTACTCATCTGGGTTTGTTCCTGCAACGGGCTTTCCGACGATACTACTACTTCTTTTAAACTACCAGCCGGTTTGAGATGAACCTGTAACAGGTCATTGAATTTTTTATCTACTGTCAACAGGCGGGTAGTGTACCCGATATAGGAAAACAGGAGCGACACGGTATCTGCCGGCAGGGTGATGCTGAAAAAGCCGTAGGCATTAGTGGTTGTTCCCTGTTTGGTCAGGGGGTCGAAAACCGTGGCGCCGATCAGGTTTTCATTGCTGACAGCATCTCTTACAAACCCGCTTAAAGTGATCTTCTGTTTTTTCTGCGGCAATAGCACCAGTTGATCGCCTATCCTGGTGAAACGGATATCGAACGGGGTAAAGATCTTTTCCAGCACTGTTTTCAGTCGCTCGTTGCGCACAGTTATAGTTACCTTTTCAGATACGTTGACAAGGCCGGCGCTGTAGGAAAAAGGGATGCCATATTCTTTTTCGATTAAAGCGCATACCTGTTCTAAAGTCTGGTCTTTTACAGCCAGCGTAATTTTTGTCTGCCAGTTCCAGGCAAATACTTTTAAAGGGAAACAAAAAATTAACATTCCCGTCAGCAGTTTGGCAGCTAACGACATATATAGCTTTATTGAAGTGTGAGCAGTAACACCCTAAGGGGGCATCAGCTATTTTAATTTGTATTGTCGGTCGTTAATTTTCTCGCAGGTTGCATCAAGCATCGTAGCCAGAGAGTGCATGACCTCATCCGGTGTTTCGCTGGTGAAGGTAGTGTGAACAGGTAATTTAAGCAAATCTGTATTTGATACTTCAACCTTAATGTCATAAACCTCGGTAAGCGTGTGCAGCACTTCTTCCAATGGCGTATTATTAAAGGCGAGGGATTTCTTATACATATCAGTTACATGAGAAGCTACCCTGAACACAGGCTTAATGTTATCTTGCTGCAAAAGCATGCCGTCTGTAAGCACTACGCTATCCTGCTGTTTATGATCGATCACCATTACCTTGCCTTTACTTACATGCACTTTCAGGCTGGCATTGGCAGGCTGATAGTCGACGGTGAAGGTTGTACCCAGTACTTTAACCTCTGATTTTCCGACCTGTATAATAAATGGGTTGCCGGGATTTCCTTCAACCTCGAATGTTGCGGCGCCTGTTAGTTTAACTGTTCTTTGTTTGGCGAATTTGCGGCCTACTTCCAGTTTGGCGTCTCCTGTCAGTTGCACTTTACTTCCATCGCTCAAGGTAGCGAGTTCCGGGCCTTTATAGACCTCTGCCGACTGCAGGCGGAACAGCCACCAACCGCCGACCAGCAATACCAGGCAGGCCGCAGCCGCGTACTGCCACCGGAACGATGACATGCGCTTAACCGGTGCAACTTCCATTTTATCATACAACTGCAACCAGGCGGCTGAAGTATTTGCATCCGTTACGGCAGCCGGGGAGGTAACTGCTTTCAGCACCCGCTCCAGCGATTGCAGGAATACAAGGTTTTCAGGGGCCTGCCCTTTCCATTCATCTACCCAGGCACGTTCTTCAGCATCCGCTTCTTCAAGCAGATACTTACAGAGCAGCGTATACAAGGCTTCGTCCTGCATCGCGTTGTCAGGGAAAGATGATGTCATGTTTAGTTGAAAGTTTTACAGTTATATTATAGACGCAACTGCCAAGCAGGTACCCCTATGTTTATATTAAAAGAAAAAACCTGTTAATAATGGCAGGTATTCCTTCAATTCTTCATGCAGGATCTTCAGTGCCTTCCCCATCTGGTTTTCAACTGTTTTCACAGAGATATTCATGGCGGCGGCAATTTCGGCATATTTCATATGCTGCTGGCGACTGAGAACAAATACTTCCCTGCAGCGTTCCGGCAGTTTTTCCAACGCTTTATGATAAAGGCGTTCCAGTTCTTTGGCCTCTTCATTTGCCTGGATGGTAGTTGCTTTGATCTGCTGGTATCCCTGTTCTTTTTCGGCACGCACGGCATCCTTGCGCCATTGGCTAATGGCGGTATTGCGGATAGCGGAAAAAAGATATGCTTTTACCGGGCCTGTAATAGAGATCGTTTCTCTCTTTTCCCAGATACGAAGAAAAACCTGTTGGACGATTTCCTCTGCAATATGGGGGTCGCCAGTATAATGATTGGCGAAGGCCAGGCAATGCGCATAATTTTCCCTGAATAATGCTTCAAATGTCTGGAGCTCAAGCATGATGATGGGCAAAGATAGCAGGTATTTTCAACTCCCGAAAATCCGAAAATATTATCTTTGCGACTGCAATGTATAATCTAATTAAAAAATTCCTTTTCCGCTATCCGCCGGAAAGCATTCACCACAGCGTAATGCGTGGGATAAAGACAGTTTATTCCCTCCCCCTGGGCAAATCTATCCTGACAGCCTTCTGCGGCGTTAAAACCAAGGGACTTGAAAAAGAATTATTTGGGCTCCGTTTTTCCAACCCCGTTGGCCTGGCCGCGGGTTTCGATAAAGACGCCAAATACATTGATGAGCTGGCCTGCCTGGGATTTGGATTTGTAGAAATAGGCACTGTAACGCCGCTCCCGCAGCCAGGTAACGAACAACCCCGCCTGTTCAGGCTACCGGAAGATAAAGCCCTTATCAACCGTATGGGCTTTAACAACGAAGGCGCTGCCGCAGCAGCAAAAAGATTGCAGAAAAAGAAATCCAATATCATTGTAGGCGGGAATATCGGGAAAAACAAACTTACTCCTAATGAAGATGCCGTAAAAGACTATGAAAAGTGCTTTCACGCGCTTTATGATACAGTAGATTATTTCGTAGTGAATGTAAGCTCTCCCAACACCCCCAACCTCAGGGCCTTACAGGAAAAGGAGCCGTTAAAGCAACTGCTGCATCACCTCCAGGTACTGAACTCACAGAAGATAAAGCCTAAACCTATCCTGCTCAAAATAGCGCCGGATCTTACTAATGAACAGTTAGACGATATCATTGAGATTGTAAAAGATACCCAGCTTGCCGGCATCGTGGCTACCAATACCACTATCAGCCGGGCAGGTTTAAAAACGCCTGCTGCTACCGTAAATGAAATAGGAGCAGGAGGATTGAGCGGCTTACCGGTAAAACGTAAAGCCACTGAAGTGATCAGGTATATACATACCCATAGCCAGGGAAGCATCCCTATTATCGCCGTAGGCGGCATTTTCACGGCCGAAGACGCGCAGGAGAAACTGGACGCAGGCGCGTCGCTGGTCCAGGTGTATACCGGTTTCATTTATGAAGGACCAACGATCGTGCGGCAAATATGCGAGGGGTTGGCACGCAGAGAGGCGTAAGAAAGCGAAGAGGCATAAGGGATTTAAGAAGATTGCCTGCGGAGGTTTCCCGCAAAGTAGCAAAGTAGCAAAGTAGCAAAGAAGCATAAGATTTTTGTTATATAAATTAAGAAGAAGCGAAGATGGTGTTTGGTCACCGTCTTCGCTTCTTTATTTCTTAAAATTCTTAATAAACTTATAAAATTTCTTATGCCTCTTTGCCTCCTTACACATCTTTGCGTGCAACCGCGTTAGCGAGAACCACCGCCACCAACCCGGCGGTTTCGGTACGCAGGCGGGTATCGCCAAGCGTGATGGGTTTATAGCCGGCCTGCAATGCCTGCTGCACTTCTTCCGGCGTAAAATCGCCTTCCGGCCCTACCAGGATAATTGTATCCTTCCCGGCTTCCATGATTTCTCCTAAAGCCTGTTTCTGAGCGGGAAGACAATGTGCAATGAAACGTTGTTCACTGGTATCAGCCTTCACCAACCGGGCAAACGCCTGCGGCAACTCCAGTACCGGCAGGTAAAACTGCTGCGATTGCAGCATGGCAGATACCAGTATGCTATTCAGCCGATCGGCTTTGATCTTTTCCTTCTCAGACCGGTGACTGATCAATGGAATAATCCGCTGGATGCCAATTTCTGTTGCCTTTTCCAGGAACCATTCTATTCTCGACGCATTTTTTGTGAATGCAATGGCGATTGTCAACGCAGCGGCGGGCGGCGTAAGGGTTTCGACACCCGATATTTTTACGGTGCAACGTTTCCGGTTATCGTCTGTGATCACAGCGCTGAACTTATGCCCTTTACCATCTGCCAGCAATACTTCATCGCCGTTTTCATGGCGAAGCACCTGGATACAATACTTAGACGTATCCTCATTCATGGTATATGATTGCGCATCTAACTGTAAATCAGGCGCATAAAAAACCGATAATTCCATAAGGCGAAAGTACGAATTACTGCAGTTTCTTTGTTTTAAAATGGAATCGCAGGAATAATAATACAGAAGCGATCAGCAGACCTAATAATAATGCCCACCACACGCCTTCTACACCATATCCCAGTTTAATACCCAGCAGGTAGCCCACAGGGATACCGAAAACCCAGTATGCAAAGAGGGTGATGATAGTTGGCATCTTTACATCGCCCAATCCCCTGAGCACTCCCAGCCCTACTACCTGGGTGCCATCGAACAGCTGGAAGAAAGCAGCTATGATCAGCAAGCGGCCGGCAATGTCTATCACCTGCCGGTCCTGGATGTATAAAGCTGGCAGCAGTGTTTTGCCAAGGATAAAAATTACCGCCGTAACGCTCATCAATACCAGCACCATGTGGTAGCTGGCAATGGCCGACAGTCGCAGTTCTTTGAAGTCTTTCTTCCCGAAATTATTCCCGCTTTTAATACCAGCAGCAGCGGAAATACCGCTGGCCATCATGTAGGTCATTGCAGCCAGGCTTAACGCGATCTGGTGTGCGGCCAGGTCGGCGGCTCCCATCCAGCCTACCATGATAGCGGCGCCGCTGAAGGCGCTCACTTCAAAGATGTATTGCAGGGCAACGGGGGTGCCTATGCCCAGTATCTTTTTAGCCGTAGCCGCTTTCAGCGCGTTAAAACCAAAGGTTTTAAGGTAAGGTTTAAAACGGGGCGCTCTCAGTACATAGATGGCCATGGTAATACCCATGATCAGGCGGTCGGTAAATGTAGCGATGCCTACGCCTATTACGCCCAAGCGGGGCAGTCCGAATAATCCGTATACCAGCGTGATACCGATAATAACGTTGATCACGTTGCCGATGATGCTGATGTTCATGGCCTGGCGGGTAAATCCTAATCCCTCTGCAAACTGCTTAAATGAAAGGAACAGCATCAGGGGGATAAAGGAGAGGCCCAGGTATTGCAGGAAAGGCCTGGCCTGTTCCGCTACATCGCCTTCCTGTTTAAGCAGGTAGAGATGATGACTGCCGATCACGATCACGGCAGACAGCAGCAGTCCCAGGATCATATTTATAATAAGGCTATGACTCAACAAATGCCCGATAGAGCCTTTGTTGCCTCTTCCGTTTTCCTGGGCAATGAGGGGAGTCAGGCCATACGACATTCCTATGCCGGTTACCATGAAAATAGAGAACAGGCCGTTACCCAGGGAAACGGCAGCCAGTGGAACTTTTCCTGTATGCCCGATGATAATGCTGTCGGACAGTGCAACGAGTGTATGACCCAACTGGGAGATAACAACGGGGTAGGCTAAACGAAAATTGTCTTTGTAGTGGTGTTGATACTTTAGTAATAATTGTTTCATCGATCAGTCAATTGTTAATCTACAGTATATGAATCGAGTAGGAAGTGAGGGATTATTTCCCTCACTGTCCTCTCACACCACCGTACGTACCGGTCTGGTATACGGCGGTTTGTTAGAATAATTTAATCTGACTTTTTGTTTTCAGATAATAGCGTTCGTAAAATCCGACATAGCCTTCTTTCCTAAAGTATGCGTTGGTGAGGGGTCTGCATAGTATCGGACTACGAGCCGCACGGCTGTAACCTATACTCGTTTTGCTCCACATCCTTGCGTAATACTTTGATAAGCCAAGTTTTATAAGATTACGGTACCGGTTACGGATGGTTTTCCATTGCTTCCAGATACAT